>JAYVTB010000170.1:0-123254 GCA_043774805.1 Cyclobacteriaceae bacterium | reverse complement strand
TTCTGCGGAAGAGGCTCATTCTTTTAAGATTTCAGATACCTCAAAGGTTTGAACTTTTTCCGCTACTTTATAATCGCGACTTTCGGATAGTTATGAATTAGATTGACAAAATTTGCATCATACGCTTGGGTTACGCCATCTTTTTTGAATGCAAAGGCGGTTCCAACTTTACTCAAAGTTTCGTTTCTCTCAACTGAGTAGATTTTAAAATCTTTTCCTGAAATTAGATTGTCATTATCTAATATGAATCTCTCTTGGTTTAAAGAAATGTAATCTGCAACAAACTTTTTGAAACTGTCTAAATACTCTTCTCCTGTTGTAATAGAATTCACAATGAATATACTTTTGGTAGTCTTTGCATTTCCAAAAGTGTCTAGAAATTGTTCTAACCCTATTTGGGTCTGAAGATTGTTGCCAAAGAACCCGATAATTATTTCAGATAATCGAGCCAGTATTGCAAACGCATCGTTGAAACCAGTTCTTGAATCAAAAAGGATTATATCGGGGGTAAGTTGTTCTGAAATATCTTTTATAAAATCTTCAAATTGTTCTACAATGTTATCAACGCTTGAGATATCCAAACGAGATAAACCTTCTAAATAGTGACTTCTATGAATTGAAGCATTGTTTTCTGAAATTTCTTCATTACTTAAGTTTCCTGCAGGAACAATATATATCTCACCTTCACCAACATATTCGTAACCTACTTTGTATGAATAATTAGCCTGAATATCCAATTTTTCATTTGTTTCTTTTACAAATTGCTTGTCCAATAAATACTCAACTATTCCGTTCTTTTGAGAAAGTATTTCATTATTTAAATCAAAATAGTTTGTAAAACCAGGTGCTTCAAAATCGCAATCAACTACTACAACTTTCTTCTTTCTAATTTTCGCACAATATGAAGCGAATGCAGCTAAAGTAGTAGAACGACCCATTCCACCTTTGTAGCTGTAAAAGGTAGTAATAACTGGAAGATTCTGTTTGTTTTCAGTTTTATCAAATATGTCAATCAGGTTATTCAGCCTTCTTCGTAACCCCAAATCAACTTTCGATTTATTAATAGCTGGGTCAAACAACCAACTTAGATATTTATCAGATTCAAGGTGTGATTTTAGTATTTCTGAGACAAAGATATTTTTATCAATTTCAGGAAATTCTAATTCAAGCTTTTTTGAAATGATATTTTCACGCTCAACTAAAAGTTGAACCTCAATTTCCATATTTATTTTTACGGCAATTCTGTAGTCCGTTAAAATTGCAGGATCTTGTTGATCCAAGAATACTGCTATTTCATTTGTCTTATCAATTATTCTAAGCATAATTTGGTAGTATTAAATTTGTTACACCATAATGAACTTCCTCAGTGAATGCAAAAAAGTCGAAAATGTCTTTAGGTGTATTGAGATTTCGAAATTCGGAATTGCCGTATCTAACTCCAACATTCCATTTTGAAAATAAAGCCCTTACATTTTGTTGCGGTATTGTTTTTCCGTTAAGCGCTCGTATTGAATCAATGCCACTAATTTTACTACCATAATTGAAAAAATCAACATTGCTTTGAAATCTATGGCCAGCACGATATAAAGTATATCTGCCATAATTATATCCAACATTGCAGTTGTTGTCTTGAACCTTTAAATCTCGAACACTAACATTCTCAAAACTACCACCATTTCTTTTTGCTACTTTTTTCCTGAAATCGGTATCTACTTTGACTACATATTCTACTATGGCATAGTGTAAAATGCATTCAATGACATAACCAGACAGATAGTAAATATTAGCAAGAATTTCATTTTGCTTTTTTAGTTCAGAGGACAACAATGGTCTGTTCAAATAATTAGTAATAACCACTTCTTTCAACTTGATGCAGGTTTCCAAGTGACGTTCAGAGGCTGTTTTGTAATCTTTGTAATCCATAAATCACGAGGGTATAGGGTATACTGTAATTAATATTGCGCTAAGCCTAAGTTGATAAGAACCATATATTTTACCCTTTTTGCGAATTTGTTATATGCTTCGAAAATATCTCCATCATTTGTTACTTTTTTATTTTAATCGAGGTTCTAAATTACGGTTGCTTAGTGTCACCATGTGTCACTAAGAGAAATACCCTTAAATTTAGGTTAAAATGTCTATAAATGACTACCACCAAGAACCAATTCAAGCGGCTTGAAATACTGGACGAACTCTTTAACCGTAAGAAGTGCACCCAGGAAGAGTTGCTGAGTTATATCAATGATAAGCTGGCGGATGATGGCAAAGGCATTGATAAGCGCACGCTTTTCAGGGATATTAAACACCTTATTGAAGAGAAAAATGCTCCGGTACACCGGCCGGAGAAGGGTGACGAGTTTTACTATTACACATCAAAGTTTTCCATTAAGAACGTTCCTTTGGATGAAGATGATGTGGCTGTCCTAAAGAAAGCCATCATGGTGCTTAAACAGGTTCAGGATTTTCAAATGACTGATGAAGTAGAAGGCATCATTCGGAAACTTGAGAATAAGATTCATACCCAAACGGATCATCAACCCACTATCGTTCAATTTGAAAAACATACTACCGCCTCGGGCAAGGAATATTTTGACAATTTGATGGATGCTGTAGAGTCTAAGATTGCCGTCAAGCTGTTTTACCAGCCGTTTGGTTTTAAGGAAGCTACCGAAAAGACGGTGCATCCTTATTTACTGAAAGAATTTCGTAACCGATGGTTTCTGATTGGTAGGGAAGAAGGTTCAGACTTCATTCATAACTATGCTCTTGATAGGATTAAGAAAATCAAAAACTCAGACTCAGCCTTTGTTGAGAATACTCTTTTTGACCCTGAGCACTATTTTGATTCCCTTATTGGTGTTTCAGTGCCGCGAGGTGCTGTGCCCGAAAATATTGAGATAAAGGTTTATAAAGCATCTGTCCATTATGTTCTAACCAAACCTATACACCATAGCCAATCAATAGTAAAGGAGAACAAAGATGGAAGCATGGTTATACGCCTTCATGTAATTATCAATTACGAATTGACGTCTATTCTACTCAGCTATGGTGCAGGTGTTGAAATTAGGAAGCCGCAAACACTTCGAAAAGAAGTTGCCTTATTAATTAAGGCTATGCACTCTCTTTACAAGTGATACGCTATTAGGAATTCCTAATGATTGTAATTTCGCAATCCTTGCATTGGCGCTTCTCTTGACTAAGATCTGCAATATTGAAGCGGCCCTCGATTTTTTGAAAAATATCCAAGCCTCTGCCCAATATAATTTTCCAACCATTGTTTGCTATAATGCTTCGATCATGTTTGTTGGGATTCAATTCATGGGTTAAGGTAATACCAGAGTCAAAAATCGACTGTGCAATCTCATCCAGATTGATTTGGCTTTCTTTTAGCATTTGATCAGACTCATTCCATGTAATAACTTTTAGATTAATCTCTTCGTCAGCGGCTTTGTTTTTAATTAACATCGAACAGAATTCCAAAAAGTTTTTCATTTGATACGGCATGCGTATGTACGGATCTGTGACGGTGATCTCGGTAGCTCCTTTCAAATAAGCACCGAATAGTTTATCGTAGGATATGCCGGTCTGGTTATCTCTTAAGCTAATATGATTGGGACGCAATTCCGCTAAGGTGGTTTCAACTACAGAGTCTGAACCCTTTGGCTCGTCTTTAGTTTCTGCTTTTGTTTGATTATAAATTATTGTTTCGAGTGTTTCAATTTCATGGATCTCGCCTGTGTCTTTGTCCGTGTACTTAAACAAGGTTGGTTGAAAAGAGGCGCTGTCAATTTTTAGTATCTGATCTTTAATTCGTTTCCTTCCTTCCAGAGCAAAATTCAACAGTTCAAACATTTCCTTTTTGGTCATCTTGCCATCCGGGTGGATTATCTTCACTAAGCCTGAAAACGTTTTTGCAATTGCTTCCCGATCCCTTGTGGTAACACTATCATCTAACGTAGCCAGATCTTTATACATGAGAGAAAAATCATGCTTACGGAGTTCTTTCAATATCTCTGCCAGATAATCTACGATAAAACCATAGTCAGAAGTGAATACTTTGTCCTTTAACACTTTTACCTCCCAGCCTGGAATGTAGAGATGCAGACGATCAAAGAAAGCTGACTTCATGAAACCCTTAGGAATGGAATCAAACAACGTAGAGGTTGCCAGCATGAATGGTACTGAATGTTTGGTATTACCCACAAAAGCCAGTGAAGCAGTAGATCCAAAAGTATCTTTACCGCGATTGAAACTTTTGTTCGCCATGTAGTTTTGCATTATGGTCACCAGATCACCATCTACTTTCTTGTTTTCGTTCTGCTCAAATTCATCGAAGGCAACAACATCCCAATATCCGACCAGTCCAATTTTATTTCCGGTATTATTTACGAAGAGATTTGCTTTTGAAACGTCACCACCTGACACGAGTACTCCATGAGGAGAGAGTTCAGAGAACACGTGAGATTTTCCGGTTCCTTTTGGACCCAGCTCGATGTAATTATAATTATTCTCGCAATGCGGTATTAAGCGGGCAAGCTGAATCAATTTTCCTCTGAATGTAAAATTGGAAGGTTCCAAGCCAATACTTTGAAGCAGAAGATCCATCCACTCTTCTCGCGTGAAATTGGATCTTTCTTTTTGGTATTCTTCCAGTTCTACCTTAGCAATCTGAATCGGTTTTAGCGATTCGATTTTCCAGGGCATTCCAGCACTCTCTTCTGAAAATTGATAGGACAAATTAATAATGCACCAAACCTGACCGGACAATAATTTAGGATTCGCATTTACGATGGCATCATTTAGTGGAACCTTCTTAATACCCAAATTCGTAAAACTAACTTCATGTAAATCGGCCTTATCATTCAATACAGCACTCACTTTATCGATTACGCGATAACTCCCTTTATTTCGTATTGATGATTTTACCAATTCTGCCTCATCGCGATAAACGAAATGATCGCGTATAATATCTTTCACTTTTTCAATTCCCTCATGAATTAACTTTTCATCTTGAGTGGCGCAGTATTGACCCAGTAAGTATTCTAACACATAGGTTGGAACAACGGCATTGCCTTTTACGATCTTGGTAAGATCCTTACGGACTACCTTACCTTCGAAGTGTTGTAATATTTTTTCTTGTAGTGACATATTAAATAAATTCGTCTCGTTGAATAAGTGATTGAATCATGATTCTCTGGTTGAACAATGGATTTAACCGCTGCTCATCATCTACATCATAGCCCTTCAAAATACATTGCGAAAGCTTAGTTCCTTTTGAAGAAAGTGTCAATACCATTTCAGTATTTCTTTCCAGTGGATTGGTCGCTGTTGAGTTAAAGAGCGTCTTGTATTCATTAGAAACCAGCTCGTCTTGTTCGCTGTATAGACCAACTACAGCTTCCATTTCCTTTAAGCCTGTGTTTACCGGCTCCAATTGCAGGACGTTTAGTTTCAGGTAGCCACTTGCTATTCTCTCATCAAATTTCATCAACCGTATTTTCACTTTTTCAGAACTATCCTCGCGCATACGGCTGTATTCAATAACGGGCACGATAAGCTCCTGAAGGCTTGCGCCTCCATGTACATATTGAACGCCTGCCCCTTGTCGCCTGTAACGGTTTATAGATTTAGGCAACCCAACTTGAAGATCTGACTTAATGTTTGTGGTGTCTGAGAGTAGGCATTGGTAAGAAGCTCCTTTGACCAGATCACCGACAATTACCCGATTGCGTATCATAAACTCGTTTTCCACCACCGGAAAATCCTCTTTCATAGTTTCTGGCACATCACGAAGACTTGCTAAAAAACCGTGGTCTGCTGTAATGAGAATCCGATATACATTCCAACTGTTTAATTTACGAACCATTATTTGTAAATCATCCAACGCTTCTTTTGCGGCTTCAAAAACTGCCCTTTCTGTCTTCTTCTCATCTCCACGTGCATCAATTTTGTTATGGTAAATGTAAAGCGTGTCGATCTGCTTTATAAATTCTCTACCATTCTCAACATCCAGGCTTATTAGCTCGTTGTGATCAATGGCTTGTGATCTTGGATTGACTGCCTGCAAGATTTTAGTACGATTCAATTTACTTTCTGTACTGATGCCATTGATGGCAAAGCCCTTTTCCACAATTTGAATTTCTTTATTGGGTAACAAATTTGCCATGCCCAATGCAGTAACGGATGGAATGGAGGCAAGCATTATACTTACCTGTGCACTATTTTTTGAATCCTTTGTTAAATTTTCCGCTAACTCACGTGCCACTTCGTATCGAAAAGCATCGCTGATAATTACGGCTGTTCGCTGCTGTTTTGAAGCAACCTTGTCTTTGTAAAAGTTGTATTGCTTACTGTAGGTTGTTGAATTAAGTTTGAAATCAAATGATTTAAGGCAACGCATCCACTCATTATTCAAGGGCGTTATGAATTCTTTTTCATAACAATCGCGTAAGGCCTTGATTGACTTCTCTAAATTGATTTCAACATTGTTGATGAGCGCTTGCTGAAATGCGACTTCCGCTTTACGATAGTGCATGTCTATTTTATAAAGCTCACGCTCGTAGCGACTAATGTATTCGGAAAGGCTATCAAAAATAAAACTCTTGTAATCTGCCAGAATCTCGAATAAGGAAGCTGCATTCCAAACATATTGAATTGCCGGAGACATTCCGTCTTGCTCCTCTGGGGCTTCTGCCCAGGCTTTAATGGTTTGCTTTACTTTGCCCGGTTGCATTTCTACAGTCTGCACACACTCTTCTAATACTCTTTTCTTTAGGGACGGTGTGTAAAAGCCAAAGGTTTGACCTACACCATACCAGCTGATTAGTTTTTCCTCTTTAATGCCAGCGCCTAATTGATCGAGCACAAGTAATAACTTAGGTTTTGCAGTGCTGTCTGCTGACCAGTCGTGGAATAAACTCATCAGGCGACTTACGCGAATCGAGTTATCTTCTTTTAGTTTGCTGTATTGATCTTCCGATACCGGTGCGGGTATGGTAGCCATCAATAAATTATACTTTAAGCGGCTTGCGAGTTCCTTGATTCCTGATAAGGAGAGTTCTTTGAATGAATCGCCAAAAATGTCGATCAGAATTTTGTTGAGCAGATCGGCAAGATCAAGCTTACGAAGTTTGTCTAGTGTAGTTTCAAATTCTGATGGTGTTAAGGCTAATATAAAAACCTGCGCTGCTATTAAATTGTAATCGCTTATCTTTTTCAAGTTAAGATGATAGCAAAGTAAACCTCTGCGCAAAGCGCTTTCTGTGAATGACATTGGAGTAAGAACAGAGGCAAGAAAATCTCTTCTATTTTTATGCCTTAGTTCCGTGTGGTATTTTTCAATAGAGTTTCTAACAGTTGGTGATAGACGAAACTCTTCAATCAACGTCATTACCGGATCGATGTACAATTGTTTGTTGGCAACCAGTAAATCTACCAGTGGAAAAGTTTCTAATTGCTGATCGGTTGGCTCTTGCTCTGAGAAATAGAGAAATACTTTTTTGTTCTTTAGTTCTGTTTCTAATCGATGTTTTAAAGTGAAATATTGGCCTTCTACTTTTATGGTTACGATATCTGCGCCTAGCCAAGAATCCAGCTCATCGGCAGCGCTTTGGTTGCCATCAAAGAAGAAGAGTACCCTGAGTTGAGGGTTGCGTTCAAACTGTTCTAAAACCTTTTCCTTCAAATCCATATTAGCCTTGCAATAACTCTACTAAAGGTTTGTTAATGTATAATTGATATTTGCCTACTTGTTGATTCTGTAAAAAGCCTTCTTTATCCAATTGCTTTAGGTAACGCGTGGCGGTGGTGTAGTGAATATTCAGCATGCTGCCCAGTCGAACCGGAGTAACAATGGGCATGGAGAACAATTGCTCTACCAGATCGGCTGAGTAAATACTACCACATTTTTCTTTGATGCCTGTTTTGTATGCATTGAACAAATCCATCACTTTAAATAACTGCTCTTTTGTTTCGCGAGCCTGCAAATAAAATCCCTTTAACAGGTACTCAATGAACTCGCACCAATTTTCCTGTGTGGTCACCTCACGAAGTAAACGATAGTAATCACTTCGGTTTTTATTGATGTAGCCGCTGATGAACAGAATAGGATAATTGAGCAAACCGGCCTGCACCAAATAAAGCACCATTAAGATCCTGCCTGTTCTTCCGTTGCCATCTCCAAAAGGGTGAATGGCCTCGAACTGATAATGGGCAATAGCGCATTTGATTAATGGATCAATTCCGTCTTCTTCGTTGTGAATGTAGTTTTCCCAATTGGCAATGAGCTTGCTAATTTCGGCTGCCGGTGGTGGTGTGTACAATACTTCACCAGAAGTGGAATTTTCAATTTTGTTTTGTGTGGTGCGGTAGCCATGGCCACGTTCGCCCAGCAATTCTTTATGTATGCCGGTGATCAGGCGATTGCCCAGCGGCACGTTCTTCATGTTTTCAAATCCCCACAGAATGGCATCGCGGTAGCGAAGCACTTCTTTGTTTTCAGTTTTCTGTTCCGTTTCCGGGAAGAGTTGCTGCTCCAACACTTTTTCTACAGTGGTGTTAATGTTTTCTATGCCGGAGCTGGCCACCGACTCGCGAATGATGGCCGGACTCAATAATAACATGGGGTTTGGCAAAGCATGCGAATACCCTTTTAGCTCACCCAGCTCAGTGCGCGCCTTCAGCAACCAAGGCATGAAGCGTTCCTGGTTACACCGGATTTCCGGGGGCAGCTCGGGCAGGTTGAAGGGATATGTTGCAGAAAATGACATATAAGCAATGATATGTTATAAATGTAGTCAAATTGTGATATATGACCTCACCCCAACCCTCTCCAGAGGAGAGGGGGAAGAGAGAGGGCTTATTTTAATGGCGCTAAGGCCGATTTAAACTTTGCGTAATTCACCGTTACCCCATCATCGAGATCGAAAACGATTTGCTGATCGGCTAATGGCTTCAATATCTTATCGTACTCCCGGCAGTCTTGCAGGGCTTTGTTCAGCTTATCGATGGTGCGGGTGGCGGTGCCATTGGCCTCGGCTTGTTGTACTTCATTGCCCAGGTACTCCATGTAACGGTGTAAGTAGTTGAGCCTGATTTTTTGCACCGTGAACTTATCCATGCGGTGCATGTACACCAATACCTTAAAGCTGCCAGCCGGACTAGTGAACAACCAATAAATTGGTTTTTTCTGATATACCTTTTTATGATAATCCCAGAACTTCTCCGTGAGAAACTTCTCAAATGACATACCCAGGCACTCATTAAGAAAGTTAATGTTCTCGGTTTGCGTTTCTTCTCCCCATACCGTTACCAGCACATCTTTAAAACGCTTCACCACGTTATCTGCAAAAGGACTTTGTTCACCGAACAAGGGAATGATGGCATCATCATCAATCGTAAATGGGTGACCGTTGTAGTGATAAGATGAAAGTTCTTCTGACGTGGGATCTGGATGAGCAATGTTAAGCCCTGGTTTATCTAAACGGTAGCGACCTAAGAGCAAGCCAATAGCATAGCTGATGAACTGCTGCATGACCACATCCTTTTTGATTGGGACTAATTGGCCTGCATAAGGCGGCTGTAGTTTTTCTAATTCATCATAATCTAGTTCGTCTTGAAGAATGGTAATATCTGATAGTTTAAGTTTTTGCGAAAATTCTAATTTTAGATTAAGAAGCTCAAGGTATTGATCATTAATTTCTTGTTCTAGATGAAGTATTTGAATAAACGCACGACTAACAGATTCATTCCATTGATTGTAAGATTCATTAATATTCAAAGATCTATTAAGTAATGGTGATTGGACAAAAAATGGTGAATACTCTCGATCGTTCCAGTCTCTTTCAGAAATCGAGATACATTCACTGGCTTTTATTATTACACCCTTATTTGGATATCTAAATGGTAAGTTCCTTAAATTACCAACCTTAAAGTGAACTGTTGGGTTCAATAATTTTGTAAGCTCATTACATAATGAGGTGTTTAGGAAAGAAAGGATTGCTGTGGTATCAAACTCGTTAGTAATTGAATATCCAGCAGGGCTACTACTGTCAAAAAGGTGATTAGGCGGTTTAAGCCGCGCACTAAATCCCTGTGAATTTACATCTGACCAGATAAAGCATTCACGATCGAATGATTTTTGACCTTGAATGCCTGAGTTGGGCTGAAGCTTTATTTGTTCCCCATCGTTTTCCCATTCAATGACCCATTCAATATTGCCATACCACTTTCTTCTATCACCACCCTTGTGATGCAAATACCACTTATCATTAATTTTATTTTTTGAGATTTCAAACCAAAGCCTTAGGAATATTTCATTGTCTCCGCTCTTTATTCCTTCAGAAGTAAATGTATAAAAACCGAGGCCTTTATTGGCTTCGAACATCTCTATAACTTTATCACTTACCCAAAAAGTGATAGGTGAACATGGAATTTTGAAAAACTGAGACTGAGCTATATTAGGATAGAAAAGTTTTGCGCCATCAGCAATGCCCTCCTTTGGAATTTCAGTAGTTCCATCTTCGTCTCTATATAAATTAAAGTCGTATCGGTAGTCTGGATTATTATTGGAGTAAAGAAATAGTTTTTCAATGTCTTCAAATTGAATGTGTTGGAAGTTTCGTTCGTGTAAGCGAAAGTAATTTCCAGTTTGTTTTTCTGGCAGTTCCTTTTTGATTGCAAATGCTACTGAGCCAAAGTCAATTCCAAAAATACCGCGCCCCATGTGCAGCAAACTTTCAAATAAGTAATTGTGTAAATAGTGGCTTCGTATTTCTTCAAAGGAACTTAAGAACAGCCAGGAAGGAAGATTAATCAATGCGAACCTTCCATGATCAATGGTAAGGCTGGGAATTACCTCCATAAAAATGGTCATCAAATCACCTTTCGTTGTTGGGTAAAATTTCCCTACGTAATCCTTCATCTCACCGTTCATGCTCTTCTGCCCCATGTATGGTGGGTTGGCTGCTACGCAAGCGTATTTATCCAACAGCACACATAATGGATTAAGGTATTCGCTTAACGGTTTCCACCAACTTTGTTCATCTAAGGTGAGTTGGCTTTGTTCTTCTTTTTCACTCCAGTACTTGTACTTTCTTTTCAATTGCTGGCGGGTATCATCCTGCAAATCAAATTGAATAATAGAGCCGAGGTTTTGTGCCTGGCGCATGAGGAGCAAGCCTTTGTTTAAGTCTTTCAGTATTCCTTCTTTGTCAAGCTGTGTTGTTTCGCCTTCGTATAGAAATTGTTCCAGTGGCTTTCTATCAAAGTGAACCGGTTCCGGCATGGCATAAATATGCGGAAGAACGTTTTCATTTAAGATGTCGCGGTCGTACGAAGCAGCTTTCATCAACACGGCAAAGCGTGCTAACTGTGCTGCACGTTTGTCAATATCTAAGCCAAACAGGTTGTACTTTAAAATTTCGCGCACCGCCTGCCGTGTGGTGGAGCCTTCTTCTTTGTAGATGAGCATGTACACGTCAAAGGCTGTCACTAATATGTGGCCGCTGCCTACTGCGGGATCGAGGAGGGTGATGGATTTAGCCTCACCCATTCCGATAGCTATCGGAACTCCGGAGGAGAGGACTTGAGAGACTTCACCTTGATTTTCAACCAGGTATTTAAGATGGTTTCTGATTTCGCTGTCGGGGTGTTGTTCTAGCCAGGTGCGGCCTACGGTGTTCTCTACTAAATATTTTACAATCCACTTGGGTGTAAAGATTTGTGTGGCTGCAGGGATATCTTCTTTGCGCGCTTTTTTATTTTCCTTAAAGCCTTTGAAGACTTCGTCTTTCTTTTCGCTGATGTAGAACTGATAAAGCCAGCCAATGAGTTCTACTTGCTTATAATCTTCTTCCTGTACAAACCCATTTACATTGAGTAACTCAATGATACCACCTTTGGTGAGAAGGTTGTTAGGCAAGAGTAGTTCAGTAAAATCATCAATGCCACCAAATACTCTGTTTAATAAGGGATGCTTGCGGCAATAGCCCGTTAGTAAAATTCCAAAAGCAGTTTCTTCATCACCTGCCAGTAGATGCTCGCGCACTTTTTGTTTATCATTGTCGCCTATAAAACGCATGATACCGTTACGCGCTTTCTCGAGTAAGGAGGGTACGGTGCCTTCATAATCCAATTGTTTTTCTTCGTAGCCGTTTTTCTCGAGGATCTTAATGGCCATGAGGCGGTTGAACCAGGTAAAGGCAGCCTCTTCAATCGCATCGCTATGCGTGTGGCTATTGATGCGCACTTTCATTTGTTGCCAGCGCGCTAACAGGCCCGGATCGTTGTAGACTTCATTTCGGAAGATCACGCCACCGGGAATGGCTTCCGGTTCTTGAGCATCGTTGTTCTTGCCATCAAAACCCCAGAAGAGTAAGCGCAAGCGCACGCCTTCCATCAGAATTTTCCGCGCTTGCTGTGCAAAGGGTTTTAGTTTGGTGGTGTTCATGGCCTCATCCCCAGCCCTTCTCCTAAAAGGAGAAGGGAGGTTTATTTTTTAATCCCTACAATTTTATTTTTCTTGAGCTCGGCTACTACGCGCTTGCGGAAGTCATCGATGAATTTTTCCAATTCCTGCTCGTTGTTTATTTCCACATAGCTTCCGCCCGTATCATTTACTACTGATACATACGTAAGCTGCTTTGATGTTTTTCCTTTCGCTTCATCTTGTTTCGATTTCTGTTCATAGAGTTTCGAAATGATATCGGTTTCAAAGCCAGAAGCATTTGCCAGTTCCAGTTTTAATTCCGGAATGCTGTTGAGGCGTTTTATTTTATCGATGCGATATCCTCGGTCGGGTAAGTAGTTTCCATCTAAACCGAACTCTTTTACTTTAAGCTCAAGGCGGTCGAAGATCTCGTTGTATTTTTCCAGGCTGTCTTCTTTCAGTTTTTTTACCAACTCATTTACTGCCTTACTTAGCTCCTTGTGAATCAGTTTTATTTCCTTGAAAGCATTGTGAGGTTTATCATCGCTCTGGAAATACGCTACGAGACGTTGTCCTTTTTGGTTCGCAGCATCATCGAGCGAAGAAAAATTTCCGGTATTGTCATCCACAAAGGTTTTTACCTTTTTGTACTCCTCAAACTGCTCATCGATAAATTCACGTGTCACTTTAAAGTGATCTGAAACCGGCTGCAGGTCCGAATCACCGGAAAGAATATCATTGAAAAGAATGGTCTTATCCCGTTTGTCCGCCAACCGTTTTAACGTGGTGTGGTAATTCTTGATGTGAATGCTGAAGGGATAGGCTGCATGATTGTTCATCAGCTCTTCCGCTTCGTCTGTTTTTTGCTTCAGAAAATCGCTCAGCTTTTTGAATAGTACATTGGCATCTGTCTCTTTTGATTCCAGTACGTTTTTATTAAATATCCGGTTTACGGTTTGTACTACTTCATAGAGCTTTGCATTGTCAATGACATCTTCAGCCAGCACTTCAATTTTCTGGCGCTCACGGCTGTTCAATGCTTTATCACCAAATTCTTTTAGATCGAGGGCTTCGTTTAGGAAATGAAACTTACGTTTTCCTTTTCGCGCAAGTTGAAAGAGAACATCAAGGGCAGCGGTATCCTTCCATCCGTACGGAGGTTTTTTAAATTTATCGAGCACATCGCTTACCATGCTGGGATTCATTAATTCGAGTACCTGAGTAACTTCGCGCTCAGCGTCCGTTAATGTTTCATCTGTTCTAAGCTGAGTAGATTTTGTGCTTGCTTTAAAGGCATCCTCTGTTTGAGCGTAACTGTTGGCCATTGCCTTTTTTCGATACACCTGGCCGAGATGCGTTTGGAGGGCGTTGGCAAATTTTGCTTTTGCCGTACTGCCGGGTATCTCCTGAGGCTTTACAATTTTGCCATTGGATATAAAATTGATCTGCAAAAAGTACTGTTCTACTTTAGTCAGGATTTCATCCAGTTTATTGCCTGCCTGAACACTGAATTGTTGCAGGGCATCCCTTCGTTGTTTATTTGATGTATCACTGTTATTTCGAATGTACGTCATGGTGCGGACGTATTCCTGAAAATCATTTCGCACCTGCGGATAGAACTGATTGAGCGCAACTATTAAATCCTGTGAGGACGCTTGCAGCAAGAGCTGCGAAATGTCGTTTGTATCCGTTACAGCAAAGACAATACGAAAATCCCCTTTGCTTGTAATGTCTTTATCGTCAATCCGGAATTGCGCTTCATAGTTGTTTCCATCAAAAGTGACCTTCCTGTTAATGTCGCCAATGATTCTTTCAAGTACATTTCGATGGAATGAATCCAAAACAGCATCGGTTGTGATTTTAGTGTGCTGAATATCTTTGAGCACGATGATTTCTTCATCACCCAGAAACCGGTAGGCATTGGTTTCACTTTTGATGATCACGGCATTTTCCAACAAAAGCTCCAGCACTTCCGCTACTCTTTTTTGAAGATCTAGTTTATCCTGATCAATGGTGTCCATCAGAATGTACACCAGGTTGTCAAGATTGGCTACAAAAACTTTCTGATGCTGCTCGGATAGATTAGCGATCATGAAAAGCGCGTTAATCACTCGCTGTGAAAACTTCTCTTTTAATTTTGGAGCTGCATTGTAAGCCATGTCCAGCTTCTTGGTTGCCAGGATGGTGAGATTCTCCGTTAATTGGCTATTGAAAAAAGCATCGAACGGCACCATGTAGCCCGTTGATTCTTCCTGCGTATTCTTTGCCGTATAGTGAGTGATTCCAAGCAATGATCGTTCAGTGTTTCGCACACCTTGTGTCACAAATCCCTGGGCGCTAAAGGAATCAAAAACATAATTGATTAATCTAAACTGATATGGGACAAAGGGATAGGTATCGATGAAATCATTTTTATCCTTGTAAGTAGAAAACAGATTACTTAGTGCAGTGAACTGATTTTCGATGATGTTTTTCTTTTTGTCAAAGAGGGAGTTCAGCTCTTTTACTCCTTCGGCATTTTTTTCAAGGATTCTTTTCTTAATGATGTCGTTGTACTCATTACTCTTGAGAGGAATCTTCACTTCGAAGCGGGCCATGATTTTTCCGAAATCGGTATGGCTTTGCCCGGCATTTTCAATCACTTCTTTGATCTCCTGTTGAGCGGTACAAATGATCCATACCTTTCCTTTGCAGCGCGAACTGACTTCTTCAATGATCGATTGAAGATTTAACAGCAGGTTAAGATTCATTCCGATGTACTGACTCACCTCATCCACTAAAAATATTACGCGATGATTGGCCGGCTTATTGGCGGAGAACTCTTCAATGTGCTGAACCAGATCTACTACGCTCAATTCTTCTTTGCCTGATAAAGCGCGCTCGATGGAGGCGCGGAATGAGTTTTCGTCTATGGAAATAAATTCTTTCGCGATTTCTAGCACATCGCTCAACACCGCTTCTGCCAGGTCAGCCGATTTTTTATCCCAGTCTTCCTTGAGCTTTTTCTTAATGGCCGTCTTAAATTCAGCAAACTTGCCAGCCTTATCCAGTTGACGTTCAAGTTTCGCCAATGAAATGTAAGTACTATTGTAACCCTGGTATTTGTTAAGTTGGTTCAGGAATATTTTGGTGATAGCCTCGCGGTGGCTGATATCACCTGAAACCGTGTCGATGTTGAACATGATCGGATCAAAGCTAATGGCCGCAAGCTTACGCCCAACTTCATTGATTTTGGCATCGGTGATATCCCGTTCAGCAAGTTCCAGCGTCAATTCCTTTTTTTCATTTCGCAAACTGGATTTAAAATGATCCAGTGCTATTGATTGATAGGATTTATAGAAGGAGTAGAATAGAAATTTGAGGAAGTGCGATTTACCTGAACCATAGTATCCATTGATCCAAATACCTGTGCGCTCACCTTTGGAGTTTACAATTGAATCCAATACCATGTATTGATACTTGTAAATATCAGGGGTGAAAACGTACTCTTCAATTTCCTGTTTGATCAACTCATCACTCAATTCGCTTACCACAGCAACCGGATTAATTCTTCGGTTGATGTCTTTCAGGTAGATGGAGGATAACTTCGTGAGTGTCGCCATTTCGTTTGGTGCTAGTTTTCCAGTAGTGTGTTTAAATGATTTGCTCTGTATATGTTTTTTACCGCCAGCTTGTTAAATAACCTATAGTTGCTGCCATCGAATTTGCCAGGGTAGAAAATGATGACTTTATAATTTTTCACGTGTTGTTCTAAGCGAGAAACAAGTTTGTGAGCCCGTAAGTAGGGATATACGGTGCCAAAGCCGTGCATAAAAACGTATACCTTTTTTAAATGTGAGTCTGCTGATAAATGGCTTTGAATTTTATTTAGGAGAAACAGCACAAAATCATCTTTACTGAGTAAGCGTTCAAGGCTTACCGGTAAACGATCAGAACTCTTTTGATCTAACTCCGTCAACAAATCGAAATGAGTTTTACCGGCAACCGTCTGATTCTTTAAATACTCAATCACTACTTCGTAGATATTTAGCACCAGTGTATCTACCATCGCCATAGGGCGTTGGAGCTTTTGCTTTAAGGACTCAATCTCCTTGCGTACATGGTATTCCTCGGAAGCATCATAGGTGTAAAAGAAGAAGGGCGAAAAGATGTCAGCAGTACTTGGATTGAGAAAATCCTTAGTTTCTAATCGTTCGTAGAGTCTATCTATGCTCATAACCCTGCTTTTTTATAAAGTAAATCACGTTGCTCGCGTGTGATGAACATCGCCTCCAGGAACCAACCTTCACCCCGTTCAATAAAGAACAGCCAGAAGGTATCCGGTAGGAAAACCAGTTTAATTTTCTCGTGGGATACAATGCCCGCTTCCTTCAGCATGAGAACCAGTACTTGCACAACTTTCTTCCTGGTGCTTTCTTTCCACTCATCCACTTCCGGATGTTGAAGAGATGCCCGGGTTAGGAATCGAAACACTTCTTCTTTTGAAAAAGAAGTGTCCAGCGAGCGCCACTTCGATAATATGACATCCAGATGAAAGTCTCTGACCAGAGGATAATATTTCATGCACACATAGTATATGAACAAGTTCTTTTCATCCTTTCCCGTTAGCCGTATGTAGAAATTCCAGTAATCTTTTGGGACAGACTGCACCCGATTCATTATTTCCCGTAACCTCCTTTTGCGCGCAGCCTGTGAATTTACCTTTAAATATTTGTCTGATTCAATTATCGGACTAGGGTCAGCTCCTGGGTTTTCATCCAGAAAATTGACAATAGATTCCGTCTCATCTGTTAGAAGCGGTCCTGTAGTAAATGAAGCAGAATATAAACTCACAAGCGGTATCGTCAAAAGTTAGAAAAGCTAAGCAAAATGGTTAAAATTCCGGCAATTTAGAAGCTTTTGAAGCAAACGGAAGGCTTAAATAGCTTCCCGAAGTTGATGTTGTTCACTATCTGATGGCTCCAATGCCTCCACCACTTGTACTGCGCCTCCGGCAATCCCACGTACATCGCCATATAGAGCAGCTGTATTTTCCATCACCTTCAATATCTGTTTTTCGCGTCTTGAAAAACTAGCAATTGCTTGCTTCTTGTCCTTCAGAAGATCAGTATTCATTTCTTCGAAAGATTCACAGATCGCTTCTATCTTTTGCCGGAACTCATTTCCAGTGAGATAGTCATAAAGGATTTGCATTTTGTTGCCCTTATTTTGTTGAGAGGCAGCGACCTCACCAATACGAATCATGGTATAACGAAGTAAGAATGATATGCTCTTGAATTCTGTAAATGAACAAATCCAAATGCCATCAATTTGACCGAAGCGGGTGAGTTCGGCTGGCATTGCATCTGTAACAATGACGCCAAGGCTTGCCTGTTTAAGGCGCATATCTTCTTTTAACTTTCCGATCCAATCTCTGCTGAATGCTTTCGTGCGCTTGCTCTCATAAAGAATACGACCACACTCGTTTCCAAAATTGTCTTTAACGATATGGATACAATCGGCTCCTCGAACACCTTTAGAAATTTCCTCCACTTCATCTTTAATAAATGCGCTCCTAAGAAACTCTTCAATGGCAAGCTCTTGTACTTCACCTTGCAACTGCATGCTTCCTTGACCATTTTTGCGACTGGCCTCATCCAAAAGCTTTGAAGTATCATCCAACTTCTTTTGAAGTTCCGCATGTTTTAAAGCGCCTTCTTCGCGGACCTTTTCAACCTGCTCCATGGCAGCCTTTTTAACACTGACTTCAATGGACTCTTGCTTACGTTTTAAATCAAGCTCTTTCTCTTGAAACTCTACAGCCGCTTTTTCTTTAGCTGATTGATCAGCTTCTTTGCGGATTTCTACTTCTCGCACCAAAAGCTTCTTTTTTAATTCAAGATCAGAACGCTCTTCTCTTTCGCTCAATTCCTTTTCCTTCTGAACCAGGATTAAAGATTGCTTTTCGAGCTCCTGCAATTTCTGAGACTTATCAAGCGACTCTTTTTCAAGAAGCTCCATTTTAGTTTTGTATTGGGCTGTAGCTGAAGCAATGGCTTTCGCTTCGTTTGCCTTCGAGTTGGCAGCCAATTTTTCGGCATACTCTATTTCAAGATGAGCCCGAAGATGACCTTCTACAGCAGCTTCTGGTGAGAATTGATGGCCACAGGAAGGACAGGTAATTTTAAGATCGTTTTTCATAAGGCAACTAAAGTTTAAGTGTTTCGACAATGCATAGTTACGGTAGAGGTGTGACGTCCTGTGTCGCTGGAGTATTTTCACCTAGCGACAGAAGATGTCATTGACGCAATTGATTTTTACATCATCGTAAAAAAACAAAAGCGATGCAATCATGGAAAATCCAAAATTTCAAATTTTTAAGAGCCCAGCTAATAATGAATACTATTACAGGCTTCGTGCAAAGAATGGGGAAATCGTTCTTAGTGGTGAGGGTTATAAAACGAAGCAAGGTTGCCAATCAGGCATTGCTTCTGTAAAACTGAATGCTCCCTACGATATCCGATATGACCGCAAGGATAGCTATACCAGCTACGGCTTTAATCTCAAAGCATCTAATGGTGAAATTATTGGCAAAGGGGAAACTTACACTTCAAGAGCTGCACGGGAGACTGGGATTGAAGCCGTAAAGAAGGATGCGCCAGGAGCACCGATTGAGGATAACGCATAATCAACTCACGACTATGAAGAATTTAGGTCAGATACTTTTCATTATTTTACTTGTTGCGGCAATTTTTGTTTTGTTCTACAACTGGACAAGAAAACAAGTATCATCTCTAGCGAAGCGGCTCTTTGTTGTTGAACAGGAAATAGAGATTGAATTGGAGAATCTAAGATTGACGAATGAGTTAAAGGCTTTCCTTGATAGAAAGATTAAACTCATTTTCTCTGGAGTAAAAATTCTTTTGTTGCATCTTACTGGCTATGGTTTGGGTTTTGCTAATTCAAAACGGCACTACTTTGATGAACGCAATGCTTGATGCATTCAATTTGGTAGGAGTAGTTTATATGTTATGTTCAATTCTGCTTTTCAATAAACTAACAGATGCTAACCTTCTTATTAAGGTAATGAAAAAGCAAATTCAAATTTGGATTTATCGAAGCGCGAATTTTAATCCAAATCAAGTTTTGGAAATCCAAAAAAGTATAACACAAAGGATTAGCGAGGCCAGCGAATTGAGAAAACAGCTTGATACCAATGGACTTGCTTAAGAACGCTTATCCTTCTTGCTTCCAAATGAGATCAGATTGAACATTTCTCTTAGCCTGGATCTGAGGCGATTTCCGTAGATGGATTCCAGCTCGCTGGCCGATAGGTTAGTTGTTATGTGTGAAATCATTCCTTGAGAGATAAATAAGTCGTACCTGCTCAGTAGGATTTCTCCTAACACATTGCATTCATTACCAAAGTATTTCAAAGCTTGCTCGGTGCCCAGGTCATCGAAGCAATAGATTTTAGGATGCGAGTTGTTGAATGACATTCGACTGTACCGCCAAATTACTTCATAGCCTTCCTGGATAAATTCGAAGCTCACATCACGGCAGGACTTCATGATGTGGTTGCGCTCCGGTGGAGGTACAAATCGCATGAGTGACATCAATGATGTTTTGCCGCAACCAATTGGGCCGGTCAGGAGGAGGCCTTTATCCAACTCTATACCATGCTTTTCGGCTTGTGTTTTATCAGCCAAGAAGTAGACTAGAAGCTTGAAAATGATTTCATGGTCTTGTTCCACTATTTTGAATTTATCACCAAACATCTTCTTGCCCTGCTTCTCAAGGAATGCGAGGCACCAACCAAAATTGCTACCATTGATTTCTTCATCAAGCAATTTGCTAGAGTGGCTCGGCATAGTTCTTTGTTGAACTTACGTGGAGGTTGCCTGGCTTTGGTTTTTCCTTGTTGAATTTCTTTTCATTCAACATCCAATTGCGCGCTGCAGCTCGCCAATCTTTCATTTTGGTTTTTCCTCCCACTAACCAACCGTTGCTTTGGAAGTAGTTGAAGAATTTTTCGGCCTCAAGTTTTGTGCTTTTTTCTTCTTCAAAGAATGTGTGCACTTCAACGACTGAAGCTGGCAGAGGCATTGAGTCTTCTCTTTTTCTTTTGGCGGAACTTTTCTTTTTCTCTTTTGGATTGGATTCAAAATTATCTGAACCATTATTTTCATTTGCTTGCTCACACACTAGTTTACTGTTTATAACGTTTGTATTGTTTATATATGGCTCGTTCAGAAGTACAGTGCTTGTTTCGTTTTTGGTACAGTAGCTGCCTACTGCCTGTTCACTGCTTGTCTGCCTTATGGTATGGTTGGCGTTCGTTTTTTGAACTGGCTCATTATCTAGTTCGACCAGGTAAACTTCGCTGCCTTTAAATGGATTGTAGGAAGGCTTGTATCTAATGAACCCTGACTCGTGCAACTCTTTCATCACTTTGTGATACGTTGCCTTGGAACATATCTTGCTCACCTTCATCAGCTCGCCACGCGAGATGTTGATCGGGTTTTGAAACCGGTTAACGTTCCAAAATTGAAATAGCGATATGTACAAACTTATATGCGTTGGGTTGAGGCGATCGTTGAGCGTTAAGCGATCAAAGAAAGCCGTGAGATGGCGGATGTAGTTCATAAGCCCTCACCCCTTTAACCTCACCCCAGCCCTCTTTACCTCATC
The DNA here is from genome assembly GCA_043774805.1 of Cyclobacteriaceae bacterium. Taxonomy (GTDB): domain Bacteria; phylum Bacteroidota; class Bacteroidia; order Cytophagales; family Cyclobacteriaceae; genus ELB16-189. The sequence goes on along the minus strand of JAYVTB010000170.1, from coordinate 102,157 downwards.
CTGCCTACGGCCACCTTCTCCAGAAGGAGAGGGAGAAAGACCTGACTCCAGAAGATATTCTATGTCTTCGTAGCTGTAGTAGATGGTGCCTCCGATTTTTGTGAATCGGAGTGTGCCGTTGATGCGGAGGTTTTGCAATGTGCCTGGTGAAATTTTTAGCATCCTTCGTACCTCCGGACTTTTGAGCCATTGCTTGGGCTTCTCGGGTAAGTGATGCGAGAGTGTTTGTTTGAGATCATTGAGCAATTCTGCCCGGAAGCTTCTCAGGTCTTCTTTAGTAATAATTTCTACTGCCATAACTTTTAATTGGTTTTGTTATGGCTCAAAGGAATTTGATAAGGATTAACCAAACCAGTCCCAAGGGTTACTGGGACCCCTTTAACTACTTGTTAATCAGCGAGAAAAGTTTGTAAATTTCTTTTGGGCAGAGAATTGTCTTTCATGGAAGACATGGTATTCATCAAGTAAAACTTAAACCTTTTGTCGGGTTTTTCATTTAAATTGATGAACGTCTTTCACAGCCATGGCAGCGGAACTCAGCAATCCAATATTGCATCAGCCTATTGATGATTTTGAAGTGAGCGAGAATTTTCAGCTTGATTTTTTACAGGCTGGATTTAGGACGTTGGCAGACGCCTTGCAATTTGATGGCGACCAATTGATTAATGAAAAGAAATTTTCCTACCATACTATCACTGAATTGATAGGGCTTCTCAACTCGAAAGGATTGGGCGACTTGTTTGAAGATTAGCTACTCATTCTTTTTGCTGTGCAACAGCAACTTATTCAATACCCCTTGGATGTGTGCTACCGCAGCCCTATCAAAGCGAAAGTAGTTCCCTTTGAAACTATCAGTTGAAATGGTTTCGGCATGTGCCGAAGAAAAGTTCTTGGAGAAGAAACGAATCAAATCTGACTTGTTCTCATTGGTAATTATACCGCTATCTTTCAATAACCGGATCGAGTACGCAAGCTGTGAAACTGAAAGAACGGTCTTTACTTTAAACTCAATTTCATTATCAATTTTCATTCCACCCGGTGGGATCATCAAGGTGAGCTGTCTTTTCTTCTCGATAAAATGAACCTCCTCCTCTAGCCAATTTGTAAGAGCATCGCGCAATGAGCCCCTGTTTGGTTTCAACGCATACGATGGTTTTACCTGAGCCTGGTTCAGTTGCTTGAGGGTTAATGATAAATGTTCAAACTGTGCCGCTAACGAAGGCAGCAATTCAATCTCTCGCTTGATCTTTGATGAAGCATAGTGAAGGAAGTGGAACCCATTGAAGTTGAGATAAAAAAGATGACTGTAAACCGCTTCTGAATAATTTGATTCCTTATCGCCAGAAAGCCTTACCAGTTCTTTGTAAAGGTATTTTAAGAAGATCAGCCTTCTGAACGTAATTCCTTGCTTCTCGGGCACGTTTACAAATTGATTGATTGGAAACAGTACGATACGAGCTAGTTCGCTTTCTACTTTTCTCTCCAGGAATATCTTGTTGAGGTCTTCCAGTTTTTCTTGAAACTCGTTTATTGAAATGAGCGCGTAGGCATCGGGTATTTTCTGGTCTTGGTCAAAATACTTAGTGAAGTGGACTTCAATGTAATTGAGCAAGTCTTCAAATGCCTGGAGAAGTACTTTGCATAAGTTAAGCTTCGTGTGGCCGGAAGAAATTTGTTTCATGCTCAGTGATTCCTTTTTATCAAGAGCCGTGGCAACTTTATCGGCCAACCTTATAATGTGCGCTTGATGGCGCTGTATGAACAGCTCCACGCTGCTGTCGTTTTCGATCTCGAAGAAGTGGTTGGTGAAACTCTTTTTGATGCGTTCGACCTCCTGCTCAATCAGTAAACGTTTCTTCGGAAAATCAGGGATGATAGTTGAAGGCGGTGAGTTCTTAACTTTTCTACATTCCTTGGTAATGAATTCATCAAAGAACTCAAGTTCAAACTTCATTTATTATAGGTTAGGTCAAACAATTAGCGCAAACGTTTGAAATATAGTAAAAACCTATAATTACATCCAAATTGTATGAAATGAAGAAAGCCTCTCTTTCGTAAAGCCTAGGGGTTAAACGGCTTCAATTTTCGGTAAGGAGCATTTTATTGGGTTTAAGATTGTTAACTGCCTGTTTCAGAATTTTGGAGTTTAGGTGCAGAAAATTTAGCGCGCAGGGAGCTCATATCGGCACTTACCTTAAGATCTAAAATTTTAGCATAGTGTTGCGTTGTTTTTAAATTCTTATGCCCTAACATCTTGCTGACCGTTTCAATAGGAACACCGTTGGTAAGGGTAACGGTAGTAGCAAATGTGTGACGAGCCGTGTGTGTTGTCATCTTTTTTGTGATGCCACATAGGTCAGCAATCTCTTTTAAGTATCCGTTCATTTTTTGATTACTTAACACGGGAAGCAAGCGACCTTCATTCAAACATTGAGGATGATCTTTGTAGCTGTCTAAAATTTCTTGTGCCGGAGGAAGGATAGGAACGCGAGTAGCGGTTTCTGTTTTTTGGCGATGGGTGAATATCCACTTTTCACCATCGATTCCGATAGAGATTTCTGATCGGCTTAATTTTTTAACATCTGCATAGGCTAGCCCTGTATAACAACTGAAGAGGAAAATATCCCGGACTTGAGCTAACCGAGTTATTGTAAAATTCTTGGAAGTGACTTCCATTAATTCTTCTTGTGTTAAGTACGGTTTTTCGATTTCACGCTTAATCATTTTGTAACCCAAGAACGGATCACGTGCAAGCCAGCCATTCTTTAAACAGATGTTGACTATTTTTTTAAAATTTGAGAGATACTTCATGGTGGTATTATGGTCGCACTTACGCACAGACTTCAACCAAAATTCATAGTCAGTGATGAACTCGTAATTCAAATCTTTGATGTTCATATCATCCACATTATATTTCCATTTCATGAAATCATGTGTATGTTTCTTAGAGGTGGTGTACCGTTCAAATGTAAGCGGTGAGAATTCCTGGCCGATCAATTCTTTCATCTGCTTATTGTGATGCTCAAATATTTCAAGAAGCAAGCGTGGCCGCTCAGTAACGATGCCAATCCATTTGTGTCTAATTGTTGTGATGCTTAAAGATTTTCCTTCGTTTAGAATTTCACGTTGATAGTCGAAGGCCTTTGCTCGAAAAGCATCTAACAGAGAGTTGACTTGTTTTGCTTCTTCATGGCTGCCTTTCATCCGTCCAGATTCTGGTGACCATTGATCACCTTTCACATAACGTTTTGTACTGATCTCAAAGCGGTCGCCAGCGATGGTCAGTCGCATGTAAATTGGTACTAGTCCATCAATAGTCGTTTTAGTTTTCTTAGCATAAAAAAGGATGTTCATTGAAGCGCTCATGGGTCACCTAGATTTAGTTTAAAAGTCAATCTTCGAGGAGCTATAATCAAGATGTTCATTTAGTGAACTGTTTGATTCCAGCTTATTTTGACCGATTCGGTGACCCGAGTTTTAAACTTTTCGGGTCACCGAATTGGTCACCTAGGGATTGAGTTTTATTGAATAAAATGGATAGGTGTAAAAACAAAAAACCTCGAATTCCTTATGAATTCGAGGTTTTAGTTCTAATTGAAATTGTTATCGCAGAGGAGGAGGGATTCGAACCCCCGGAACCCGTAAAGGTTCTCCGGTTTTCAAGACCGGTGCAATAAACCGCTCTACCACTCCTCTGTTTATGTGATACCCGTTTCTTTAAGCTACCTATATCCTTCAATTGACTTGAAGAATAATTCTCTTTTATAGGCCGATGATTTGGTATCAAAGGACTCGCTATAAATAATTTTCCATGGCCGCCTGCCTTTGGTATACCTGACTTTACCCAGGTTATGCGTTTTTAATCTTTCAATAAGATCACCCGTGTGACCATAATAATGGGTTCCGTCAACTTCACTTAGCAAAATGTATGTATAAAACATTTTGTTAAATCTAAACTATTCGAACCCCCGGAACCCGTAAAGGTTCTCTCCAAAGGAGTCCTTCGGACCGGTTTTTGCCACGGGCATCCGTTTGGGTCAAGACCGGTGCAATGCCAAAGGCATCCCTTTGGGATAAACCGCTCTACCACTCCTCTGTATGCGATTTTGCCTTTTTAAGGACTGCAAAAGTAAACGGAAATTCGATTCTTGCAAAAACTGCTTTTGAATTTGTCTTACTGATCGCTGAAATCAGGAAAAGTCTTTTTGAGATCCTTGCTATCGTAATTTTTATAAGCGGGCTTGCTGGCATCCAACTCAAGCACGACCAACTTCTGGTTGTTAATGATTGGCAATAGTTTATCCCGATCAACATCATACTCCTTGTTTCTACGCATGCTTTTCAGCGAATACTTCCGGGCAAAATTGTCTGCTTCCAACTGAAGTTGATTACGGATTTCAACATTGATTTTCATTTTCTCCAGAATATCCGACTTTGATTTGCCGATCACTTCAGTTGCTTCCAGGGTTCCCAAGGTCATTACCGTAGTTCCTCCAATGGCTGATACTGCCTTGTAGGCACTTGGATCATTTGGTAACGCAACAGGAGCAAGGCCTGTAGTCATACCTAATGTAGCGTTTACAATCGATCGATTCTTCTTACCCCGTTTTGCCTGTTTGTAGGACCTATTTAATTTTTCGTGATTGTCGTCTAATTGATCGATTAGCGACTTTGATTGAACCAGTGAGCTTTTGTATTTCAGATAAAGAAACTTGTCTTTTTCTTCCATGTTTTCAGTATCCAGAACCTTTACAGCTACCTTTTTTTGCATCCGGTTATTGGATTTATCCAGTGCGAAAAAGGTGATCGTGACCATTTTCTCTTTGTCCACTTCTTCGACAAAATAGTATCCTGGCGACCAGGTAAATTCGGATTGCGAAGTTGAAGCCTGAACTAAATTAGACCCTGATATTCTGTTATCGGAGGAAACAAATCCTACACTGCTAATATTGTCGTCTCCGTTTGGGTCGGATACATATAGCTTCAGGTTAATTCTCTCATCTTCTTTAATGGTAAAACTTGAGTCGCCAGGCACTAACAAAATTTCTGGTGGCAGATCTAACTGTGTTTGAGCAATCCTTATTTTGCCGCGTGTTTCTGCTTTGTCAGGCTGATCCTGCACCACAAATTCCAGCATCAATGGAGTCGTTTTAAGATTATTGAACTGGTTACGAGATGGAGTCCAGGTAAGCAAACCCAATGAAGATAAAACTACGCCTTCCGGCAATTGAGATTGAATGGATTTAAACACGAGGGGATCGCCATCCGGATCATTTACATATTCGGATGGAATCTGATATGTGTTTGCGCTGGACTGTTTCACATAGAAAACCGGTAGATCTTCAACTACGGGTGGGCGGTTTTGATGGAGGACTGTAAAGTTCAAGGTCTTTCTGACTCTCCTTCCATCCTTCCATTCGGCCTGCGCAATAACACTGACCTCCTTTTGTTTTTCTAGCCGATCTACAAGGTCGAAAGAAGGGTTCCAGGCAAAGTTACCTAATGAATCCATGTGCATTCGGTAGCCATCAACACCCTCTAACGTAAATCGAGGTACGATTGAATCAAGCGCATAAATTTTGAACGATAATTCATTTCCCTCAATTAAATGATTCCATTTTGTTGAATCTGAAACCTGAAGTCGTTGTGCGTTACTGATTAAAGTTACTAAGACAAAAAATAAGGTAGCGAGCCAAAATCTCATTGATAATATTTCTATTTTGTGATTAAACCGCAAAAATAACTCTTTCGAAGTTCATTTTCACCCGCTGATTAATTATATGGACCTTAGAACAAAAAAAAGGGCTTCAAAAGCATATTCTTTTTTTGAAGATGTCTTTGAAGTTGTCAAACTTATTCCTAAAGGAAGGGTTACCAGTTACGGGGCCATTGCTAATTATCTTGGAACTAAAATGAGCTCACGTATGGTAGGTTGGGCCATGAATGCAGCGCATAGCCATAAAAAAATTCCAGCTCACCGGGTTGTAAACAGAAATGGATTACTTACTGGTCGTCACCATTTTGAAACTCCTTCCACCATGCAAAAGAGACTTGAGAAGGAAGGTGTGAAAGTGAAAAATCACCAGGTGCAGGATTTTGAAAATAAATTCTGGGATCCGGCTAAAGAACTTCAGTAGTGGCATCTGATTTTTTCCCTATGAGAAAAAGCCCTAAGAAAGTAATCAACCCATTCACAATCAAAATCTCAATTCCGAATTTATAGCCATTTAACAGGACTGGAGAATTGGAACTGATCAGGTAGGAAAGAATAGGAGATAAGATACAAACCACCAGCACGGCTGGCCCTTTCACCTGAAGCTTTGTAAATAATCCAAAACTAAAAAGTCCAAGCAACGGGCCGTAAGTGTATCCGGCCACGTTAAGGACCGCATCAATTACCGATCGTTCATTGACTTCTTTAAATATGACAATGATGATCAGGAATAAGAATGAAAAGCCGATGTGAACAAAAAACTTCTGTCGTTGCTTTAGTGATTCCTGCTTGTCCTTAAAATTCAAAAAGTCGATGCAGAATGATGTTGTTAATCCGGCCAACGCAGAGTCAGCACTGGCATAGGAAGAGGCAGTAATGCCCAACAAAAACATAATGCCTACAAATGGACCCAGCTCATTAAAAGCAAGTCGCGGAAAAAGTTCATCAGAGTAAGCGGTCAGGGCGATTCCCTTTTGTTCACTGTAGATATAAAGCAAGGCGCCTAATGTGAGGAAGAGCAGGTTAACCACAACCAATGTAAGACTGAACCAAAACATATTTTTTTGTGCTTCACCAAGATTTTTGCAAGTAAGATTTTTTTGCATGATTTCCTGATCCATACCCGTCATGGTAATGGCGATGAAAGCACCTCCGAAAAATTGTTTTGGAAAGAAAAGAGTTGAATTCACATCATCGAAATGAAATATTTTCAAATAGCCTTTGGCTTTAATAGCAGCCATTACTTCCGAAAATCCCATGCCCAGGTCTGAAGATATTACCCACACGGTAACGGCAACGGCAGAGATCAGAAAAAAAGTTTGGAAAGTATCGGTCCACACAATGGTTTTGATTCCACCTTTATACGTGTAAACCCAAATCAGGGCGATGGTTGTTGCTACGGTAACAAAGAAAGGAACTCCCCAGGAATCAAATAAAAAAAGTTGGAGCACGGTGGCAGCTAAAAACAATCGCAGAGAAGAACCAATCGTTCTTGAAATCAAAAAGAAAAGAGCCCCGGTTTTGTACGCCCACGGATCAAAACGTTTTTCCAGATAAGTGTAAATGGATACCAGGTTAAGCCGGTAATACAAAGGCATCAGCACGCCCATAATCACCCAATACCCAAATAGGTAGCCGATCACAATCTGAAAATAGGAGAAGCCGATTTTGCCAACATTGCCCGGCACCGAAATAAAAGTAACTCCTGACAAAGAAGCACCAATCATCCCAAAGGCTACCAAATACCATGGCGATTGCCGATTGGCCGTAAAAAACGTGTTTGTATCAGCACCTTTGGATGTCAGGTATGAAATGAAAATCAATGCGGAGAAATAAATGGTGATGATAATAATGACGAGCGATGGGGCCATAGTAGATATTGAGCGGCATAAAGAAAGCAAAAATCAGCTGGAATTGTAAGCCAATAGAAACAAGATCAATTTTTTTTACCTTTGACCTGATTTTGAATTAGCGTCAACAAAACATGAAGGCATCATATCAGGAAAAGGAATCCGTTGAGTTGTTGGAAGTCATCGATGAAGCCGATGTGAAAGATCTGGTCGTATTCAATGATGATTACAATACCTTCGAGCATGTGATTGAAACTCTAATCCGGGTTTGTAAACATACTCCAGAGCAAGCTGAGCAGTGCACCTGGCTGATTCACCACAAAGGAAAGTGTACCGTAAAAACAGGTGCGTATGAAGAACTGAATCCCATGCGGGAAGCGATCTGTGATGCCGGTATTGATGCAAAGATCATATAATCAATTTTTTCAAGCCTAACCTGCCACTGTGGAATATCCATCGAAGCTGATTGAAGATGCCGTGAATGAAGTGTCTAAACTGCCGGGCATTGGAAAGAAGTCCGCGCTGCGATTGGTTCTGCATCTTGTAAAGGAAAATGAGAATAAGACGTATGCGCTAACTGGGGCGTTAAATAAGCTTAGAGAACATATCCGGTTTTGTAATACGTGTCATAATATTTCTGATGATGCAGAGTGTGCTATTTGTCGGAGTCACCGCAGAGATAAAAGCATTATTTGTGTGGTGGAAGAGACACAGGATGTGATGGCGATTGAAAACACCTCACAATATTCAGGAGTCTACCATGTGTTAGGAGGAGTGATTTCACCGATGAATGGTATTGGTCCGTCTGAACTGAAAATTGATTCACTGGTAAATCGTGTTGCCCAGGCAAATGGTGCTATCAAAGAAATTATTCTGGCTCTGAGCCCTACCATGGAAGGTGACACGACCTCATTTTATCTGAATCGAAGATTGAAAGACTATTCTATTAAAATTACATCGATTGCACGCGGTGTGCCCGTGGGAGGAGATCTTGAATACACTGATGAGATTACCCTGGGGAGGTCCATACTTGGCAGAACCCTGTTTGGTTAGGGTTCTGATTAATCCTAATTTTAAGGCTGTATTTTGAGATCATGACCATCATTGAGAAAAAATCAAAACGAAAGGAAATCTCAAAGAAATTTGAAAGGGCTATTGCCAAACCTGGCGTTGACACTAAGAAGTATTGTGGTGTGATTCGTCTTGCAGAAGATCCTCGTCAAATTCAAAAGAAGCTCAGGGATGAATGGGGATAATATTTTATTAGACTCAAACATTATTCTGTATTTGCTTAATGGTGATCGAATTTTATCAGAATTAAGTTTATAAAGGAATGTATTGTAATTGATATTAACGAAGAAATTAAAAATGAGGTAATTTCAATCAGAAGAGTACATAAATTGAAATTATCCGATAGTATAATTTTAGCTACTGCCCGATATCTGAATATCCCATTTATTACTGCTGATATTGATCTCAAAAAAATCGGAACAAACGAAATAATTATTTACGAATAGATCCTTATGAACAAACTGTCAGATCGTATTGAAGCCATTCAGGAATCAGCCACATTGGCGATGGCCGCCAAAGCCCGCGAATTTAAAAATCGTGGTATTGATGTTATCAATTTAAGTCTTGGCGAACCTGACTTTAAAACCCCTCTGCATATTTGTGAAGCCGCAAAGAATGCCATTGATGACGGCAAGTACTTTTCTTATCCTCCTGTGGCTGGTTATCAGGATTTGCGCGAGGCCATTGCCGCGAAATATCAAAAAGATAATAAGGTTCCGTATAAAGCAGAAAATATTGTGGTGTCAAACGGAGCGAAGCAATCCATTGCAAACGTAATGTTGGCACTTCTTAATAAAGGTGATGAAGTCATTGTGTTTTCTCCGTATTGGGTGAGCTACGATGCATTGGTTCGTTTGGCAGAAGCTACACCAGTAATGGTTCAAGGTACCCTCGAACATGATTTTAAGGTAACGGCAGCTCAGGTGGAGGCAGCGATCTCACCAAAAACGAAGGCGATCATCTTCTCTTCGCCTTGCAACCCAACGGGCTCAGTATTTTCAAGAAAAGAATTGGAAGCTATTGCGGCTGTCGTATTGAAACATCCAAACCTATTGGTGATTGCCGATGAAATTTATGAGCACATCAATTTCACAGGCGATCAAACCAGTATTGCATCTTTACCGGGTATGCTTGATCGCACTATTACTGTAAATGGTTTTGCTAAAGGTTTTGCCATGACCGGCTGGCGTGTCGGATACATTGCCGCTCCCAAGTGGATTGCTGATGGGAGTAACAAAGTACAAGGTCAGATCACTTCGGCCAACTGTTCTATTTCACAACGTGGTGCGTTGGCTGCTATTACGGGCGACATTGCCCCAACTAACCAAATGGTGGAGCAGTATCACAAGCGCAGGGATATCGTATACAACCTGTTAAAGGAAATACCGGGCATTAAAGCCAATTATCCGCAGGGAGCATTTTATTTCTTTCCGGATGTGAGTTACTACTATGGTAAATCAGACGGACAAATGACCGTCAAAAACGGAGATGACTTTTGTTTATATATGCTCGAGAAAGGACATGTCTCTTTAGTTCCAGGAGGGGCATTTGGAGATGAAAGTTGCGTGCGACTTTCGTACGCGGCTTCAGAGAAAGACCTCGTGGAAGCTATGCGCAGGATGAAAGAGACACTTTCGCAGCTGAAATAATTCAAAATTCGAAATTAGGTTACCTCAATTTTGAATCCTGAATCTTGAATTTTATAATGGACATTAAAAAGATATTTGACGATTTTAATAAGTTGAAAGTGCTCATCATTGGCGATGTCATGGTCGACAGTTATATCTGGGGTGCCGTAGAGCGCATTTCTCCCGAGGCACCCGTACCCATCGTTTCCGTAAAGAAAAAAGATTTTCGTTTGGGAGGCGCTGCCAATGTGGCCCTTAATGTAGCATCATTAGGTGCTAAACCGATTCTTTGTGCATTGATTGGTGATGACGATGACGGAAAAAAATTAATTCAACGCCTGGACGAGGGAGGGCTTTCAAAGGAAGGAATTGTTGTCAGCACTCACCGCCCGACTACGGTTAAGACCAGGATCATTGCCAGTAATCAACATGTCGTGCGTGTGGATGAAGAATCTGATAAAGTAGTGAATGCGCAGGAGGAGCGTGAAATATTGCAGCGCATAGAAAAGTTACTTCCATCCTGCCAGGTGGTAATTTTTGAAGATTATGATAAGGGAGTATTAAACGCCTCTATTATTGAAAAGACTGTAGCCCTGGCGCGGAAAAATAAAATACCAACGGTGGTTGATCCCAAGAAACGTAATTTCTTATCTTATAAAGGTGTCACACTTTTCAAGCCCAACTTAAAAGAACTACGTGAGGGATTGAAGATTGATGTAGAGGCGGGGAATCAGACTTCGGTAGAAAGTGCCGTTAATCTGCTGAAAGAAAAACTGAATGCAGATGGTGTGATGCTCACGTTATCGGAACACGGTGTTTATATAGACTTTCAGGATGAAAAAATAAAGCTGCCTGCGCATGCCCGTGAGATTGCGGATGTATCGGGTGCTGGTGACACGGTAGTTAGTATCGCGGCACTGGCCGTGGCGTTGAATTTACCCTCCGGGCAGATTGCTTTTATATCGAATTTAGGAGGCGGGCTTGTTTGCCAGCATGTGGGCGTAGTTCCAATCAATAGGGAAGAACTTCTGAACGAGGCGCTTGAATTGCAATAGCGCGATGAGTGACTAAATCAAATTACTTTTAGATCCTTCAATTCTTTCTTTCATTTTATTAAAGAACTTGTTGCGCTCCTTTTCGGCAGAAGCACTGATGAGAATGGAATTCTTGGTGAGATTATTCAGGTATTTTTCAGTCTTATCGCAAAACGAAGCCTGGTGAGTAGTTAACAGATTTAGCGTGTTGTAGTTGATATATACAATGCGTTTATGATCTCTTCGGGCCAGAATGGTATTGTTTGCAATCAATATTTCATTCACAAAGAGACGAAATTCCACCCCATTTGATTTTTCTCCATGACGGGCTTCTTCTTTAATCAGATTAAGCAATCCTATCAAGCGATCGAATAACAGGGTCGCCATGTTCTTATCGGCAAAGAAACGGCACTCATAATAAAATTCAATCTGCTTAATTGTTTCATTGATTGCTTCGTCACTCCAGATTTCAACACTGGGCACTGTGGCATAGAGTTTCCAAAGCTTCTGCGCTGCTTGCTGAATAGGAATTGGAATGACATCCAGAGCAAATAATTGATTCGAATAGTTTGGATCTTTAATGATGGTCTTTAGCCAAAAAAACATTTTGAAAGCGGATAACTCGGGTGATCGAAAATTATGAAAGGTGGGCATGTCGCGGGCAGCGATGATCATTTCCTTTTGCTGGCATGAACTAATATGGGTAAGATTACTTCCAACAGAATTAAGCCATCGTTCAAGTGTATAGGTTGTACTTAGTGCCCGATGGTGAAAAAGAGAAGTATTAACAGAGGGTGACAACAGAACATCCAGGGAGACTCCAAAAAGATCACATAACTTCTTTGCTTCATCCAGGGAAAGTACTGTCTCTCCGCGAATCCTTCGATAGGCACTATCGCGACTTACCTTTAAAATATCAGCCAACGTATCCACAAAAGATATCTTATCAGAAATGAGATCGCGTATCTGATCCAGAAATTGGGATTGAATCGTGTTTGATTGGATTGTCTGAGACATGATCAATAATTTACAAACCTGCTCTTTTTTTTGCAGCTCTGATTTTCTCTTCTATTTTATTAAAAAACCTGTTGCGTTCTTTTTCAGCGCTGGTACTGATCAGGGCAGAGTTTTTGATGAGATTATTCATGTAAACTTCTGTCTTCTCACAAAAGGAAACTTGATTTGTGCTAAGGAAGTCCATCATATTGTAATTAATGAAAACAGTTCGCTGATTGTGGATTTTGGCAAAGACCGTGTTATCCGGTATCAGTATCTCATTGTGATACAAACTAAATGTGCCACCGTCTGTTTTTTTCCCTTCCGCAGCTTCTTCCCTGATACAGTTAACAAAATCGATCAGATGATTATACAGTTGGCTGGCCATATCTCGTTGGGCGAAATATTCACATTCATGACAGAATTCAATTTGTTTGAGTGTGCCATTGATTGCTTCATCGCTCCAGATTTCAATGCTGGGAATGGATGAATAAATATGAGAGGCCCGGGCCGCTTCGGCTAAAATTTCTCTTGGTAAAGCATCCAGCGTAAAGAGGATGTGCTCATGAATTGGGTCCTTGATAACCGATTTTGACCAAATGAATAATTTGAATGCAGCTAGTTCAGGAAAATGAAAATATCGGAAGACAGGAATATCTTTAGCGGCAAAAATGAGTTCAAGCTCCTTGGATGATTTTGCTGATTCAAGATTTTGGATTAGAAGTTTTAGCCAATCGGTTAGAGAATAATCAAAATCAACTGCCTGATGGTTAATCAGTACCATGTTTGAATCCGGTGCGATGATGGCGTCAATCGATAAACCATATCTATCATAAATTCTTTTAACTTCATCAAGTGACAAAACAGTTTCTCCCCGTATTCTTCTATAGGCACTATCACGGCTGATATTCAGGAGTTCAGCCAGTTCGTCCGCCAAAGAGACCCCGTCAGGGAGGTTATTGCGTATTTGCCCTAGAAAGCCGGTTTGGATATTAGTTGTCACTGAGGATGAATTCATAGCATCGCCCATTTGGTAAATAATAATAATCTAAATACTGACCATTTGCAATAGACCGTAACGTTAGGCGCCCGCTGATTGATGGAGCAAGGAAAAAGCAATTTTACTTTTTCCCATCTGCAAAGAACCAAATACAAGCGCTGAGACTATCAGCTAGTTTTGAAGGGTAGCAATTTCGTCCCCCTAAACAATTCTCCCATGAAATCTAATATTTATGCGTTGCTGACACCGATAGCCCTGGGCTTTATTATTCTTGGAATTGTGTTAATGATGATCATCGACCCCAATTCTCACTGGAATACTGCGGAACGTTTGGTCGGAAGTTTTCTTCTCTGGCATGCGATCATTAACTGGAGTGGAATCCTGGAATCAAAGGACTGGCTTTTTGTTTCGGAAGTGTTACGGTTAGTTATTACTGCCTTCCTTCTGATTTATTTTAGCCATGTCCCCGTTTATAGCCCACTCAATCTTACGTGGATAATATTGTCACTGATTTCAATTACCTGGACTTCCCGTTATTTCAGAATCTATCTTCCGCTGAGATTAAACGGTTTGCCGTGAAGCTTTCCAGACAAGCGAAACCTGGTTTAGCAATTTTCGATGTAACAATTTGATGCAATGACGTATTGTAGTGACATCAAATGGACGCTTTTGATTTACATATGATAATATTTGAGCGAAATGGTATAACAGAGGGGGTCATCCACCAACGAAATTGGAGCTTAATAGTGATGTCGTACTAGCACGCGGTTCAAATTCACAAAATAGCTTAGGTTGGTCACACCCTCAAATTGAATAAGGCAGTTATGAAAAGGATTCTTGTTACAGGCGCAGATGGACTTTTAGGGAGTAATCTCGTTCGCGAGTTGTTGAACCGGAGATATGCAGTAAGAACCTTTCTGCAGCCCTCTAGAAATGTTAATACTCTGGATGGTTTGTGTATTGAAAGGAGCATAGGAGATTTGCTGGATAAAACTTCAATTGAGCAGGCCCTTATTGGATGCCATTTTGTAATACATGCAGCTGCCAACACCCGCATATGGCCAACACGCAGTCGAGTTGTCAGAGACGTTAACATTCAAGGTACCCGGAATATTTCTGAATGTGCCCGCAAGGCAAACATCGAGAGGATGATCTACGTAGGAAGCGCAAACTCGTTTGGATTTGGAACAAAGGAAAATCCAGGCAATGAAGAAAACTCGTTCATAGCTCACAAATACAAACTCGACTATTTAGACAGTAAGTATGAGGCGCATAATGTAGTGCTTGAAGCGGTTACCAGAGGTTTAAATGCGGTCATTGTAAACCCCACATTCATGATCGGACCATTTGACTCGGGTCCAAGTTCAGGTGCTCTTATCATTGCACTCTGCAAGAATAAAATTATTGGTTTTACTGGAGGCGGTAGAAATTACATTTATGTTAAGGACGCTGCTACGGCTATTGCAAATGCGCTCACCATGGGCCGCGTAGGTCACGGCTACATTCTTGGAAATGTCAATTTATCGTATGAAGAGGTATTTGCCATGATCGGAAAAGCAACTGGTTCACAACCACCCAAAAGAAAAATTCCAGACTGGGTAGTTCTGTTGTCTGCTCGCTTATCAACTATAAAGGCAGGATTAACCGGCAGGCAACCGATCATCAGTTATGCCATGGCAAAAATTGCGATTGATGATCATTACTTCACTCCAAAAAAAGCGATCGAGGAGTTAAAGCTCCCTCAAACTCCGCTTGACGTGGCCTTTCGAGAGGCTTTTGAATGGTTTAAAGAAAATAAGTACCTCTAAGAATGACTAGCATTAAAACTATAATCAAATGAAAAATATTTTCGCGGTCAGTGCGTCTGATATTACGGTAATGATATCGATTGTTGGGTCCTCTCTCTTCTTTATACTCCAGTGGAGTATTACCAGCTCGGAAAGAATTAAAATATTTTTTTTTGGCGACCGGCAGAGTGATGCGGGGAAGATAGGTTACTTATTGTTCACCAAGTATGCTGGCCTCATTATTCTTGGAGCATTTCCTGCAATTTTATTTTACACTGTGCTGCCGCACTATTCCATTAGTGATTATGGACTGAGTACTTCAGGCGGAACGAGTCTTCTCTCTCTCTATTGGATATTGGTGCTGGGCGTGATCATTATTGTGATGAACTGGTTTGCTGCGAGAAGAGAAAAGACGTTTTCAATGTATCCGCAAATACGAGTGAAAGAGTGGGACATTAAACTTATTATTACCTATTCTGTGGCCTGGTGCGCTTATTTATTTGGTTACGAGTTGTTGTTTCGGGGATTTCTTTTTTTTCCTCTGGTGAATTCAATTGGAGTCTGGCCAGCAATATCAGTTAATATAGCTCTCTATTCCATATCCCACATTCCAAAAGGATTAGATGAAACCATCGGGGCTCTCCTGCTTGGTTTTGTTCTTTGCATTGCCACCCTTCAAACAGGAACCATTTGGGTAGCGTTTATTACCCACGTACTGCTTGCGCTATCCAATAGTCTTTTCTCATTGCTATTTCATCCTGAAATGCGAATTGTCAAACTCAGGAATGTGAAATGATTTGGTAAACTGAAAAAGAAAGTGACATGAAGCATAGCCTTAATGAAAAAGTAGTGATCATCACGGGTTCATCGATGGGGATTGGTAAATCATTGGCAATTCTCCTGGGGCGTAAAAATGCCAAACTCGTAATCAACGCAAGAAATAAGGGGCGACTTTTGGCCACAGAAAACGAGTTGAAAAATCAAGGTTATAACGTCATCAGCGTTGTTGCTGATATCACAAATGAAATAGACTGTAGGAATCTAGTAGAGACAACCATGCTGCAGTTTGGCAGAATTGATGTGTTGATAAACAATGCCGGCATCTCCATGCGCGGAACTATCGGGCAACTTTCTGCGGAGGTGATCTCATCGGTATTTAATGTAAACGCAATTTCACCCGTGATACTATCCCAGATGGTACTACCCCACATTAAAAATACCAAAGGAAGCATTGTGTTTATTTCAAGTTTGGCAGGATTGTATGGATTGCCATTTATGAGTGTATATAGTGCGGCTAAGATGTCCCTGAAGGCAATTGCCGAAGCTTTGCGGGCGGAGAGTCAATCAAGTGGTATTCATATTGGGTTGGTTCATGTAGGATACACCGAGGTAGAACATGGAAAGTCGGCCATGGGTGCTACCGGGTTACCTATCATTCTGGAAGAACGGAAAGGTATTTTTGTTGCATCGAAAGAGGTGGTGGCATTGAAGATTTTGCGCAGCATAGAAGCACGCAAGAAGAGAACAGTCATTGGCATTTCGGGAAAATTGTACGCCATTCTGGTGCGCTGCTTTCCGGCACTCGTGGAATGGATGATGATGAATGCATATCGTAAAACGAAAAAGTACTATCACTGATGTCGAATTTGATCAACATAAATTGGCATCCGGCAAATACGATTTCAGCGTGCGGGAGTGTTATCGTTTGTCTGCTTCTCTTGATTATTTCCGAAACCGGGAACGCACAAACTGAATTTGTGCCTATAGGGTCATTTCGCTACTTCAATACAAATGATACGCATTCAAAGTTTCTGGAAAGTGAATCTCGCCTTTTGCCTGGCATTAAGGATTCAACTTTTTCTATTACCATTATTGTCAAGAATATTCGCAACAAGAGTGGTGTGATTCGCTTTAAATTTTTTGTTGACAACAACCGGGTTTTACATGACACAGGTTTTTTACGAATTGTTGTGCCCAAATCGCAAGTAATAAATAACACTTATGTGGCCACGTACCATGGCTTTATACCAGGATACATGGGCATTGCCTTACATGATGATGAGAACAGTAATAAGAAATTGGATTTCGAATGGTTTGTGCCGGTTGAAGGTTATGCTTTTTCAGATTATTACCACACCAAATTCAGGCGTCCCAATTTTGAAGATTTTCGATTTCTTCTGAATCGGGATTGTGTAGTGACTATGGTAATGAGGTATCACTAAGACTTCTATATGAGCTTGACCCAAATTGAGTAGCTTAACGAATGAATTAGTAATAAATAAGTAAAGTCGAAGTTCACATCATATTATGAAATGCCTGATAAAATTTGGATGCATTTGTGGTTGCCTGGTGAGTGTTATTGCATGCAGGGAAGTTTCCGCACAGCGATATGTTGACATTGCCAGGATCTATTACAGCAATTCGGCCAAGAATTACTTTGAAAACAGCGATTCCAGTACACGCATTAAGGAGTTTGGTGTGGAGGTAACTCTCCCGGTTGTTATCAATGCGGATAATGCAGTGCTTACCGGATTATTCTATGAAAGAAACCAAACCAAATTATTTGAATCCGAACCGGAGGAAACATTTTCAGTGATTGGTCTTCGTGCAGGTCTGTCCAGAAAGCATTCAGACAAGTGGACTGGAACGTATATCCTGATTCCGAAATTGGCATCTGATTTTAAGGATTTGTCCGGTAAGGACTTTCAGATGGGTGCGATTATATTGATGAAATATAGCAAACGCGAAAATTTAAACTATAAAATTGGGGCCTATTATAACGCAGAATTATTTGGTCCTCTTATTGTACCACTTTTTGGGATCTATTACCTCAGCGAGAATAATAAGTTTGAAGCAAATCTAACCTTACCCTTTTTGGCGGACGCCAATTATAAGCTGCATGATCGACTAAATGTTGGAATGAACTTCAGTGGCCAGGTTCGTTCCTATCACCTTACTGAAATTCCGGACAGCGAAAACGGAGGATACGTAGTAAAAGCTTCAAATGAATTATTCAGTTACCTGAAATTTAACTTAAGCAAGGCATTAAGTTTGCAAGTCAGGGTGGGATATTCTCTAGGAAGAAGTTATAGAGTTTACGATGAATCTGATAAAATTTCGGTCGGTTCTATCCTGATTAAAATTGGTGATGACCGGGAGCAATTAAACACAGATTTTTCCAACGGCTTTGTTTATCAGACCACGCTGCTATACAGGTTTATACAAGGAAAGTGATCCAAATAAAGTCAATGATGCAAATTCACTTAACGGGCTATGTGGCAAATCTTTCTTTGAATACCTGAATACGGTCATTCATGTTTTTGAAGAATCGCACTCTTCCCTTTGCCCGGTGACGTTAATGACAGTAAATTTCTTAATCAGGTATTGCAAATAGACTTCTGTCTTTTCACAAAATGGTTTCTGGAATCTTAATAAAAGATTCAATGCTTTTTGATTTACATAAACACATCGCTTATTAATAAGTAACCCTTACCATATAGCATGTAATAAGGGAAGTTGATTGTCTGTGCGGATTTGCAATTTATACAGGTAATCAATATTTCAATGGGGTAAAAATTGCAACTAATCACTCAACATCCTCAATCAATTGCAGAATATCACATATCTAATTTGGACACTGATGATGATTGAAATACGAGCTGATAAAGTTCATGATACTTTAGAGGCGTAATTATCAATCACCAAAAAAAATACAATTATGAAAAAAGTTATTATCATCTTGGCTGCACTGGTTGTTTTGGTGTACAGCAAAAGTTTAGCTCAGTCGGAATATCATCCCGCCCTTCAAAAGGGCTCTGTGTTAGTAGGCGGAAGCATGGCTATTAACCTGGGCAATGCAAGCTATGAGTATTCCTCACAGACGAATAAGGCGAAATTAAAATCTTTCCAGTTTACACCTGAAGTTGGTTTTTTTGTCGGAAATGGTTTGGCCTTAGGTCTGTCTCTCGACTTCAACACTGAGACTCACAAGGACGATCAGAATAGTAAAACGTCAAGCACACAATACCTGGCGGGTCCATTTATTCGGCTGTATACGAAGGGGGGACTATTCTTTTTAGGCAACTATTCATTTGGAAAATCAATGGTTAAATACTCGTATTCTGGTGGATCTAATGAGAGCGAGGAAAACACGTCTAAATGGAAGTTGGGATTAGGCTATGCTGCATTTCTCAATGAACATGTTGCACTTGAGCCATCACTCTACTATCAAGGATATACCTTAAAAGATGATGATAATTCGGGTATTACTTACAGAACTGGCCAGGTTGTTATTGGACTGGGATTATCAATTTACCTGGGTAGAAAATCAGATACATCAGGGGTCAAGTAATTGTACCTGAATGATAGTCTAATTCCAGAACATGTGCTTAGAACCCTTAACAATCATTAAAGAAAACCATGAGAACATTTGTAACGGGCACGACAGGTTATATCGGTCAGCGGCTGGTGGAGAAACTGCTTGTGCAAGGCCACGAAGTCAGTGCGTTAGTTAGAAAGATTCCGAATGACTCGCTATTCGATCATTCTAACCTTATTTTTCATGAGGGTGATCTTCGGGACAAGACTTCTATTGAAAAGGGAATGGATGGCTGTAGACGGGTCTTTCACCTCGCGGCATTTGCAAAACCGTGGGCCAAAGACCCCAGAACATATTTCGAAATTAATGTACAGGGTACGTTGAATGTATTGGAAGTAGCCCGGAATGTTGGTGTTGAAAAATTAGTTTACAGTTCATCCTGTGCTGTATTGGGGCGTAGCAATGGCTTACCAATTACAGAAGATCATGTTCGGGATATTCATTTCTTTACAGAATATGAAAGCTCCAAGCACATCGCAGAGTGTTATGTTAGGAATTATTCCAGGCAAGGTCTCGATACCGTTATTGTAGCTCCATCTAAAGTATATGGCCCTGGCTTGTGGACGGAGAGTAATGCCATATCTCACCTCATCCAGTTATATGTTGAAGGTGATTGGCACGTGATACCCGGTGATGGAAAATCGCTAGGATGTTTTTGTTACATCGATGATGTAGTAAACGGCCATATACTGGCAATGAACCATGGCCGTGGAGGTGAGAAATATATTCTGGGAGGGAAAATCTTCAGCTCAGAGAATTTTTTAATCTCCTTAAATCCAACTCGGGAAAAAGACATTTGCTGGTCCGCGTTCCTATCTGGTTAATGATGCTCTTTGGATGGAAGGAAGAGATGGGTGCAATGCTTTTTGGAAGAGAGCCTCTGATGACGCGAAAGTGGATTGCCAAGTATAACCATGATCTGGCTTGCTCAAGCAATAAAGCAATACGTGAATTGGGTTATAAAATTACTCCAGCTACGGATGGAATATCCCCTACACTCGGTTGGCTTCGCGAAAAAGGAAATGTACAATTCTGATTTATCAATATGGACTTGCATATAATCAAAAGAGAGATAGGTAATAAAGTCAAAGCCAAAACATCGGTTGCCTTTAATGCAATAAGTGTGAGCTAGAACCAAATATTAATACAGAATTACCCGATGACTTGCAACCACCCAGTGGGTAGATTAATGCGATAAAACTGGGAATCAATTATTCTTAAATTGTTTATCCAATGGACCAAATTTTTCCAGGTCTTCAATGATTTTTCTGTCGAGTGGACTTTCTTTAATGATGTTATAGTGGTCCCAAAATTCCTTATTGTAAGGGTGATGTTGATAATGAAGTGCGTAGGCTTTCATTTTTTCGTGAGAATTTATCCGCCCCACAGCGTTGGGTAGCACTTCATTAATCAGCAAGGATTGCTCCAGTTCTGTTTCGAACTTTAATTCTTCTGTGTGTAAATCATACCAGTTCACTTTTGAGTCAACAGCGATGTAGTTGATATAATATTTTCCATCAAATCGCTTAAAGTTATTCACCCGTTTACTTCTGACCAGTTTACTAATCATTCCTCTTTTTTTGTGAAGTCGATTATCCGGTTTTTCTTCATATTCAATGTGAATGATCGCGTAGGTGGATTTCTCCACATACACGGTTAGATTATAGTCGCCTTGATGAGAAAGAATGTAGATTTCCTGCCCATCATAGTATGAGTCCTTCAATCGTGCGATCTCATCAAAAAATGTGAGGTCATCAGGAAAGTGTCGATAACGCACACTATTATGAAGCAATAATACTTCTAACAGATTATCCTGATCAAAGTAGCTAGTGAAGCTACTTCCATATCCAATGCTGCGCCTTACCTCTTGTAATGCAACCCGTTCCCTCAGTTTGTTTTTGTTGCGAGGCACTTCATAATTTTCATCATAAATTTTGACGGCAGCTTCCAGTAAAGAAATATAGGTTCCTCCAACTTTTTTTAAATCACGATAAAAACCATACATGAGGTAGGGAGTCATCGGATAATTTTGCTCGATACGGGACAACGCAATTTGCAGAATGTCGCCACCCCTCAACGAATCGGAAATCACCACCTCGTTCAGTACAACGGGTGATTTTTCGATTTCAATTACGAGGGGTTTGATGTCCAGGATAGTCCAGATCGGTGCTTCAAATGTTTTATAGCCCAACATATTGATCACGAGAAAATCGTTGCGCAACTCGATGGGAATGTGGAAGTCAAATTCCCCCTCTAAATTAGTAATGGTGCTAATGGACTTTCCCTTTATGCCAATGGAAGCATAGATCAATGACTCTTTGGTCTCTTTATCAAGCACCTTTCCCGAAATCACCATCTTCTGTGAAAACCCAACCACTCCGAACCCAAGAAAAAACGATAGAAAAAGAAAATTCCTCATGTAAAGAAATTATTAGAAGTCCCTGGCAAAGATACGACATTCAGAATAACCAGAATTTTGTTTACTGGTCGGTATTAGCAGCCATTAATCGCGAAAATGTTACATTAGTCGTCATTCCCTTCGATTGTTTAATTTTATACTCTAATCTTTATTGTCTGTGAAGTGGCTTGATTCGATCCCGGGTATATGGAAACGTGCTTATTTGTTGATCTGCATTTGGTATGCTATTAACTTCACCATCAGTGCTGTAGTAGAATACCGGTTTGTTAATCCAGAGATTTACGTATTATGGACAGCCTTCTTTCTATTTGAGTCATTGTGTGTATTTATTTTATTGATTTTCCTGTGGGCACATTGGCTTTTTAGCTTTCGACCCATCGTCCAGATTATCGGGCACGTGGCGGGCATCATTGTATTTTTTTTAATGATGGGCACCCTGTCATACTATTTTTCAGATTACCTGGAAGGGTTTGTTTACTTTGAGCACTGGACCGAATATATGATGATGATGCTAAGTAGTTGGGATGCCCTTCGCATTCATGATCAATATATTATTACCGTAGGGGTTTATTATGTGATCAAGTATTTCCAAGGGATACAACGTCATGAGCATGAGAAAAGTGAACTGGCTATTCACAATCGGGAGATGCAGATCTCGTTGCTAAAATCTCAAATCAATCCTCATTTTCTTTTCAATACACTGAACTCCATCAGCACATTAGTAAATTCCAGCAAGGAACAGGCCCGCAAGGTAATAACGCAACTATCAGATGTATTTCGCTATGCCCTGGACTCTCATAGCGGTGACATGGTGAAACTGATTCATGAAATTGAGTTTATTGAGAATTACATACGGATTCAGCAGGTACGCTTTGGTGACCGCCTGAAATTTGAAAAAACCATTGACCCTACTTGCCTGAGTATTTCAATTCCCCCCATGATCCTGCAGCCACTGGTAGAGAATTCTGTGAAGTATGGGATTGGCCCAAAAGAAGATGGAGGCACAATTTCATTGATTGTTAAAAGATCCGGCTCCATTATCTTTTTTGAAGTAAAAGATAATGGACTTGGTTCTAATGCGAAGAAGGTAATGGATGGAAGTTCAAGCGGTGTTGGAATGGTGAACACTGATTTACGATTGAAAAGTTATTTTGGAGCTCAGTCACATTTGCGTGTGAGGTCATCGGAGTTGGGTTACTCAGTGAGTTTTTTCATAGAGACAACGGAGCAGGAAATAAAATCTAAGGAATACGAAAAGCAAATATTATAAACGGCTAATTATTAAAATGAGGGGATTTAGTCAGTCGTTCTTAAAATCTATAAAATAAAATTATATCACATGAATACAACTTGTTTAATTATTGATGATGAAAAATTAGCCCGCGAACTTTTGCGCGAATTTCTTGCCGCGTTTCCTGACATTGAAATTTTAGCAGAATGCTCCAAGGGAACCGAAGCGGTGGAACAAATAGAAAAACTTAAGCCTGATTTAATATTTCTTGATGTGCAGATGCCCGGCATGACTGGATTTGATGTATTGGATGAAATCGTTCATGAGCCCTATGTGATTTTCACCACGGCCTATGACCAATATGCGATTAAGGCATTCGAAAAAAATGCCGTGGATTACCTATTAAAGCCACTAGATCAGGATCGGTTTAAATTGGCTGTGGACAGGGCGTTGCAGCGGAAGAAAATGGAAACCGGAAACCTGGAAGAACTGCTCTCGGGCATGCACCAAACTCCCGTACGAGCATCGTATGATTCTCATATTTTTGTTCAGAAATCCGAGAAGCTTTTCAATTTACCTATTGAAGAAATAGTTTACCTGGAAGCTTCCGGTGATTATACCGTGATATCCACCAAGAATGATCAATTTGTAAGTTCATCGGGTATCGGCAAATTAGAGGAGTTAATGAACCCTGATAAATTTATCCGCGTCCACCGATCAACGATTATCAACCTTTCCTTTTTGAAAGAGATAGAGCGGCATTTTAATGGAGGTATGATTGTGAAAATGCAGAATGGAAAGACGTTTCCGGTAAGCCGTACCTATGCCAAGATGATCAGGAAGAAGGTGGTTTAATTTTCTGTATCACTTTTAATCAGGATTGCTTAATCTAGATAATCAAGCAATTGAATGATGGAGTTTAGCACAATAAGTCTTTCATTTTCAATTTGCGTCTCTACTCGTTCATGTGCCCAGGTTACATGATAAGGGATATGAAAACCATGCCCTCCTAAGTTGAGTACGGGCACAATGTCTGACTTTAATGAATTCCCGATCATGGCGAATTGATCAGGTGGTATATCGAGGTGCTTGATTAGTTTTCTGAAATCATCTTCTTTTTTTTCAGACATGATTTCGATGTGGTGGAAATAACTTTCCAAGCCTGATTTTTTAAGTTTGCGCTCCTGATCCAACAAATCGCCTTTGGTAGCCATTACGAGCCGGTACTTTCCTTTTAATTGTTGAAGTACATCTACTACTCCATCCATCAGGTCAACCGGTTTGTTTAGCAACTCCTGACCATATCCAATAATTTTTTCAATGTCTTCATTGGGGATGGACTTGTCAGTGATGTGAATGGCAGTTTCAATCATGGAAAGCATAAAGGCTTTAATACCATACCCATAAAGGGAAATATTTTTGATTTCTGTTTGCAGTAATTCTCGTGCTACGGTGTGCTGCGGAAGATAGTTTTCCAGCAAAGCACAGAATTTCTTTTCTGCCTCCTGAAAATAAGATTCGTTATGCCACAACGTATCATCCGCATCAAAAGCAATCACTTTGATCATAAAGCAAAATTGGAAAGTGAAGCTAAGGAATCAATCAATAAAATACTATACACCAGGAAGGATGATGACCTCAATTAATTAAGGTTAGGCCGCCCTCATGTAAGTTCCCCACCGCTTCATTTTAGGATGGAGTCCTTAGCATGTTGTGGCAAAATCTTGATTGCCACTAAGACACCAAGGCACAACGGACTACTAACCAAATCAAGAAACTTAGTGCTCTTTGGGGCAAAACAATAGTCTCGCGTTAAAAAAAAATAGTTAACCACTGAGGCACGAAAGCACAAAAGAGACCGCAATCAAATTATGCAGCTCCGTGTCTCCGAGTCTTTGTGGCAAAACAAAAGACTCGAGTTGATAAAAAAATAATTAGCCACTATGGCACTAAGACACGATGGACCACGATCAAATTGTGAAGCATTGTGTCTTGGTGTCTTTTGTGGCAAATGATCTTAGCCACTAAGACACCTAGGTAGATCGCGGATATGGTACAGATTTGATTATAGTTTCTTCTCCAGCACTACAAATTCCAATTTCAATTTTGGTTGCCCAAAGCGCGGATCATTAAAGGCAAAAGGTTTGCGTTCTCCGGTTTGTTGATAGCCGTGGCGCTCATACCATTCCAGTAATTCCTTTCGAATGGAAATCACTGTCATGTAAATGGAAGTGCAGTTTTGTTTCGCAGCCTCTATTTCTGCGACTTCCAATAATTTATTCCCAATGCCTTTTCCCTGTAGAGTTGGTTTTACAGTAAGCATTCCAAGATAAAGTTTACCCTGCTGTTGTTTTAATTCAACGCAACCAATAATCTCATCATGCTCTACATATTTCAATATTGTGGTACCCGGTGTTTCAATCAACTCTTTAATGGCCGCAGCATCCGTGCGTGTGCCATCCAACAAATCGGCTTCAGTGGTCCACCCTTGGCGAGATGAATCTCCCCGATAGGCAGAGTTAACAAGTTTGTCTAACGCATGAGCATCTTCTATAACAGCTTTTGTGATCATACTCAAAACTATTGACTAAGATGATTGACTGCTTTATTGTTTCCTGGGATTCGTTTTATTAAGGTCAGGTAAGGTAAAGTTGTCAAACACGGAAGGTTGCTTCATCATGTCTTCAATCTCCTTCACGCTACGAGGTCCCATCTTTGATAAATGCTCATAACCATCTTTGGTGATCAGAAAATCATCTTCAATCCGCACAGCAATGCCCCACCACTTTTTGTCACAGGGAGAATTGTCAGGAATGTAGATGCCGGGTTCTATAACTACTGTGTTGTTCTCTTCAAGGATCAATCCACCACGATCGTGCACATCCAGTCCGATATGATGACATACACCATGCGGAAAATAGAGATGCTTTTCATTGGGTTTGGCAATGCCGAGTTGTACTAATCCACGATTGATAACAGCACGACAAGTATCTGTTAATGTTTGCCGTGGCGTGCCGGGCTTGCATATTTTCATTGCCTCTTCCTAGGCTTTCAACACAAGTTCGTATATCAGCTTCTGTTCCGGTGAGAACTTTCCGTTGACAGGAATGGTGCGTGTGATATCGGCTGTGTAGCCATGGAATTCTGCACCCAGATCCATTAAGATCAGTTCTTTGGATGATACGCTAGGTTTGTAATTATCAATGTAATGAAGAATGCAACCGTTGTGACCGGCTCCCACAATGGAAGGATAACCAAGATCTTCGGCTTGGTATTTTTTGAAGACAAATTCATGAATCCCCTGAATCTCCCGTTCCGACATGCCGGGCTTCATCGCTTTCATCACTTCTGCCTGGCCCATACAGGAAATGGCAACGGCTTTGCGCACCAACTCAATTTCTTCTTTTGTTTTTACACCTCTCATGTTGTTCATGATGTCTGAAAGACTTTTCATGTCCAGGTTATTTTTAGTGAGCTCAACTGAAAGAGATACTCCACTTTTTTCCGGATACTTCACCTTGGCTTTGAACTGAGTGATCAGATCATATAAATCGGAGGAGTCTTTTGGATTATCGCGAACGTCATTTTGAAAATCAAAAAATAATACCTTTTCAAATTTTGAGAAGTCTACATTATAGCGTCTGAACTCGCTGTTGTTGAACGATTGTTCAAAGCCAAGAATATCTTTGGTTCCTTGCTCACCCAGTCTGCGGCCTGTCCACATTTCACGCGTGGCATTGCGAGGCTGAACGAACAAAATTTCATCATAGGTTTTTCCATTTGCGGCCACCTGTTTGTCTTTGAAAATAAAAAGCAGCGCATCGGGTTCTTTATATCCTGTTAGGTAATAGAAGTCAGGATCCTGATGATAGACATAATCAACATCTCTGGCGCGGTTGCGTACCGCATTGGCGAAGAAAACTGCCACCGAGTTTGCCGGGAGGCTGGTTCGTAATTTATCTCTCCGGTCTTTATGGAAATTCTTAGAAAGAAAATCACTGGGAAGATCAGTATCTTGTGCCAGAAGAGTAAGGCTGATGAAAAGCGATAAAAAAGATAGAAGTAATTTCATTATTTGTTTTTGAACCTTTAAATATAGTATTCGGTGGTGGAGAATAAAATCGATTTTTTACTGAACGTCCTTCCCTTACTACGATAGGATAAACGCAAAATAATTTCAGTTACCTACCTTTGAACGGCAATAACGCCATCATGAACTATCGCATCGATCTTTTTTCAATGTTTATTTTTCTGGGCGTGGTACAGGGTGTGTTCCTTTTATTCTTCTTTCTTTCTGCAGAGAACCGCAAAAACGAAGTGAACCTGTTTCATGCCATGTTCCTGTTTTCGATCACGGCCTGCATTTTTGAAATCTTTTTGATGTATACCGGCTACATCATGAACATGCTTTACCTCGTTGATTTTTCAGAGGCATTGAGTTTCGTCATCGGCCCGAGCTTTTATTTGCTGGTGGTGAGCCTTATTCGAGGACCAGTGCCGCGTAAGTATTACTGGCACTTTGCCTTTGCGGTATTTTATCTACTCATACATATTCCTTTTTTGATCTTACCGGATGATTTTAAATACAACGCCTATGTTGATTCCTACCGGCCCGGCTTGCCATTTCGCGATGTTGTGTATCCCTATAATCCCCATATGTTTTTTCTTACGGATAATCATTCCGAGTTAACCCTGGTGAGCCTTTGTTTCTATGCTATAATTGGTACCATGGAAGTGGTGAAAGCGTTTAGGAAAAAGGGAGAGTCATTCTGGAACCCGCAACATCCTGTGTTAAAAACGTTGCAACTGGGAACACTACAGATGGTGTCAGCGTTTGTAATTATACTTTTGGTGAAGCTTTTGAATGAAAATGATTTAGGTGATCATTATCTGGCAGCCTTCATCGCGGTGTCCATTTACTTCACCAGTTTTTCAGTGATCAAAAACTCCGGATTTTTTAAACAAGCTTCCATCGATGATCAGCCGAAGTATAAAGCCTCAACAGTAACAATGGATCAACAGCAGGCCTTGCTGGCCAGATTGAAAGAATTGATGACCACAGAAAAACCTTTCTTAAAATCAGATTTCTGCCTGCCCGACCTGGCTGATCTGCTCAAAACATCGGTGCACACGCTATCGCAGGTGATCAATGATGGCTTGAAGAAATCATTCTTTGAAATGACGGCTGAATATCGCGTGGAAGAAGCCAGGCGTTTACTCAAAGAGAAACCAAATGTTAAGATCGAGGAGATTGCTGACGCGGTGGGCTATAATTCCAAATCATCCTTCAATACGTCATTCAAAAAAATAACGGGCCAAACGCCTTCCGAATGGCGTTCGACTTTATAAAATCGTTCTTCCAGCTTATAAAATCGGTCTTACCTTAGCGTTCCGCTTGCGTTCCTTTGAACAAAAAAGATCGCTATGACACAATTATCTCACCAACCACTAACCATCACCAACCCACAACGAAGACACGACCTCGACTGGCTTCGCCTCATCGCCATTGTTATTTTATTATTCTTCCACACGGGCATGTGGTTTAACCAATGGGGCTGGCACGTGAAGAACAGTGAGACCAGCACCACCTTTCAATACTGGATGATCTGGTCGCACTATTTCCGAATGCCGTTGCTGCTGTTTATTTCCGGAGCGGGCACCTTTATGGCATTGGGTAAGCGCACACCAAAACAATTTGCGGGAGAACGTTTTCGCAGGTTATTTATTCCATTGGTATTTGGAATGTTTGTGGTGGTGCCACCTCAGATTTATTATGAACATATTAAAGAGTATGCAAGCTATTGGGATTTTTATAAGACGGTGTTCAATTTTATTCCTTACCCGGAAGGGAGTTTCAGCTGGCATCACCTCTGGTTTATTCTTTATCTACTTGTGTACTCCTTGCTAGCGTTACCACTGCTGCGCTTTTTGCGTTCACCGCGATCCGAGTCATTTAAAAACGTAGCGCTGCGTTTGTTGGGAATTCCTGCGGGAATACTGGTGATCCCCTCTGCATTTATTCTGATCACACAAATTATCCTACGCCCTTATTTTCCGGAAGAAACACATGACCTGATACATGACTGGGCCTTCTTTACATTTTACTTTTTATTTTTTGTGATGGGCATCATTTGTTATTCCATTCCTAAACTCTGGGATGCTATTGGCGCCAGTAGGAAGTATCTGTTAATCACGATGCTGTTTTCACTCATTCCATTTTATGCCTGCTATTTTCACTTTCGTGGATTGATTGAGTTGCCCTGGTCAATTGATTTTATAGAAACCACGTTCGATGTTACGGCCATCTTTGTGAGCTGGTTTACGGTGATCACCATCATTGCCTATGGCCAGCATTATCTGAATAAACCACATCCGTGGTTAACGAAAGTGAATGAAGGCTTGTATCCGTTTTACATCCTTCACCAAACAGTGATCATTGCCATCGGCTATTATGTTTGCCAGTGGGACTTGAGCATTAGTGCGAAATACTGGACCATTGCTTTCTTAACGCTTGCCAGCTGCACCCTTTTTTATCTTTTCCTGATCCGGCCATTTAATGTGATGCGGTTTTTGTTTGGGGTGAAGGCGAAGCAGAAGTAGTTGTGAGAGCGCTGAAGAGTTTAGTAGAAATATCAGCAATTGTTGATATTTGGGTGTTGCCGGCAAGCTGCTAAAATGAGATGAGCTACGAAGAGGACGAATATGACGACAGTAATATCAAACTCGTTGCAAACCGAGTTGTTGATAATAAACCTATTCATGCGAGTCACGCGACAAAAGCTGACGGTCCTTTTTATTGTCCCGATACATATGAAGAGTTAATCGTAAGAAAATGTATTGAAAAACGAGACCATTTTGCTTACAAGGCAAGACTTAGTCCAGTAGCAAGTAGAGAAAGTGACTTACACTTAAATTGTAAGGACGAACTATTGAGTATCTTAAAGGAAAGATGTCCAGAAGGAAAATGGGAGAAGGAAAGAGAGGAATTTAATGAAGATAGAACTAAGGGATACAAAAAAGTTAGACCTGATTTAAGCGGACGAATTAATGGAAAGGGGATAATAATTGAAGTTCAAGCGAGTACACTTTCTATTACAAAAATTCTTGAGAGAACTGAACAGTACACAAAACGCGGAGCATACATTCTTTGGATTGTTCCACTTGAAGAAGATTTGGGCAAGGACGACTTTAGACCAAGACTATTTGAAAGATACTTACATACTATGTACTTCGGACGAATTTACTATTGGTACAAAGGTAACGGGACTAAATTGACGACAGTACATTTCGGGACTGTTGAAAGATACATTGAAGAAAGTAATTGGTTTAACCAAGACCGTATTGAACAAAGTGCAGGAGGCTATTATAAGCCATACTTAAGAGTAAAGGCTCCAGTATATGGACAAACAGTCGACATATTAACAGATTTTAATCCAGTTGACAGAGAATCATTTGATGTTGATAATTCAAAGCTATCTCCACCGAAATCAAAAGTGTATCTTGACAATTTAGAAACCTGGTGGACAAAGACAAAGGTGTAAGCAGCCAGCCGGCAACAAAATGCGCAATGGTGGCGTGACGTCAAGGTATTAAGTACATTTATTTTATAACTTTTGCTGCACGTGGATAGGACGCGGCTTCGATAAGCCACCACTGCGCAAACACAAAGGTTGGCGGTAAGGCTTCGGGACAAATTAGATCTAACGAACAAGGGATAAGTGATTCTAAACTCAAAACTTACAGTTAGCAATCTGGTTTTCGATATTCTAACTGAAGGTGAAAGCTATAACGAGCCAGTCATTCTGCTACATGGGTTTCCCGAGACAAATCATATGTGGGCTTCCTTAATGCAGGACTTAGGAAAAAATGGATTCTATTGTGTTGCACCAAATCAACGTGGATACAGTCCAGGGGCTCGACCAAATGGAAAAAGGAATTATTCTATCGAGAACCTCACCAATGATATTCTTCAAATTAGCAGGACCTTAGGCGTAGAGAAGTTTCACTTAGTTGGCCATGATTGGGGTGCTATTGTTGGTTGGCATTTCGTCCAGCATCATCCGGATTTGATTCTTAGCTGGAGCGCTTTATCCGTCCCACATTCGCAAGCTTACTGCGAGGCTGTACTTCATGACCCAACTCAAAGACGCATGAGCACCTACGTAAGGAGTTTTCAAGTTCCATGGCTTCCAGAGTATAAAATTAAAAAGAATGACTTCGCATTACTCAAACGACTTTGGAAGAATAGTAGCAAAGCGGAAATGGATGATTACTTGTCAGTTTTTCGGGAGTCTGGGATGGTCACTTCGGCAATCAATTATTATAGAGCCAATTACAAACTGTTAATGAGTTCAGGTAAGACAAGAATTCTTGGTAATATTCATGTGCCTACTCTATTTATATGGGGAGAGAATGATTTTGCAATTGCAGCCTATGGTGTCGAGAAATGCAATGAATATGTAAAAGGCGACTATAATTTTGTAAAGGTAAAAGGAGGACATTGGCTTATACAGACCAATTATGATGAGTTGGCATTTGAGATAATTGACCACTTAAATAAATACAAGACATGATTGAAGCGACATTGGATTCCTCCAAGCCATAAAAGGAAATGTGAAAGAAGCCCTACCGCCAACAATACATATTTCATTCGGCTGGTTCGGTGTGTAGTGTAGTTTTGCTTTCTTTATTACATTCGTTCACGTGGGACACATTTGGGCTTCGATAGCAGCCAAACGCAATATGCACTCGCGTTGGCGGAAAGCCATAAATTGGCCTCGATTAATTGTTACAAATAAATGTCTGACAAATCATAATTCATCAGATGGTGTTAAATAAAATAATCGATATTAATTTTAATTTCTACACTGATTCACAGGGCGGAGATCCGGATAGTACAAGTCCCACACTTAGAAAATATCACAAGCTACTTTGGAGCAAGTCCCTACCCAATGGCAATTTTTTACATCTAAACGATGACTTGCCGAATCTATATTTATACCATAAATCTGAATTAGGGGAGTTTGTTTTTGGAAGTGATGCAATATTTCACTCCTATGGAAATCAAAGACGTAAAGAATGGCTTACTAAGCAAATTCCAGAAGAAGTTAAAGAATTGTTTAACTTAGGTTCTAATATAGGATCTTACATTATTTTTCCAAAAAATAGAATTGATGGTAAACAGACTATTAATCAATCACGCGGAACAAATGGATTGATTGATGATAGATTCGATCTAACGTTAGAATGTATTAGACGTTTTTATAGCGGTCAAACGAGCCCGCTTTATGATACTTTAATGAGATACGAGAATTTTTTCAATTTATTTAATGACTTTAATAATTATGTTGAGTTTTTCTTACTTCAAGATTTAGTAGATGAAAAAACAAATAGAATTAAGTTCTATTTGCCTTTTGATGACTTTAAAAACCCGCCTCTCTTTTCAAATACAGAAGATTACCTTATATATAAAAAAGGTTTATTGAATTTTAACAGTCAAAGAAAATTGAGAATTGAAGAATATTCCAAACTTTATTTGCTATGAATTAAACAATAGAGATAACTGCAGATAGCTGCCATTAAAACGGGAGCTACCTACAAGCCATTAGACGCAATGTAGACAAGCTCAATTCATGGTATTAGAATAATTAGTAACTAATCAAATTCATGGCCAAAAAAGATTCAAAGAAGGACACTAGTTATTACGAAAGCATCGATGATAAACTCTCGAAAAAACATGAAATCGAGAGCCTTATACAAGAACAGAACAAAAGGTTTCAGGTAATATGCAGTTCCAAAAATGATGCAATCATTACCTCAGATGAAACTAAAAAGATTTTATTCTGGAATAAAGGAGCAGAATACATATTTGGTTATTCTCCAAATGAAGCGATTGGTCAACCCTTGACAATAATAATTCCTGCGGAGTTGCATCAAAGGCATAATGAAGGCATAGATAGAATGAATCAAAGAAAAGAACCTCGTGTACTTGGAAAAGTTCTTGAATTGATAGGCATTAAAAAAAACGGAGAGAAATTCCCTATTGAACTTACTCTTGGAAGTTGGGATAACGATGGCAAAAGATATTATAGCGGTATCATCAGAGACATTACAGAAAAGAAAAAAGCTGAATTAATTATTTTGGACGAAAAGAAAAAATCAGATGAACTACTGCTGAACATTTTACCTAAACAGGTAGCAGATGAACTCAAAAGCAAAGGAAAGGCTATAACAAAAAGATATAACAATGTTACCATTCTATTCACTGATTTTAAAGATTTTACATTATTGGCATCTTCAATTTCCCCAATTAAACTGGTGAAAGAGCTTAATCAAATATTTAGTTACTTTGATGATATCCTGGAAAGATTCCAAATTGAAAAGATAAAGACTATTGGTGATGCGTATTTTGCAGCTTGTGGATTACCGGAAGAAAATAAAAATCATGCGTTTCCAATGTATTGAAGCAGTCAAGCAGATGTTCAAGTATTTAGAAGAGCGAAATAAAAAATACAAAATCCAGTGGAAAATGCGTGCAGGAATTCTGGTCCTGTCGTAGCAGGAGTTGTTAGTAAAAAGAAATATGCTTATGATCTTTTTGGAGACACTGTTAATACGGCCAGTAGAATAGAGGCCAATGGCGAAGTTGGAAAGATTAATATTTCAGAAACCACATACGAATTAGTTAAGGAAAAATATAAATGCTTTCACAGAGGTCAAATAAGTGTAAAAGGAAAAGGAAATCTGAGAATGTATTTTGTAGAATAAAAAAGCTGAAACTGTGTCTAACACGGGGTCCTTCTTTTGGTGAATGCTTAAAATGTTAGTTATCTTAATTTCGTTCGGGTTGACAATAATGTATAAATGAAAGTAATAGTCATAGGAGGCACAGGTCACATAGGCACCTACTTGGTTCCGCAATTAGTAACGGCAGGGCACGAAGTCGTTTGTGTGAGTCGCCAGGAGCGTGAGCCTTATAGCACACATCCTGGTTGGGGATCTGTTAAACAGGTTACTATCGATCGGTCTGAAGCTGAACGTAAAGGGACCTTCGGTTCTCAAATAAGAGAGTTGCGAGGTGAGGTAGTTATAGATCTCATTTGCTTTACACCAGAAAGTGCGGCCATGCTTGTGGAAGCTCTTATAGGCCAGGTACATCATTTTATACATTGCGGCACCATTTGGGTGCATGGTTATAGTGAACAAGTTCCCACAAAAGAAGATCAGGAGCGAAAACCATTTGGCGAATACGGGATAAATAAGGCAGAGATTGAATCGTATTTACACACCATTCATAGAGATAAAGGTTTTCCGGTTACGGTTCTGCATCCAGGTCATATCTCCGGTCCGGGTTGGCTACCCATTAATCCCGCGGGTAATCTTGATCCGGAGATATTCGTCAAATTATCCAAAGGCGAAGAAATTGTTTTACCTA
The DNA here is from genome assembly GCA_043774805.1 of Cyclobacteriaceae bacterium. GTDB lineage: Bacteria > Bacteroidota > Bacteroidia > Cytophagales > Cyclobacteriaceae > ELB16-189. The sequence goes on along the minus strand of JAYVTB010000170.1, from coordinate 67,616 downwards.
ACCTGGGTATGGAAACTCTTCATCATGTTCATGCATATGATGTGGCGCAAGCTTTCATGAAGGCAATTGAAAACCGCCAAAATTCTGTAGGAGAAAGTTTCCATGTTGTTTCAGAGCAGGCTCTTACTTTAAGAGGATATGCAATGGCTATGGCAAAATGGTTTGGGCAAGAGGCAAAACTTACATTTCTGCCTTGGGAGGAGTGGAAAAAAACAGTAGACCAGGCAAGCGCTGAATTAACATGGGATCATATTGCCCACAGCCCAGTTGGAAGTATTGAAAAGGCAAAGAAACTATTACATTATCATCCACGGTATACGTCTATTCAAGCTGTTCAGGAAACGGTCAGTTATTACTTCGCAAACGATCCTAAAATTCGTAAACCGTAAATCATTTTATAAATTTTGGGATGAATAGTATTGTTGCGTGGTTTCGTCAACCGTTTCGGTTATTGGATTCAATACCCGCGCGATGGAAACTCGTCATCTTTTGTGGTGTGTTTGGGTGCCTGTTTCTCAACATCTTTCAGCCGTTTAACCTCACGCAGTGGTTTGTAAGTGTTGAAACTCCGCTGTTCATTATTCTCACGTTTTTCTCCGCAGCCGGCATGGCGGCATTGGCCCTTACCCAGTTTGCATTTCGGTCTTTGTTTAAAATTGAATTAACAACACGCATTGGCTTTTTAGGTTGGCTGTTGGTGGAGTTCTTTATTATTTCCATGGTCATGCACATGGTGAATACGTATTTTCTTAATCTTCCTATTATCAACTTGCCGGAATACCTGGTCACGCTCAAATACACGCTGATGGTGTTGGTGCTACCTTACTTTCTGGCCATACTTCTACTTTTTGTTGAGCAGCAGTTGAAAGTAGTACAGGAGCTTACCCTAAAAGTAAACCGATCTACCACAACAGATATGGTGACTATCCATGATGAAAATGGAAAGGTGGCGCTCACCATGCCACTGCGCAACATCTTGTATTTTAAGTCGGAGGACAATTACATACTCCTTTATTATAAACATGAAAAAGACGTGAGGAAGGAACTCATTCGCACCAACCTGAAGAAGCTCGAACAAGAGTTGGACCTTGCATGCCTGATCCGGATTCATCGCTCATATATGATCAACAGCCTGAACCTTGTTTCGGCCATCAAAACTTCCCGTGGCTATCAGGTGAAAATAGATGGCACAAACGAACAACTTCCGGTGTCGGTCACCTACCAGCTCAGCTTTGAAGAAAAAGTGATTCAGAAGAGCGTCTGATTCATTCCATTTTACCCCGCAGGCTTCATTTTTACCCCAAACCAGATTTTTAAGGCCATCTGTCGCTGAAAACCCCCGACATTTATTTCTTTAATCAATCAAGCCAACAATGCAATCTGGGATGAAGCAAGGCTCATTTTTTTTCATTTCCCTCTTCTCCTTGATGACGGCCTGCAAGCCCGCATCCGAAGAAGTTTTTGTGCTATGCAAAACCTGCCCGCCAGGCTTTGAGCTCATAGATGACAACAAATGCAAACTGGTGTCGCTTTATCAACAATATGAAAATATCGATGGCAACAACCCCGGAGTAGGTGGATTGAAAACGGCTCTCCCGGAAGCTCGTGATGGGTTCACTCCTCAACAAATTGATCTGGGTCGTTATCTTTTTTTTGATCCGGTGCTTTCAAAAGATGGAACAGTTTCCTGTGCCAGTTGTCATCAGCCAGAAAAAGGATTTAGTGATGGACTTACCACCAGTGTGGGAGTCAATCACTCGAAATTGAAACGTGCTGCTCCCAGTTTATGGAATGTAGCATTTTATAAAAAACTTTTTTGGGATGCCCGCGCTTCTTCGCTCGAAGAGCAAATGACAGGGCCGCTGTATTCGCCTGAAGAGATGGGCACCACACAAGAACAGTTATTGAAAACACTGAATGCTATTGAGCAATACAAACAATTATTCATGCAGGCATTTCCTCAGAAAGTAACAAATGAAATTGAAGCGAATGAAATCTACACGGCCATCACTGCTTTCGAGTCGTCACTCATATCACTCAATAGTCGCTATGATCAATATGCACATGGCTATGAAAAGGCATTGAATAAAGAGGAACTGGAAGGTCTTAATATTTTCCGATCATTCGTGGCGCGTTGTGCGGAGTGTCACACGCCTCCCTTGTTCACCAATCAACAAGTAGCTGTGATAGGGCTTGCCGAACCAGAAGGAGTAGCTTTTGATGAAGGAGCACAAAAAACATTTAACGATTCAAAAATGCGCGGAGGATTTAAAGTGCCCAGCTTGCGCAACATTGAACGTACTGCACCTTATACACACTCAGGCAGATTTGGCACGCTACGCGAGATGGTTGAGTTCTATTCGAAAGGTCGTGGTCATGAAGTGCCGGCTAATGAGAAATTGTATTTGCACTGGCACATCTGGGAGCCGAACCTGACTGAATATGAAATGGATCGTCTGGTGGATTTCGTAAAGACACTCACTGATGAAAGTTTTATGCCACGCACACCAGAGGCATTGCCGTCTGGTTTGAAAATCGGTATTCCTGTTTCTCAAAAAGTTATCTCACTAAGACAATAAAAGTTAAGTACAAACCCCGCATCAATGAAAACAGTAAAGAACATTCTCCTCGTGTTAATCATCTTCGCACTCGGCCTTTATGGCGGAAAATTATTTTTTGGAAAGAGTGCAGGAGTAACGGCTCCGGTTCCTACTTATTATCAGTCGCAAGATACGGGCGATTCAACCGGCATGGCAGCAGGTACCGTAACGGGAAAAATTATTGAAGTAAGAAAAGGGAACTCCATACAGGATGCAGTGGGCAAAGCAAGCCCGGGCGATCTGATACGTATCTATCCAGGAGTGTATCATGAAACCGTGTACATCGATAAAGACAACATCTCATTGCAGGGTGTAATTGAAAATACGGAATGGCCTACGCTGGACGGTGAGAAAAAAATGAACGATGCCATTCTTTATTCCGGTAACGGCATCTTGATTGAAAACCTGAAGATCACCAACTACAAGGGCAACGGCATCATGGGTCAGGCCGGAAATAATTATGTGATCCGTAACAACTGGATTGTGGACACAGGTGTGTATGGAATCTTTCCTCAGTTCGGAAAAAATGGAGTAGTAGAGCGCAATATCTTAACCGGGATTGAAGACGCAGCCATCTACATTGGCATGTGCGATAACATTGACGTGCGTTTCAACGAAGTGTATGGCAACGTGGCCGGTATTGAAATTGAAAATACACGTCATGCGCTGGTGGAGTATAACTATACGCATGACAACACGGGAGGTATCCTTGCATTTCTTACTCCGGGCTTGCCAATCAAAACTTGCTTTGATGTCATCATCCGCAACAATTATGTGTATAACAACAACACGGCAAACTTCGGTGCACCGGGTTCCATCGTGTCGAGCATTCCGAAAGGCACAGGCATGCTGATCATGGCAGCGGATGATGTGACGATTGAAAATAATATGATCATGGGTAATGATAACGCGGGCATCACGATTACCGATTATGCCTATGCTGGCATTGAACTCTCAACTGACCCTGACTCAGAACCTAATTCAGATCGCATCACATTGCTTGATAATTTTATGAGCAATAACGGCAACATCCCGGTGGCAGATGTGAAGGCGTTGATGCTAACAAAATTCTCCAAGCTCGGTCCCGACATTATTGCTGTGGGCGGAGGCAAAGGCAGTTGCATCGTGAATGCTGATCGCTACCGGACTTTTGGTGTGGATAATTTTGCCAGCTGCGCAGCGCGAGACACGCGCACGATAATCACCTATATGCTCAATAAACCGGTGGCTCCACGCAACACTTCGCTGATGGAGAAAGGTAAGATGACGTACTATGCAGTATGTTCTGGTTGCCACTCCTACAACACAAGACTCATTGGCCCACCCGTGAGTTTGATTCAGACATTGTACAAGAATAATCCCGAAGGAATTTTCAATTACATTACCGAGCCGATACACAAGCGGCAGGATTACCCGGAAATGCCACCACAAAACTATCTCACGGAAGAAGCACGGAAGGCCGTGGCGGAATATATGTTGACGCTGACGAAGTAGTATTTTTATTCAGGTAACATGATTGCAAAGTCGTTTTCTATGTCGGATGTTATCACCTTACACCATCACTGTCATTTGCTCTAAAATTTCTGTATCTTTTATGTGAAGGTATTCATGGGATGAGCAATTACATTAATAAATTACCGGTACTCCTGATTTATTCCCGGATAGCCATTGGTGGACTCATCATTTTGCTAAGTCTAAGTCACATCCTTCATCATCAGCTCTATGTTGTCATACTATTTGCGATTGGTTTGCTCACTGATATTTTTGATGGCATCATAGCAAGACAGCTTAATGTTTCAACTCCGTTGTTGAGACGCATGGATTCATCTGCTGACCAGGTGTTTTTTATTTCTGTGGCGATCTCCACCTACCTCCTTTGCCCTGCTTTTTTCAAAGTGAATGCATTGCCTATAATAATTCTTTTGGGAGCTGAAGGTCTTGCTTACCTCATCTGTTTTTTGAAGTTCAAAAAAGAAATAGCCACTCATTCTATCGGTGCAAAAATCTGGACCCTCATACTTTTCGCCACATTGATCCAGATCATCTGGCAATGTGAGTCTGGTCTATTGTTCAGTCTCTGTATCTGGCTAGGTGTTTTCACGCGACTTGAAATTATCGGTATCATTCTGATATTAAAAAACTGGACCAGTGATGTGCCCTCAGCCTACCACGCGCTATTGCTTAGGCAGGGAAAAGAAATTAAGCGGCATAAGTTATTTAATGGATAAATATGCCAGACCCTTGATCTTTATCATCAATCAATATAAAACAATCAAGACCTACTGACCTTTGCCTCTCGCCAAAATCGGTAGAATGGATTCCACTTTGTCTTTGCGGGTGGCGTAGATGAAATCATATTCATTCACAATGGGATCGCAATGGGGAGCAATCATCTCCAGTTTGTCGCCAATTTTATAGGACTTATTTGCTTTCTCAAACGTGATGGTTCCGTATTCATCGGAGCCGGCAGAATACACAAAGTCGGGCTCACCGATAACAATTGGCGGAGGTTGATTTAATGTAAATGCTTTTGCGCCTGAGTCGGTAATGATACGGCCAGGATAATTCATGTTGATAATCGTGGCCAATACAGTAAGTGAAGGGGCGAAGTCATCAAACACCTTTTCATTTTTTTCGCCACCAATTTCAATGTACTGGCGATCCATGAATACATAGCTGCCCACCTGAACATCTGTGAACCCGGGAATATCCTGCATCATATCATAAGTGCCAGTGCTACCTCCACTAAATATTTCCAGATTCAAGCCGGAAGCCTTCAACTTATCATAGGTTTGTATTACCGGTTCCAAATTTTTCATATTAAATTCTTTCCTTGCCTTGAAGCCTACCACATGTGTCGCAATGCCATCATAGGCAAGTATACCTCTGAATTTCAGATTCGGCATTTTGTCGATCATTTGTGCCAGGGCAATTGCGGGTGCACCAGGAAGAACACCTGATCTTTTTATGACATCAATATCCATCACCACATCAGCAATAATGCCAGCCGCTTTGGCAGCATCTTGCATGTCCTTCGCATTTTGCGGATTGTCAATTGCCTGAATAAAGCCTTTGTATTTTTTCCGCAAGGCCATTGCTTTGTTAATCTTAGGCACACTCACATATACTCCGGTCATTAAGACATTCTCAATACCATTATTCAGCATGACTTCAGCCTCACCAAGTTTTGCTGCGCAGACACCAATTGCACCAGCGGTAACCTGCATTTTTGCAATGGCCGGACATTTATGCGTCTTAATATGCGGGCGAACTTTTACTGAAGTCCCTTTCAAACGATTGTGAACGGTTTTAATATTCTGCTCCATCTTATCAAGATCCACACAGAGTGCAGGGCTATCTAAATCCCATTTTGATTTTCCTATATCAGCGGATACAGTTTCAAAACTTTTAGCTTGTAATGAAGGTGATAGTAAACTGGCTACTCCGGCAAGTGTTCCGGCTTGCAGAAATTTTCTGCGGTTTAAGGATTGTGACATTTTTTTAGGGATTATTTTTCAATCTATTGAAAATTGTCAACAAACGGAAGGGGATTTTGATGGGGATACACCAGATCAGCTGATTTCTCTGATCTCAAAATCATTCCCTTTGCCAAACTTGATCGTGTCTTTGAGCAGAAAACGCTCCAGGGTAAGAAGATCTTTTACATTGAAATCGCCATTAACAAGAATTCGTTCGATTTCGAATTCATACTGGTCGCCAAAATTTACCAGGCGGTATTTTTTTCCAACGCGCAATACATTGAATGATAAGCCGGCCATTACTTCAAACGGGATAGATCTAACTCAAAGCCAGGCAGAAGGTCACCGCCAGAAATCATTTTGTCAAATCCATTCACTTCTTCAATTTCTTTTGAGGGAGCATAGAGATATGCTTTATGTTCAGATGGATCAATTAACCATCCGAGAGAGCAACCATTGCTAATCCATTTTTCCATTTTCTCTTTAAGGAAAGACAGTGAATCTGTTTTTGATCGTAGCTCAATTACAAAGTCCGGGCAAACAGGTGCGAACTTTTCGCGATCTTCAATCCTAAGATTTTCCCATGTTTCTTTTTTTACCCAGGAAACATCGGGTGAACGCATCGATTTATCTTTTAATCTGAAACCAGTAGCTGAATCAAACCCATAGTCGAGAAGTGGATTTTTCTCAACCCATTGGCCAAAGATGCTAGTGATTTTGAAATTTAAGTTACCCGTTATTCCCCCAGATGGTGACATAATAATAAGTTGTCCTTGTTCATCCCGTTCAATACGCAACTCTTTGTTTGCAGCACAGAACGCAAACAATTCATCATCCGTCATCGGGTATTGTTCCGGTATCCTTAGAATTAATTCTTCCACAAAATAAATTTAACCATTAGTTATCACAATTCCTCTTCTCTTTCCAGCATGAGGATAGAAGCCTGTGGCACTATAAAATACTTTTCGTTTTCATAGATCACTTCAATAGCACCCTTTTGTAAGAAGATGGCCAGGTCACCTTCTTGTGCTTGCAAGGGCAAGTATTTCACCTGATCTTCCTTGCCTTTCCATACATCATCTTCATCAGCAGGAAGTGGCAACGGATAACCAGGGCCCACTTTAATCACATAACCTTTCTGAATTTTTTCTTTCTCCTGAACGCTGGGAGGCAGATACAAACCACTGTCTGTGCGATCAGATTCTTTAGTTGGGCGAATAAGTACCCGATCACCCACAACAATGAGTTTTTTCAATTTATTGTCTGCTGTAATTTTCATCGCCATTTTTTATAAAGCTATTACTTGTTTTCAAACTGCAATGATCCGAAGATGAGTTACTTCTTTCGGGTTGCTTTGAATGGGTAGCTCTCGCCTTCAGCGGATATGGTCCCTTTCAATTCTTCCCCGCTCATCGCTGCTTCAAAAAAAATACTATAACCTGAGTAATTAAAATCACCGGTTACTTTGTTACTGGCTTGATCCCACGCGCAATTATTGAATGGAAGTTCTTGTCCGTTTGCTTTAAGACTGGCTGCATACTTTTTGTCTTGGGATGTGATAATAAAGTCTCCATTAAAATCACCTTCGGGAGTGCCGGTAATAGAATAATCCCAGGCTCCGGCAGGAGTAACTACTTTACTGGTTTTAGTTGTGGCACAGGAAGCGAATACAGTAACGGCAATAACAAATACAAATAACTTTTTCATTTTAGGTAAATTTATTTATTCAAACAATTCGGGTTGATCCTCTGCGCGACTCAAAAGTTTTGGATCGATACTTTTTTCGGCTTTGGCCCCCAGTTTTTTTAGGTGCTCTACTTTACTTACAATATTACCACTGCCCGTGGTGAGTTTCTTCATAGATTCTTCATATGATTTTTTAGCCCCCCCCAGTTGTCGCCCCAGGTTCAGAAGATCTTCGGTGAAACCCACAAATTTATCATAAAGATCTCCTGCACGCTTAGCGATTTCAATCACATTGCGATTTTGGTATTCCTGTCGCCACGCACTCTTTATTAACTGGAGGGAGGGCAATAGCAGAGTAGGACTAACAAATACAATGCGTTTGTCAAATGCTTCTTCATACAAATTGCGGTCGCTTTGTATCGCCAATAAGTAAGCAGGCTCGAGCGGAATAAACATGATCACGAAATCGAGGCCGTTCTCAGAATAATTTTTCTGGTAATTTTTTTCTGAAAGTAAACGCATATGCTGGCGAATTGACACCAGGTGTGCTTTCACGTGACTGGCCCGCTGTTCATCGGTTTCTGCATTGACGTATCCATTATAGGCAGTTAAGCTCACCTTTGAATCGATGATGATGTGTTTGTTTTCGGGTAAATTCAAAATCACATCAGGTTGTTGCCTGCGCCCCTCACTGGTGGTGAAGGATTCCTGCACCAGAAATTCACGCCCTTTTTCCAATCCTGATTTTTCGAGAATGCTCTCGAGAATAAATTCACCCCAGGTGCCTTGCGCTTTGGTATCACCCTTCAGTGCGCGTGTGAGGTTTCGGGCATCTTCACTCATCTGAAGATTGAGATCTTTCAAGTTTTTCAATTCATTGAAGAGCCCTGCATTTTTTTCGATCGCATCTTTATGGGTTTGATCCATCTTCTTCTCGAATTCAATGATGCGATCACCCAATGGCTTAAGAATGTCGAAGATGTTGCTCTTATTCTGTTCAGTAAACTTCCGGCTCTTTTCTTCGAAAATATCATTCGCCAGATTTTTGAATTGAATTGCGAACTTATCTTCCAGCTTTTCAAGGTCTGCTTTTTGATCCTGAAGCTTCTCCTGAAGGTTGCGATAGTCCGCTTCGGTGGCGGAAAGGGAGCTCGTTAGTTCAACTACTTTATTGCGCTGTGTTTCCAGTTCGCGCTTTATTTCATTGAGTTGCTCATTGACCACCTTAACTTTTTCACGTTCTACCTCAATTCCCGAAGCATTTTGATTGTTTTCTGCCTGAAATTTAAATCGGGCTATCCACCAGCCAGCTATTCCACCTGCCACCAACCCAACTATTAAAAGAATAATTTCCATCGCGGCAAATTTAGATCATTTCACCTTGGTATCAACTGATTTCGTAGGTGCTTTATGGTGGAATGATTAACTTTGAAACTCATTGAATTTCAATCATATGGTATCTGTAATTACATCCAGCCGCGAAGCGATCGAATTGGAAGATCAGTATGGCGCACACAACTATCACCCGCTCGAGGTGGTATTAGCCAGAGGAGAAGGACCTTTTTTGTGGGATGTGGAGGGAAAGCGCTACTATGATTTCCTTTCTGCTTACAGCGCAGTTAATCAGGGTCATTGCCATCCGCGTATTATCAATGCGTTGATTGCACAGGCAAAAGAGTTGACGCTCACTTCGCGTGCTTTTTATAATGACAAGCTAGGTGTTGCTGAAAAATATGTATGCAAAACATTCAGCTATCAGAAAGCCTTGTTTATGAATAGTGGTGCCGAAGCGAATGAAACGGCCGTCAAACTTGCCCGAAAATGGGGCTACACCAAAAAAGGAATTCCAGATAACGAAGCGGTGATTGTGGCGGTGAAGAAAAATTTTCATGGAAGGACAACAGCCATTATTTCTGCTTCTACCGATTCATCGTCACGTAAAGGTTTTGGTCCGTTTATGCCCGGCTTTGAAATCGTGGATTACGACAATGTATCGGTGCTTGAAAAAGCGTTGAGCAATCCTAACGTATGCGGACTTTGGATTGAACCTATTCAAGGTGAGGCCGGTGTATATGTTCCACATGACGGATATTTAAAAGCAGCAGCAGCTTTATGTAAGAAACATAATGTGTTGTTGATGATGGATGAAATTCAGACAGGCATTGCGCGCACGGGTAAAATGCTGGCCTCGGATCATGAAGGTGTACGTCCTGATTTATTGATTTTAGGCAAGGCCCTTTCGGGTGGCGTGTTACCGATTTCCGTTGTGCTGGCTGATGATGAAATCATGCTCGTCATAAAACCGGGCGAACATGGATCTACTTTTGGTGGCAATCCATTGGCCGCAGCAGTAGTGGTTGAAGCATTGGAAGTAGTGAAGGACGAAAATCTTGCCGCCAATGCTGAAAGGCTGGGAGTAATTTTCCGTGATAGAATGAATTTGTTGAAGGCAAAATCAAATTTAGTTACACTGGTGCGTGGCAAAGGCTTGCTCAATGCTATCGTCATCAATGATTCACCCGAAAGCGAAACTGCATGGAACTTGTGTTTGAAGTTTGCAGAACATGGGTTGCTTGCCAAACCGACTCATGGAAACATCATTCGCCTGGCACCTCCACTCGTAATCACGGAAGAGCAACTGCACGAATGCTGTGATATTATTGAGCAGTGTGTCATGCCTTTTAAGAAGTGATCTATTTTTTCTCCCTGATTTTTTCTAGTTCCAGATACACATCGTCATCGTTGGCATAGTTAAAGGGTACAATGACTTTCCCTTCTTTGTCAATGGCACCATATTTTTTCTTTAGCTGCACATAGGCATAGTCGCCATTGAACATGATGGGATTGTCATATAGTGGCGCAACTATTTCTTTTTTGGCCGTTAAAGAAAAGATTCCGTGCTTCTTATTTTTGATCACATCCAATAGTGCAATATCCTCACTCGTTTTCACATCGTCATAGATGCATGGAACCACCAATTGGCCGAGTGTATCGATCACTCCAGTTTTATTATTTTGTTTAGCCGTAGCATAGTAATCAATATACAAATCCTGAAATGGAATTTTTCCCCCATCGAAAATGCAGGAGACAAACTCTACTCCTTTTTCATTGATCAGACCTGCTTTTTGATTGCGATAGACTACCGATAGATTGCCCAGGTAAGGTATAATTCCATCTGTAAACTCAAACGTCTTTTCGTAGATACAATCAATGAGAACTTTGCCAGTAGTTCGGCTTACGATGCCATATTTGTTATTCTTTACAACAATAACATTTTGCTCATCGCCCAATAGATACTCATCAAAAATTACTTTAGTGTATTCAAATGGAAGAATCGTTTTGTTTCGTTGATCAATGAGCCCCCATTTGCCTTTTGACTTTACGAACGCATAAGGCAATCCATAAAACTCTGCGATTTCATCGTAAACGGGTTGTATTGCCCAGTCGCCATTACTATCCGTAAACCCAAATTTACCATTGTCGCCCTTTTTTCCTTCCAACTCGATCTGTGCCATACAGAAAGTGGACGCTAAAAGGATCGTGGAGAGAAGCATGATTCTTGAAACCATAGATGCTTTTTTTGTTGAAATTTAATCAGCTTCTGCGATAGAATCCATCCGTAGCAGCACGGATTATTTCAGGCGCTTTGGGTATCGTTAAATAATCCTGATTTTTTCAAGTTCTTCTTTCAATTGTTCTGGAGATTGGAAATGAATTCCGGGCAACCCCACTGCCTTTGCTCCTTCAATATTCCGTAAGCTGTCATCGATAAATAAAGCGTTGGCTGGATTCACCTGGTATCGATCAAACAAAATCTGAAAGAATTCAGGAAAGGGCTTCCGTGTTTTTTCATGTCCGGAAACCACAATGCCTTCAAACCAATGAAGAAATTCAAATTGCTCCAGCGCCCACGGAAATGTTTGTTCCGACCAGTTGGTGAGGGCATACAACTTATATTTTTTGGAGTCGCGGATTTCTTTCAAGATTTCCACGGTGCCATGTATCGGTCCATTCATGGTCTCCTGCCAGCGGCCATACCAGGCACGAATGGCAGCCTCATGCTCTGGAAATTTTTGAAGTAATTCTTCTGTGGCCTCTTCAAAGGAGCGACCGGCATCTTGCTTTTCATTCCATTCGTGGGTGCAAATGTTTTCAAGAAACCAGGTGATCTCTTCTTCGGTGTTAAAGATTTTGCGATAAAGGTGTCGTGGGTTCCAGTCGATGAGCACCGCGCCTAAGTCAAAGATAATAGTGTCAATTTTAGTCATTTGATTTAATATAGTATTGTTCACAGGTAAAGCCATGGGCAAGAAATTCAAGTTCAAAACGCATTCCTATTTTTTTTAACACCTGGATCGAAGCCTGATTTTCTTTCACCGCTCGTCCAATAATTTTTGATAGTCCAAATTGAAAACCATCATCAATACAAGCCATGGCGGCTTCAGTGGCATAACCCCTGTTCCATTGATTTTGCAGCAATCGAAATCCAATATCTGTTTCCTTCGCGTTCTCATTATAATTTAGGCCACACCAACCCAGGTATTCCTTAGTTGACTTTAACAGGATAGACAAACGGCCATAGCCATGCTTTTCATAATTCTGATAGCTTAAAATAAAATCACGGGTCTGCTCTACGGATTCAAAGGGAAGATCACCGGTATACTTTATAACATCAGGATCATTATTTAACAGAAACATTCCGGTTGCATCTTCCACCTGGAAGGGTCTCATCAGTAATCGACTGGTTTCTATCATTTTGTTGTAGTCGGGAAAGCCCACTTTAAAAAATGTGGCAGTGACTCTCCCCAGGTTTTGAGATTGTGTTCGCCATCTTCCAGCTCAAGATATTGTATATCATGAAATGGACGATATCCTTTTTTTGTCAATTCAACAATTAAGTCGAGCGTGTCATCAATCGAGTCGATCACGCCATTTTTGTTGCGATCATGGTGTTCGTCTTTTTGCCCGGTTTGAAACCAGAACCTAAGGCCCGGCTTAAACCTTCCTCTTCGAATTACCTGGTGCATGATGCGGTCGCGATATTCAGAATAAAACCTGCTGTTCGCATCGCGTTTACGCCACCAGAATGATCCACTGAAGGCTCCAACTTTTCCAAAATATTCGGAATGATGCCACGCAATATCCAGTGCCGAAAGCCCGCCTAAAGAAAATCCGGCAATCACATTTTCTTTAGGAGATTTTGAAATGGAATAACGGTAATTGAGGTATGGAATCAGTTCGGTCATGATGAAGCGGGCATACTCTTTTGCTTTTGAGCCTCGTCCCTTAAAATCCTTTTGACTGGCAACGCCATATTCGTGCATTCTGTCTCCCGCATGAATGGCCACCACAATGATATCTGCGATTTCTTTATGCAACGTAAGTCTTTCAAGAGTCTTTTTAAGATGAATTGCTTCACCATCCTGTCCATCGTTCAGAATAAGGAGAGGGTAATGTTTATTCGCTTTTTCGTACTGAAAAGGCAGATAAATATCAACTATTGTGTCACGGCCAAGCAGTTTGGAATGAATATCAGTAGGCTTTTCTAAATGATAATGATGTGCCTGGGACAAGGAGTAAAATATTTTCGTTATCAGATTGAATTATAATTCGCTTTCTTCCGATTTTTCTATCGACTAATCCCAAAATTAACAATAGAAAGCGTATGCCACACGAACATTATCATAAATGGTACTCACCCCGGCTGGGTCGCGACATTGAAGTACTTGCTTTTGGAACGCGCGGGTACCCGGTTATTCTGTTCCCTACTTCCATGGGGCATTATTACGAGAACAAAGATTTTAAACTTATCGATAGTGTGAACTGGTTTTTGGATGAAGGCCTGGTTAAAATTTATTGCGTTGATGGCATTGACGAAGTGAGCTGGTATAATAAGAACATTCACCCTTCCGATCGCGCCAGGAATCACCAATGGTATGACCAGATGTTGTATCACGAATTAGTGCCGCTGGCACAACGGGAAACAGGTGTTGGTCGCGTGGCAACAGCCGGATGCAGTTTTGGCGGATATCATGCCACCACGTTTGCATTCAAACATCCTGATGTCGTGAAATATGTATTCAATATGGGTGCAGCGTTTGATATCAGAGATCAGATGGACGGGCATTATGATGATCACGTGTATTTCAACAACCCGATGGATTTTTTACCCAATGCACAAAGTGATTTCTTCCATGATATGTTTGTCGTTTTGGGTACAGGCACACACGATATGTGTTGGAATGCAAATGAACGAATGGCTGAAATATTACGGAACAAAGGAATCAACCATTGGCTCGATGTGCGTGCAGATGCCGGCCACGATTGGCCGGTATGGAGGCAAATGTTTCCCCATTACTTATCATTGATTAGGTAGCTATGCTTCGGTTCTTGCTGATCTTGCTTGCACTACCTTGGGCGGCCATCGGTGCAAAGATTAATCGCACTGAAGCAGTAGAAATTGGGGGCATCAAGCAATGGATAAAATTTCAGGGTGAGAATGATCATGCTCCCGTTCTACTTTTTCTTCATGGAGGACCGGGTAATTCTGTCATGAGCTATGGCGATCGGTTTACAGAAGAAATAAAAAAACATTTTGTTGTTGTTCATTGGGATCAGCGCGAAAGTGGACAAACCGTATTGCTGAACAAGTCTCCGGAACCATTAACTGTTTCGATTTTTGTCAGTGATGCCATTGAGCTTATCAATTTTCTTCGGGCAAGATTTTCTACCGATAAAATATACCTGATGGGACATTCCTGGGGAGGTTACCTGGGCCTACGTGTTGCGGTAGCAAGACCTGATCTGTTGAACGCTTATTTTGCGATAAGCCCAATGATCAACCAGTTGGAAAGTGAACGATTATCTTTACAAACCATGAAGGATAAGGCGAGCAACGAAAACAACAAAGAGGCAATTGCGGAACTTGGTCGTGTGCAGATTCCTTTTTTGACCGGAGATCAGTTGTTCTATCATCGAAAATGGTTAAGTAAGTTGATGCACACCTCCACACCCAGCCGTGAGCGAGTAACCCAGTGGGCAACGACATGGTTGTCTTTGTTCAATGAAGCTTCAAAAACAAATTTTTTTGAGTTTGCGCCAGAGCTAAAATGCCCTGTTTATTTTTTCATCGGTAGTAACGACTTTCAGACTCATTATTCACTGACAGAATCTTTTTATCAGCAAGTGGTTTGCAAGGAGAAAAAACTATATTGGTTTACTGATTCTGCGCATAATCCACATCTAACAGAATCTAAAAAATTTCAAGAAATTGTAATTGGTCTCATAAGACAAAATTAAATCTTGCCTTTGTTGGAGTTGCGTTAGTTCACCCTCCTGCTATAGCACCGATCACGAGAAAAGGTTCTTCGCCCGATACAATCTTATTGGGCAGTTTCATATCAGTTGGCTCCAGCGAAAAATCTTCTCCACAAGCAAAGAAGCGCACAAATGGCCTGCGAAGATGTGTAGTGTGATCGCGGATTGTTCCGGCTAGCATGGGATAGCGTGCTTCGAGTGCATTAAGTATAGAACTGACCGTTACGTCCCCCTGCACATCCACACTTACTTCCCCTTGAACACGCGCCAGGTTTCGCAAATGATATGGAAGTACAACCCGGATCATTTCAGTGTCTGAACTTCCACTGAGTAAACCGAAGGGAGGTTTTCCACGATGGCACTCCAATTATTTCCTCCGTCTGGCGATGCATACACTTGTCCACCCGTAGTACCAAAATAAATTCCGCAGCTGTCGAGTGAATCTACGGCCATCGCTTCGCGCAATACATTCACGTAGCAATCTTTTTGTGGCAGACCGTTGGTAAGAGCTTCCCATTCATTTCCGCCTGTTCGGCTTCGATAAACGCGCAACTTTCCATCAGGAGGAAAATGCTCAGAGTCGCTTTTGATGGGAATCACATATACCGTGTTGGGCTCATGCGCGTGAACGTCAACCACAAATCCAAAATCTGAGGGAAGATTGCCGCTTACTTCGGTCCACGACTCGCCCGAATTGTCGCTGCGCATTACATCCCAGTGTTTCTGCATGAACAGCACCTCCGGGCGTGACGGGTGCATAGCAATCCGGTGAACACAATGACCTACTTCAGCGTCTGGATCTGGAATATATTGAGATGACAATCCGCGATTGACGGGCTTCCACGTTTTGCCTGCATCATCTGTTCTGAAAACTCCGGCCGCAGAGATGGCAATGTACATCCGGTCCTTATTCTTATGATCGAGAACGATGGTGTGCAAACCCATGCCACCAGCACCTGGCATCCACTTGGAGCCCGAATGGTGACCGCGCAGTCCTGACAATTCTTGCCAGCTTTTTCCGCCATCCGTTGTTTTGAAAAGCGCAGCATCTTCAACTCCAGCAAAAACGGTTTCAGGTTCTGTTAGAGATGGTTCCAAATGCCAGACTCGTTTGAATTCCCAAGGATGCTGAGTGCCATCATACCACTGATGAGTCGTAAGAGGTTTACCAAATTCTACCGTAGTATCATAAGCAAATTTGTTGCTTTCCGTCACCGGCATTCCTTCCGGAGTTGTGCCAGGCTCACCGGGTTTGAGGCCGGGTTGAAACCATGTTTTGCCGCCATCGTCTGAGCGTTGAATGACTTGACCGAACCACCCGCTGGTCTGAGATGCATAGATGCGGTTGGGGTCGAGCGGAGATCCTTTCACATGGTAAATTTCCCACCCTGCAAAAAATGGCCCGCTGACATCCCACTTTGACCGCATACCATCGGAGGTAAGAATGAATGCACCTTTCTTTGTGCCGACAAGAACCCGTACTGTGCTCATGGTTATTTGATTTGGTGATGTTATGAATTAAATGATTAAGCTCTGGCTAAGTATTTTTGAGTTGACATGAGGTGAAGATACGATTTCTTTAAATATGTGCGAAGTATTCGGTCAGTAAGTCACCACTATGAATTCACTGAGCTTACATAATTCTAGTAAACAATTAAAGACAATAAAATGAAGTTTACAATTTTAGTATTTGCAATTCTCGGCTTACTGGGTTTCCATAATATGCTGAACCGTGAAGTTGATAATCCTCAACTGTTTGCAGACATAAGTTAAAAGTTATGGTGCCTGTATAGCAAGACCCCGGAGGATCTACGCCCTTCCTACATGGCCGTCATTCACTGGCAAAATCTTATTATCTGCCGGTGGTTTGCAAGGAAAAAAAACTATATTGGTTTTCTGATTCTGCGAATAATCCACATTTAACAGAGTCTAAAAAATTTCAAAAAATTGTAGTTAGTCATAAAAGTCAAAATTAAATCTGCGATATGAAAAATATAGGTATACTGCACGGCATGGAGCGCTCCTTCCCGGAAGCTTTTGTTGAACGCGTTAACAAGATGGGATTGAAAGATATCAAAGCCGAACCCGTAGTGGTGGATATGGTGCAACAAGGTGAGCCCAGCGACTTTGCCGTGATCATAGACCGCATATCACAGGATGTTCCATTCTATCGGGCCTATCTGAAAAATGCGGCCATTTCAGGAACGGCCGTGATCAACAATCCATTCTGGTGGAGTGCTGATGAAAAATTTTTTAACAATGCGTTGGCGGTGAAACTGGGAGTTCCTGTACCTAAGACAGTGTTGCTTCCATCACACGAACGGCCCACG
Source organism: Cyclobacteriaceae bacterium (assembly GCA_043774805.1). Lineage (GTDB taxonomy): Bacteria > Bacteroidota > Bacteroidia > Cytophagales > Cyclobacteriaceae > ELB16-189. The sequence goes on along the minus strand of JAYVTB010000170.1, from coordinate 50,204 downwards.
GATACCGGTGAAGCCTCGTTCAGTAATCTTAAATTTCCACTTAGTTGGGAAAAAATATTTGAACACATTGGCTGGCCAGCCTATATGAAACCTCATGCCGGAGGTGGATGGAAGAGTGTATATAAACTTAATAACCAGGATGACTTTTTTAAAGCGTATAGCGAAACAGCTCAATTGGTAATGATGCTCCAGGAGGAAATTATCTTTGACGATTACTTCCGTTGCTATTGCCTGGGCAGAAAACATGTGCGCATCATGCAATATGAACCGCGCAATCCACATCACCTTCGATATCAAAGTGCCAAAGGTCCCGCTACTGAAAAATTGTTAAAGAAAGTCAACGATTATGTGTTGGATCTGTGCAATGCATTGGGCTATGATTTCAATACAGTTGAAATGGCAGTTCGGGATGGTATTCCTTACGCCATTGATTTTTGTAATCCGGCACCCGATGCAGATATTAATTCTGTGGGTCAGGAAAATTTTGACTGGGTGGTGGAAACTTCGGCCAGAATTGCAGTTGAGCGAGCGCAGGAACAACAGCCTGGAAAAGATAATCTTACCTGGGGAACCTTTATTACGAATGCTGCAGGAGTAGATTCAAATGCTACCAAAGCAATCACTAAATCGCCATCAAAAAAAGAGACTAAGCCAAAAACGCCAAAAAAATAATAGTCTCTTTCAAAAGTTAATCGTCTATGGAAAAGTTTACGCTGGGAGTTGAAGAAGAATACATGGTGGTTGATCCGCACACCCGTGAGTTAACATCGCATGATCAGAAAATAGTAGAACTGGCTTCGCTGGTGGTCAAAGACAGCGTCAAGGCAGAAATGCACCAGGCAGTGGTGGAAGTTGGAACAGGCATTTGCAAAGATGTTGGACAAGCCTATGAGGAGATTCGGGGATTGAGAAAATTAGTCTCAGAAGTAGCCGGTACATTAGATCTCCGTATAGGAGCTTCGGGCACACACCCTTTTTCTCATTGGAGCAAACAATTAATAACGCCCAATCCTCGCTACGATGAAATTGTTCAGGAAATGCAAGAGGCCGCCCGATCAAATTTAATTTTCGGTCTTCATGTCCATGTTGGTATCGCAGATAAGAATATGGCCATCCATATTCAAAATACCGTGCGCTATTTTCTGCCTCACGTGTACGCACTTTCCTGCAACTCTCCTTTTTGGGAAGGTCGCAATACGGGATTTAAATCATTTCGCACGAAAGTGTTTGATAAGTTTCCCCGCACAGGTATTCCTGATCACTTCAATGGTTGGGACGATTTTAAAAACTATGTCAATCTGCTCATTCAAACCAATTGCATCGACAATGCAAAGAAAATATGGTGGGATGTTCGTGTCCATCCTTTCTTTGATACCATCGAATTCAGAATTTGTGATGTGCCACTGCGCATAGAAGAGACCATTGCAATCACAGCGGTATTTCAGGCATTGGTCGTAAAACTGTATAAGCTTAGATTGCAGAACATGAGTTTTATTATGTATACGAGGGCGCTCATCAATGAAAATAAATGGAGAGCATCGCGCTATGGACTGGATGGGAAATTAATTGATTTTGGCAAACAGGTAGAACTGGACACCCGGGTGTTGATTCTTGAATTATTGGATTTTATTGATGATGTGGTGGACGAACTGGGCAGTCGCAATGCGATTAACTATATCCACACCATTTTAGAAAAAGGGACCGGGGCCGATAGGCAACTTGCTGTATTTCAGCAAACAGGAAGCCTTGAAAAAGTAGTGGATTTTATATTGAGTGAAACGCTGGAAGGAGTTTAACTTTGCGGAATTATTAAGTTTAGTTTAACCGGAATAAGTTGGCTTCAGAAAATCAAATACGAATTGCCATTCTCGATCTCTATGAAGGAGTTGCGAATGAAGGGATGCGCGGTCTTCGTCAACTCATCGAAGAATTTGAAGAGGATTGTCACATGACCGTGAAGTATCAATTCTTTGATGTCCGACAAAAAGCTGAAGTGGCAGACTTGAATTTTGACGTGTACATATCTTCGGGTGGGCCTGGAAGTCCGCTGGATAGTGCCGGAAGTCTATGGGAGCGCAGGTTCTTTGGGTTGATGGACGACATTAAGGCATTTAATCAACACAATCCCGATCAGAAAAAACACGTGCTCTTGATTTGCCATAGCTTCCAGATTTTTTGCCGGTATTATGATTATGGCACGGTATCAAAAAGAAAGTCTACTTCATTTGGAGTGATGCCTGTGCATAAAACATTTGAGGGTCATCATGACCCCTTATTTCGGTCCTTGAGTGATCCGATGTGGGCAGTGGACTCGCGGGATTATCAGATCACGCAGGCAAGCGTTGAGAAAATTGAAGCAGGAGGAGGCTCTATACTGAGTATAGAAAAGTATCGTCCACATGTAGATTTAGAGAGAGCCATTATGGCCATACGATTTGATGATGCGTTTGTCGGTATGCAATTTCATCCGGAGGCCGATGCCGTGGGTATGAGAATGTACCTGCTTCGCGAAGACAAAAAAGAATTGGTAATTGAAAAACACGGAAAAAAGAAATATTGGGAGATGCTGGATCATCTTAATGATCCGGATAAGATCATGCTTACGTATTCTACCGTAGTACCGCGCTTTTTAATGACAGCTCTTCGTCATCGGCTAAGTTCATTCGCACAATGATCACAGCACCCCGACAACTATTCAATCAACAATTTTCAGAACAGAAGTATCATGCTTTTTTGAATGACCTCGATCAAACGTTTAGTTACAAGATTCCTTTTCGTGTTGCAGAGAGCCCGGTTTTTGTAGGCAAAGATTTTAGAGATAAACTTTTTAAAGCAGCCGATGAAATCATCGATTTTATAGTTCGGCCTGATTTCAAAACACTGATGGCAGGTGCCATTCCAGCTCACGTGTATGTGCCCAACGAAGATGATCACACTTTATTTCTGGCGTTGGACTTTGCCGTTTGCACCGAAGGGAATAGCAAGGAGCTAGTTCCACGCTTAATAGAAATGCAAGGATTCCCTTCTCTGTTTGGCTACCAGGATTTTTTGGGCAATAAGTTCAAAGAGCATTATCAGATTCCGGATAATTTGGGTTTTCATTTTGGTGAGAGTTCAGAACAATACTGGAAGCGCTTGCAAAGGGCTATCGTAGGAAAGCACAATCCGGAAAATGTAATCTTACTCGAGATTGATCCGATAAAACAAAACACGAACATCGACTTCCTGGTAACGAAGCATCATTTAGGAATTGAAGCGGTACATATTGGAGATTTAATGTTACGAAACAGAAGACTATTCTATAAAAGGAACGAAGTCGAAATTCCGGTTCACCGTATTTACAATCGTGTGATCTTTGATGAATTGTTGACGAAGCCAGAATTGAAAACTGATTTTCATTTAACGGAAGATGTAGATGTGGAGTGGGCAGGTCACCCAAATTGGTTTTATTATGTCAGTAAGTATACCATGCCTTTTTTGCATAGCGATGCTGTGCCTGAATGTAAATTCCTAAGTGACTACACGACACTGCCGAGAGATCTTGAAAATTACGTATTAAAACCCCTGTTCTCCTTTTCAGGAAGTGGAGTTATTTTCAATATTATGGAGAATGATATTCCAGGCATTCCATATCATGAACGTAAAAATTATTTATTGCAACGCAAAGTGCATTACGAGCCAGTAATCCAATCACCAGAAGGTTTGGTGAAAACAGAAATCCGGCTGCTTTTTTTGTGGGATGAAGGAAGTGCCCGCCCGAAATTAATTACCAATCTGGCCCGCCTCAGTCGGGGAGAAATGATCGGGGTGAAATTTAACAAAGACAAAACCTGGGTGGGTGGTTCTGTATGTTTCTTTGAACAATAATGTCGAGCCACCACATCGTACGCGACAATCAGGAACCAGCATTACTCATTGCCAATGCTCACGCTATTTCATTTGAGAAAATTCAGGAGCTACTGGAATGGATGCCCACGGTGGTTGTGCTTTCCACGGAAGTGGAAACAGTGATGGCATGGGGCATTAAAGTAGATGTAGTAATTACACCGCTGACTGAAATGGTCTATTGGACTGAAAAATTAACGGATCAAACTCCAATTCGCTTTGTCTCCTATAATCCAGGTGACGAACCATTGGAGACCGCTTTTTATTTTTTTATTGCATCGAAAGCGGGTGCCGTAAATTGTTTGTTGAATAGCAAGGATGATCTAAAGAAAATAGAAACGTTTTCTAATTTGGATATAGAAGCCTTTGTCGACAATAAACTTTGGAGCTGTATTAAGAAAGGTCATTTTGAAAAATGGTTGCCTGCGGGAACTCCATTGTATATTTTGCCCGAAGAAATGAAAACTGAATTCACGGAATTTGCTACCGGAAGTTATCGCACGGAAAGAGAGGGTATTCATAATTTAAAGTCCGCTCACTTGTTTTGGGTTGGAGAAGAGTTGAGTTGAAAATTCTTTCCACTAACGCTTCACCTTAGCTGTTACAATTCTTTCTTTATTATCAAGATCCTTAATAATGCGGACTGAATGATAGCCTTGCTCCTTAAAAATATCTACCACTTCATTTCCAAAGTGTTCGTTTATTTCAACCCAGACAGATCCGGCTAGTGAAAGTACTGGTTTACTTTTTAACGCAATAGTTTTATAAAAAGCCAAAGGATCTCCTGACGGTGCGAATAAAGCCAGGTGAGGCTCATGCTCCAAAACATTTTTATTCATCGCTGCTTTTTCTTGTTGAGAAATATAGGGTGGATTACTAACAATCAGATCCAGTGAGCCAAACAGAATCTCATGAGTAAGAATATTATGCTCGTGAAATTGAACTGGTGCCCCCAGGTTTTTTGAATTTTGCTGCGCTGTACTAATTGCATCTCTACTAATGTCTGTAGCATGCACATTAGCTGTTGGAATTTCCAATGCCAGTGTAATGGCGATGCAACCGCTACCTGTTCCGATGTCCAATATGCTGGGTGATTTCAGATTGAGTTTCACTATCTCCCTTTTAATCTCGAGGATGAGAAGTTCTGTTTCTGGTCGAGGGATAAGAACTGAGCGGTTGACGTTAAAAGTGCGACCGAAAAATTCGGCTTCTCCTAATATGTATTGAATGGGTGTGTGCTTGTTTATCTGGATCAAGTCGGAATCAAAAAAAGAAGAGTTAGTGGGTAAAATTTCTTTGCCAGCTAATATTTCTGTTTTCGATATTCCGAGTTTCTTTTCGAGAAGCAGGTAAAGAATACTCTTTATTTCGGATATATCCTCTTTTAGTGTAATGCGTTTTACCAGATCGTTGAAAAGTTCTTTGGAATTGGTCATTGTGAAAATGATCTTTGCAATGTTACTAATTCCTTATGACACCTGATGAACTTTTGATTCAGCGGACATTTGACCTGGCTATGTTGGGAGTAGGTGCAGTCAGTCCAAACCCAAGGGTGGGTTGTGTCATTGTAAAAGATGGAGAGATAATTGGTGAGGGCTGGCATAAAAAATTTGGAGAAGCGCATGCAGAAGTCAATGCAGTTGCGAGCGTTTCGGATAAAGCGCTGTTGAAAGGGAGCACTGCCTATGTCAATCTTGAACCTTGCTCGCACTACGGAAAAACTCCTCCCTGTTCAGACCTGCTTATTCAGTATGGATTTAAGAAAGTGGTGATTTCCAATGCGGATACAAATCCACTGGTGGCAGGCGCAGGAATAAAAAAATTGAAAGAGGCTGGTATTGATGTGGTGACGGGCGTATTGGAAAAGGAGGGAAGAGAACTTAACAAACGTTTCTTCTGCTACCACGAAAAGACGCGACCTTTTATTATTCTTAAGTGGGCTCAAACTTCGGATAGTTTTATTGCTCATAGCAACTATGATTCGAGGTGGATCAGTAGTGAAATATCAAGGCAACTTGTACATAAATGGCGAAGTGAGGAAGACGCTGTACTGGTAGGAACAAAAACGGCTGCGCACGACAATCCTAATCTTACGGTGCGCAACTGGAGCGGAGGAAATCCAATGCGTTTAGTGATTGATCGGTTTTTGCGACTTAGCGATAATCTTAATTTATTTAATAGAGCTGTACCTACCGTTTGTTTCAATGTCCTTAAGCATGAAGAGCATCCTAATTTAAAATTAGTGCGATTGGATGAGCAGAAATTTATTCTCCAGTTGCTGGCCTGGTTACATCATGAACAAATCCAATCCGTAATCGTAGAAGGTGGCAGTCAAACTCTTTCCTTCTTTATTGATTCCGGCTTGTGGGATGAAGCAAGAATATTTATTTCTCCACGTTCTTTTTATAAAGGAATTAAAGCGCCTGCATTTCAAGGTGATTTAATCTTAGGAGAACAGGTATCTACAGACCTTCTTCAAATCTACCACCCGCACACACTCAATTAGAAGCGGAGGATCAACCTCGCTCCAGTTCCGTAAAATTGAAATTCTGATTTTATCCTTGCGGTTCTGCTTTTTGCATTATAAATATCAAGTGCTTGCATGGTATGCCCCCTGAAGGCAGTCGTAAAAGGAATGGAGGCCAGCAACAAAGCTGCACCTCCGGCTGCAAGTCCCCACTCGGGAGAACCTCCAGCAATGACTGTTCCCACCGGTATTGCAATTAATATAGCTCCTGAAAATCCCAACACTCCAGCAACACCGTAATTGGCCTTTGCTCTTTTTAATTCTGCATAGGCATCCGGGTTTTCCTTTACGATTTCGAGCACCTGATTTAACCCAAGAGTTAGGGTATCCATTTCAAATCGTACACCTCCAAATGTTTTGTAGGCATGAATTTCCTGAGCGAAACTTACTCGTAAAAAACAGAGAATGAGTAAGGAGAGCACTGCTAATTTCTTCATTCAATACAATCAGCTCAATCGCTTAGCTACTTCATTCCAGTTCACCACATTCCACCAGTTGGCAACGTATTCGTTTCGCTTGTTCTGATATTTCAGATAGTAAGCGTGTTCCCAAACATCGAGCGCAAGCAAGGGAGTTCCTTTGAGGTCGCTGATGTCCATGAGTGGATTATCCTGGTTGGGGGTAGATCCGATTTTCAATTTACCTCCATCGTTAACAAGCCATACCCATCCGGAACCGAAACGTGTCATGGCTGCTTGAGTAAACTGTTCTTTAAATTTATCGAAAGACCCAAAAGCTCCGTTGATAGCGTCAGCTACTTTGCCGGTAGGAGCGGCACTGCCAGGAGCCATTACCTGCCAGAAGAAATTATGATTCCAGGCACCACCACCATTGTTGCGCGCTTTCGCTGAAAGTTTAGAAGTGTTTGCGAAAAAATCCAGTTCAGTAGCATAAGAGATTTTCTCTGCGGCAATGGCTTCGTTCACATTTTTGATATAGGCAGCATGATGTTTCCCATAATGTATCTCCATGGTTAAGGCATCGATGTTAGGTTCCAATGCATTGGCTGCGTAAGGAAGTGGTACCTGAGAAAACTTTAATTCAGCGAATGGTGAATTTGCTGCGTACGTTACATTTGCTGCTAACTGACTACCCAATACGGTGAGGGCAGTTGCCTTGAGCGATTGGTCGACAAACTTTCTTCTGCTGATGGATTTCATGTTATGTTTTTTTATGGACTGGTGTCTATTAGTAAAAACCATGCCCTTATTGAGCATCAGGTAAAATTACCTAAAAATAATTAGCTTGCGATAACCCCTTAAACCATCTACCATGGCGGAGTTATTATTCGAGACTATTCCATCACTTGATCTGGCAGATTTCACTAACGGAGAACTTCAAAAAAAGAACGAATTTGTAAAGGACCTGGGAGAGGCCTATAATAACATTGGCTTTGTTGCGGTTCGCAATCATTACCTGACGGATGAATTGTCGGCAAGACTTTATAGTACCATCAAAAAATTTTACGCATTACCAGATTCAGTAAAGCAGAAATATGAAATTCCCGGACTGGCAGGGCAACGTGGTTATATCGGTAAGGGAAAGGAACATGCTAAGGGACGCAATACCGGAGACTTGAAAGAATTTTACCATGTAGGTCAGGAAGTATTGGATGATGATCCAATCAAGAAAGAGTATCCGGACAATATATGGCCGGAAGAAGTTTCTGATTTTAAAGAAATTGCGCTGGAAGTTTACCGAAGACTAGAGAAAACAGGCGTGCAAATGTTAAAAGCGATCGCCTTATACCTGGGGTTGCCCGAGAATTATTTTGATGATAAAGTCAAACATGGAAATAGCATTCTTCGCCCGATTCATTACTTCCCGATAGAAAATCCAAATGCAGTCCCAGCAGATGCCGTGCGCGCGGCTGAGCATGGCGATATTAATTTGATTACCCTGTTAATGGGGGCCAGTGCGGATGGCCTTCAGGTATTGCGTAGAGATGGAAAGTGGATCCCCATTACAGCATTGCCCGAGCAATTGGTTGTGAATGTAGGCGACATGTTGGAGCGCTTAACTAACAAGAAACTAAAATCCACCATACATCGTGTGGTTAATCCACCACGTCATCTTATGAATTCTCCACGATATTCCATTCCATTTTTTATGCATCCGCGATCAGAGGCGAACCTGGCAGCGTTGCCATCTTGCGTGGACGCCTCACATCCTAAGTTGTGGGAAGATATTTCGGCAGGTGAATTCTTGAATCAGAGACTAAAGGAAATCGGATTAAAAAAATAAACAATTCGCGTTGGTAAAGCGTGTTCGGTATATCATCTTTTTGAAAGATGTCCTCTTATTGTCCCTGACAAGTTTTGGAGGGCCTCAGGCACATATTGCCCATTTTCAAAATGTTTTAGTAAGAAAACGGGGCTACCTCAGCGATAACGATTTGGTGGAACTTAATGCATTATGCCAGATTGTGCCAGGGCCAACGTCTACACAAACGCTTTCTGCCCTTGGGTACAGAATGGGAGGACCATCATTAGCTTACTTAACACTACTGATTTGGTTATTACCCTCTGTCATAATCATGACTATCGCTGGGATGTTAATGAATGGCTTTGTTTCAAAGCAAACTTCGCTGGACTTTACAAGATTTATTCAACCTATGGCAGTGGGGCTTGTTGCACATGCGGCATATACCATTAGTTTAAAAACAGTGACCACCAAGCGCGGTTTCTTATTGATGATATTGGCAGCCTCGGCAACTTACTTTTTCAAAACGCCATTAGTGTTTCCGATTGTTTTATTAGCAGCTGGTTTAATAACAGCACTAAATTATAAGGCTCATCCTCGGGAGGAAAGGAAGAAGTTTGACGTTAGCTGGTCAAACTTTTTTTTGTGGGCAGGTGTATTGATTTTCGCGGCTTTGCTAGGATGGGCAACGAAAAGCATTCCCGAATTAACGTTACCCATTCGTCTCTTTGAAAATTTCTATCGAAACGGCAGTTTGATTTTTGGTGGAGGTCAGGTATTAACTCCTATGTTGTACACAGAGTTTGTTCAATATGTTAAGCCGCTCCACCACCCAATTTCACATGATGAATTTCTCTCTGGCTACGCCTTTGCCCAGGCGCTTCCAGGTCCGGTATTTTCGTTCAGTTCCTATTTAGGGGTGCTTTCGATGCGCGATTACGGAATCGGTGGTCAGATTACAGGAAGCATTATGTCTGCTGCCGGGCTCTTTCTTCCTGGCACCTTTCTGATATTCTTTATGATTCGCATTTGGGAAAGTTTAAAGAAGTTCAGACCAATACGAGCTTCGCTCGAAGGGATTCATGCAGCCAATGCTGGTCTGGTAGCGGCCGCAGCCATCTTACTTTTTCAACCTTTGGAAAACACGTTTCTTAATTTTGGCTTCACCATAGGTACATTCTGCCTCATGACTTTTACCAAAATCCCCTCCTGGGCCATCATAATAATAGGTCTTCTTTGTGGGGTGATATTTTAGATAAATAAAAAACCCTGACTTACGGTCAGGGTCTCTTTTAACTATTTGTAAGGATTCGAATTAACCTAATTTGAAGGTAATCGGAATAACCATTTTCTGTCTTACAGGCTTACCGCGCTGCTTACCTGGAGTCCATGATGGGGCACTTTTTACAACTCTTTCTGCTTCTTCATCACAACCTGCGCCAATTCCTTTGATGGCCTTTACGTCCACAATCGAACCATCACGGTTAACAACGAATTCAATAAATACTTTTCCTTCGATGCCCATCCTTCGTGCCTGTGCAGGATATTTTATTTTTTCAAACACATACTTATAAAATGCAGGATAACCGCCTTTAGGGGCTGCGGATTCTTCAACCACGCTGAAGATTTCATCCACATTTTCTTTTTCTTCAACTGCGGCTACTACTACTTCTTCAATTTTAGTTTCTTCAGAAACCTCTACGTCAAACTTAAGGTTTAGATCTTCCTTAATTTCCTCTTCATCGGGAACCTCTACAATTTGTGGCTGCTGAATGATGGGTGCTGGTGGAGGTGGTTGCTCTGTTGGAGGAACTTCCAACATTTCTTCAAACGTATTCGTGCTTTTTCCCTGTAGGTCAATCAGGCTATCTTCATATTGTTTCCATTCAAAGGCGGTGAAAACAAGGGCTAGTGTAATTAGCAGGCCAATGCTGAAGAAAAAACTGGATTTTTTCATCAAATCGGCAGATTCAGTCTTTTTCGCTTCCATATGTTAAGAATTGCGGTTTAGGATTTCAAATATAGCAATACAATCCAAAAAAGATTTCCCAGTCACAAAATTTCAAAAGAAAATTCCAGGACTACTTACGATTCCCATAAAAAAGTGTGAAAAATACGGTCGGGAACACAGATTTGTTTACTGCGGTAGGTATTAAATTCACTTTATTAAAGTAAGCATCTGCTAATACGCCCACTTCAAAACCAGTCACCTGGCTCTTCACTAAGCCTAGTTCAAAGTTAAGTGCAGCCTTAAGATTTCCTCCCATTTGAATTTTAGAATCACCAATGCCTTCAAAAAGATTGCCTGTGCCCAGGATATTGTTGAAAGCATGATTGGGATTATAAGGATCATATTGTTCATGAACAGACGAGAAATAACTGTTATCTACGGTGCGCTCAATATAATATGGTGCAACAACGCCTATTGAAGGGCCTGCAGCAAACACAGCTTTAATTTCTACTCCTTGCTGAGGAGCCTTGGTAAAAAGTATAAAGTCGCGGCCATATTGAAGGCGAATGGCATAGAGATAGTTACTCTTTCCATAAATAAAGTAATTCCCGGTATAAGCTGAGTTTCTCCTTACTTCCTGCGAGTGCTTCACGTTCATGATCTCCAAACCATAGGACTCCAACACCCGTTCGCTTCGTTTTTTTGCCTTTTTAAATGTAAAGCCGCCAATGAGCCCACCCGAGGAATTCTTGTTAATACCCCAGGTAAATTCAGAATTGTACTCGTAACTGTCTTGTGTTTGAGCGCGCACAGAGATGAAACCAGCGACCAGAAAAAGAAAAAGTAAAATTTTGATACCAACCTTCATGCCCACTGCTTTACTTTGTTAACGAAGTTAAAGTTATAGTAAGAAACGCAGAAAAAATAATGTTGTTATGAATCTAATGGCGGAAGTTGAATACCAGGGCAATTTGAGAACCCAGGCAAAACACGTTAAATCAGGTAAAATAATTGTGACCGATGCCCCTACAGATAACAATGGTAAGGGTGAGGCATTTAGTCCAACGGATCTTGTCAGTGCGGCACTAAGCAGTTGTATGATGACGATCATGGGAATGGTTGCCGAAAGAGAAGAAATTGATTTGAGAGGCTTGCGTTCGGAGGTGGTAAAAATCATGACAGCAAGTCCAAGGAAAATAGGAGAGATTCAAATTACCTTTTATCATCCAACTTTATTGGCAACCGATGTGCAAAAGCAGAAGTTAAAGAATGCTGCTCTTACTTGCCCGGTGGCGCTCAGTTTATCTGAGTCAGTAAAACAAACAGTCGTCTTTAATTTTTAGACGGTGCCAATGAGGCTGTTGCATTTTTGATGCTGGTGAAATCAATATCAAAATGCGACTTGTTAAACACTGCTTTACCATCTTTTAATACAATCACCTGGGGAGATTGATGTTCTACATCAAAAAGATAAGCTATCCTGTTGGAGATATCGCGAAACGAAAGCAGGTCTAAATAATAAGACTTAACAGATTTCATCTCCTCTTCTTTCCAATTTCTTTCCAGGCGACTTAATGCGGTCTGGCTGATGGAACACCCAGTGCTATGTTTGAAAATAATAACAGGTTGATTTTTTGATTCTGCCCGTAATGCATCTAGCTGATCTGGGCTTTTAAGTGCAATCCAATTCATTCTTTTACTTAATCATAAAGGCCAGGCCACAATTCGCGCTCCCGCTTATCATAACGAGGTCGCACGCTTTTTTCTTTCACCGCATTGGGCTGGGTTCCATTCTTTTTAAAAATCTTCGTCCATAACAACTTAAAGTCAGTCATGATAGTTCGTTCCTGCTTTACATTGTTTTGTTTGTTGTGAGCAAACTTTGAATCGGGCATAAACCGCTTGTCTTTGTATTTACTCATTTTAATATTTCCCTGATAATCAGTGATGCGCGCATATGCCCTGCCTGGTTCGATTACTTTAAGCGCATCTTTATGACTCATTGGATTGTGCTTGTAACTCCAAAACATTTTTATGCTGCGATTGTACTCACTTGCCTTTACAGTTGCTTTTGACGGAGGCAGTCCTGGCATCGAGCCTTTCACCGCTTTGGGCTTTGTTCCGGTTTGTTTCGCTTTCACAGATACCTGCAACCCATCAGTCATAAACACGGTTCCCATTGGACTTTTTTGCTTAATGGCTTCCGCTACTGCATTCGGATTTCTCGAATAAGCCCTTTTGAAAAGAGGGCGTTTTACTTTTGCGGCATAACCAACTTTGTGTGCCTGTGCTCCTGTAGGCATTCGTACTTCAATAGGCTGGCCATTATTATTCCATAGCTTACCACTGACAGTGCCCCCACCTTTTTCAGGTTCTCTGACTTTTACATTGCCTTGAAATTTTGCAATTCTATTAGCCGTCTTGCCATAATTAGGGGCCAGTAAAGCGCGGTTATTGTTATTCCAGGTTTTTCCTGTGGCGGTTAGTTTTCCTTTCCGGGCTCGTTCAGCGCCACTTCCTTTGTAATAGTCAAGCCCTGCCTGATCAAATGTCTTTGTTGGCTTTTTGGGATTTAGTTTGCTCTGGTATTTAGCCATTGCGCTTCCACCAATTCCTGGAGGCCTGGTAAATATGGGCTGGTTATTATTATTCCAGACTTTACCACTTACACTTCCTCCACCTCCTTTTTTCGGTTTTATACCTGTAATCCTGTTCTGACCTTTTAACATGGCGGACGCTCCAATGCCCGGTGCTCTCGTTGTTAACGGTTTGTTGGATTTATATTTTCCCGTTACGCTTCCTCCGCCCCCTTTCGTTGGTTTAACACCAGTAATTCTGTTTTGTCCTTTCAGCATTGCGGAGGCTCCTATCCCTGGTGCCCTCGCTGTTAAAGGCTTGTTAGATCTGAATTTTCCGGTTACACTTCCTCCGCCTCCTTTTACAGGTTTAATACCGGTAATCCTGCTCTGTCCTTTTAGCATGGCGGAGGTCCCTATACCCGGTGCCCTTGGTGTCAAAGGTTTATTGGAACGGAACTTTCCGGTTACGCTACCACCACCGCCCTTGGGTGGTTTAATGCCCCTTTTAGAATCGAATGTCCTTTGAATTTTGGCGCTAAGTCCTCCAACTTTTCTGGAAGGTCCGATTCTTTCTCCAGCAACCTGATTTTGCCGATCACTTCTTTTGCGCACAGTTTGTCCTGACAGATCACCTTTCCATGGATTTTCAGTTCGTCTTGCAGTGCTCACGTGGCCCGAAATGAACGTGCCAGAGTAAGCACGATCACCTTTAGATTTTTTACGTGCTGCATAAGGATCTTTCGGCTTGATGATTTCGTTGGGTGGCGTTCTGTAATTTTTCCTTCGAAGTGGATTACCCGAGATATCTGTAGTAATTGCCTTTTCGCCTTTCGAAAATTTCCCCCAATACACATCCTTTCTCCCCTTCGTTACAAACTGCTGCGAAGCAGATCGGGGAACTACTGTTCTCTTTTTTCCAGGGGGTCTTGGACCAGCACTGAGTTTGGTTTTGCGACTATATCGATTACCTCCTGAAGCGACATTCTCAGTACTTCGTGACGACTGATTTACAAAGGCACCTCCTTGTCCAAATTTTCTCCTTTTAGAGGTCTCAGCCGACTGACTGGCACTTCTTGGTGTTCGCGAATAGGATTTGGTAATTCTTGAATTGGTACTTAAGCGGCCGGTGCGAGTCTTACTTTGCGTAGCAGTCCTTCCTGGTTGTTTGGAAGATCGATTAAAGGGTCCCTTCTGAGGGTATACGTTTGAACGCGATGATTCTCCCGAGGTGGTTCTACTTCTGGGTCGGGATCGTGTAAACCGATTTGATTTAGTCGTGGTGTTTTTCGAGCGATGATTCACGAAGGGTCCACGCTGTGGGTAAACATTGTTTCTTGCTGATTCTCCAGTCCGTGACCGGATACGCGTAGGTTGGCCCGCAATAGGTTTGGCTACTCTATCTTTGCCACGCCTTTGACTAGCGTAGGGTGATGGATTAGAATACACTGCCCTCCCGGCAACGGAGTTTGCATTTTTGGTTCTAATTCTTTTTCCGGCAATGTCTTTTGTTGAAGCCTTTTCTTTTTTCCTGGCAGATTTAGCCCTCGTCTGTTTGATTTTTCCTTTGTTATTGACTGGCTTTTGATCTTGTGAAGTAGCGGGTAACGAAAACAAGATAATAAAGATCAATACTATCCACCCGGTGATGGACAAGTAAGAATGGGCCTTATCGTTCTTGCTATCTGTCAAATTTTAAATAAAGAAACAGGCCAAGATAAGCAAAAAAGCAATGATGTGGGTTTTTTGCAATGATGGTTAGGTCTGACTCAGAAATTTAATAACTCCTCGACCGCAGCTCTTATTCGCCCTTTCGGCAGAAAATTGTTTTCCAAGGTAGCGGCAAATGGAATGGCGGTATCCAGGCTGGCCACTCTTTTTACTGGAGCATCCAAATAAGAAAATGCATGTTCACTGATCCATGCTGCAATTTCGGCACCGATGCCACCGGTAAGAGTGTCTTCGTGAAGAATCAATACGCGATTTGTTTTTCTTAAAGTCTGAAGCACAGCTTCTTTGTCCCAAGGAAGCAACGTCCTTAAGTCGAGAATATCGGCATTTACATCCGGCATGGAACTCATAATTTCTTTTGCCCAATGCACACCCATTCCATACGTAATAATAGAAATATCAGCACCCTCGTTTACCAACTTTGCTTTCCCGATTTCGATAGTATAATAATCATCCGGAATCTGATCTTTCAATGAGCGGTATAGCGATTTATGTTCAAAGTATAAGTAGGGGTTGGGATCTTCCAAAGCGGCACACAGCAATCCTTTTGCATCATAAGGATTGGAAGGATATACGATTTTTAGTCCAGGCGTGTGAAAGAACCAGGCTTCATTGCTCTGGCTATGAAACGGACCCGCTGCTGTACCTGCTCCGGTTGGCATTCGTACCACTACATCTGCAGACTGGCCCCATCGCCAGTAAATTTTTGCCAGGTTGTTTATGATTTGATTGAATCCCTCGGTAACAAAATCGGCAAACTGCATCTCTACCATAGCTTTCATGCCCTTGATAGAGAGACCAAGTCCCGTACCCACAATAGCGGATTCACAAAGCGGTGTGTTACGAACTCTGTCTTTACCAAACTTCTCTACAAATCCCTCAGTAATTTTAAATACTCCACCATAATCTGCAATGTCCTGCCCCATCAAGACCAGGTTGGAATGTTTTTCCATACTTTGACGCAACCCATCACTGATAGCATCTATGAATCTTTTTTCTGATAACTTTTCTGAAGGACTAATTACTTGCTGAATAAAAGGTGCGTATACATCATTCAGTTCTGTTTCAGTATTTGCTTCGGGTAATTTTTCTTCAAATGCCTCACTCAAGCCTACTTCAATTTCTTTTTTAATTTTTTTTCGAATGGCTTCTGAGTAGTTCGCATCAATCACTTCTTCCTGAACAAGATATTTTTCAAAGTTTTCTACCGGATCTTTTTTTGCCCATTCTTCCATCAACTTCTTAGGCACATACTTAGTGCCGGATGCTTCTTCGTGGCCACGCATGCGGAAGGTCATGCATTCCAGCAAAATCGGCCTTGGTTTTTTACGTAGATCATCTGCCAATGACTTCACCTTGTCATAGACTTCAAGAATATTGTTTCCGTCCACTTGCACGCCTTCTATTCCATAACCAATGGCTTTGTCAATGAACTGCTTGCATTTGAATTGCTCACTGCTAGGTGTTGATAATCCGTAACCATTGTTTTCGATCACAAAGATCACCGGCAAATCCCACACGGCTGCCACATTCAGGGCTTCATGAAAATCTCCCTGGCTGGTGCCGCCATCTCCATTAAAGACCACCGTAATTTTTTTCTCACCTTTCAGTCTACTAGCCAGCGCGATGCCATCGGCAACACCGTTCTGCGGACCAAGGTGCGAAATCATTCCTACAATGTGATGATCGTTGGTGCCAAAGTGGAAAGACCGATCACGTCCTTTAGTATATCCCTTCATAGTGCCTTGCCATTGCGCGAATAGTCGTTCAAAAGGAAGTTCACGACCAGTGAAGACACCCAGGTTTCTGTGCATAGGCAAAATATATTCGTCCTTATCAAGGGCTTGTGTGATCCCAACCGAAATAGCCTCCTGACCTATGCCACTAAACCATTTGCTGATTTTATTTTGCCGGAGCAGAATCAGCATTTTCTCTTCGATCAACCGTGGACGAAGCAAGGCTTCATATAAGCCGCGCAGGGTTTCGTCAGAATATTTTTTGCGAATGAATTTCATAGGAGCTAAAAACAGGTAGCAAGTTAAAATTTTGGGTCACGACTTCTAAACTGAATCGGCACTGTTTACAGATTTCTTTTCACGGTTTGTTAATAATCCTAATGCCATAATCACGCTGGTAGCAAGAATAACAAAAAACAAAAGGGCATCGGTTAACCCTGATAGTTTTTGTTCTTTGGGAATACTGAAAAACAGGAGAATACTAATAAGCCCTCGGGGTGACAGAAAAATTTCTGCCCATGATGCTGCTCGAATAAATAATTTCTGATAGACAATTCTGATCAGGTAAATCGCTGCAACAATGATTAATCCCCGCTCAAGTATTTCTGCATGAAGCAGCGTTTCAGGAACCAGGGAATATCCAAAAATCAGAAAGAAAAAGGTGCGCACTATAAAGGCGCTTTCCCCACTGAGTTGGGTCAATTGGTCGAGATCTTTTGAGAAATTTGGGTAAGTAAAAATCCGCTTGAACCGCTCATCTTTTATCCAGTGCAAATTGTTAAGAAACAATCCAAAAGCGAGCACGATTACCAGTGTTGGCAAGTGATAATATTTTCCTATCCCATAGATGAGAATCAGCACCGAAATAATAAGAAAAAACTTGAGATGATGTGTGATTCTTTTCAGAAGATATAAAAGTGCCAGACAAAATATTCCAGCAAGAACAAGAATAAGCAATGTCTGCCAGCCCAAGTGAAAGAAAGAAATGGAATTGATGGTATCGTTTTCAATCATGAAATTAAAGAGGATGATTCCAAAAATATCAGATAGTGAAGACTCATAAACGATAAAATCCTTTCTGTGAACGGGCAACACCGATGCGGACGGAATGGCAATGGCAGAACTAATGATGCCAAGTGGAACTGCGTTAAGAAAACACATGTGGAATGGTTTGCCACTCAGATAGAAGAAAAATAGTGCGATCAACGAAGAGGTGAAAAGAAGAATAAAAAAAGCCGAAGAGAGTGAGCTTTTAATAAGTTGAGATTTGCCCTTTTCGAGTTTTAATTCCAAAGCTCCTTCCAGTACGATAAGAATAAGTCCGACTGTACCAATCAATGGAAGCACAGAATTAAAATTTATACTGTCGATTCCTAAGAAGCCAGACACATAGCGCAGGCCAATACCACTCACAAGCAGCAAGATAACGGAAGGGATTTTGAACTTTTTGGCTGCCAGATCAAATACATATGAAAAGATGACCAGCGAACTTAGAATAATCAGAATGATATCAACAGGCATGGATTAGAGTATTCAGGAAAGGTAATAAATTTTGATCCTGATATTAAATTGAACTGATGATCGCCAAGTTTGTTAATTTTGGACAACTATGATTTCGTATTCTTCATTTGTTTTGAGCAATGGATTGCAAGTGTTTGTGCACGAAGATCCCACCGTGCAAATCGCGGTTATGAATATTCTGTATGATGTAGGTTCGCGAGACGAACGACCCGATAAAACAGGGTTTGCCCACCTTTTTGAACATCTTATGTTCGGAGGCTCAGTTAATATTCCAAACTATGACGAGCCGCTGCAGCTGGTAGGAGGCGAGAACAATGCATTCACCAACACAGACATTACCAACTATTATTTAACCGTGCCGGCTGCCAATATTGAAACCGGTTTTTGGATCGAGAGTGATCGCATGCTGAGTTTGTCGTTTGATCCGCAGGTATTGGAAGTGCAGCGAAAAGTAGTTGTTGAAGAATTTAAGCAGCGCTACCTGAATCAACCATATGGGGACGTATGGTTAAAACTCAGGCCGTTGGTGTATACGGCTCATCCGTATCAATGGGCTACCATTGGTAAAGAAATCAGTCATATCGAGAATGCAACGCTGGATGATGTAAAGGATTTCTTTTTCAACTACTATGTTCCGAATAACGCTATTCTGGTAGTGGCCGGCAATGTGACGATGGAACAGGTGAAAGGTCTTTCTGAAAAATGGTTTGGTCCCATCCCGGCCGGAAAAAAACGGGATAGAAATCTTCCATCCGAGCCAGCACAGCTCAGTAAGCGAACCCTCGAAGTTACCGCGAAGGTTCCAGCCAATGCCCTTTACAAAGCGTATCATATGCCGGGAAGATTTGATGCGGATTTTTATGCGTTGGATTTGATGAGCGACATATTAAGTCGTGGCAATTCGAGCCGACTGTATCACACGCTGGTCCAGAAAAAGGAAATCTTCAATTCTATTTCTTCGTTTACGATGGGCTCCATTGATCCCGGATTGCTTATCATCAGCGGAAGAGTGAAAGATGGCTTTCCGTTGGCCGATGCAGAACATGAAGTTGATTTGATTCTTGCAGATATGATGATAGAAGGCGTTACGGAAGCTGAGTTGCAAAAAGTAAAGAATCAGGCATTATCTACTCTTGAGTTTGGCGAGGTGGAAGTAATTAATCGCGCTATGAATCTTGCCTTCGCAGCACTTTCAGGTGATGCGGAGTTAGTGAATCAGGAAGAAGAAAAAATACAGGCGGTTACCACCAACGATATCCATCGCCTGGCTAATCGTATCTTTAAAGAGAGCAATGGTAGCGTTCTTTACTACAAGGCGGAAAATAAAAATTAAGAAATGAAGATTCGTGTAGGACTCGGTTTTGATGTTCATCAATTAGAAGAAGGTCGTGATTTTTTCCTGGGCGGTATAAAACTTACCGCCACGAAGGGAGCAGTAGGACATTCTGATGCCGATGTATTGATTCATGCAATTTGTGATGCCTTGCTGGGGGCCGCTAATCTTCGTGACATCGGGTTCCATTATTCAAACAGCGATCCGCGTTGGAGCGGCATGGATAGCAAGTTCTTCTTACAAGACGTTACCCGCATGCTTGCGGAGAAGGGATGGACGATTGAAAACGTTGACTGCACACTTTGCCTGGAGGCACCTAAGGTGAACCCGTTCATACCAGAAATGAAACAGGTGCTGGGTCCACTAATGAATATTTCAGAGGATGATATTTCAATAAAGGCAACTACAGCAGAGCGACTCGGTTATATCGGTCGCGAAGAAGGTGTGAACGCTTATGCAGTTGCGTTGATTAAAAAGGAGTAACTACTCTTTCTCATCTCCAAGTATTACTGAAAGAGCCTTTAACGATGGTGTGCGATCGGCCTCCAGTTTTAGAATACCTAAAAAAGGTATGAATAAAATCATGCCGCTAACGCCCCAGATAATTCCACCGGCAAAAATAGAAACGATGGTAACCAGGGCATTGATCTTTAACCTGCTGCTTACGGCCAGAGGAAAAATCAAGTTAGCTTCCAGGTACTGAACAAAAGCAAAAATGCCAATCACACCGAGTGGATACCAAACGGAGTTGTAGGTGATCCAGGCCATGGATATCGGTAAAGAGAGGCTACCAAAATGCCAACATAAGGAATGAACGTAAGCACCGAAGCAATAAAACCAAATAGAATAGCATGGGGTATTCCCAACAGAAATAAGCCGGTGCTATCGAGAATGCCGACAATTACATACACCAAGGCCATTCCTTTAATAAAATTGTGATAGGATTGAATACTTAGTTTTACAATTTCCCGTATTCGTTCTCGCCCTTCGGCTGGGAATATGCGATACAGCACTTCCATCCACTTATGACGATAATATAAAATCAGTACGGCATAGATGGGAATGAGAATAACATACACGGCCCCAACAGCAGATGCAGCGATGGTATTCGTAATGATGGACATCGCATTGGCCCGGATTCATTCACCATTTTGTCAAGCCACTGAAGTTGTTTTTCACGTTCTATGCTAAGAGTGCCAGTAAGCCAGGTGTTTATTTCTTCTGCAGCTCCTGAGACATTTGATTTCAATTGCGGCCATTCCTTAAAAAACTCAAGAGGAATGAAGAGCGTACTTCCGAAATACAGAATGAGGGAAATGAATAAAATGTATTGTAAAAAAACGCGAGCCTGTTTTCCGGAAGCGTTAGTTTCATGGCGTTTTAAAGTTAATATTTCGCTTGTATATTACTCTATAATTAAAGATGACTTAAATCAGATTTGAAAGAGATAAAAATTTTCATAACAGGTGACGGCAGTCATTCACTTCTCAATGAGGAGTTGAATGAAACTTATCACTCTCGCCATGGAGCGGTAAAAGAGTCTCAATATGTTTTTATTGAGCAGGGATTCAATTACCTGATCGAAAAACATCATTCAAAAGCGCTATCAGTTCTTGAAGTAGGCTTTGGTACAGGCCTCAATGCCTTGTTAACATTAAGGGAAGCAATAAAAAACAATATTGATGTTGCTTACACCACTCTTGAAATACGTCCATTGCCACCGGAAATATGGATGACCTTAAACTATCCTGATCCTGATCATTTATTCAAAGAGTTGCATAGCGCGGTGTGGCAGAAGCCGGTTCAGGTTCACTCCAATTTGATATTATTGAAACTTGAAAAATCTCTTCAGACCGTGGAGTTGGCTCCTCAGCAGTTTGATCTGATTTACTTTGATGCCTTTGCACCTAATAAGCAACCTGAAATGTGGGAGAGGCAAGTCCTTGAACGGGTTGTCAGCAGGATAAAGACAGAAGGAGCATTTGTCACTTATTGCGCAAAGGGGCAGCTGAAGCGAGACTTAAAAGCATTGGGTTTGATTGTTGAATCCTTGCCGGGTCCTCCGGGCAAACGGGAGATGGTAAGAGCAGTTAAACCCTGAATCTTTTGACATTTAAGTACTATTTTTACAACCCTAAGAGTTAACGCACATTACGGTGAAAAAAGTAAGAATCGGCACGGTGCAAATGAGTTGTACTAGAGAGCCTAAAGAAAATTTGGAGAAGGCCATTCAAAAAACTATAGAGGCTGCTGCAGGCGGAGCGCAAATCGTTTGTTTGCAGGAGTTGTTCACCTCCCTTTATTTCTGTGATGTGGAAGAATATGAAAACTTTAAGCTAGCGGAGGCCATACCGGGTCCGTCCACGGATGCACTTTCAAAAGTAGCGAAGGAGTTAGGTGTTGTTATTATTGCTTCCTTGTTTGAAAAGCGTGCAGAAGGTCTTTATCACAATACCACAGCCGTGATTGATGCAGATGGCAGCTATCTCGGCAAGTATAGAAAGATGCATATCCCGGATGATCCGGCTTACTACGAGAAGTTTTATTTTACACCAGGTGATTTGGGTTATAAAGTTTTTAAGACCCGTTTTGCAACCCTTGGAGTACTTATATGCTGGGATCAATGGTATCCGGAAGCAGCGAGAATCACCTCCTTAATGGGAGCAGAAATTTTATTTTATCCCACTGCCATCGGTTGGGCTACCGCGCAGGATGAAGCGACTAATACGGAACAATTCAATGCATGGCAAACGATTCAGCGCAGTCATGCGATAGCGAATGGGGTGCATGTGGTGAGCGTTAATAGGGTTGGCTTAGAACAGAACGGAGCCATGAAATTCTGGGGAGGATCTTTTATATCAAATCCATTCGGAAGCATCTTGTATAAAGCCTCTCATGATAAAGAAGAAGTATCGGTGTTGGAAATCGACCTGGAAAAGACAGACCGATACCGTACGCATTGGCCATTCCTCCGCGACCGCAGAATTGATTCCTATCAGCCGATTACAAAAAGATATATTGACGAATAAGCAAATTCAAAATTCCAGGTTCAACATTCAAAATTGAACCTCTTGAATTTTGAATATTAAATTTTTGAATTTCGAATGACCCCTAAAGAATCAGGTTATTATTTCCCCGCTGAGTTTGCCAAACATACCGCAACCTGGCTGAGCTGGCCGCATAAAGAGGCATCATGGCCAGGCAGGATTGAAACAATCTATCCGGTATATGCTGAGTTTATAAAGTATGTAGCAGAAGGAGAGAAAGTAAATATCAATGTGCTGGACGAAGCGATGAAGCAAAAGGCACTTGGTCATTTACAAAAGGCCAATACAGATTTGTCTCAAGTCGAATTTTTTTTTCATCCCACGAATGATGCGTGGTGCCGTGATCATGGCCCTGCATTTTTAATCAATACGAAGGAGAAGAAAAAAATGATTGTGGATTGGGGTTACAATGCGTGGGGTGACAAGTATCCTCCATTTGATCTCGATGATGTAATCCCAACGCTAATTGCAAAGCATTATAATGTTCCTGTTGTTCACCCTGGCATTGTTATGGAGGGTGGCTCCGTTGAGTTTAATGGAAGAGGCACTTTATTAACAACGAAGGCGTGCCTGTTAAACCCCAACCGAAATCCTCATCTTAATCAAGCGCAGATTGAAGAATATTTATACAACTACTATGGCATCAATCATATTCTTTGGCTGGGCGATGGTATCGTTGGCGATGATACCGATGGTCATATCGATGACTTGACACGCTTTGTAAATGAAGATACTGTGGTGACCATTGTTGAATCAAACAAGCAGGATGAAAATTATGAACTGCTTCAGGAAAATTTGAAGGCGTTAAATACAATGAGGCTCGAAAATGGAAGACATATTAACATTGTTGAATTGCCTATGCCATCTCCGGTTATTTATGAAGATATGCGTTTGCCCGCCTCCTACGCTAATTTTTATATCAGTAATAAGTATGTAGTTGTACCCACATTCCGTGATAAAAATGACGACCGTGCTTTGGATGTTTTGCAACAATGTTTTTCAGATAGAAAAGTGATTGGACTTGATTCAACAGACATTATCTGGGGTCTGGGTTCATTCCATTGCTTGAGTCAGCAGGAGCCTGAGGTTTAATGATCTGGCGCAGGAAGTTAGAAAATCAAATATTCTTTTGGTGTAAGGCATCCATTCAGCAAAACATCATGATCAGATTTTTCAGCAATACTATTTAGCGGGTCAAAGAAAGAAATGCCAATCTTGATACAATCCGGACGACATAACTTTAAAAAGCGATCGTAGAATCCCTTCCCATATCCGATCCGATGACCCAATTTGTCAAAGGCAAGCAGTGGCACAATAACCATATCGATTTTCTGTGGCTCGGCTTCAATACCTGGAAAGGGCTCTATCATTCCCCACTTCGTCTTTTCAAGCTGATCAGGTCCTTCAAAAAAAATACTTTCCATTTCTTCATTATTTACCCGAGGGATGACCAAACGAATTGTGGGAAACTCACTTTTTATCCGGTTAACAATGAGCCAGGTATCGGGTTCACATTTTGATTCAATTGGCAAATAAACATGAAGAACTCTAACCTTAGAAAGATCAACGAATTGAAAGAAGTGATCGGCAATTTTCTGACTTAGCTCGATATGTTCAGATTCGGTTAGCGAAAGTCTTTTGGCGAGATAGATTTTTCTGAGCTCATCTTTACTCATAAAACAAAAGATTGAACCTGAAATCAAAGGGATCAAATGCATTCAGAAGTTTTTGAATGAATTGTGGGTCTTTTTGATAGAAGTTTAAGAAATTGTCCACACGCTCTTGCGGGCTGCCATTGGGGAAAAGAATATCTTTCACCGATTCGAGTTGACCTAATTTTTCGCGGTGTACCCGTTTTTCGGCACGAAGAATTTTTTGTTCAATTTTTTCAAGACTGTCGGCTGCACGGGTTGCCTGGGCATCTACAAATTTATTCAAGGTTGAATCAATGTGGCCGGCACGATCGCGAATGGCGGAAAACTGTTCAGCAAAAAGAGCCATCTCTTTTCCGAGTGAAAGGTCATGCGTGGTGTTTTTTATAATCCACTGATTGAACAAGTAATTCTTTTCTTCAAAGAGGTGTTTATATTCAAGACCTGTCTTTTCAAATTTATGGGCTACACTTTTTTCGATCACCATGGCAAAGTTTCTTGGCATCAGCATGGGGAAAGGAATTTTAAAATGATCGAATACTCCTTTCAATTGCAGCCAATAAACTACTTCTGCTGGTCCTCCTGCATAGGCGAGGTTGGGAAGAATTACTTCCTGGTAAAGCGGTCTTAGAATTACGTTGGGACTGAATTTTTCGGGCTGGGTGTCGATGAGCTTTTCAATTTCCTCTTTCGAAAATCGGAGAGAGGTATCAACAACATGATAGCCTCCATCCTTTTCCTCAATTCTGCTTCTAAGATTTTTTTCCAGAAAGAAGAAGTTAATGTCTCTCGCAAAAACCTGGGTTTGATAACCCAGCGCCTCTAATTGCTGATTTTGTGCTTCCACCAGTTTTTTTGGAGTGTGATTAAAAACATCTTCCTTGATAACATGCTGAAAGAGTTTTTTAAGATGATGATCATCGGCATCTATAACCACAAGCCCTTCTTCACCAAAGAGTTCATTTA
The DNA here is from genome assembly GCA_043774805.1 of Cyclobacteriaceae bacterium. GTDB lineage: Bacteria > Bacteroidota > Bacteroidia > Cytophagales > Cyclobacteriaceae > ELB16-189. Next base: position 25,077 of record JAYVTB010000170.1, on the reverse strand, counting down.
CATAATACCGTACGGCATCGCTTAAAGTGGTGTGTTTTAAGTAAGCATTCCTGAATACACTGATTTCACCTGGAATATCAGCGAATAGTTTTTCAATAGTGGATGGATTGAATTGACCAACTGCACCTTGTTGATCAGTTTCCCAGGTATATTTCTTCCCGTATAGTTTAAAATATTTTATCTCATCATAATCGTGATCTTCTGATGCCATCCAGTATACCGGCACGAAATTATTTTCAGGGAATTGTTTCTTTAATTCTTTGCAGGCATTGATAACCGTAACGATTTTGTAAATAAAATACAAAGGACCTGTAAAAATGTTAAGCTGATGACCAGTGGTAATAGTAAAGGTGTTCGATTGAGAAAGGAGGTCGATGTTTTTTTTAACAACGTCCTTCTGAGAAAGATTTTTATATTGAGTTTGAAGTGCGGTAACAAGCGTACTGCGATGTGAAGCGGGAAAGGATTGGTTTTTATTTTTAATCTGAGTCTCGAAATTCTTTTGCTCGGGAAATAACGAATAGAATTTTTTTAGGGATTCCTTTTGCTGAATGTAGTCGAGAAAAAAAGAAGAGAATGATTGGGTTTCGGCAAAGGGAAGTTTTTGAACGCGCATGAGATTAACAACAGGTGAGGTTAGAAAAATGCATAACCCGAATAACGGCTGAGCACGGATAAAGTTTAAGAATTTCCATTTCCAGATTAAGCTGTTAAAAAGTTGTTAAACGGATTCTGCAATCAGATCGAATTCGGCAGCACCAGTCACTTTGGCCTGAATAAAATGACCAACGCCAATATATTCCTTTGTGGCATCCAACAGAACTTCATTGTCAACTTCGGGTGAATCATATTCTGTGCGGCCTATAAAATTACCCGATTCTTTACGATCGATTAATACCTTATAGGTGTTTCCGATTTTTGCCCGATTTAGTTCGAGAGATATTCCTTGCTGCAAATCCATCAAAGCATCCACACGTTCTTGTTTCAATTCAGGAGAAACATCATCAGCCATCGAGAATGAATGGGTATTGTCTTCATGCGAGTAAGGGAAAACACCCAAACGATCAAAGCGCATTTGCTCAACAAATTTCATCATCTCCTCAAAATCCTGTTCCGTTTCTCCAGGATGACCCGCGATCAGGGTTGTGCGAATGGCAATGCTAGGCACCTTTTCGCGAATGGTATTTAAAAGTGCTTCCGTCTTTTCTCGCGTGGTGCCACGTCTCATAATCTGAAGCATTCGACTGGAGCCATGTTGTAACGGAATATCCAGGTACTTGCAAATGTTAGCACGCTCAGCCATCACGTCAAGTGCATCCATTGGGAAGCCGGTGGGGAATGCATAATGGAGTCGGATCCAGTCAATCCCTTCTACATCGGACAGCCGCTGAAGCAATTCGGCCAGGTTTCTTTTTTTATAAATATCAAGGCCATAATAGGTTGAATCCTGAGCAATCAGCAGTAATTCTTTTGTGCCTTTTTTCGCCAGGTTTCTAGCTTCTGAAACCAACTCTTCCATTGGCTTTGAAATATGCTTTCCCCGCATAATCGGAATAGCGCAGAATGAGCAAGGACGGTCGCAGCCTTCGGAAATTTTCAGATAAGCAAAATGACTTGGATTGGTCAGTATCCGCTCACCTATCAACTCGTGCTTATAATTTGCATTAAGTTGCTTCAGCAATCGCGAAAGGTCACGAGTTCCAAACCAGGCATCCACACTGGGAATCTCTTTTTCAAGGTCAGTCTTATATCGTTCGGAAAGGCAACCGGTTACGTAGACCTTTTCAACAACGCCTTCTTCCTTGGCATCCACATAGCGTAAAATTGTATCAATGGATTCCTGTTTTGCATTGTCGATAAAGCCACAGGTATTGATCACCACGATATTAGCATCATCCTTTTTTGATTCATGGGTGGTTTCAATCCCATTACCCCGAAGCTGGGTAAGCAATACTTCAGAATCCACGAGGTTTTTTGAACATCCCAGTGTTACAATGTTGACTTTCGTCTTTTTGCTGCCTTTTGTTTTCAACGTGATTAAATAAGGTGCGAATTTACTAAAAATACAGACCTTGAGATTCCACCCTGCGGGGGAGTAACGGTTATATTTGCAACTTCAACTAAGACAAGGTGAGAATTGTTCAATGGATAGTATTGTTTTTTCTTGTTACAGGATGCCTGAATGAGCCAGATTGCATTATTACGAGCACTAATTTGGTTAAGATAAACTTTAAGAAAGATTCAAAAACTGCGAGAGAAATCACCTTTGCCCAAATTAATGTTTCGGGTTTGACGAATGATTTTTATGCCGGACAGAAGGAGACTTCGGTGCAGTTACCGGTTGACCCGGAAGCCACCGAATCAACTTTTACATTTTATTTTGAAGGCCGCATCGAAACCCTGCACCTTACTTACTCAAAACAGTCGCAGGTGATATCAGTTGCTTGCGGTGCGTTTACAAATTATTCTGGGCTAACTGTTACAGAATCATCCTTTGAATTATTCAACATCATCAACACTCAACTCCTGATTAATGCGACTACCAATATTGAAATATTTGTTGAGTAGTACCCTGTTTCTGATTGCTTTGGCGACTCAGGCACAGGATGAAAAAGTAGCCTACGATTCTATCAGAAAAATCCAAAAGCCAACCAGCCTGCGCATTGGTACTGATCTGATTGCGATTGGAAAGTCCATATTTGGTAGCCCTCTTTCGGGTTGGGAGCTAAATGCGGATGTGGATTTTGGTCGTTATTATCTGGCATTGGATTATGGATCATGGTCGCGCAAGGATAGCCTTGCTAATGGTTACTACGCCAATGACGGAAGATATTTACGCATTGGTATTGACGTAAATTTTCTACTGAAAGACCCTGACAAAAACATGGTCTTTATGGGTTTTCGGTATGGTCGCTCAGCCTTCAGTGAGCAATTAACTTATGTGACAACATCGGACAATTTCGGAGTGATTGAAAGCATATTATCCAACCCCAATGCTACGGCAGGCTGGGTTGAATTGACTGCGGGATTACGTGTAAAAATCTGGAAATCGATATGGATGGGCTATACGGCAAGGTTAAAGTTTGCTCCGAGTGTAAATGGCAATGTTGAGATGGAAACCTATGACATACCGGGCTATGGAAAAACCTCAAAAAGTGTCTATTGGGGATTTAATTACCAGATTTTTTACAGAATAGCTTTTAAAAAGGAGAAATAAGGAGATGGCATCTTACCTGATTATTTGGCGAAAGTAGTTTGTGGTATTGGACTTTCGTATTTGCTTTGGCTCAATCTGGAACCCGTCTTAGAATAGCAGTTCACCGCTGTTGAAAAAGAGAATTCACAAATTCCATCTTGTTGAATACCTGAAGATCATCCACTTTTTCGCCTACACCAATATACTTTACCGGAATTTTAAACTCATCAGATATACCTATTACTACTCCACCCCTAGCAGTGCCGTCTAATTTCGTAATAGCCAGGCATGTTACTTCCGTTGCCTTTGTAAACTCACGCGCCTGAATCACTGCATTTTGTCCTGTGCTTCCGTCCAGCACCAACATGACTTCATGTGGCGCATCTGGAATTACTTTTTCCATTACCCGTTTGATCTTCGATAGCTCGGCCATCAGGTTAATCTTCGTGTGCAATCGGCCAGCGGTATCGATGATGATAATGTCAGCACCCATCTCTACACCTTGTTTCAGCGTGTCGAATGCAACGGCTGAGGGATCTGTATTCATACCACGGGATACTACCGGCACACCGATGCGTTCGCCCCATAGCTTTAATTGTTCTACGGCAGCTGCCCTGAATGTATCGCCAGCACCAAGCACTACCGTTTTTCCTTTTTTCTTATACTGAGCTGCGAGTTTCCCTATGGTAGTTGTTTTCCCTACCCCGTTCACTCCCACCACCATAATAACATATGGTTTTTTGTTCTGTGGCACCTCATAATCAGCAAGGTCTTGCGAGTTGTTTTCAGATAACAAGGAAGCTATTTCCTCCCGGAGAATACGATCCAATTCGGAGGTACCCAGGTATTTGTCGCGGGCTACTTTATCCTGAATACGCCCAATAATCTTTAATGTGGTTTCCACGCCAACATCCGATGAGATCAGGATTTCCTCAAGATGGTCAAGCACTTCATCATCAACGGTCGATTTTCCGGCAATCGCTTTAGTCAGTTTCCCGAAGAAACTTTCCTTCGACTTCTGAAGACCCTGGTCGAGGCTTTCCTTTTTCTCTTTTGAAAAAAAACCAGAAAAGATGGACATAATTGAATGCTCAAAAGTGTCTATAAAAGTAAGAGAAATAAAAAAGTCCCACAGCGGGGACTCTTTGATTTTATGAGTTCTGAAGAATTACTTCTTGGCAAGGGTCTCTTTCACGAGGTCAGATGCGACAATTTCTTCTTTAAAAACATAAGCACCTGTTTTTTCAGATTTCACAGCACGGATCACTTTAGCGTAGTTCTTTCCGTCTGTTTTCTTAAGGGAAGCAACAACTTTCTTTGCCATGATTACTTAATTTCTTTGTGAAGAGTATATTTTTTTAGGATCGGATTATACTTCTTAAGCTCAATGCGCTCAGGCGTATTCTTCCGGTTTTTCGTGGTAATATGGCGGCTCATGCCTGGCATGCCGCTGGTTTTGTGCTCTGTGCACTCTAAAATTACCTGAATTCTGGTTTTACTTCTTGCCATGATTGTAGCAGATTATGCGGTTTAGATGGAAAGGGTTCCTTTTGCGCGTGCTTCTTTCAACACGGTTGCGATTCCCTTCAAATTGATGGTCTTCAATGCTTTGGTCGAAAGCTTCAAGGTAATCCACTTATTTTCTTCAGGAATAAAGAAGCGCTTAGTCTGAAGATTAGGATAAAACCTGCGCTTCGTCTTGTTATTAGCGTGTGAAACCTTATTCCCTACCTGTGGTCTCTTTCCTGTGATTTGACAAACTCGTGCCATAAAACTTATTGATTTAGCCCTTCTTAAAAAGGATTGCAAATATCGGGAAAAGCCTATTAATAATCCAAGCCCAGTGAAAAGAAAGGTGAATGAATCGGCTGACTAACAAGATAAAATGACTGGTATCACCTGTTTTATTGCTAAAACTGTACTCAGTTGACTAAAAATCAATATTTTACGAATCATGAAAAAGATCCTGTTTTTGCTTTTCTGGCTGTCAGCTTTAGGCTCATCTGCTCAAAATAATAACATTGATAGCCTGAAACTGGTATTGAAGTCCGCCCAATCCGAAAAGGAAACCACCCAGATCCTGATAGAATTGTGTTGGGAATATCGGTTTATTAATGCCGATACAGCCAGGCAATATGGTGTGCAGGCTCTTGAGTTAGCTCAGAAAAATGGACTTCGTGAAGAGGAAGTGCAAGCCTTACATAATATTGGTATTACTCAGGAGGCACAGGGTAACTATGCTCAGGCTCTCGATTTCGAGTTGAAGGCTCTTGAATTTCGAAAAGAGATGGGGGATGAATCCAAAACAGCCAATACGCTTAATAATATAGGAATTATCTACGATGAACAGGGAGCGTATAATAAAGCTCTTGAATACTATCACGAAGCCAGCAAAATTTATGAAAGACTTCATGATGAAAAGAAAATGGCCATGGTGTTAGTAAACATGGCTATTGTTTTAAAATCTCAGGGCGAATATGAAAAGGTGATCGCCTACTATCATGAAGCCCTCTCCATTTATCAGCGATTGAATAATGAATTCGGTGTGGCGGTGTGCAATGCAAATCTGGGTTCTGTTTTTTACTACTTGCCCAATTATGACAGTGCACTTCAGTATTCGTTACAAGCAACTCAAGAGTTTGAGGCGCAAAACATTCAACAATTTTTGGGCAGCGCTCTGTGCAATGCAGGTATGGCCTACGATAAACTTGGGGCTAAGGACAAAGCCAGGCAGTATTTACTTAAGGCAAAAACCATGAACGAGCAATATGACAACAAGAAAGAGCTGGCATTTGTCATGATTTACTTATCGAATGTGTATAACTCAGAAGGCTTGGTTCAATTGGCCGAAAAGGAAGCGTCTGAAGCACTAACAATTGCTTCCCGGATTAATGCTCTGCAACAAGTAATGGAGGCCCGTTTGTCGCTGGCCGAAATCAATGCCGCCAAGAATGACTTTAAAAAAGCATACTACGAATATCATGAATATGTGCTTGTCAAAGATTCAATTTATCAGCAGGATAAAGCCCGTCAGATAGCCCAACTTCAAACAGAATATGAGACGGTGAAAAAGGAGAATCAGATTCTGCAGCTAAAGCAAGTAAATGAGATAAAAGACGTTCGCCTGAATCAAAGTATCGTAACGATTATTTTACTTATCGTGATGCTGGGTGGAATTCTGACATTTGGGTTCTTGTGGAAAAACAGAATCACGTTAAAGCAACAGGCAGAACTGCAGTCTACCCGTGCTTCCTTACGGGAAAGTCAGTTGAGTGCTGTGATTGCCTCACAGGAAGAAGAACGCAAACGGTTTGCGGCCGATTTGCACGATGGGTTTGGTCAAATGATTTCAGCATTAAGACTCAGTCTATCCAATGAAAAAGTAGATGCGAATGCGTTAAGTCATGCGTTGGGGGTGCTTAACGAAATGAATGTTGAAATCAGGAACATCGCGTTTAACCTGATGCCACAGGTGCTTGTGAAAGGTGGATTGGAAGAAGCGCTAAAGGAGTTTGCGTTGCGAATAAACCGTTCCGGTAGCGTTTCGGTGTCGGTGCAAACATTCGATCTGGATAGCGATATGCCAGCGGAACACCGCATTGCTTTATATCGTATCTGTCAGGAATGGGTGAACAACGTGATTAAGTATAGCGGGGGAAATCAGATTTCTATTCAACTGGTAAAACACCCTGAGGAACTGGTTCTTACGATTGAAGATAATGGAACAGGCTTTGAACCCAATTCATTATTGGAGAGCCAGGGAAATGGTTGGAAAAATATTAATTCACGGCTTCATATGATAAAAGGGACCATCGAAATCGACACACAAAAAGGCAGAAAAGGCACTACGTTGATAATATCAGTACCTCAACAAATTTCAATGGCAGCCTAACCCTCCGTACTGGTACGCATTTAAAAATACCGTGAATATGGTATTCCTCTGAACTTGTTACCAAAGTATTTTTACTACAAATCAAGTGTGGAGTATACTTTCAAAAATAGCCGATCAGAAGACCCAATTACGGTGGCCCTAAGTGAATATTCTTTTTCCTTACTATGCGAGGGGAAAGAAAAATTGGTTCCCTATGCCAGTATATTGTCTGTGCGCTTAAAAAAATCCGGCAAAAAATTCTTTACCATAATTAAACCTTCAGACCAACCCGAAGTGTGCATTAGCAGTGCCTATGCCATTTCAAATTCACAGGTGGAAGACCGATCTTCGGAGTATGCAACGTTTGTGAGAGTCCTGCACTATCATCTCAGGGAAAAAAGTATGGCTTATTATGTTTGTGGAAATAATCTCCAAAACATTTTATTTGTATGCTGTGCATTGGTAGTTACCGCTTTCGGCCTTCCCTACTTCATCGACAATTTAAGCTCTTATCATCGTAACCTGATTGCATTGAGTTTGTCCTTTTTCAGTATCACCCTGATCGCCATTGTAAACTGGAGACACTTCCCTAATGTGTATAAACCGGATCACATTCCTCCACAATTTTTACCTACAGGCTGATATAATTTGTTTTCGAAGGCTTATTTTTAGCCATCATGTTGAGTAACGCTATCAAGTTGTTAATTATAGATGACCATCGCATTGTGTTGGATGGATTGAAATCCCTATTTGATCAAGATCCTCAATTTCAAATTATTGGTACATCTAGCTCAGCGGAAGAGGCTCTGCGCTTTTTGCAGGTGAGCCTTCCGGATATTGTGCTCACCGACTTTCGTTTACCCGGATTGACCGGCCTGGAACTGGCCATCGTGGTAAAGGAGAAATACCCAAAAGTGAAACGGGTAATTTTGAGTATGCATGATGAAGCGATTCTGGTACGACAAATACTGAAAGAAGGAATTGATGGATATCTGTTAAAAAGCATTCAGCAGTCTGAATTGAAAATGGCCTTGCATCAAATCATGGATGGATTTCCGTATGTAAGCCCTGAAATTACGCGGATGTTGCTTGCCGATATGAATAACGTGCAGGCGGATGAATTACTTTCAGAGCGGGAGCGTCAGGTACTGAACCTGATTGCCAAGGAATGTTCGAATAAACAGATTGCTGAGAAACTATTTATCAGTGAGCGCACCGTGGAGACACATCGTAAAAATATTTTCCGAAAGACAAATACGACATCACTTGTTGGTCTTATTAAATATGCATTTGCCAACAAACTGATTACTTAGCTTCCCTTAAATATGGTAGAGAAAAGAAGCTGAGGATCCAGTTCAGCAAAATCCTTGATAACAAAATCGGTGTGAGCGAGTTCTTCGAATGAGTGAGTCGTAGCGACACCTACCACCTTGGTTCCTGCCCTCCGGGCCGATTCAACTCCGGAAAGAGAATCTTCGAAAACAACACACCGGTTTGGATCAAACCCCAGTTTAGCAGCCACTTTCAAATAGATTTCAGGATTAGGTTTTCCATGTACAACATCCGATTCATCTAAAATGGCGGAGAAGTATTCTCCCAGGCCAGTATAGGCAAGAACAAAATCCACGTTGCTACGCGGAGCAGAAGTGCCGATGGCAATGGGAATATTTTTTTGCTTCAGGACTTTCAGAAATTCAGGTAAGCCACTCAGTGCTTTTATATCATTCTTAAATACTTGGCGAAAGAGGCTTTCCTTTTCTTCTCCATATATTGATAACTCTTCCGGTGAAAGTGCACCAAATAAATTCGCAATCCATTCCTTGTTGGTACGTCCATAAATTTTATTGATCAGTTCCTCATCAGATAAGTGAAAACCATATTTTTCACAGAACTGACGAAGGGAAATTTTATGAAACGGATTGCTGTCGATGATCACGCCATCCATATCAAATATTACTGCGTACGAACTCATGAAAGAAAGAGATTTAGTGCACTATAAATTTTTTGCCAATGGTTTTTCCGTTGACGGTAAAATGTGCAATATAGATTCCAGATGATAACCCTGAAATGGTAATCGGATATTCCTGGTTGGCGGGAATAAAATAGGACTCTGAAAGTTTTTGTCCCAATACAGTATAAAATTGAACAATCACGTTTCGATCTGCTTTGATTTTAATTTCTTGCTGCTTTACGACCGGGTTAGGAAACAGATCAATCACTGGATCTTCCGGAAGATCTTTTCCACCGTCATTTTTTAAAATATGCAATCCGCCCAGTGTATTACCAACGATGATGGCAGGCTTATCAGTATTAAAAATAGATGCGATTACAGGCCAGCCTCTCCCCCCCAGATTCTTTGAAATATAGGTCTCTGAATTCTGATCATAGATTAGATTTTTTACCGGTTCAACTTTTGTGTTTTGCGCGCGAACGTCACCATATATAGAAAGAATTCCTTTTTGATCAGCCAGGATTAAATCGGCACGTCCATCAGCATCCAGGTCTCCCATCGCGAGGGCAGGGCTTTGCCTTTCAATGCTCGCCCCAAGACCATTGTAGCTTTCATCTTCCAGGATATAAATGAAGTCATTGGCACCTTGACTCTTCCAGTATTCAACAGCACCATCTGATTTGCCAATCAACAGGTCGGTAAGTCCGTCCTGATTGATGTCAACAATGAGAATGTTTTCATTTTGTTCAATCGTGAAATCCGTAGAGGACAATGTTTGCCCAGAAAAATCCAGGCCTTTCGTACTCTGGTTAGGCACATAGTATAAGGTGGTCACTCCTGATTGTCGGGTGGTGCCTGTAAACGTGAGATCTACCTTGCCATCACTATTAATATCTGCAAACTGAAGTTTAATATTGTATACATCGGCAAGCGAAAGGGTGACGTAATCATCGGTAATGAATTTGAATGTTGGTGACGAGGGTGTGCCCGTATTTTCGTAGTGAGCAACCGTTCCGGAGAAATTGTTATTGATGTAGTTGCTGACAAACAAATCGAGATCGCCATCGCCTTCGGCATCGATCAAGGCGGGCACGGCAAAGTCGCCTACATCGATCATTTCGTCCTGGAGAAAATTATTTTTTTGAAAAGTAAACTGGGGCAATTGATTCGTGCCCGTATTCTTATAATACCAAACGGAATTTTGAAAGTTTACCATTAAAAAATTACGGGCATATAAATTTGGCGAAGCGATCAAATCTTTAATTCCGTCACGGTCAACATCTTCGAGAAATGTGGCAGGAAAAGTGAGAAAGGCTATTGGATTTTGGGATGGGTATCGTACTGCGCTGGTCATGAACGCATCCTGATTGGTGCCTTGGTTTTCAAGCATATAAACAAGCGGACATTCTTCTTCTGAAAATAGTATTTCATGGTCACCATCATTATTAAGATCCAGGGTAAGCATGGCTTTACCTCCGGCATGCTGAGTGCGGCCACCATTTAATTCGGCACACGTCTCTCCATAGGCAAAGTTTCCGCAATGACATTCTTCAAAATTTCCAAAGTTTTGAGTTACCCGCTCCAATTGAAGTGAATCACACGTGCCAGTGCGTTCTTTGCTTAGATTTTTGTGCCACTCCACACTGCCAATTCCAACAAATCGAACGTTCAGAATATCCAGGTCTCCATCACCATCAATATCATCAATGGCTGGGATATCGGATTCGTTTACCTTTAGGTTGATGTTACTGGTAAATCCCTTGGTAAGTAATGGAAATCCCGGATTGAAAGGACGCCACGTTAATTTTTCACCGGGCTTGGTGATGTTAACAAACACACTAATCCCGAATGGATCGCTCGTGAAAATATCTTTTTTGCCATCACAATTGAAATCGCGTAACAAAATCCATTGGGTTACGGATGCAGGAAAAAGAGTTTCATATTCCGGGGCAACGACAAACTGATTATTTTGATTAAGGAAGGTGATGAGTTTGTTAGCCGTACGATCGAACAGCACAAGGTCTTGCTGTGAATCCCCGTTCAAATCCATGGTATTTACCTGCACGGAGTTGAGTCCACCCGCCCAGGGAAATTTTAGCGTCTTGCCATTCACTACTACTTCAATATCCTGATGCAGTTCATAGGTAAACTGAGCATCTGTCCGGAATGCAATCACAATCAAAAGGATGGAGAAGAAGACTTTCATCAAAAAATATTCACACTCTATAACGGTGACTCAGGTTCATATGTTATTTTGCCGGCAAGATACTTTACCTTTGAGTATATATGGTTATGCAGATTGAAAAGCTCTACGAAATTTTTAAGGAATCCGGAAAGGTTTCTACCGACACACGCCAGATTGTTCCAGGTTCTGTTTTTTTTGCGTTGCGTGGAGATAAATTCAACGCCAATGAATTTGCAGCACAGGCATTAGAAAAAGGCGCCCGTTGTGTCGTGATCGATGAGCCCTTATACCAAATCAATGACCGGTGTGTGCTGGTAGACAATACACTGGAAACGTTGCAGGAATTAGCAAAATATCACCGCTCAAAACTTACCATTCCCATTGTTGGACTGACGGGCTCTAATGGCAAAACAACGAGTAAAGAGTTAGTGAATGCAGTATTGAATAAAAAATTTAAAACCTATGCTACCCGCGGAAATCTGAACAACCATATTGGTGTACCACTCACAATATTATCGATTGATTCAACGTATGAAATGGCGGTAGTGGAAATGGGGGCCAATCACCTCGGTGAAATTGCCTTATTAAGTTCAATTGCAAACCCTACACATGGATTTATTACCAACATAGGTAAAGCACACATTGGCACATTTGGCGGTTTTGAAAATATTATTCGTGGCAAATCAGAATTGTTTCAGCACTTGATTACCCATGATGGAGTCGTATTCATTAATTCGCAAAATGCAATTCTGGCAAACATGGCAAAACGATTCAAGAGCCCCTATTTCTATCCGGCTCCTGGCGATTATTATCACGCCCAGTTAATGGATGCGAATCCGTTTATTCGTTTCAAAGCTGAAAATGGTGAAGTAGTTCAAACACAATTGATAGGTGCTTACAATTTTGAGAACATGGCAGTTGCGTTGTGCATCGGGAAGTTTTTTGGAGTAGATGCAAACGAAGCGAATAGGGCAGTCGCAGAATACGTGCCTGGCAACATGCGTTCGCAGATTGTAAAAAAAGATGACAACATTATCATTCTCGATACTTACAATGCCAACCCAAGTTCGATGGAGGCAGCTATCTTAAATCTTGCATCCATGCAGGCATCAAAGAAAGTGGCAGTTCTGGGCGATATGTTTGAGTTAGAAGAGGAGGCAGAGAAAGAACACCATCGTATTGGTGAGCTGCTGAACGAGAAAAAGTTTGATCAGGTATATCTGTGCGGATTACTAATGAAATCAGCGAAAACGGTAATTCCAGCTGCACATTACTTTGAGAAGAAAGAACTGCTGATTGAGGAGTTAAAGAAAAATCCTATTCATGATTCAACCATTCTTGTGAAAGCGTCACGCGGAATTGGTCTCGAAACCATCGTTGAGTATCTTTAAAAACTCTCGCCATACGTATGAAAATTCATCATCTCTTTATTATTCCGGAGAAATATTGATACGGTCAGACTTGAACCAGGTAGCGATCCAGCCAAGCCAAAAATATTTTTCTCATCTCCGGTAATTCCTGATGAGCACAATCGAACAGCTCTATACGACAATCATTTTCCTTACCTGCTTTTTTATAAAGCGGCATTAAATAATCACGCACTTTCTCCACGCCTTTGGGAGGTGTAAGATCATCCAGCCGCCCATTAAGACTTACATGCGGACGAGGTAAAATCAACGCATTGATGGAACTGGTGCTAAAGTATTTTAACAATGATGGAACATAATAGTAAATGCCATGACCTTTCAGGTTGTTGTTCCGAATCAATTCATCGAAGTCTGTCATGCAACATAAATCCAGGCACGTAGTGATACGTGTGTCCAACGCAGCCATCCACCAGGCTTTCGTAGCTCCCATTGAAAGACCGAATACGCCAACTCGCTTCGGATCAGCTTCTGGTCGGGACAAGAGATAATCCAATGCGCGCATTTCATCAAACAACATCATGCCGAATAATGTCTTTCCTTCCCACAGCATTTTTTTGAATGCGTCTGATTCGCCCTGTGATCCATTACCTGATTTTTTACGTTCGCCAAAACACCAGCTATCAATGGCCAGTGTCATAATTCCTTTCTCAGCATACACAGGGGCATAGGCCGGCATTACCGCTCGCCCGTTAAACAGTTCATCCTTACCGATGTCATACGTACCAAAATGAGCATGACAGTAGAGCATGCAGGGCATTTTGTCTTTCGGATTATGTGGAATCAACAATACGCCCGGAACAGATTCAATACCATTGAAGTCGAACTCAATATATTCCACATCATAGGTTTCGTGTGCCTCTCTCTTAATAATATGCGGTGCCTTTGGTTGATAAGAAAATGGCATATCGCCCAGCAGCGACATGAGTTTTTTCCGCTGCAATGACTGGGGTGTTTCAGCACTGGCACTCATGGATGATCCTTCGGAAAGAAATGATGGTAACACTCCCATGGCGGTAGCACCCAATGATTTTTTGATAAACGTTCTTCGTTGACTTTCCATAAAATTAATTGCGAATGCATGGTTGATGGCGTACCGTTAAATCTTACGTTAAGATTGCACATCTAAAAATAAATGTATTTAACTTCACATCGATTACCGATTGAATAATTATGGAATTCAACATCATTCTGACTTTTTTAAAAGCGATTGCAAAGAATAACAATCGCGACTGGTTTGAAAAAAACAAGCCGAAATACATCATCGCCAAAACACGCTTTGAAGATTTCCTGGAAGAATTTCACAAAGAATTGGTGAAGTTTGATGAGAGCCTGGCTGGCTTGAATCCGCGCAAGTTGGGGTTCCGGATTTATCGCGATGTGCGATTCAGTAAGGACAAACGACCTTACAAAGTAAACATGGGTGCGGGTTTTTCTGAACACGGCAAGATGGAGCAAGAGCCTGGCTATTATATTCACATTGAGCCGGGTAAAAGTTTTATTGCTGGAGGCTTTTATATGCCTGACTCAGACAAGCTTTCCAAAATCCGACAGGAGATCGATTACAATGCTACTAGCTTTCTGAAAATATTGAATGACAAAAAGTTCAAAACAAGTTTCCCTGGATTGGATGATTTCGATACCTTAAAGACAGCACCCAAAGGCTACCCCAAAGACCATCCACATATCAGCTTGTTGAAGCACAAAAGCTATATTGTTTCCCACCCCTTTACAGATAAAGAAGTATTGGATAAAAAATTTGTAAAGAATGCGGCAATGGGAGCAAGATTGATTAAACAACTTAATGATTTTTTGAAAGCTGCTGTTGCCTGATTTGCGGGCAGAATAGCGCAGTATTCATTAGGTTTCTTATTTGATAATTTCTTATTTCACAAAGTGGTTCATAAATAGAATATGATATGATGAAATTTGTAGTACTCCAGGTCAGTCTGATTTTCCTTGCTGAGTTCAGTTTTTCTCAAACTCTTCGTGTAGAGGAAAGAAAAGTAAAAACTGAAGAATCCGCTGAAGTTTCTTCATGGACAGCCATCGTAGACCAGGACGTAGATTTTTGCCGCGATTCATATGATGCGTTTATGAAGGAGTATTTTAAAACGAAGACGGATAAGCGTGGTAAAAATGTGCTGGTAGCCGAAAAAGTGGTGATACCTGAATTAACAAATCTGAGGATGGATCAAAGGGCAATTTTTGCAATTGAAACAGGGGGTACAGCAGTTTCATTTACCTTCAGCCCTGGGTATGATGTTCATTTCAGTAATGAATCATATGGTGGTGAGTTTTTAAAAGCAGAAGAGTTTACAAAAAACTTTGTGCGGTTTCATTATAAAAGATTTTATGGTGGGAAGCTGAAATCCTTACAGGACACTTTTGACTCCAAAAAAAGTGAGGTAGCGTCCAACGAAAAAAAGATCGATCGCAATGATAAATCCATTCAAGGTTATCAAAAGTCAGACGGAAATGATGCAAAAACCAAAAGCGACAATCTCAAGCGTGAGAATGATAATCTGAGTGCATCCAACTCAAAGTTGAAAGACGACATGGACGGCATTGAAAAGGAGATGGACAAAATTAAGTCGCAGCTGGATAAGGTTGCAGAATTCAAATAGTGCTTACTATTGAGTTGTTCCGGTTCTGATTTTTAACATCCATTTCATCAACGGCCCGCTACTCATGCTGGTGACGAGAGCCATAATGACGAGGGAAACGAAGACCCGTTCATTAATCAACCCGTTTTCAAGGGCGATTATTCCTAAAATAATTTCCATAGCTCCACGTGCATTCATGCCGAAGGCGGCCGCCAATGATTCGCGCCAGGTAAAGCCGCCAAGTCTTGTGCCTAACCCACTTCCAATAATTTTCCCTGCAAATGCGATGAGTATTATGATTAGTGTAAGCATAAGATCGAAGTTGGTAGCAAAGTTTACCCTCAATCCAATCGACACAAAAAATAAAGGCGCAAAAATATTATTGATAAACTGGTGAACAATTTCTTTGGCTCTTTCTGAAAAATGCTCTGAGTCACCTAAAGAAACACCGATGATAAATGCACCAAAGATCGCATGAATGCCAATGTATTCTGTGAAAGCGGCACCCATAAAACATAGCGAGAGCGAAAGTGATAGCACACCGCCAGGCCAGGCCATGTTGCGGTTAATCCATGGAAGGATTCTGTTTAAAAGCCCTCGGCCCAATGTAAGCATGATGGCGGCAAACCCAACCGTAAGCAGCAAGGTGCTGATGAATGGCATATGGCTATTCTTGCCAATCATACTTATCAATACAGAAAAAATCAGCCATCCAATCACATCATCAATCATGGCTGAAGCAACGACCAATAAACCCATTCGTGATTTGAAGAGATTCAGATCCATAAGAATTCGAACAATTACCGGCAAGGCAGAAATGGCCATGGCCGTGCCCATGAACAATGCAAAAACAAGGTGTGCTTGCCCCTCGGCAATGCCAAAAAATTCCGGAAAGAAATAGGGAAACGTAAAACCAAACATAAAAGGAATAATAAGACCCAGCATGCTGGTTAGGATGGATTGTTTTCCTTGTTGTAATACGATATGCAAGTCAACCTCTAACCCTGCAATAAAAAGCAGCATCACAACAGAAACCTGAACAAAACCGGCAAGCACCATACCCGATTCATTGCCAGTAGGAAAGAAAAATTGAAACCATTCTGGTTGAACAACACCCAGCACGGTAGGGCCGATAATAATGCCGGCCAGAATCTCACCGATCACCGCTGGTTGCTTTAATCTGCGCGCAATTTCAGCAAACAATCTTCCAAGCAATAGCATGAGACTCAATTGCATCAACAGTTGTACTACCGTGTCGTGCGCCAGCCTACCCATTTTTCTTTTGTTTATTCATAACTAACAAATTGCAGGGCAGATCAGAAAAAATGTATTCCTGATCATGAGTGAATATTCGATCAAAGATTGAAAGTTTTCTTTGGGGTGCATTAATAATCAACAAGTCGGCTGCTTTACGCTTGGCAAACTGCGATAGTTCAAAGCCTGATTTTCCTGAAAGGAGCTTGATGTTTATCTTAACATTTTGATGTGGAATCTGATCCAATTCTTTTTGAATCAAAGTCGTTTCTTCGTGTACCATATTTTTTTGAAGCTGGTCATATTCAGCTTCGGTACACTGTTCACGGGCTGTTAATGCCAGACCAAATAACTTTAATTCACGCACCACGTGCAGCCATGTGCCCGATTCTTTTCTCGCCAACGTGAAAGCAAGGTTTAGAGTCTCATGAATGTTTATATTTCCTTCGCAATCCACAACAATATTTTTATATGGTTTCAGATCCGTTGATGGACTCGTAATCATCCAGATGGAGCAATTGGCCTTGCGCATGATCTTGCGTGCCACGGTGCCCAGATAATGATTAACGAGGTTTTCCTTCTTGAGGGCACCGGCAACCAGGAGTTCAACTTTTTCATGGTTGCAAACCTTTAGTATTTGATCAGCGGGGTCCCCCTCAACCCAAAAGACTTTTATTCTGCCTGAAGAAAGCCCCGAGTTGTCGATTAGTTTTTGCATGGCTTCCGTTTTTTGCGCATCCTTAGTGCCAACATGAATTAACACCAAATCGGATTGAAACCACCCTACCAGTCGCAAGGCCTCTTCCACCATAGGCTGAGTGGTAGGTGAAAAAGAAATCGCTAAACCAATTACTTTAAAATGCGTATTCACAAATTGAAAAATAGTAAATGGATTGAACAGTTAGCTACAATCTTCCTAAATAATCTTTTACATTTACCTTAGCCGAATAATGACCAATGTGTGAAATCACACGATCTAATGAATTTCCAAGAGTTTATATTAGGATCAAATATAGTTAAGACGGAAAGTCAAAAGCGGAAAATTACGCTGGGAGCTTACCTCATTTTGATTTACGTTGGTGTTGACTTGTTTTTCTTTATTGTCAATTTATTCAATCCTGAAGGAGAGCCAACTTCACTGTTTATTGGATTTTTGATTTCTTTATGCTGTCTGTTGCTGCTGCGCTTGAAGCTGGTAAATCTCGCTATCTTTTTACACCTGCTACGGTGCAACGCATTTGCGTATTACTTTTCAGTCATTGATGAAGATCCTATCCAAACGGGCTCTTTTTTGTATTTCATTCCCTCCAGTCTTGGTGCATTAGCAGTATTTGGCTACCAGGAAAGATGGAAAGGTATCGGATTTACCATCCTGAGTTTTATTCTCTTCATTACCGCGATCTTTAAGCCTGATGAATTTAATCCTGATCAGGCGCACTTTTATCTGATTATCAGCTTTTCAATTGTATTGATCATTGGATTACTCATCATCATCTTTTTTGATCGCATGGTTACTGGCTCAGAGAGGAACCTTGTTGAAAAGAACAAGGAGCTCACCAAAGCTAACCAGGAGTTAGATAGGTTTGTATACAGTGCTTCACATGATCTGAGATCGCCATTAAGCTCTATTGCCGGGTTGATCGAGTTGTCGAAAAGAGATCATGCTAATCGCGACCAATATCTGAATTTAATGAAAGAACGAACTCAGGTAATGGATAAGTTTATACATGATATCATCGATTATTCCCGTAACACGAGGGTTACTCCAGCGCGGGAGAAAGTAAATTTTTATCTCCTTATTCGTGACGTGCTTGAGTTGATGAAGTATGGGGATGGAAATAAGAATCTACAGGTTAAATTAATGGTGGAGGAGGAGTTAATTATTTTTACGGATCCTTCACGCCTCAGGGTAATTCTGAATAACCTGATCAGTAACTCTATCAAATATTCCGATCCAGACAAAAACGAATTGATGATTAAGATCAGCGCTTCGGTGCTGGATAGTAATTTCACCTTTTCCGTGGAAGATAATGGTGTGGGAATAGCCGAAGATCAAAAAGATAAGATCTTCACTATGTTTTATCGTGCATCTGAAAAGACCTCCGGATCGGGATTAGGGTTATATATTGTTAAAGAGTCGCTGGAAAGACTAAACGGGACCATCCAACTTCAATCCACCGTAGGCGAGGGCTCTCAATTTATAATTACCATTCCGATACAGGAGTAATCATCTTTTGACGCGAACGTATGTTTCGACCTACAACTTAATTTCTATCTTTGCCGCTTATGGCGAACCAGGAAGACAATCTTTTTAAAAATGTGATATCCCATGCCAAGGAGTATGGGTTTATTTTTCCATCCAGTGAAATATATGATGGCCTTAGTGCAGTCTATGATTATGGACAAAACGGATCAGAACTCAAAAACAACATCAAGGAATACTGGTGGAAGTTTATGACGTTGCTGCACGACAATATCGTGGGTATCGATGCAGCGATATTCATGCATCCTACTACGTGGAAGGCCTCTGGCCACGTGGATGCATTCAACGACCCGATGATCGATAATAAGGATTCTAAAAAAAGGTATCGTGCCGACCAGTTGGTAGAAGGGGTGATCGAAAAACTAGAAGAGAAAATCGAGAAGGAAGTAGAAAAGGCAGCCAAGCGTTTCGAGAATTTTGATCGGGCCATGTTTATTGCGACCAACCAACGGGTGGTGGAGTATCAAAAGAAAATTGATGAGATCAATGAGCGCCTGAAAACGGCCATAGGTAGTGGGGATATGGCAGCCATGAAACAATTGATCGATGATCTTGACATAGCCGATCCGATATCGGGTACCAAAAACTGGACTGAGGTTCGTCAGTTCAACCTGATGTTTTCTACCGAGATGGGATCCATCGCGGAAGACGCCAATAAAATTTATTTAAGACCTGAAACCGCCCAGGGTATTTTTGTAAATTTTTTGAATGTACAGAAGACCGGACGGATGAAGATTCCATTTGGGATTGCGCAAATCGGTAAGGCATTCAGAAATGAGATTGTCGCCCGCCAGTTCATCTTCCGCATGCGGGAGTTTGAACAGATGGAGATGCAATATTTTGTGAAACCTGGCGAAGAGATGAAGTGGTATGAGTTCTGGAAAGAGAAAAGATTAAAGTGGCACAAGACATTGGGTCTGGGCAATGATAATTATCGCTACCATGATCACCTGAACCTGGCACACTATGCAAATGCAGCGTGCGATATTCAGTTTAACTTCCCTATGGGTTTCAGAGAGTTGGAAGGAATTCACTCCCGTACTGATTTTGATTTAAAAAGTCACGAAAAGTTTTCCGGCAAGAAATTGCAGTACTTCGATTCGGAAGACAATCAAAACTATATTCCCTATGTGGTGGAGACTTCGGTGGGGTTGGATCGTATGTTTCTTTCTGTTTTAGCTTCTTCCTACAAAGAAGAAAAGCTGGAAGACGGAAGCGAGCGTGTAGTGCTGCGTATACCCGCTCCATTGGCCCCTAATAAGGTAGCGATACTTCCATTGATGAAGAAAGACGGACTTCCTGAAAAGGCGACTGAAATCATGAACATGTTGAAGTTTGACTTCCGTTGCTTCTATGAGGAGAAGGATGCGATCGGAAAGCGTTATCGCAGGCAGGATGCCATCGGTACTCCGTATTGTATTACCATTGACCATCAAACGTTGGAAGATAATACCGTCACCATTCGCGATCGTGACACGATGAAGCAGGAGCGTGTTGTCATCAGCGCGGTGAAGGGAGTGATTCAGGATTCTGTTTCTATGGCAGAGTTGTTAAAGAAGATATAAATGTACGCTGCTCTTTTGGCAGCCCGATAAAATTATATGCACCCCGCACTGAACAAAAACCTCTTTTTGGTTAAAGAGCACGTAAAGATTTTTAAAGCTGAAAATAGTTTTGATGTATTTGATCCGGTAAACGGTGAATTAGTTTTGCAATGCCGGGAAGAAAATCTGGGAGCCTTTACAAAAATGTTTCGGTTTACAGAGTACAAAAAAATGACTCCGTTCAACATTGCTATCAAAACTCCAACGGGCGAAACCGTTCTTGAAGTTAAACGCGATGTTTCCTGGTTTCTTTCCACGGTGGAGGTATTGGATGATCAGAAAAGATTGGTGGGCAAATTCAAGCAGAAGTTTTTTAGCATAGGTGGAAAATTTGAAGTGTTGGACGCCAGCGAGCGGATATTGTGCACCTTGAAGGGATCATGGACAAGCTGGGATTTTAGGTTTATAACCAATGACGGAAAAGAGTTTGCCACCGTTACTAAAAAGTGGAGCGGTCTCGGTAAAGAGATGTTCACTTCGGCCGACAATTATATTTTACAAATTAACCCGATTGTTCCTGCCGATCATCCTTTACGCGTATTAATTATGGCCGCTGTGATGTGTATTGATCTAGTATTGAAAGAGTAATTATGAATTGGCCATCACTTCTCACCACCAGGCGACTTCATCAGCGAGCTGATTCGCAAGAACCAACGCGCAGTGCGTTTGAACAGGATTTTGACCGTATCATTTTTTCGCATCCCTTTCGCAGACTGCAAGATAAAACACAGGTGCATCCATTGCCCGAGCACGATTTTGTTCACACCCGACTAACCCACAGTCTTGAAGTTTCCAGTGTAGGCAGGTCGTTGGGCAGAAGAGTCGGGGAGGTAATCATTGAACGCCATGCAGATTTAAAAAGCAATTATACCTCGCACGACTTCGGAACGATCGTGGCCTCGGCATCGCTCGCGCATGATCTTGGCAATCCTCCTTTTGGTCATTCGGGAGAAGAAGGACTGAGTGATTTTTTTAAACATCATGAAGGTCAGCAATACAAACCTTTTTTTTCTGAAGTGGAGTGGGCCGATCTTACCTCGTTTGAAGGCAATGCCCAGGGTTTTCGCATTTTAAACAAAAGTCAATACCAGGGGCTTCGACTTACTGCGGCTACATTGGGAGCATTTACCAAGTATCCATGCCCATCCAGGTTTAACGGACGCGATAAATCAAGAAAAAGTCAAAAGAAGTTTGGCTTCTTTCAAACCGAGCAATCGTTATTTGATGAGACTGCTACTCAGCTTGAATTAATAAAGCAACATGAGCATGTATGGTGCCGTCATCCCCTTGCGTTTTTAGTGGAGGCGGCCGATGACATTTGTTATAATATTATTGATCTTGAAGATGGTTGCCGGCTTGGGCTCATTTCCTTGCAGGACACGATTGACTTACTGGCGAGTATCCTCCGAGAAGATTTCAATCCTGAGAAAGTAGCACGGATAAAAAGTGGGGATGAAAAAATTGGAGTACTGCGCGCTATGGCCATTGGTAAGTTGATCAATGACGCAGTGGAAGTTTTCCTTCAACATGAGGGTGATATCCTTGCCGGTAAATTTGATCAGGCACTCACCGACCTGGGTTCGTATCGAAATGAGTTGAAACAGATCATCAGTATTTCGATAGATAAGATTTATCGCGCACGACATGTGGTGGAAATTGAATCGGCAGGATTTGAAGTGCTGCCCGGCCTTTTAAGCGAATTCACCAAAGCAGCTGAACATGCGGTCAAGAACAATCAGGCAAAGAAATATACCAACCTGATGCGATTACTGCCACCCGAAACCTTGCAGGTTATTCTCGATAACCCTGACAACACCTATTTGCATTTGCGTGAAGTGATTGATTTTGTCTCAGGCATGACGGATCGTCATGCCTTATCGTTGTATAGAAAGATTAAAGGATTTCAAATTTAATTGGCACCGTCTTACTAAAAATATTTGACGAATTTAAGTTTTGCGGAAAATGGGATGCCTGGGGTAAAGTGAATTTCTGAAACTGGCTCTGATTCATCCTTCAATCTCGATTCGGTGTTGAACTGGGCCTCCTTCCATTGGCGATTAAGCATATTTTCTACTCCAAGGCCAATTTCAAATCCGGGTTTCGAATAATTCAGCAAAGCATCCATTATAAAATATCCTTTCGCAATTACACTATTGGTCTCATTGGCTGGTCTGTCTTTCAGGTAACGGTAGCGCAAGCTTCCGTTCAGACCATTTTGCTTTCGAATAACTACTCCACCTATGCTCGTGGCCAGCGGAGCAAGCGGAATATAGTGAGCTCCATCATCCACACCTTTGGTGCGCGGCCGGGAAATATTCAAATCTACATCGGCAAATAACCAGCTATTAAATTGATACCTGGCGGAAACATCAAATCCTTCGCGCTTTGTTTTTCCTCCCGGTTCTACAATACCCACATCACCCACGTAAACAAACTCCTGATCCAGATCCAAACGCCAGAGCGCGGTATGTATATAAAGAGCGGAGTTGATTTTTATTTCTGCTCCCAGGTCGATACCATAGGCCCGGGGCAGAATATCTTCTCCAGATTTTTCAATCACTACCCGTGCGTCATTGGAATGAAATCCGGTTCCGGAACGCAGGTAGAGTTTGAGCTTAGTGTTGGCCTGATAATTTACTTCCAGTTTAGGATTGATGATCGACTTTGATACAGAGTTGGCTTGCGTATCCACTAAATGGTTTTGATAATTAAAATTCAGATAGTCAAATCGGAGTGCAGCCGTTGCAGTGAACTTTTTGGAGATCGCTAATGTGCTTCTCCAGTAGCTGAACACGTTTACTTCTTTTACATCACCCAGCCTCACGTTTGAAAGAAAGACTCGCTTTTCAGTGTGTGCGAGAGTAACATTGTTTATTCGGTCAAGCCGTAAACCAGTTCCTGCTTCAGATTTTAACTCTTTGCCAAACAGCGTGCCGGTTGCATAGTATCGATTGGTAAACCCATAGACCATTCTGTTCTCAGTTTGTTGGATCTGATCACCATGCGTGGGATCATTCAGGAAGAAAGTAAAATTAGAGAACAGATTGAAATTGTACTTAATGACATATACCTGTGATTCAAAGGTGGCCCCGTTTTTCAGGCGGACAGATAATTTTTCAAATAGATTTATTCTTCCTGTATTACCACCTTCTGTATTATCCAATGATCCAAACCGTGAGATGATTCCTTCTGACACGGCTCGTTCCGGTATTTGTCCGCTGGCTTTCCAATCACTGTTAAAAAGAGAAAAGCCTGTCGTGAGGTTCACCCGGTCGCTCCAGTCGGTGCTGTATCGGGCTTGAAAATTTATTCGATTAAACTTTTGAGGACTTTCAAAAAATCCATTGGTGTGAGCCAACTCGCCAGCAGCATAGGCATATGACCGCTTGGTTTTAAAAGGAATGTTTATTCCTGCAACAACACGGCCGGATCCAAATGAACCGCCCTCAGTCTTAACAAAGTTTCGTTCCAGTTTTTTTTTGGTGTAAAAGGATACATACCCGGCCGTATTGAAATTTCCTTTATCAGCAAAATATGGGCCTTTGTCAAAATCAACATAGTTGACCAACTCTGGAATGAGGAAATGCAAATCGGCATATCCCTGACCATGGGCATGAGAAACCATGTTCACCGGCATGTCATCCACTTCCAATGAAATATCCGTTCCGTGATCCACATCAAATCCACGCATGAAAATCTGTTCTGCCTTTCCTCCCCCGGCATGCTGGGCAATGAACAGGCCTGGCACCATACGCAAAATATCTTGAGAAGTATTTAGTGGGCGAAGTTTTATGTCGAGTTGAGAGAGCGTATTCAAAGGGTGACTGGCTGCAGCAGATACGGTGATATTGGCCAATTGAAAGTCTTCGGATTTTAATGAGGTCTCGGTAGAAGTCTCTTGACCATCCACAATATTCACCTCAAGGACTATTTTACGATAACCGATAAATGAGATCTGTGCTTCATGAACGCCAGCGGAAAGGTTATTGAATTTAAAATTTCCCTCCTCGTTAGAAATGACAATCTGCGAGGTGGAGGTTAGTAATATATGAGCTCCTGGAATGGCTTTATTGTCCTCATCTACTACCCTGCCCTTCCAACTACCTTGACCTTGACAATAAAAACTACTGAGAATCATTACAATAATAAAGCGCATGATCGGGAGTGTCAATGCATTTAATCACTCAAGTTGTCCATCGATTTTCCTGGAGATTGCGGGCCCTAGTTCAAATGAACTGAGGCTAGCTTCCTTCAGCATCTTTTGAGCCTGCCGGGTAAATCCATTTTCAGAATAGATGATGCCTGCGTGGTAGAGCGCTTCGGGTTCAAACGTTTTGTTCTTTACTTTTTGATCAATAATCTCAAGGGCTTTTTTGGTATCGCCCAGATTGTAATAACCCCACGCCAGCAGATCAAAAGACTGTGGTGTAGGTCGATTATTTATTTCTTTCTCGGCAATGGCTATTGCCATTTCTGGATTTGCAAATTCCTCGGCCTCGAGTAGCGCCAGGTACTTATTGTACATATCGCCATAGCTTGAATGGGTGGCCAGTTGCTTAAAGAGCTGAAGTTGCGTTTTCCTTTCCTCCCAATTATTTTCCTCTGCTGCAATTTCCGCCAACAGTAAGTGTGGATCAGGGTTATTTTTTTTTGTGGCTATATAGTTAATGATTCTTTTCGCTTCTGTGTAGTTTTTGTCATGTGAAAAAGCAATCCACGCTAT
>JAYVTB010000169.1:0-8977 GCA_043774805.1 Cyclobacteriaceae bacterium | reverse complement strand
TAACATTACTAACTCCTTCAACCACATTTAACTATACTGTAACTGAAACTGCTACCGGATGTACTTCCGTTGCATCAGCAAATGTTGTGATCAATGCTGTTCCAACAGCAGCCACTCCAATTGTAGGTACGATTACTCAACCGACTTGTACTGTACCAACAGGAAGTGTTGATTTAAGCGGATTGCCTGCAGGCGCATGGACTATAAACCCCGGTGCTATTGCAGGAAGTGGAACCACTACCGCGTTAACATTATTAACTCCTTCAACCACCTTTAACTATAAGGTTACTGAAACTGCTACCGGTTGTACTTCTGTTGCATCTGCAAATGTAGTGGTCAATGCGATTCCCGGTATACCTTCTGCTCCGACTGCAAGCGTGACTGCGCAGCCAACCTGTAGTGTTGTAACTGGTACAATTACGGTAACACTTCCAGTCAATGGCACAGGAGTTTCCTATACCGTAACAGGAACCAATCCTGTAGTGGCTGCTCAAAGCAATGCCACAGGAATATTCTCAGGACTTGCTGCAGGTAATTATGATGTCACCACTGCGGTGAGTGGTTGTACTTCAACAGCAACCGCTTTAACGATCAATGCACAACCTGCAACTCCTGCTGCTCCAACTGCAAGCGTGACTTTTCAGCCAACCTGTACTGTTCCAACAGGAACAATAACCGTAACGGTACCTGCTAACGGAGCCGGAGTTTCTTATACAGTGACGGGAACCAGTCCGGTAGTTGCTGCACAGAATAATGCTACAGGAATTTTCACAGGACTTGCACCAGGCAATTATAATCTCACCACCACAATGAGCGGCTGTAATTCAACAGCAACTGCCTTAATAATTAATCGAATACCTAGCCCACCAATTATATCTGCAACATCAGTTGTTATAACTAATGCGACCCTAGGCTCTTCCAATGGAAGCATCAATGTTTCTGGTGCGGTATCGGGTGGAAGCGGGACTTATGTTTACCAGTGGTACGCTGGTTCAGGCATAACTACACCGATTACTGGAGCCGTCAATGCGACACTAACTAACCTGGCCGCAGGCAACTATTCCGTAGTGGCAACCGACCTCGTTAGTGGATGTGCTACTCCACTTGAAGCATTCACCGTAAATACAACACCAACTGGTAACTTATCTGATATTGTGGCCAGCAGTAGTTTCGCGTATCCACAAAATATTAATTACGCCTCTTTCCAGGAAGCAAGCGATATCCAAAGTTCCTCGACCAGTTTGCCAGTTGCAAAATTTGATGTCCGGGATGGTGGTTCGACCGGGAAGGATGCTGATTTATTTCCTACCGTTCTTACCGGGATCACCCTGGATCTTGGTTCAAATTTCTCATTGATAAGAAGAATTGCCTTATACGATGAATCGGGAAATACAGAGCTGACAGGAACAGATAAATCAGTGTCAAGTAAAACCATTAATTTCTCCAACCTGTCTTTGCAAAGTGATGATGATGTATCAACTTCATTTATCGTGCGCGTAAGTTTTGTTGATAAGGTGACAGATAATCAACAAGTTTCTTTTGCGATCACGAACACGACTTCAGCATCAGGTACGTCAGGATTTGCTTCAGCTAATGCTGGTGGTGCAGTGTCATCTACATCGAATGACAACAACCGAATAGAAGTCATTGCTACTACCCTTAGTTTTATCCAGCAACCATCAAACACGATAATTAATGAAGTCATGACCCCCTCCGTGACGATCGAAGCTTTGGACGCAAATGGAAATCGTGATCTTGATTTTTCAGGTTCTGTCGGATTGACCACAGATGGCTCGTTTAGCGTGAGCCCTTCAATTGCATTGAGCTCAGGCTTTGGTAGCAGCTCTGACATCATATTTATTACTGCAGGAAAAGGGTTAACCCTCACCACATCAAATAATGCCGGCCTTGTCAATGGAACAAGTTCTCCGTTCGATATATTTGAAGACACTTCTGGGATAGAGGTTGCGATCTATTCCTTTATTACCCCCAATACTGCTGATGATCAGAACAATGTTTTGCATATCGAAAATATAGAATTCTTCCCTGAAAATACCGTTAAGTTGATTGACCGCTGGGGCAGTCCGGTAAAATCATGGACAAATTTTTCGAATTATACCAGCAGCACACCAGAGCAGGCAGATTTTGATTTCAATAGCCTGAGTATCGGAAGTTACATCTGCATTGTGGAATATACCAATTCAAATAGCGGTAACAAGAAAAGTCAAACGCAAATGGTTACGGTACTGAAATAGCAAGTATCTCTAAAAGTAAAAGCCCCCATGTAGGAGGCTTTCACAATTGTGAGTAACACGCTATAGAAAATCTACCAGGTAGTTGCATTAAAATTCTTGGCAGCCTTCAGAATATCCCTTCGACTTACCTGCCCGAGCAGGACGCCTTTGTCAACAATCGGTAAGCGTCTTATTGGGGTATCGAGAAATTCATTGGCAGCATCTACTACATCGCTGTCGGGAGACAAAGACTTTACCTTGACGGTCATATAATCAGCCACTTTGCGGGTGCTCATAGGCAAGTTGTGATAGGCCTGATCGACCATAACTTTCAGGCAGTCTTTTTCTGAAATAATACCCACCAATTTTCTGGTTTCATCGAGAACAGGAGCCCCCGAGATTCTTTTGTCGATCATGATATCAATCACATCCTGAATGTTTTGATCAGGATGGAAGGTGATCATGTCACTGAATCTCACCATATACTTGGTGACCAATTCAAACTTTGGTTGGCTAGTGGCAAGCTCTTCCCTGGATTTCATTTCCGGTTTAAAATTCATAGATTTTTTGTGGGTTAGGTAGTTTAAGTAGTTTTTACTTTAAAGTCGGTTCATATTAAATATAGACCCTTTTACATGATAAGACCAAGCTCCTATGTTGATTATCAATAGGTTGAATTTCATATCTAATCAAAATCTAACAAGCTAGAATGCTGGTTTCAAACCATGAGAATTCATTATATTTAGTTGATTTAGACGTTATTAATGATGTACTCACTATTAGGTTTTGAAATCCCCGTTGACGTAATCATCTCCATTTTAATAGGTAACACTTTATTGTTAGTAGCTGCTATTGTGGGATTTACGAACCTGAGAAGGCAAATTCGGGAGTTGAAAGAATTACTAAATCAGATAAATGCAAAGCAAAAGGAAATCAGGAACTAGCTGAGATTCCATCTACGGAATGGAATTTCAAAATTCTCTTATTTTTGTGCCTCATAAACTAATCAAGGGCAAATGAATCTGTTGGATTTTGAAAAGCCCATCGCAGAACTGGAAGGAAAATTGGCCGATATGAAACATCTTACTGATGATAGCGATCAATCGGTTATTAATGCAATCCAGGCGTTGGAGAATAAGATTACAGACTTGAAAAAAGAAACGTTCGAGAACCTTACCGGGTGGCAACGTGTGCAATTATCCCGTCATCCTGATAGGCCTTACACTCAGGACTATATTTACGAAATCACTACCGACTTTATCGAACTTCATGGTGATCGCACCGTGGGCGATGATAAAGCGATGATCGGTGGATTAGGAACCATAGATGGTCAGACCTTCATGTTGATTGGACAGCAAAAGGGACGCAATACCAAGCAGCGGCAGATGCGGAATTTCGGTATGGCTAATCCGGAAGGATACCGTAAAGCGTTACGCTTGATGAAGATTGCGGAAAAGTTTAATAAACCGATCGTTACGTTCATTGACACCCCCGGTGCATTTCCTGGCCTTGAGGCCGAAGAACGTGGTCAAGGTGAAGCCATTGCCCGCAACCTGAAAGAGATGTTCATGCTCAAGGTACCCGTGATTTGTATCGTGGTTGGAGAAGGAGCTTCCGGTGGGGCGTTGGGTATCGCTATTGGTGACCGTGTGTTGATGTTGGAGAATACCTGGTATTCGGTGATCTCTCCAGAATCATGTTCTTCTATTTTGTGGCGCAGCTGGGATTATAAGGAGCAAGCCGCAGAAGTGTTGAAACTTACAGCAAAAGACATGTTGAGCAATAAATTGATTGATGGCATTATCAAAGAACCATTGGGTGGTGCGCATACAGATGTGAAGACCATCGCAGCTGAAGTGAAAAGAGTGATTCTTGAAAATTATAAAGTACTTTCTGCGCTGTCTACCGAAGACCGCATCAGCCAACGCATTGATAAGTTTTGTGCGATGGGTGTAGTAAAGGAATAATTCAAAATTCCAGATTTAAAATTCTAAATTGAGGTCGTGATGAACGACCTTTTTTCATTTATAAAATGTGCTACCGCTGTAATTTTGAATTTTAAATGTTGAATTCCGAATGAACTTACACGTGATCAATACTGGCTTCTTCAAATTAGATGGAGGTGCTATGTTTGGCGTGGTGCCAAAATCAATATGGCAGAAATCAAATCTCCCTGACGAAAATAATCTTTGCTCGTGGGCAATGCGTTGCCTGTTGATCGAAGATGGATCCCAATTGATTCTCATCGATAATGGATTAGGCAACAAGCAGGATGTAAAATTCTTCAGCCATTATTACTTGCATGGTGATGATTCGCTGATTCATTCGTTGAATACAAAAGGCTTTACGGAAGGAGATATCACCGATATGTTTTTAACGCATCTTCATTTTGATCACTGTGGTGGAGGCGTTAAGAAAGAAGGAGATCGTCTGGTACTCACTTTTCCAAAGGCAACCTATTGGTCTAATCAGGATCATTGGACATGGGCGACCAAACCCAATCCGCGAGAAAAGGCCAGCTTCCTGTCAGAGAATATTCTCCCTATGCAGGAAAGTGGACAATTGAAATTTACAGATGTTGCTACGCCATCACCATTTTCGCAATTCGATATTTTCTATGCTTCTGGTCACACTGATAAAATGATGATTCCAAAAATCAAGTATAAGAATCATACCATCTGTTTTGTGGCGGATTTACTTCCTTCTGCGGCACATATACCACTGCCTTATGTAATGGGTTATGATACCAGGCCCCTGATCACGATGGAAGAAAAAGCTTTCTTTTTAAATGAAGCCGCAGACCATGGGTATATTTTGTTTTTCGAGCACGATCCGGTGAACGAATGTTGCACCGTTAAACATACCGACAAAGGAGTGCGTTT
Organism: Cyclobacteriaceae bacterium; assembly: GCA_043774805.1. GTDB lineage: Bacteria > Bacteroidota > Bacteroidia > Cytophagales > Cyclobacteriaceae > ELB16-189. Next base: position 3,861 of record JAYVTB010000169.1, on the reverse strand, counting down.
GGATAAGACGTTTAGTTTGAAAGAGATACTATGAAGTTAAAAACAGGACTGGTGTTGTCAGGTGGCGGTGCACGTGGTGTGGCTCATGTGGGCGTATTGAAAGCATTGGACGAACTTGGAGTTGAGATTGATTGTATTTCAGGAACTAGTGCGGGAGCGCTCGTTGGTGCCCTATACGCGCATGGGCTTAAGCCAGATGCCATTTTAGAATTAATAAAGAGAGTAGGATTTTTTAAGTCAGTAAGGCCAGCGTGGGCCCTCACAGGTATCTTCAACATGGATGGCTTGAAGGAATTACTTCAAAAGAACATCCCTGGAAATTCTTTTCAACGATTATCTATTCCCTTGACAGTGGCAGCCACCGATATTCGAAAAGGAAAGATTCAGTATTTTTCGGAAGGCGAATTGATACCGGCTATCCTCGCTTCATGCAGCATCCCCGCGATATTTAATCCAGTAAATTTCAATAGCAATCTGTATGTGGATGGCGGCCTTATGGACAACCTTCCGGTAAAACCGATTCGAAATCAGTGCGACTTCATTATCGGCTCGCACTGTAATCACATTAGCCCGGATGTTGATGTCGCCAATATGAAATCAGTGATTGAAAGAAGTTTGCTCGTGGCCATTTATTCTAATACGGAAGTAAGCCGGGGTATGTGTGATGTATTCATTGAGCCACCTCGCATGGATCGTTTTAGTAGTCTTGATCTGAGTAAGACTCAGACTCAGGAGATATTTGATTTCAGTTATCGTTTCACCATTCAAAACTTTCTACCTCATCATTTCAAAAAAAGTACCGCAGCATGACATCGACTGAAAATTTCAAGAGACTATTACTGCAGGGCATTCCCGATGAATTGCCTGTGCCAAAGCAATATGATCCAACAGTCAATCACGCACCGCGAAGAAAAGATATTCTTTCGGTGGAAGAAAAGAAGTTGGCGATCAGAAATGCACTTCGGTATTTTCATCCAAAGCATCATCAAGAATTAGCGCCAGAGTTCTATCAAGAACTTCAGAATTTTGGCCGCATCTATATGTATCGGTTTATGCCTGAGTATGAAATGCATGCCCGTGCTATTCACGAATATCCTCATCAGTCATTACAAGCAGCAGCCATTATGCTGATGATTCAGAACAATTTGGATCCGGCAATAGCACAACATCCACACGAGCTAATCACCTATGGCGGAAATGGAGCTGTGTTTCAGAACTGGGCACAGTATTTACTTACCATGAAGTATCTCGCCAGCATGACCAATGAACAGACTCTTCATGTGTATTCAGGGCACCCGATGGGCATTTTTCCATCTTCCAACGAAGCACCTCGCGTGGTGGTCACCAATGGAATGATGATTCCTAACTATTCAAAACAAGATGATTGGGAAAAATTCAATGCTCTTGGTGTAACCCAATACGGGCAGATGACCGCAGGCAGCTATATGTATATTGGTCCTCAGGGTATTGTTCATGGCACCAACATTACCATTCTTAATGCAGGCAGAAAAATTTCCAAATATGGAGAAGGACTCGCTGGTAAAGTGTTTGTGACATCGGGATTAGGTGGTATGAGTGGAGCACAACCAAAAGCGGGTAACATAGCAGGATGCATCACGGTAGTAGCCGAAGTAAACGAACGCGCCACTCATAAACGGCAGGAACAAGGATGGGTGGATGAAGTGGTGCTTGATTTAAATGAATTGGTGAGTCGGGTAAGGAAGGCGAAGGTCAACAAAGAGATTGTGTCTATTGCTTATCAGGGAAATATTGTGGATGTGTGGGAAAAATTTTATGAGCAAGATATTTTTATAGAATTGGGCTCCGATCAAACTTCACTGCATAACCCGTGGGCCGGTGGATACTATCCGGTCGGATTGAGTTATCGAGAGGCAAATGACTTAATGCGATCTGATCCAGAAGAGTTTAAGCAACAAGTGCAACAATCCTTGCGAAGACATGCCAACGCCATCAATCAACATACAGCAAAGGGGACTTATTTTTTTGATTATGGAAATGCATTCTTATTAGAAGCATCCCGTGCTGGTGCGGAGGTCATGGCAGAAGATAATATTAATTTCAGGTATCCATCCTATGTGCAGGATATCGTGGGGCCTATGTGTTTTGACTATGGCTTTGGTCCGTTCCGTTGGGTGTGCACGTCCGGGAAATCAGAAGACCTGGATTATACGGATCAGTTAGCAGCGAAGGTGATGGAAGAATTATTAAAACATTCATCCACGGAAATTCAATCACAACTGACTGATAACATTCAATGGATAAAATCTGCCAAGGCAAATCGACTAGTGGTTGGATCGCAGGCACGTATCCTATATGCAAACTCAGATGGAAGAATAAAAATTGCCGAAGCCTTTAATGCTGCCATCCGATCTGGAAAGATTGGGCCGATAGTATTAGGCCGCGATCATCATGATGTATCTGGAACGGATAGCCCTTATCGGGAGACTTCAAACATTTATGATGGTTCTCGCTTCACAGCAGATATGGCCATCCATAATGTAATTGGTGATTCGTTTCGTGGAGCCACCTGGATTTCTATTCACAATGGTGGAGGAGTAGGCTGGGGAGAAGTTATCAACGGTGGCTTTGGTCTTTTGCTTGATGGTTCAGCGGATGCAGATCGTAAACTAAAGAACATGCTTTACTTCGATGTTAATAATGGTATTGCCCGAAGAGCGTGGGCAAGAAATCAGGGTGCCATTAATACGATTGAAAAAGAATCTGATATTACATTTACAATGCCATACCGGGCTGATGATAACCTGATCGAAAAGCTGATCTGATGCTGCGTCCTTTTTACTTGATGATTTTTAAGTTATTGGGCTGGAAGATCGTGGGAGATTTTCCTGTTGAATTAAAGAAATACATTATAGCGGTTGCACCTCATACCAGCAATTGGGATCTTGCCCTGGGTGTGATGGCACGAAGTATTCTGCGTATTCAGAAATCTCATTTTTTAGGAAAAGATTCATTATTCAAACCACCCTTTGGCTGGTTCTTCCGCGCATTGGGTGGATATCCTGTTAGCCGATCCAGTAGTCATGATATGGTGCAACAGGCAGTCGCAATTATTAATGAGCATGATGATTTTATTCTTGCCCTTGCACCGGAAGGTACACGCAAAAAAGTGGATAAACTTCGTACCGGATTTTATTACATCGCCAAAGGAGCCAACATACCCATAATACCAGTTGGCTTTGATTTCTCTACAAAAAGTATTGTCATTGGTATCCCGATGATGACTACGGATAATTTCGATCGAGACATGGAGACCCTTCTTACCTTTTATCGTAAAATGAAAGGCAAGAATCCAGAACTGGGGCTATGAGCGGAACGCCTTGCCGCTTATATTGTCAATCGACCGGATTATCGCTTTTATATTTTTTACGGATTCCGCATCTTTCCGGTTAAAGAATTTAAACAAACCATAAGTAATATGAAAAAAGTCTTTTTCGTAGCATTTTTTATGATCGCAGTGGCAACTGTAGGATTAGCGCAATTCAACAAGGGAAATTTTCTAGTAGGCGGAAGCAGTAACCTGGGAATTGGATTTAATACTGATAAAAGCAAATCGGGTAGTTCTACCACAACCAATGGTAAATCAACAAGTTTTTCGTTACAACCGTCAGCAGGATATTTTTTTATGGATAACCTTGCCTTGGGTGCCGGCCTTGGTCTCAGCACGTCTACCTATAAAGCAGATGGCAGTGATACAAAAATTAAATCATCGACTCATAACTCTCCGAAAGTCGCGATTATAAAGTAGCGGAAAAAGTTCAAACCTTTGAGGTATCTGAAATCTTAAAAGAATGAGCCTCTTCCGCAGAAACAAAAATAACA
>JAYVTB010000168.1:0-43267 GCA_043774805.1 Cyclobacteriaceae bacterium | reverse complement strand
TTCTGCGGAAGAGGCTCATTCTTTTAAGATTTCAGATACCTCAAAGGTTTGAACTTTTTCCGCTACTTTATAATCGCGACTTTCGGATAGTTATGATAATAGATGTTTCAATGTTGAAATCGGGATTGAAATCGAAAGGTTATGGAAACTCAAAATAAAACTGCACCCCGAAAAGGAGGTGCAGGTTTTAATGTAAAAGCAAACGAAACTATTATCGTTTTTGAATCAGTCGAATCACTTGTTGTGATTTGCTACCTTTTATAACCAACACATACTCATTTGCATTTAATAATGAATTATCAAATGACCACTGGTAGGTGGTGTTGGCTTCTACTGTAAGTTCGAGAAGTTCTGATACTTTCATACCCATCTGGTTATAAAGCTCAACTTTTATCTTATCGTTCGCTTTCGCTGTATACGTCAGTGAAAACGATCCGTTGAATGGATTAGGATACACCTCAACTTCCTGGGCAACACGTCCTGACTCGGCAGTTTTAGACGCAGAAGTTTCTGCTGAGTTCTCTTCAGAGACCTGCTCAGTGTCTTCATCTGTTTTCAAGTCGCAACCATTTTTCACATACACAATACTGTCTCTTACGGTAGTGTTATTCTTGCCCATATCATGAGGAACCTCTACGATGAATTCTGCAGTGCCAATGTTTCCGTGCAAATCCATCACCGCTAGTGTTACAACATACACCCGGCCATTACCGTTGCCAGCGCGTTCAGCCAGCAATTGTGCCGCGTGGCAATCAGCTGAAATGGTGATATCATCGGTAGTGTTACCATCACCTTTTGCATTGTTAGGTTCGTCACTTCCAATTTCATCAATGATCACATCTTTTATGGTGATGCCTCCGCAGTTATCAGAAACGGATTCGATATAATCTTCGCTATTAATGGAATGTTGCTTATGGTTGGCTGGCCACAACACCGTGGTTTGTTTTTTCTTAAGCGTGATGACCGGAAGCTCCACATCTTTTACAGTAATGGTAAAGCTGCAGCTACTGGTATTACCGGAAGCGTCCTTAACGGTATAAGTTTCGGTGGTAACGCCTACAGGGAAAAATGCTCCGCTGCCTAATCCTGCTGTGCGGGTTGTTATGGCATTAGGGCAATTGTCTGTTCCAACGGGAGCGGTGTACATAACTATCGCTCCACATTTTCCCTTATCGTTGCCCTTTTCAATGTTTGCAGGACAGGTAATAACGGGCATTTCTTTATCTTCCACTTTGACTTTAAAGCCGCATATTGATTTGTTGCCAATGGTATCACTGAGTTCATATTTGACCTCAGTAACTCCAATCGGAAATAATGACCCCGGGGCAAGTCCTGCAACCAGTTTTACCTCAACTTTATCAGAACAGGTGTCCGTTCCTTTAGGAAGGTCAAAGTTTACGATGGCTCCGCATTGTCCTGTAGTATTTGGGACCACCATATCTGCCGGGCAACCGCTCACAACAGGGCCAACATCATCATACTTTACTACCACGGTTGTACACGTGGCGGTGGCTCCAACACACCCTCCGGTTCCCCGAACATAGTAAGTAGTGGTTTTATCAACCTTCACTTTTATGGAAGTACCTGTTCCCACCGACTGACCGCCACAGCTTGCAGTATACCAGTTCCAGGTTGTGGCATCATTCAACGTACCAGTAAGCGTAAGGGTGGCTTCCGAACCAGGGCAATATGTACCTGCTCCGCTTACTGCTGTGATCACGGGAGCATTGCAGGTATTTTGTGCTAGCGATAAGCTAGAAATGGCAAATCCTAACAGGAGGGAGAGTAGCAATTTTTTCATGTTGAAGATATTTAATTTCACCGCTAATCAAGGATTAGAATCGGGAGTTTAAATTTAACCCCGTAGGTCTGGATTTTACTATGACTTTCATCATTATATAGATCACATAATCAGTTATTTGATGGGTAATCAAATACTGCCCCACTTAAAAAGACGGAAAAGGCCATATTTGATTATGGCATAATCATTACCTTAGGGATTCAACCAAATTCATCAAGCACTTAGCCCGTTATGAGACCGACTCTATTTTTACCGATTTGCTTATTGATCGCCACCTCGTGTGGTAAGCAATCCACCCCGGAAACCAATACGACAGCTGTTACGCTTTCCAAGGAACAATTGAAAGACAAAATCATGGGCGGATGGGCTGGCCAGACTATTGGTGTAACGTTTGGTGGGCCATACGAATTCAGATTTCAGGGTGCATTTATTGGCGACTATCAACCATTGCTATGGTATGATGGATACCTGAAGAAGACGATGGAAAATACTCCAGGGTTGTATGATGATCTCTACATGGATCTCACTTTCGTAGATGTTTTTGAAAAATATGGATTGAATGCTCCTGTTGATTCCTTCTCCAATGCCTATGCAAAAGCAGGATACGCCTTGTGGCATGCCAACCAGGCTGGTCGTTATAATATTCTCAATGGAATTGGTGCACCGGCTTCGGGTCATTGGTTGAATAATCCCCATGCCGATTGTATCGACTACCAGATTGAAGCAGACTTTGCCGGGTTAATGAGCCCCGGTATGCCGAATACCGCTGCGGAGATCGGTGATAAGATTGGTCACATTATGAATTATGGTGATGGTTGGTATGGAGGTGTGTATGTGGGTGCGTTGTATGCGCTGGCATTTACATCCAATAACATTCCTTTCATCGTGGAAGAGGGACTGAAAACCATTCCTGCCCAAAGCGAATTCTATCAGTGTATTCATGATGTGATTCAATGGCACAAACAATATCCTGCTGATTGGAAACAGACCTGGCTGGAGGTGGAGAAGAAATGGGCGAGTGACATAGGTTGCCCGGATGGCATATTTCATCCCTTCAATATCGATGCAAAAGTCAATGCCGCCTATGTGGTAATGGGTCTGCTGTATGGCGAAGGTGATTTTACCAAGACGCTGGAAATTGCTACCCGTACCGGACAAGATGCAGACTGCAATCCTTCCTCAGCAGGAGGGATATTGGGAACTATTATTGGTTATAAGAATATCCCAGCCTATTGGAAGATGGGATTGAAAGAGGCAGAAGATATCGACTTTAAGTATACGACCATTTCACTGAACGATGTTTATAATATTGGTTTCAAACATGCGTTGCAAAACATTGAAAATCAAGGAGGTAAAATAGATGGTGACCAAGTGACACTTCCCCTGCAAATACCTGCTGCTGTTAAGTTTGAGAAAAGTTTTGAAGGTCATTACCCGATTAATAAAATACCCGTTACTTGGTCGGAGGAAAAAGATGAAATCAATTTCGAATTTGAAGGCATCGGCTTTGTGTTGAAAGGCAATGCCTCACCCTGGGCCAACACCAGCGACTATGTTTACAACACCGAATTGTATCTCGACAATGCGCTGATTGAAAAGCCACAGCTCCCTGTAAACTTCACTAAAAGGCGCCATGAGTTTGCCTGGAAGTATCAGATTCCAAAAGGAAAGCATACGGTTAGGCTAAAGATTTTAAATCCTTCCAAAGAACATACGATGTATTCGTCAGAAGCCATCATTTACTCCGACCAACCAGTGGATGGAATGAAGGTGAATATCGAGAAGGCCAAATAATTCAATCCTGGTTTATGACAATTTCATATGAGGTTTTGTTGGCAACATTTGAAGCCTGCACAACCTACTTCAAAATGTCATCGCGGGCGAGGCACGAGACCCGCGATCCCGTGAAAGTAGCTGAAGAGTGGCTATGAAAAGCATTTCATAGTTTATATATGTAGCTCTTATTGGGATACCGGCTCGCGCCAAACCTATGAATTTTGTTCAATCAATATTTATGCACTTGCGGTTTCAACCAACCATTATCCTGCTTGGCCGGTATGACATTTTCATAGGAGGGTGAGCATTCTATTACAGTATGTCATCATGATTGGGAGTATGCACACTTTCTTTAACGCTGTCATACCGGTCGAGGCACGAGAGCCGGTATCCTCTGGAAGCCGCAGCACAACAGCTATGAAAACATTTCATAGTTGCAGTGATGAGAGCACCATGTAGACCTGAGGAGAGCACCGTGTTGAGGTGTTGGCACCATCGGCCAGACTGAAAAAGTTTATTTAACTTAGTACTACTTATACCATACAATATGCTGCGAAAATCCTTTTTCATTGTAATGTCAATACTATTGATTACTGCCTGTAAACAATCAAAAAAGCAGACACTTGTACCAGACCTCAACAATGGCGGCATTACCCTTCCGGAAAAGTTTGGTGCCGTGGTGGTGGTGGATACATTAGGTAGGGGAAGGCACATGGCCATCAATAGCAATGGCGATATTTACCTTCATCTGAGGGCACTCAATGGCGAAGGAAAAGGAATAGTAGCCTTGCGCGACACTACCGGTGATGGCAGGGCGGATATCATGAAAGGTTACTCCACCATAAATGGTACTGGCATTGAACTCCACAACGGGTATCTCTATTATTCAGACCGCACACATGTGTATCGTTCTAAAATGACCGAGGGCGAATTGTTACCTGCTGATGAACTGGATACCATCGTGAATCTGGTAGATGGTAATGGACATATGGAAAAACCATTCACCTTTGATAGTAAGGGTGGACTCTATGTTAATGTTGGTTCTCTCAGCAACGATTGTGAAATAGAACTGCGTTCACCTAATTCACGTGGCGATGATCCCTGTAAGGAACTGGAGACCCGTGCGGGTATCTGGAAGTTTGATGATAACACACTGAATCAAAAGCAAGACCTTGCTCATCGGTATGCTACCGGTATTCGCAATGCCGTAGCGCTTACCTGGAACACGGAGGTAGATCGTTTATATGCTATGCAGCATGGTCGTGATGACTTGCATCGTTACTGGCCCGCTTTATATACCGAAGAACAAAATCTTGAATTGCCTTCCGAAATATTCTTTGACCTCGAAGAGGGTGATGATATGGGCTGGCCCTATTGTTACTACGATCACATTCAGGGAAAGAAGCTAATGAACCCCGAATATGGTGGCGATGGATCAAAAGCAGATCGTTGTGAGAAGGCGAAAGATCCTCTGCTGGGGTTTCCTGGACACTGGGCGCCCAATGATATTCTGATTTACAAAGGTGATCTGTTTCCTGAAAAATATAAGCACGGTGCTTTCATTGCATTTCATGGAAGTTGGAACCGACTAAGTCATGAACAGCAGGGTTATAAAGTTGTATTTGTCCCTATGAAAGATGGCAAGCCCTCTGGTCAGTGGGAGGTGTTTGCGGATGGCTTTACGGGTCAGCCAGCAATTACTAACCCTGGCAATGCATTCTTCCGTCCCTGCGGTTTGGCAGAAGGCCCCGATGGATCACTTTACATTTCCGATTCTCAACATGGACGTATCTGGAGAATTCTTTACTACCCTGAGGCAATGCCAACGGCTGTCGATAAGAGATTGTACCAACCTATTGCGTTGGAGAATCCAGAACCGGTGCCAGCAGAGTTGCTGGCGGGCAAGCAGGTCTATGACAAATTCTGCGTTCAATGTCATATGAATAATGGTAAGGGAGCGCCTGGGATGAATCCACCGCTTGCTGGTGTCAGTCTGGTCACCAGTGAAAAACCACAACTGATCAAGATTCTCCTGAATGGCCTGAGCGAGCCGATGGTCATCAATGGAGAAACCTATAACAACGCTATGCCATCACATGCCTTTCTGAATGATCAGCAGATTGCAGATGTGCTTTCATATATACGCGGCACATTTGGAAATTCAGCGGAGGCGGTTAAACCCGATGAGGTGGCTGCGGTGCGGAAAGCAAATAAATTATAAGTAGCATATATATACCAGCGGTAATTTAATCAATCACTAAGGTGACGAGTAGTGGAGTTACTAATTGATCAAGCGCTTAATAACGGGCCAATATAATTCCTCCTGTCAGGCATTTTACACCTACTTTCTCAGGGGTTTCGGCCTACTGCTTGCCATATCTTTAATAATTAATCCGCACAACTGTGAAATTAAATCAAACCTCTGGTATATATCACCCTAAAATTAACTTAACTTAGTTTATTCGACCTCAGATATATCTGCTATTCATTGAAACAACTAAGATTTAAATGGAAGTTTCTAATCGATACGATGTTATAATACTCGGTGGCGGATTAGCAGGCCTGACGCTCGCCCTTCAGTTGAAGCAATCCAGGTCAGCCACAGCCATTCTCTTGCTGGAAAAAAGACAGAAGGAAGCGCCTTTTGCCACGCATAAAGTGGGTGAATCAACCAGCGAATTAGGAGCGTCTTATTTACGAGATGTGCTTGATCTCAAAGAATATCTGACTGAACACCAACTGCCAAAATACGGATTCCGTTTTTTCTTTAGCCCTGAACACGGTGATGATATTGCGAGACGGGTGGAGGTGGGGTCACGAATTTCAACTCCGTATCCAACACACCAAATTGACAGGGGCATTTTAGAAAATGATCTTTCGAATAAATTGCGTAATAAAGGAGTCACTGTTCAATTAGGAGCAAGAGTACTTGATGTCGAACGATCAGGAACGGGCCATAAGATAAGATATGAAAAAGATGGTGATGAACAAGACGTAGAAGCCACGTGGGTTGTTGACTCTACGGGAAGAAGCAGCTTTTTAAAAAGGAAGCTAGGATTAGCAAAGGAGTTAGATCACAACATTAATTCTGCCTGGTTCAGGATCGAGCACGCCATTGATATTGATGATTGGTCGGATGATATAACCTGGCGGAATCAAGTAGATCCGGGGAGAAGGCGTTTGGCAACCAATCACCTTATGGGTATGGGCTATTGGGTTTGGATCATTCCTTTGGTTTCAGGATGCACGAGCATTGGTATTGTAGCTGACCCCCGCTATCATGATTTCAACAAGTTCAATACGTATGAAAAAGCAATGCAATGGTTTAAGGAATTTGAGCCACTTGCTGCCAGAATGCTTGGGTTGTATCACGATAAGGTGATGGATTTTAAAGTGATGAAGAATTTCGCTTATGACTCAAAGCAATTTTATTCCTCAGACCGATGGGCCCTCACCGGAGAAGCGGGTGCCTTTCTGGATCCCTTCTATTCACCAGGAACAGATTTTATTGCCTTGGGCAATACGTGGATCACCGATCTGATCTGCCGTGATTTAAGTGGTGAAAACATTAAAATGCGAACGATGATCTATGACCTTACTCACCGTGAACTCATCAAAGGCTGGATTAATCTTTATAAAAACATGTACAGTGTCTTCGGCAAAACCCAGGTTATGCTGATGAAAATTATTTGGGATTGGGCATCTTACTGGGCTATACCAACTGTGATGTTCATGAACGGTGGCTATACCAATATTAAAATTTTAAAGCAATTCTCATCCTCTACCGATGGCATTGGAAGGAGGTTTGCCACACTGAATGAAAGAATGCAGGAGTTGTTCCGGGCCTGGAGCGACTATGAAGTGCCTGCGTTTGATAACCAGTATTTTAATGTCTTTGATTTAAAATGCCTTCATCAATTTCAACTGGAACTTTCTGTACGACATAGTCAGGAGGAAGTAATTCATAAGGTGAGTGCCAATTTGGAAATCCTTGAACAGATTGCGGCCGAAATCTTTCGTAAGGTTAGTGTACAAATAAACGATACTCCAGAGGATTTGAGGATTGATCCCTATGCGATGCGACTTGATGATGGTAAGGAAGAACTTCTGAAAAAATCCCATAATCAAAGTGCATTAAATATAGTGGACTCAATCAAAGCTGATATTGCCATGTTTTGGTTGGGTTCATTAGAAACCAAGCGGAATGAATATGTACAATCGAATTGAAAAGCAGATGGAATACATTCAAGGTGTATTCATGAAGGTTCAGAATTATATGCAAGAGAATCATGAAATGCATGAGGTCATTTCGTTTTTGAATGCAGAGCCTTCCGAATTTCGTTCGGTAGCGTATGAAAGTGCTTCCATGGAGATAGGTCTGAAAGCGGTGGCACATGGTGACCAATTTAAGGAATGGAAAAAGTTTTATTCATTTTCTAAAGAAAGACACTCTGCTCATATGGAAGTTGGATTAGGCTGGGCATTTGGAAAGACCGATGTTGCACCAACTCCATATTTAAAATCATTAGATCTCCTTATGCCCTGGATGGTTTTTGATGGCATGGGGTATTACTATGGTCTTTATAAAGGTCGGAGAACTGTTAAAAACAAGGTGGTTCCAGAATTCATTAGTGAGGAGCAAACACATGGATTTGACCAGGGCCTTGGCAGGCGTTTGTGGTACATTGCGAAAGGAGACGTAAAAGAACTTGTTCAATTGATACAATCTTTCCCATTAACCAGACAGCGTGATTTGTGGCGTGGAGTTGGAATCGCTTGCGGCTATGTGGGTGGAAATGAGAAAAGTAATCTGGAACTACTATCAATTCACTCGGCTGGTTTCAAAAGACAACTTTCTACAGGATTAGCGATGGCAGCTTTATGTCGCAATGTAGCTGAAAGTGTTACTGAGAATATTGGTTTAGCCTGTTCAGTGCTGTGTAGCAAGTCACTCCTGGAGGTTATACTAGCTGAAACTGATTTAATGAAAAAGATCAACAGTAATTCTGGCAGTCTCAATTTCAACTGGATAGAGGAACTTGAGACAGAATTTGGCTGAAAAATATAATCAGTGATGAATATTGAGTTGGTTAACATTAACTTTCTTAAGGCATGAGAAAACGCTTTGCACTTTTCGTTATTATTCTACTACTCAATTCCTGTGCAGTTCAGAAGAAACAACTATACGTTTTCAGTCATTATGGGTATGTCACCAAAATAGATCACCCTTCAGAAGCACCACCTAAGAAAATCGAATCGAACATCACCTCAGTCGGAGATAATTATGCGAACAATTGCGCGCATGAATTGGTGGATACACTGAAATCCCCTATGCAAAGAGAGGTGCGATTACTTAAACAACCTAAACTGCATCCTGGTAGAATAAACAGAGTGATTAAGGAACAAGCGAAAGACGCCAGAACGGAAAAGTATCAGGCAGACGATTTATCAACCATTGAAAAGCCAAAACAGCGGAAAATTGGTGATAGCTTACTCTATGCAGTGGCTTCTGTGATGGGACTTGCTGTAATGGGATTAACACGCCTGATGCGTCCTCGCGTAACAAGAATTACACGTTGGGCGAAGGCCAATCCAAAGAAAACGCAAGGAATCATTGCGGGGATACAACTGCCACTTTTGGGGTTGGGTGCAATGAACGGGCATAACTTGTATCAGATGGGATATGATACTTCCGATACAATGTTATATACGTTCGGTGCGGCAACAGCTATTGGGTTCTTAGCGGCACCTTTCAAGCCAAGGCAGGACATGATAGCGATGCCGAAACAAGTTAATCGTCAACGACTGGCATTTTTAAGTATTGCCATATCCTCACTGATGATGATGGTGGGATTTGGAAATAGAATAGAGCGTGATTATCCCAACACATCAATAGCTCGTACCGTCAATGCATTCGATAAAGACCTTTTTTATACCGATAATACTAATGATATCCACCCCGATTTACAGGTAGCATCGAAATCCAAAATTCTTCAAGACATACCTGCTAAAGCAGGTATGTCAGGTCTTGCTGCATTTTTAGCCATCTTCTTTCTTAGTATATTGGCTTGTGCCGGTCTTTGTCTTATTGTTGGAGGAATTACAGGCGCGGCATCTTCAGTAGGTGCAGGAATAGCTGCCGTTGTTGGCGGTATTGCTCTCCTGATAATATCTATAAAGGGAATAGAAAGTGTAGGCAAGAAGCGAAAGCTGGCTAGAGAACAAGAAGCAAAACAACCAAAATTGTGAAGTGTGCTTTAGTTACAGGCGGTTCCAAAGGCATCGGAAGAGCCATTGCATTACAACTCTCCAGGGATCATGGATTTCACATTTTAATTAACTACTCCTCTGATGCGGATGTGGCTAAGGAGACACTTGATACATTGCAAAGTGAAGGTGGGAGTGGAGAACTATTACCATTCAGTGTTCAGAACAAGGCGGAAGTGGATGAAGCGATTTCTTTGTGGCAAAAATCCAATCCGGAAAAATTCATTGGTGTATTGGTGAATAATGCTGGGATAATCAGAGACGGTTTATTCATGTGGATGTCTGAAAAAAATTGGGATGACGTAATAGCTGTCTCTTTGAAGGGCATGTATAACGTAACTCAGCAGGTCATACGACAAATGCTGTTAAAAAAAATGGGACGCATCATCAATATGGCTTCAGTTTCATGCCTGGCTGGTGTGCCTGGACAAACCAACTATGCGGCTGCAAAGGCAGGAGTAATTGGAGCAACAAAGGCGCTGGCGCATGAAGTAGCCGGAATGAATATCACGGTAAATGCTGTCGCACCTGGTATTATTAACACGGATATGACGAGTGGCAATGGAATGGAAAAATATAAAAAGGTAATCCCCATGGGTAGATTTGGCGAGCCCCACGAAATTGCTCATGTAGTTAGCTTTCTTGCTTCTGAGAGGTCATCGTATATAACCGGTGAAGTAATTAATGTTAACGGAGGACTTTATTCGTGATGAAGATCACCAAAGAGGATATAGAATCGTTCATTCCACAGCGTGCCCCATTCGTCATGATTGATAATCTTCTTTCAGCTACTCCCGATAAAATTGAATCTGATTTCAAGATTTTACCCGAAAATATCTTTCTTGAAGAAGGAACGCTGAGAGAGTTTGCACTCATTGAAAATATTGCCCAAACCAGCGCAGCAGGATTGTTTTTTATTAACGGTGGAAATGTTGACAAACCTGTTGTTGAAGGGTTTATTGGTGGTATTTCAAAGTTGAAAGTTTATGGCTTACCTAAAGTCTATGACACGATTCACACTATGGTGAAGCCTAAAGCAAGTCTTGGTGGAATGTTTTTACTAAAGGCGGAGAATTTTGTTAATGGAGAAAAATTGATGGAATGTGAGATTAAACTTGTTGCGTCCAACTCCAAAAAGAATGTGAATAAATTAATTACTTGATTCATTGTTGGTATGGAGGATTTGAAATACGAGCTAAAAAAACAAATCATTGAAGAATTGAATCTGGAGGATATTACACCGGATGATATCCAGGATGAGGCTCCATTATTTGTTGAGGGGTTAAAGCTTGATTCTATTGATGCACTCGAATTAGTAGTGCTAATGGAAAAATATCATGGCGTCAGAATTCCGGATGAAAACGTGGGAAGAAAGGTATTGCAATCAATTAATACAATGGCTGAATACATACAGGAGGAGCAAGCCAAAGTCCAATGAAAATATATGTTACAGGAATTGGTGTAGTAAGTGCAATCGGCTGTAATGTAGACGAAAACCTTTGTGGGTTGAAAGCCGAGGTCACCGGAATCAGGAGATCATCCGAGTTTAATTTAATGATCGGGGAAGTTAGATTCACTAATGATGAAATCGTTCAACAGCTTAACCTGCCTGCTAAGGATTATTCTCGCACTTCATTGCTGGGACTGCAGGCTGCTAAAGAGGCCTGGGGAAAACAAGTTAGCCACCCTGATATTCGCACAGGATTATTAAGTGCAACATCAGTTGGCGGGATGGATCGCATGGAGAAATATTATTTCGAATTGCGCAATAACAAAGAATCCACCTCCTTTGATAGGATGACTCATGATAATGGTAGGACGACAGAGTGGATTGCTGAGGCACTAGGCATATCGGGGTATATAGGCACGATTTCAACAGCTTGTTCTTCAGGTGCGAATGCTATTATGATGGGCGCACGCCTCATGAACGGAAATAGACTTGACAGGGTAGTTGTTGGGGGCTCAGATCCTTTGGCGCTATTTGATATGAAAGGATTCAGTTCATTGAATATCTATGACCCTGCATTATGCAAACCATTCGACAATGCCAGAAAGGGATTAAATCTTGGTGAAGGAGCTGCGTTCCTCGTGCTTGAGAGCGAGCACAGTATTTCTATGACTGAAAGCAAACCATTGTGCACGTTGTCTGGATGGAATAACTCCGCGGACGCATTTCATCAAACAGCCACTTCGGTTGATGGCAAAGGTGCTTATTTGGCGATGATCAACGCATTATCAAAAGCACAATTGATTCCAGAAAAGATAGACTACATAAATGCACATGGAACAGGTACTGGCAATAATGATTTATCGGAGTCAATTGCATTGAAGAATGTTTTTGGTGAACAGGTGCCAGCCTTTAGTTCCACGAAAGGATTTACCGGGCATACGCTGGCAGCAGCGGGGGCTATTGAAGCAGTTTATTGTGTGCTATCGATTCAATCTCAGGCTACCCTCCCAAATTTAAATTTTACTGTTCCAATGTCTGAAACCGGACTTATACCGGAAACAATATTCAAATCTGATGTATCTGTTAAACATGTACTTTCTAACTCTTTTGGCTTTGGTGGAAACTGCACTTGTTTGATTTTTAGTAAAGTTGATTAGGATGCATATTATAGCTTCGTCAACCATTTCTCATCAACCCACCTTCCGAAACAGAGGATACTCCTCGAAGCTATTGGAACTGAAAAGCCCCTCGCAACTTATAACTCCAGATTACACCGATATCATTCCCGCCATGGAAAGAAGGCGCATGAGCGAAGTTTTAAAGATGAGTATCGCCTGCACTATGGATTGTTTGGGACAAGTTGGGTTGGAAGAACTGGATGCAATTATAGTAGGAACAAGCATGGGTTGTCCTGGTCATTCCAGAAATTTCCTGGATAAAATATTCACATCCAATGGAGGACTCATTTCTCCGACACCATTTATATTGTCAACACACAATACTATTGCCGGGCAGTTATCCCTTCACTTAAAAAATCATGGTTATAATATTACCCACACACAAAACAGTTTATCCTTTGAACAAGCTTTAATGGATGCAATGTTGTGTGAAAATGACGGTTTTAGCAGCATACTAGTAGGGGCTTCCGATGAACTGGAAGAGGCAATGTATAACATGAATGTGAGATTAAACTTAAGCTCTATAAATCATGCCTGCGGTGCATCTTTTTTCATATTGTCAACTAAAAGTAATGACATTTCCGCTGTACAGCTAGTTGATGTTGGTAGTTATGGACTAATATCGGAGATATCACCTTTTATTATTGAATTTATGAGATCCAATAATCGCTCTCCCGGTGATATTGATTTGTTATTATATTCGAACAGTAACCAAAGAACACTGGAGGAACTTAAATTGATATTTGAACCAGAAAAATTAGTTGATTATCAAAGTATATCGGGTACCTGGTTTACTAACTCATCGTTTGCCATGGGCTATGGTGTTGATATTCTGTCACAAAAGAATCATCCGTTATTTGGAGATAAAGTTGACTCTGTACTGATATGCAATAACCTCGTTCCGGAAAATCTTGGATTGATATTGCTCGAACAATAAAAATAGTAAGTTGAAATTACTTGACGATTTTTTTAGCATTGTTACCTATTCACTTTTGGGAGAAGGATTTACCACCACTATTAAATTTAATCCAGAACATATCATTTATGCTGGCCATTTTCCAGGATACCCGGTGACCCCTGGGGTGATTCAAGTGCAAATAGTACATGAACTATTAGAGAATCAACTGGGAGGAAAATTGAAATTAATATCAATACCCCAGTGCAAATTTGTTAAAGTGTTGAACCCAAACGAAACGCCAGAGATAGATATTCATCTCAAGTATAAATGGGCTAATGATGTACTTGATATTCATTGCTACGGTCAAAACGGACCCGATTTATTTTTCAAACTTACCGCTACCTATCAGAGATAATTCTTGACGTTGGCTTTTCTTGCTTCATAAGTGACTCTTTTAACACAGCATCCGCATAAATACCTAGATTTCTTTAGGTAATTATTCTACCCTGTTCTACCTATTAAAACGATATGCTGCCGATAAAGACGGTAATACATTTGTCATATCAATTAAACAACAAACAGAATATAATTATGAGAATCGCATCCTGGTATTTAAAACGCTTTAAAATTTTTGTAACCATCACCGTTGGCTACTTATTAATCTATTCATTACTAAACATCTTACATATTACATTATGAAAACTAAAATTGTTATTTTCTGTCTGGTAGCCATGATTACCGTGACTTCATGTGGTTCGCATTCTTGCCCTACGTATTCCAGGGCCAACAGTGTAAAGCCTGGCACAATCTACAAGTACAAAAAGAAAATCTGATTGTTTGCCTGGTAGTAAAGTGAAACGGATAGGTAATCTTTGTGAGTGACGTGTGGGCTAAAATACGATAGCTATTGAATCAACTATACTAATTACTTCAACTTACTGAATTCAGCGGATAACTATTGATTGGTGACGAATGTGACCAGCCTTTAGCTTCATCATTTCACCTACCATAAACTCCTGGTCATGCACAAGTGCTCATGACTGAGCTGTGCGTGTTCATATTGAAGTATTTCTTTTGTGTTCGGTAGTTTGATGAGTGTGGATTGTGGAATGCTAGAAGCAAGCCAGGACTATTTAGATAGTAATCCTTTCAGCTTTGCTTCGATGTCTTTCATTTCGGTGCAGTAAGGCTTGATAATGCATTGCTTCTTATCAGAACCGGTCAAGCTGATCATTCCACTTGTTTTCATACGATCGGGAATGTGAATAGAGGTATTCTCAAGGGCATTATCAAACAAGCTTTTCATTTCATTAAATTCAACCGGTGTTATTGAAACCGTTTTAGGTTCACCACCGCTATATTGGCCTGTGGAGCTTTCTTCTGGAGTTACCGGCAAATACTTTAATTCTGTCTCCGTCAGCAGATATAGATTGGCACTGCCATCAGCATATTCATATCGAATGATTTTATCCATACAAGAGCTTGCCAGAATTAAAACACAGCATACATAATAACTCAATTTCATCACCCAATGTAAGAAAAGTTGGACGTAATTATATACCAATGTCCTGGATGATGAACTCCTGTCCGGCAATCAGGCTTTCACCGTCCGTTCAATTTCCTTCAGGTTTTCCAACTTCTTATTGCGCAGGAACCCATTGATATCTTCGAAGTGCTCACGAACACGCTTGTTCCCGAATTCAAAAACCTTTTTTGCAAGTCCATCCAGAAAATCACGGTCGTGAGATACCAATATCAACGTCCCATCAAATGCCAATAGTGCATCCTTCAAAATATCTTTGGTTTTGATATCAAGATGGTTGGTAGGTTCATCGAGGATTAAAAGATTCACGGGTTGCAATAATAGTTTCAGCATAGCAAGTCGTGTTTTTTCACCGCCTGAAAGTACTTTCACTTTTTTGTCGATGTTATCGCCACTGAACATGAAGGCACCCAGCATGTCTTTGATTTTCATGCGGATGTCTCCTTGCGCCACCTGGTCAATGGTATCAAAAACGGTTAACGTTTCGTCCAACCTCGAGGCTTCATTCTGTGCAAAGTATCCAATCATGGAGTTATGACCCAATTGCATTTTTCCCTCGTAGTCAATCTCACCCATGATGGCTTTAATCATCGTGGATTTTCCTTCGCCATTCTTTCCAACAAAGGCTACCTTCTCACCACGGGCAATAGTGAGAGAGGCTTCATTAAATACAACATTGTCGCCATACTTCTTGGTGAGGCCTTCTATAATCACCGGATAATTTCCAGAGCGTGGGGCAGGAGGGAACTTCAGGTTTAACGCGGAAGTATCCATTTCATCCACCTGCACGATCTCAAACTTCTCCAGCATTTTCACCCGAGATTGTACCTGCAGCGTTTTTGAATACGTGCCTTTGAAACGATCAATGAACTGTTGAATATCGGCAATCTCTTTTTGTTGATCGTCAAAATGCTTTTGCTGTTGCTCGCGTCTTTCCTTTCGCAATTGAAGATAATGCGAGTAGTTTGTTTTGTAATCATAGATTCGTCCCATCGTTACCTCAATGGTTCGGTTCGTAAGATTGTCAACAAACATTTTATCATGACTGATTACAATCACCGCTTTGGCGCTGGTCTTTAAAAATTCCTCCAGCCACTGCACCGATTCAATATCCAAATGGTTAGTCGGCTCATCCAACAAAATCAAATCTGGTTTTTGCAATAAAATTTTCGCGAGTTCAATCCGCATTCGCCAACCACCACTGAATTCTTTGGTCGATCGCGTAAAATCACTTCGTACAAAGCCCAATCCCATCAGTGTTTTTTCAATCTCTGCATCAAAGTTGATTTCTTCGATGGAATAATATTTCTCGCTGAGTTCGGACACCTGTTCAATGATTTTGGAGTATTCATCCGACTCATAATCCGTGCGGGTTTCAAGCTGATGGTTGAATTCATCCATCTGCTTTTTCATATTCATGATTTTTGAGAAAGCCTTGGCAGTCTCATCAAATACATTACTGTCATCCTCCGTTAGCAAATGCTGGGGAAGGTAGGCGATGATGGCATCTTTTGGGCCTGACACTTTGCCGCGGGTGGGCTTGTTTGCGCCTGCTATAATTTTAAGTAATGTCGATTTTCCCGCTCCGTTTTTACCCATTAGGGCAATACGGTCATTTTCATTGATATTGAAGGTGATGTTGCTAAAGAGGGCTGCTCCGTTGAATTCTACCGTTACTGCGTCTACTGAAATCATTGCTTTTTAAAATAAGGGGGCAAAGATATTATTTTTTCGTTTCAGCAGGATGCGCCTTTTCATAAACTTTATTCGGGAATACCTTCGTAAATTACTTGCTTTATACCACCAATATGGACGAAATAGTAGACCATTTAAAGCAAAGTATCGAAGACGATTTCTTTTCAAAGTCGGAGAGAAAGTCACTCAAAGCAATTATGGCCGATAGTCAGCTTGATGATCATCAGCTGACTTTTATAAGAAGTAAAATTTATGAGTTGGCAAACGAAAAAGTTACACCGGAGAATTATCGTTTCATTCTGGAGTGGATTAAAAATGCAACAAGTGCGATGGTCAGTCAACCCACTTCCACATCAGAAACTTATTTTAGTCCGGGAGATACCTGCCGCAATGCTATCATCAATCAGATTAAGATGTCGGTAAATCAATTACAGATTTGTGTTTTCACTATCAGTGATGATCCTATTTCAGAAGCTATCGTTACTGCCCATAAGCGCGGAATAGATATTAAAATCATCACGGATAATGATAAGTCGCACGATGAAGGTTCAGACATTGAGCGACTGGCAAAGCAGGGCATTGCCGTGAAGATGGACCGGACAGCAAATCATATGCATCACAAGTTTATGGTGGCTGATGGAAAAACGCTAATTACCGGCAGTTATAATTGGACCAGGAGTGCGGCTCTTTACAACCATGAAAATATATTGCTCACCAAAGATGCAGGAGTGGTGAAATCTTTTCTCAAACAATTCGATTTGCTTTGGAAAGAGATGGAAGCCTATTAATCTTACCGCATTGGATTTAACAAATTTCGCGTGGAGTTTTTAAAAGTATCACAATTAACAAAGCGATCGGATAATCAGGTTATCCTGGGCAATATTTCATTTCATCAAAAGCAATTTTGGCACCTGGTCATTGCCGGAGAAACAGGCTCTGGAAAGAGCTCACTCCTTAAAATAATCGCTGGTCTATTACAGGCAGACGAGGGCGAAGTTTTCTGGAAGGGTGAAAGAATAAGAGGCCCGGCAGAAAATTTAGTGGCTGGTCATCCTCAGATCGCTTATCTCTCACAACAATTTGATCTACCTAGGTTCTTGCGGGTAGAACAGGTGCTTGAGTATGCAAATTCACTTTCAGAAAAAGAGGCGAACGCTATTTTTTCGGTATGCCGGATAGATCATTTGCTCCATCGAAAGACCGATCAGCTTTCCGGTGGTGAGAAGCAACGCATTGCCATTGCCCGCCTGCTGATTGGTCAGCCATCGTTACTTTTATTAGATGAACCCTTCACCAATCTCGACACCATACTGGAAGGGATATTGAAGAAAGTCATAGATGACATTGGAAAGAAGTTGAAGATCACATGTGTTTTGGTTTCACATGATCCGGCCGATACGCTATCATGGGCAGACGAAATTATTGTTTTAAAGGCAGGTTCCATTATTCAGCAGGGCACACCACAATACATCTACCGCCAGCCTGTAAATGAATATGTAGCAGGGCTCTTTGGTACTTTTAATGTGCTTACTCCTGGACAGCAAAAGACGTTAGGGATGAAACCATCAAGCAAAAATTTGTTGGTGAGGCCAGAACGCTTCAGGATATTCAGGAAGAAGACCACTAACCGGTTTCACATTGATGAGGTGCGATTTTATGGGTATCTCCATGAGTTGAAATTAACCTATCGGCAGCTTACGATATGGGTAGCTACTACACAGGATAAGTTTGTGGTAGGCGACCGGGTGGAAGTTTCTCTTATTCATTCAAAAAAAAAGTAACATATTTAGATTATTATTAATACCCATAACCCCTCACACATGGCACAGGAAAAAACCAACTTACCACGGGTAGCATACTTTTGCATGGAGTATGCCTTGCAAAGTGACTTTAAAATGTATGCCGGAGGATTAGGAATCCTGGCCGGTGATTATCTCAAAGGAGCTAAGGATCATGGCTATCCTATGGTAGGTATCGGTCTCAAGTGGAAGCAGGGCTACTCGGATCAGCGCATTACTGAAAAAGGAAAAGTGCTGGATACCTATCCCATTTATAAGTACGACTTTTTAAAAGATACAGGCGTAACCGTATCGGTCACTATTCGTAAGCGTGAGGTGAAATGTAAAGTGTGGCTATGCGATGAATTTGGAAATGCACCTATCTATCTATTGGACACGGATGTGCCCGGCAACGAGGACACCTGGATATGTGGACAATTGTATGGTTGGTTTGGCGAAGAACGCATAGCGCAGGAAATGGTGCTGGGCATCGGAGGTGTGAAGGCATTGCGTGCCCTCGGTATTAAAACAGATGTGTATCACTTCAATGAAGGCCATGCATTATTTGCTTCTTTCGAATTGATGCGTGAAAAACTAGCTGCTGGAAAATCATACGATGAAGCATTTGCGGCCACGCGTAATGAAGTAGTATTCACTACACACACACCTGTCGTGCAAGGTAATGAGTCGCATTACATTGATCGGTTACTTTATATGGGAGCCGACAATGAGAGCTTCAGTAAAAAGCAGTTGAAGCAATTGGGAGGATCGCCATTTAACATGACGGTAGGTGCTCTTCATCTCTCCCGCAAGAGCAATGCGGTTGCACAATTGCATGCCGTTACAGCCAATAAGATGTGGAGTAAAGTGAAAGATCGCGCTGAAATTGTTGGTATCACAAATGCCATTCATAAGCCTACCTGGGTGGATAATCAGATGATAGCAGCCGCAGAGAAAAATGCTGATTTATGGACACCCCACATGGAGAATAAAAGAAAGCTGCTCGCCTTTGTCAAAGACAGGACAGGTGTTCAGTTAAAAGAAGATTCATTACTGATTGGATTCTCCAGGAGAGCAGTGCCTTACAAACGGAGCGATTTTATCTTCAGCGACCGACCTAAGATTGATGCTTTATTCCGCAGCGGCAAGTTGCAGATCATTTTTTCAGGTAAAGCTCATCCATTGGATGATCGTGGAAAAGAGATTGTTGAAAACATCGTTACACTCACCAGGGAATATCCAAACTCGGTAGTGTTTCTTGAAAATTATGATATGACCATTGGGTCCATGTTGGTAAGAGGTAGTGATGTATGGCTGAACAACCCACGCAGACCTCAAGAGGCGAGTGGAACTTCTGGAATGAAAGCAGCCATGAATGGAGTTTTGAATTTGAGCATTCTGGATGGCTGGTGGCCAGAGGCATGTAACCATGGAGTGAATGGATGGCAAATTGGTGATGGCTATGAAAACAAGAAAGAAGACAAGCTAGATGCCCATGATCAGAAGGCTATGTACAAGGTATTACTTAATGAAGTGATGCCGTGTTACTATAACAACCGCAGTAAGTGGACCGATATGATGAAACAAAGTATCCTCAGCACGAAAGATCAGTTTGCTGTAAAGCGAATGTTAGAGGAATATTATGAAAAACTTTATGCTGCTTAGTTATATCTTTCTCAATCAGGAATGATTTACATGATAAGTGTTAAGCAGAAATTAGTTTAGTAATGATATTTCAGGTGGTTAAAAATTATTCCTCTTCAAGATTAAACCATTTGTTCAATTGATTTCTAAGATCATGATTTTCCTTAACCGGAAGGTATTCATTGGTATGTGAAGAATACTTGTATAGCTGCATCCATCGTTCAGGATGTAATGCAATTTCTTCTATTGAATCAACGATGTAATCAACTTCTTCATTCGACATTACCGGATGCAATGAAAGGCGAACCCAGCCTGGTTTTTCTGAAAGGTCGCCTGAATTAATCTTTCGGGTAATTTTATTGGAGTACTCCTGGTCTACCTCCAATAAATAGTGTCCGTATGTTCCGGCACAGGAGCATCCACCGCGTACCTGAATACCGAAATGATCGCTCAATACCCTAACGATAAAATTGTAATGAAGATTGTCCACGTAAAATGAAATCACCCCCAATCTTTCTTTGTGATGCGGAGCAAGAATGTTGAGTCCGGATATAGTAGATAATCTTGAAAACGCAATATCCAGAAGTTCTGCTTCACGCTGTTCGATCTGGCTCACTCCAATTTGCTCTTTGAGACGCACGGACAGTGCTGCTCGTATGGTTTGCATAAATGCAGGCGTTCCACCGTCTTCGCGTGTTTCTATATCTTCAAAATAATGATGTCCGCCCCACGGATTTGTCCATGCCACCGTGCCGCCACCTGGCATATCCGGAACACGATTGGCGTATAATTTTTATTGAAGATCAATACACCAGTACTTCCTGGCCCTCCGAGAAATTTATGTGGTGAGAAGAAAATGACGTCCAATGATTCATCAGGGTTTTCAGGATGCATGTTCATGGAGGCATATGGGGCGGAAGCTGCAAAATCAACGAAGCATAAACCCCCATGTTGGTGCATGATCTTGGCCAGTTCATGATAAGGAGTGAAGATGCCAGTAACATTCGAACACGCAGTGAATGATCCGATTTTATATTTTCGATCCTCGTATTTAACCAGTTCAGTTTCAAGATTTTTTGGGTCCACCAATAGATCGTCACCGGGAGGAATTACGACCACATCTACTTCACATTCCAGCCATGAAGTTTGATTGGAGTGATGTTCCATATGAGTAAGGAAGACAACTGGTCTTTCTGAAGGGGGTGGAGAATAATAAGGCTTTGCTTTCTCTGGTATGTGAAGGCCAAGAATGCGTTGCAGTTTAGCGATGGCGCCAGTCATACCGCTTCCTTGTGTAATAATCACATCCTCATCGGTGGCATTCACATGTTTTTTAATAATCTGCTGTGCCATTTTATAAGCGATAGTCATCGCCTCACCGGAAAAACTGGATTCAGAATGTGTGTTGCCCACCAATGGTCCAAATTGGTTGATTAATATTTCTTCAATAGGAGCGTATAATCTTCCCGATGCAATCCAATCGGCATAGATTAGCTTTTTCCTTCCTGACGGTCCTTCAAAGGTGTAGTCATGACCGATTATTTTATTTGCGATCTCCTGAAAATATGCTTCGGTGCTTTTGGCAGGAGTGAGCGTGGGATTATCGAATTGCATGAATGAAATTTCTATGTGAATGCAGTATATTCAAAAACACTACAAAACTACACAATTGAGTTTTGTACATGGACGTAAATGGATGAAGATTTTATGCTCTTTCGAAAAGCCAGCTAAATGGCGTTTGTTTTTGCTCAGGGGTAAGGCCAAAGCGAACGATGCTGGAGCGAATGTGCTCAATAGCTTCTTCTACTGAATCGGTGATCAAAAAGAGGGAAAAGTCGGCCTCAGAAATGGTTCCACTGGTTTTCATTTGTTGTACATGTTTCAGTAACTGCTGATGGTATTCCTTCGAAAATACAATTACGGGAAATGCTTTAATCTTTGATGTTTGAATTAATGTCAGGGCTTCAAAGTATTCATCTAATGTTCCAAATCCACCGGGGAATACAATGAATGCATAGGAGTATTTAATCAATAATGTTTTGCGTACAAAAAAGTAGCGAATGCTTACCCATTTGTCGAGATAAGGATTGGGATGTTGCTCTTTGGGTAATACAATATTACAACCCACCGATTTTCCACCCACCTCTTTTGCTCCGCGATTGGCTGCTTCCATAATCCCCGGGCCACCACCGGTCATGATGGTGAAACCAAGTTTGGCAATCTCACCGCTCACTTTTCTGGATAGCTTATAATATTCATGATTTTCGTCAAACCGAGCGGAGCCAAAAACAGTAACACAGGGACCAACAAAATGTAACGCACGGAATCCACGAATAAACTCAATGAGCACTTTGATAGTAAACTTAAAGTCTTCCCACCGGGATTGTGGCCCTTCTAAAAATTTGATTTCCGATTTCATGATTAAACGATCTGTTTCACAAGTTGTAAATAAACAAGGCGAGCACAATCAGTGGGGCCATGAACCTCACCAGAAATCTCCACAACATAAATTGCCAGTTACTTTTCATATTCATCTCTTCAAAAACTACTTGACGGGACAAGATCCATCCTGCCAATATCGCCATCAGAATTCCACCAACGGGCATGAGCAGATTGGAACCAAAATAGTCGATCAACCCGAAAATCGTCTTTCCTTTAAATGCTTTAATAAAACTGAGGGGTGTAAAATTTGACCAATAGTTAAATGAGAATACGGTTCCCAAGCCTATCACCCAAAGAATAATCCCGGCAATGATGGTTATTTTTATACGGCTGGCATTGATCACTTCTTCCAGGTGCGAGATGATTGATTCCAGCAATGAAATGGATGAGGTGAGTGCAGCAAAGAAGAGTAGGAGAAAGAAAAATGCTCCAATGAAGCCACCGCCTGGTAATTCACCAAAAGTAATTGGCAAGGTGATGAAGATGAGGCCAGGGCCTTCTGCTGGTGAAAGGCCATATTGAAATACGATAGGAAAAATGGCTAGTCCGGCCAACATAGAAGCAGCACCATCAGAGAATGCAATGATAACAGCAGACTTTAGAACGTTAGTGCCACGAGGCATGTACGCTCCGTAGGTCAGCATCACACCCACACCAATTCCCAATGAAAAAAAAGCCTGACCACAGGCTGCGAGAATAACAGAAGGAGTGATTTTGGAGAAATCCGGAGAGAATAAAAAGTGTATGGTTTCCAGGAAATTTCCATAGATCATCCCATACATGACAAGTGCAAGCAGAATAATAAACAAGGTTGGCATCATCCAGCTTACTGAGCGTTCAACACCTTCGTTCACACCTTTAGCAACAATCCAGATTGTTGCAATTACGAATACACCCTGGCCCAGCATCATCCTGAACGGACTATCCAATAATGTTTGATAGAATGAAGATGCCTCTGTTGCGTTGAGGTTATTGAGTAATCCTGCAAAAGATGTTACTGTATAATCCAGCGTCCACCCGGCTATTACGCAGTAGAAACTTAAAATCAGAAAGACGGTGATCATCGCTATCCATCCAAAATATTTCCATGCGGCATGAAGGCGATCTTTGTTTTGAAGAACCTGAAATGTGCCTACCATACTTTTACCTCCTCGTTTGCCAATGAGCATTTCGGCAGCGAGAATAGGAACACCCATGACCACCAATGAAACAAGATAAATCAGTACAAAGGCACCACCACCATTTTCGCCAGCGAGGTAAGTAAATTTCCAGATGTTAGATAATCCGACTGTGCTGCCAATGGAAGCCAGTAGAAAAAGATAATTGGATGACCAGGTTTTAGATGATGTTTCAGCCATTTAAATATTGAGATGGATTATTGAATAATGTATTTGATTTTATGCATCCACCTGATTGAGATTGTAGCGCATGATACTTCCATGAGGGCCATCTTTAATACGTTCAATGTCGAAGATATCTCCAACAGGTCCTTGTCTTTGTGAAATAATTTTTTCGATCGCGCGATAATCCTCTTCGATAAGATGAAACTGAAATAGTTTTTTGTTTTCATTAATGTGCTTGCCATCACGTGCCCCAATAATAACTCCGCCTACCTGATCGCGTTCCATAATATAACGAGTTGCAATATTGGTGATACTCACACCATGCCTCATCGCAATGTGATGAAGGGTCTGTAACAATGATTGAAACAACTCCCAACCTCCGAACTCATGGATCATCAGTTTATATTTCACCATCGACCGCGTTTCATACGGTGGCTTTGGTTCATTTGCACCCAGCCATCCTTCGCTTAGAAAACCTCCTGCTACCGTTCCATAACAGAGTAGATGGATATTTTTTTCTTTGCACAACGCGATTAATTCCTTTTCAGCGCGATTATCCAACAACGAGTATTGGATCTGCAGTGTAGTTATAGGTATGCCGGATTCCACCATGGCGCGGGTTGCCTGGGTATTAAAATTAGTGCCCGAAATTAAGTTGATCTTGCCGGCTTGCTGAAGTTCTTTCAACCATTGAGCGGTCTCCATCCATTTGGGAATAGCATAGGACCACCAGCTGAATTGGACCATATCCAATTGCTCAACGCCCAGGCGCTGCAAAGAACGGTCAATCACTTTCTCAACATACGCCTTGTTAATGCGAGGAAGTATGTCTAAGTCAGGAACAAACTTGGTGAGCACCTGTACATCTTTTATCGAGCCAATTCTTCTTTTTCGTGTCGCTAAAAATTGCCCGATCAGGTCTTCAACGCCTGTATAAATATCGGCACAATCGAAACTGGTAATACCCTGATCAACAAAGGTGAACATATCTTCCACGGCAAAGTCTTTATTGCCTTCACTATGGCCTTGCGATAGTTGCCAACCACCTTTAATGATTCTTGAAATACTGAAGCCGGGCGCAATTTCTTTTCGTTCGATGCTCATTCTTTTTCAATCCAGTCGTTTTGTTCAGGAAGGGGAGTAATCGTGGTGGTAGACCGGTCGTAGACGCGCTTTCCGATTCTGCTGATTTTAAACCGTGCCCCACAGTTGGGATCAGGGCATGCTATGATGTGATCTGTGGCCATCCAATCATATTGATTTAATGGGCGTTGCTTCGGTGTAAGTAATGGAAGTAATGCAGCCAAAGCATAAAGGGAAAATGGTCTTTCGGTTTTGAAATGAAGATTCTCGCCACGCACTTCAAAGGCATCCCCAAGTTGGTGACTACAGACAAATGGCTTGTCGCCTTCAATGACTTCTACTTTTAAGTCGTATAAATAAAAACTTGACTGACTCATAATCTTTCTGGTTGATGCCGTAAGATAAAGACTTTAGAGAAAAGTAACTGGTGGCGAATATCGTTTTTAAAATCTAGCTTAGTTTTTCTACATTGGCCTTGCATGAAAAGAAACTTTGATGTGATTGTTTTAGGGGTTGGTTCAATGGGGTCAGCAACCTGTTATTACCTTTCCAAACAAGGATATAGTGTATTGGGTCTCGAGCAATTTGATATTCCACATGATCAGGGATCACATGCCGGACAGAGCCGCATCATACGCAAGGCTTACTTTGAGCACCCTGACTATGTGCCCCTGTTGCAGCGAGCTTATGAAAATTGGAAAGAGATAGAGACAGCCACCGACTCGCAGATTTATTTCCCTACAGGACTTTTGTATGCGGGCAAGCCTGATGAAGCCCTTATTAAAGGAGTTCGGGAATCAGCTAGTAAATACAAGGTGAGTGTGGAGTCACTTTCACCCTATGATGCGAGACAAAGGTTTCCTCAATTTCAAATCCCGCAAGACTATGATATTCTCTTCGAGCCTGATGCCGGATTTTTAACTCCTGAAAGAGCAATTTTACTCTATGTAGATCAGGCCATTCGCAATGGAGCTCATATTCATACCAAAGAAAAAACTACCTCATGGGAAAGAACAGGAGAGATCATCACCGTAACCACTACGAAAGAAACTTACACATGCAACAAGTTGATTATCACCGCAGGGGCGTGGGCCGGTAGCATGATTCCTGGTTTTTCAAATCGGCTGAAAGTAACTCGACAAGCGCTCGCCTGGATGAATCCACAAGAATGGAAACCTTTTGAGATAGGAAATTTCCCGTGCTGGATGATTGACGATGAAACACTAAACGGAATGTATTATGGGTTCCCGGTTTTGCCGGTGGGGAAATTTGGTGGTCCGATTGGATTGAAAATTGGTCTTCATTATCCAGGCCAGGTTTCAAATCCCGATTCAGTGAATCGCCAAATAGAAAAAGAAGATGAGGATTGTTTAGTTGAAGCAATCAACAAGTATTTACCTATTGGTCATCAGTCAACCCATGTGTTAAAGACATGTCTTTACACGAACACACCCGATGAGCATTTTGTAATTGATTTTTTGCCAGGTTATGGTAAACAGGTTGCTATTGCCACCGGTTTTAGCGGCCATGGTTTTAAGTTTGCTTCTGTAGTGGGGGAGATATTGACCAGTCTTGTTACCAATGGAAAAACGGACTTGCCGATACATTTTTTAAATGCACAACGTTTTAATGAATGATGATAACTCCAGATAGAAACTTTAAAAAAAGACACCTCACCACTATCATTTTATTGATTGCGATAGTCAGTACCTATACGGCTGTTGGGCAGATCAGGACAGAACCTGCCAGTGAGTTTGATGCGTCTGATCCTGCTACCATGAAAAGCCGGGTAACTACAGACCTTGAATCTTACTTTTTTGTGGGCGGGGCGCGCTTTTACGCAGTGCGTTTGGGATATGAATATGGTCTGCAGAATCAAAAACATCTTTTCGGTCTTTCATTGCCGCTTGTCCATAATATTTTCGCTGCAAATTATGGTGGATATGAAAACACTACGGGCATTGGTGATTTAAAGATGCGTTATATGTTTGTGCCCTGGCAGAAGTCTGACAATTCTGGTCTTCAGCGGGTATCTACCTATTTTGAAATGACTGCACCTACAGGACAATCCGAACTGGGCAGAGGTACTGGTACCTGGGTATACAAGCCCGGTGTCATTTTCACGTTTAGACCAAATCCATTTGTGGCATTTTATCCAGAAATAAAATACAGCTTCTCCACTAAAGAAGCCAATAGTTTAGGAGGTGACGGAGCGCCCGATCAAAGTGATCCGGATATTGATGGATTGATCAAGAACCTTTGGTATCCGTTCCAGCCGTTGCGTTAGTTACCGACTGGAAGGGTTGGGCCAGTATGAACGCTACCTACATTCAATCGTTTTCGGAAAAAACCTATTACGTATTTCTACGCTTAGATTTTGGAAAAATGATTGGAGAAAAGACTTCTGCGGCTATTAATATTTCAAAATTTATTGCCGGACAACCACGTTTGGATGCATTAATACAGGCAAAACTCCAATTTTTTATCCAATAATTAATTCTTAATCCGTATAAGCAGGTACCAGATAATCGCAACGGTGATTATTGTTTGAGATTCTTGCCTATATAGCTGACGTTTTTTTTAATTTTGTCTTATCGAGCTACAGAAGAGTCCATATTTTTTTTAACTGGAAGAGCATAAATTATGGCATTAGATGTACAAACCCCGGTTCCTGTTGTAGATGGAACGACCTTAACCCGCGAAGAATTTTATCGTGAGTTTTACATTGCTCAGAAGCCGGTTGTATTGAGAGGCCTTTGGAGACAATATCCTGCCTATACGAAGTGGACCATGGAATATTTCAGACAAACAATGGGAAGCATTGAAGTGGGTTTGTTTGGTAATCGCAAAGAAGATATTTCGAAAACCCTGCAGGAGCCCACTACAAAAATGAGATTCGATGAGTACTTGGACTTAATCGAAAGGGAACCAACGGACCTTCGTCTTTTTCTTTTTCCTGTATTTAAGTATAAACCGGAGTTATTAAAAGATTTTGGTTATCCGAATATCGTGAAAGGCTATGTTAAAATCCCTTTTATGTTTTTCGGTCCTGCAAACTCTGTTGTTCGTATGCATCAGGATATAGACATGAGTAATGTTTTTTTAACTCAGTTTCATGGGAGGAAGAAGGTGTTGCTGTTTTCACCTGATCAGTCAGAATTGTTGTATCGTTTACCTTTTAATGTACACTCTACAGTAGATGTCGATCATCCCGATTATGATTCTTATCCTGCGCTCAACTACGTAAAGGGAATGAGTACAATATTGGAACATGGAGATACTTTGTTTATGCCAAGCGGCTATTGGCATCACATTCAATACCTGGAAGGAGGATTTGGTCTTTCGGTAAGAACCATCGCCAATAATTGGAGTATGATGTTTGGCGGAATCTGGAACCTCACCGTTCAGCGCACTACTGATAACGTCATGCGCAAGATCAACGAAGAAAAATGGTTTGACTATAAAAAGAATATGGCCAACAAGCGTGCTGCAAAAGCCATGGAGCAATTTGGATGAGCTTACCGGCTCAACTGCTCTGCTTTTCTCTTCACATTAACATGAAATTCATTAATCGCCTTGGTATGTAAGGAGGGATATAATGTTTTATCCCGAAAGGTGGATTTGCTTTTATATAATGTCAGGTGCGATACTTCCGTGAATCCTTCTTTGGTTTCAATAAGCCGAATCCATTGAGAACCCTCCGATGCGCCACCCTCCATATAACAGAGTTTAATAACACGATCCTGGTGATTAATATCGGCTACCTCGTGAGCCACGGCAATGTTTATTAAACCCCATAGCAATCGAAGGTTCAGGATGATGATTTGCCCTTTTTCTATTCCTGAAGAGGGATCGTCCAGATAGCTGATGGCATTGTCATTTTTAGAATATTGAAGTCCGAAACTAACCATCTCCCCATTCCAGGCTTCCCTGGGGTGAATAGTGGTGTACGCCTTCCAGGCAGATTCAATATTATTCTTAATGAGGTAGGTTTGATGATGCCTGAGATAAGAAGCTTCTTCGAGCGGATTATAACAAATGGCCTTCATTTTTTTGAAACCCAATGAGTTATCAAGTCCATATTTCAATACAAATTTCTTTACTTTTGATTGTCTCACCTTTCCTAAATCAATTTCCATCCCACTTCAGTTAATGTTTCAGTTCTCGCAAAATACTGAAATGAGAACAACTATATCTCATGTTGCTGGAACTGTGGGGTGAATTACCGTGTTGCCGTAGAGATTTTGTAAATGGGTTGTTTGGTGGAGCGGTTGAGCATAGGCAGCATAAACGAAAATAAATTCCCCAGAAAGTGTTATCTTGTGGGATATTTATACACAAAACTACTTTCAAGCCCCTCTTTTAATGCCATTTACACCAGACGGAGTAGGTCGTTTAGTGGTTTTACTGCGTCCAAGAATTCAAATTTTAATAGCTACCATTAATTTTTTAAAATGAGACAACTTAAGATCAGCAAGCAGATTACAAACCGTGAAAGTCAATCCCTGGACAAATATTTACAGGAAATCGGGAAAGTGGATTTGATTACTTCGGATGTAGAAGTAGAGCTGGCAAAAAGAATTCGCGAGGGAGATCAAATTGCGCTCGAGAAATTAACAAAGGCCAACCTTCGTTTTGTTGTTTCAGTTGCAAAACAGTACCAAAACAATGGCCTCACATTAGGAGACCTGATCAACGAGGGCAACCTTGGTTTGATTAAGGCGGCCAAGCGTTTTGATGAAACCCGTGGTTTTAAGTTTATCTCTTATGCCGTTTGGTGGATTCGTCAGTCCATCATGCAGGCGCTTGCTGAGCAGTCTAGAATTGTGCGTCTTCCTTTAAACAGGGTAGGTTCACTGAACAAAATCTCCAAGACTTTTTCTGATCTTGAACAGAAATTTCAACGCGAACCATCTGCTGAAGAATTGGCGGAGGTGTTGGAAATCAGCCAGGAAGAAGTGACCGATACAATGAAGATTTCAGGTCGCCATGTTTCTATGGATGCACCTTTTGTGAATGGTGAAGAGAACAACCTTCTGGATGTACTCACAAACGAAAATGATGTTACACCGGATGCAGAACTGATGATTGATTCGTTGCGCAGGGAAGTGCAACGGGCTCTTGCCACTCTCACTCAGCGGGAATCGGACGTTATTGCCTATTATTTTGGCCTGAATGGCGAGACAGCCATGACACTCGAAGAAATTGGTGAGAAGTATAACCTTACACGTGAGCGCGTGCGGCAGATAAAAGAGAAAGCTACACGCAGACTAAGACTCAATTCAAGAAGCAAAGCCTTGAGAACTTATCTCGGATAACAGAATAAATCAAAATCCTTAGGAATTAGTGTGCCTCTTCTATAAAGGAAGAGGCACGATTATTTTTGAATAAGGTAGGTCCAGATAGGGCAATCGACATGGTTGACCACCGCTTCCGTAACGCTACCCATAAATAAGTGAGCCAGTCCTTTGCGCCCAGGCGTACCCATGGCGATCAGGTCAATACCAGTTCTATTCCTTTTATTTTTCTCACCACGCCAAAGCGGATAAAAATGAAATCGGGACGGGAATGAATTTTGTACCGATGATTACATCACCAAGCCATTTGAAGCTTTTGATCTTTTAAAAGTGATTGAAGTAAGACTGAATAATAACGAGAAGTTGAAAAGAATATTTAACAACGATTTAAAGGAGGTTTCGGAATTTTTCAATGATGCGAGAAAGGCAAATAATCCCGAAAAGCTTTTGGGGAAAAGACATGCACGCCATTGTCGAAAAAAGGATTTTATTTACCTCGAGGGGCGGCCAATGATCTTTATACGGTGAATGAAGGCGAAATAAAAACATTTAGAATGAACGAAGACGGCAAAGAACTCATCACGGGAATTCACCAGCCAGGAAGTTTTCTCGGATATATTCCTTTGTTGGAGGACAGACCGTTTACAGGAAATGCCGTGGCCATGGAGGAAACCGAAATAATGATCATACCACGCCAGGATTTTCTATCATTACTTTACTCAAGCAATGATAGGGCAATGAAATTCACTCACCTCCTTACCAATAATCTGGAGGACGCAGAGAACCGACCAGCCCGTTCGTCAAAGAGTAGCTTCCGCGTTACTTCGATTGGTCGAATAGGTGAAACCTAATCATGAGAATACGATTGCAATCGGAAGAAAGGATATTGCCAATCTGATTGGCACAGACACTGAATCGCTCAACCGCACACTGTCTGATTTTAAAGATGAACGACTTATTAAGATCACCGATAATGTGATCGCCATCATCAACATGGCTAAACTCGACCACGTGGCGAAATAGCGAAAGTTGGCCTCCATAACAAAGTGCGGCCTTCATTAAAAATATTGGCATATTGTAGGTTAAAGATTAACTTTATCTAAATCTAATTTTATGAAGAAGATATTGGTTCCTTGTGATTTCTCGGGCACTGCAGTTCAGGCTTTTCATTTTGCCTGTCAGGTGGCTTCTGTTAGCAAAGGCGAAGTTTTTCTCCTCAATGTGATCGAGCTCCCATCACTACATAGTTCCATGTTGGTGCCCATTCATGCCTATGAAAATGTCTTTCTTAAGCAGGTGAAATTGAAGGCACATAAAAATTTTGAAAAAGTAAAAGAAAAATGGGGAGGTAAAGTGAGGATCCATTTCGCTATTGAACATGGTTCGGTAGCGGAAGGCGTTCGAAGATTCAGTGACAGAAAAAGAATCGATTTGGTCGTTATGGGAACACATGGTTCCAGTGGAATAAAAGAATTTACGGTTGGATCAAATACAGAAAAAATTGTCCGGTCTTCGAAAGCACCCGTAATTGCCATCAAAAAATTTGTGAATGCTTCCTCACTGACCAACATTGTTTTTCCAACCAATCTGATTGACGTGAGGAAAGAGTTTGTAACCGGTGTGCAACTACTCCAACGTTTTTTAAAGGCCAAGCTCCATCTTTTATATGTCAATGTGCCGTCCAATTTTACTCCTGATCATTATACCGAGAATCGTTTGATTGAATTTGCGAGGAAATACCAGTTAAAAAATTGTTCTATTCACATCTATAATGATATCGATGAGGAAAGTGGCATTGTCAATTTCTCAGCAAAATTCAAGAATAAGATTATTGCCATGTCTACACACGGCAGAAGAGGACTCAATCACCTGATGCGAGGCAGTGTGGCTGAGGATGTTGTGAATCACACCGATTGCCCCATATGGACACTCTCCGAAAAGGATTAAGGGATAGAAGTGTAGCAATTTTTTCTGTATGAGATTTTTGATTCTTATCATTGGTGTGTTTACGATATCAAGTTGTTTTTCGCAGGTGGATGTGGAAAAGGTAAAATGGATTCATGGCTCTGAAGATTGCCGCTTGAATAAAGATCCCTTCGCTCAAGTTGTTCAATACGACAGCAACACTTACATCATCCGGCAAAACAAATGCCTTAACTACGAAGCTCCTTTTCTATACCTGTTTATAGGAGAACTGTTTGCGTTGCTTGTAGATACCGGAGCGAAAGCTGACGAAGGGTCATTTCCATTGTATGATATGGTTGCTGAAATACTTGACAAGAAAAGCAATAGCCTCGGTAGAACGGTGCCGCTGAAAGTAGTTCATAGTCACGGACATGGAGACCATAAAGCCAATGACTTTCAATTCGTAAATAAGCAAAATGTGGAATTGGTGGCTCCAACCATGGAATCAAATATTCAATTCTTTAATATCAACGACTGGCCTAATCAATCCGTCATCTATAATCTTGGAAATCGACAACTTACCATCATTCCAATACCAGGACATGATCTTATTTCCATAGCCATATATGATTCACAAACCCGGTGGCTCTTAACAGGCGATACAGTTTACCCGGGACGACTTTATGTGCGCGATTGGGTAGCATTCAAAAAAAGCATTGATCGCTTAAGTACCTTTTGTAAAACGCACAAGGTATCTTTTCTGATGGGCAACCACATTGAAATGGCCGATCGGCCTGGTGTTGATTATCCTACTGGCACCACCTTTCATCCCCATGAGCATATACTGCCGCTGCGCATAAGTGTGTTGGATGAAATCCAAAATTCGTTTAAAGGAAAAGAAACCGCACCAAAACGTGATGTGCATCCTGATTTTATCATTGAGGCGGTGAATTAATGAGACCTTACGAATACCACTGCCTCTAACGGTATGGAGAAATAGTCTGAATACTGCCGTCCGGGTTATGAATCAATTCTGTTACTTTGATATTACGAAGATGGGTCATACCGGAAAGTTGTACATCATGGTAAAATAAATACCACTTATGGTTGAGTTCAACTATCGAATGATGATTAGTCCAGCCCTTTACGGGTTGTAGCACAACTCCTTTGTAAGTAAAAGGCCCGTAGGGAGAATCGCCTATTGCATAATTGATCAGGTGAGTATCGCCAGTAGAGTAGGTGAAGTAGTATTTGCCGTTGTACTTATGAACCCAGGCGGCCTCAAAAAATCGTTTATCGTTTTGTGCTTCTGTATAGGGAGCTCCATTCTCATCCTGAAGTTTGATCTCTTTTACTTCTTCCGCAAAACTTTTCATGTCTTTGGATAGCCTGGCTAAACGCGGTTGCACGGCCATTTCATCATTCTTTCGAACCGTGGCATCTGCATGATATTGGTTGCCATCCCACCGCTGTAATTGACCACCCCAGATACCACCAAAGTAAAGGTAATATGATCCGTCATCGTCTTTAAAAACACAAGGATCAATACTGTAACTTCCTTTGATGTATTCTTTCTCGGCCGTGAATGGACCTTCTGGATTTTTGCTGGTAGCCACACCAATTCTAAATACATCACTCTTGTCCTTAGCAGGAAAATAGAGATAATATAACCCATTGGCGTAAGCAGCATCAGGCGCCCACAATTGCCGGCCAGCCCAGGGAATATCTTTTATATCCAATGCCACACCATGATCGGTTACCGAGTCTTCAGCATTTGCCATAGAAAGAACATGGTAATCACGCATCGCAAAATGATCGCCTAAGTCATTCTCTGGCACACCTGCATCTATGTCATGAGAAGGATAAATGTAAATGCGATTGTTGAAAACATGAGCCGAAGGATCTGCGGTATAGATGTGACTTACCAGAGGTTGTGATATGGGCACTTCTTTAACAACTGATACCGTGTCGACTGTTTGCGTGGGTTCCACAGGTTTCGTTTTTGTACAATTGCAAAACAAGATGGCTATGACAATGAAAGGGGTGTATCGCTTCATAGGTAGAAAGAGTTGATTTGCGAATGTACAAAATTGAATGACCAACCATATCATTCCATGAGCGAGTTTGCCAACTCAATGGTCATTTCCTTACCGGTAATGGGATGATGAAATACTAATTGATACGCATGAAGTGCAATGCAACCGGGCTGGTATGATTCGGATGCCCCATACAACTCATCGCCTAGAATCGGGCAACCTATGTGTGCCAATTGTGCACGTATCTGATGATACTTGCCGGTGTGTAGTTCAATAGTCCATAAAAATTTGTTAGTGTCTGTCTCTATAACTTCATAGGTCAATTTCGCTTTTTCCGCATAGGCTATCTCATTTTCATAGAGCCGTGCTTTTTTCTTTTCCTTGCGATGCCATTGCTCCAATGTTCCTGATTTTTGTGATGGCGCCATCGAAGTTAATGCGCGATATAATTTCTTTACCCTTCGTTCAGCAAACTGTTCGCTAAGATTTTTCAGCACAGAACGATCTTTTGCAAACAGTATAACGCCACTTACTGGGCGATCTAATCGATGAATATGTTGGGCGTAAACATCACTACCCGTATTAATGGAAAGTTGAAGATACTTCTTTACCTCTTGAAGAAGGTTAGGATGTCCGTTTCGGTCGGGTTCTACCATCAGATCGGCCGGTTTATGAATCACCAGAATGACATCGTCTTCAAATAGAATGTGTTCCTTTATATTGATTTGAACGGACATGCGCAAATGTAATGTGTAGCGGGAACGTTATTGGGCTTCACTTTTAATTAATGAGATATCTCAGCATACTTCTTCCGATATTCCAGGGGATTGTAATGGGTAACAACTTTAAACTGTCGGTTGAAGTTAGACAAGGTATTGAATCCGCTATCGTAACACACCTGGGCAATATCTATTTTCTGACTAATCAGCAATTTGCACGAGTACCCGATTCTTATTTCTGTTAAAAAATCTGAGAACGTCTTGTTGGCATGAACTTTAAAATAACGACTAAATGAAGTAGGACTCATGTTTGCGATGGCCGCTACTTCGTCCAAGGTGATCTTTTCCCGAAAGTTCTTCATCACATAGGAGTGTACGCGATTCATGCGGTCGGTTTCACTTTCTTTTAGAGAATTGGAGTATCCTTCGCTGGCCAACAATTTATAATCGGAGGAATTTGCGAGTAGATTCAGAAGTGCGAGCAAAGTTAATATGCGATCAAAATCTTCTTGTGTCACCAGTTGTTGCATCATGTTCATAGCACGCTCAGCGGTGTGCCCATAAAGCGCCATGCCACGTTGCGCTTTCTGAAAAAGCTGTTTGATCTTATACATTTCATTCTTTTGCATAAGGTCTTTACCCAGGAAATCTTCCGGAAAGTAAATCACGATTCCCTCCGTCATGAGTAACTGTTCTGTATTAAAATATTCATGATCACTTTGCCAGAGATGTGGAAGGTTAGGTCCGGTGAACACCAGGTCTCCTTTCCTGAAGGGACTTACATGATCTCCAATGAAGCGTGTACCCGTTCCCTTTACTACCAGGAACAGTTGAAACTCAGAATGAAAATGCCAGTTGGGATCAAAGTGAGGTTCGATGAGGTGCTTCACTTCAAAAACTTGTTTTTCCGAAATGGGGGATTTCTGGACGAGTTTCATTGGTTTTTAGAGTCGTTTTTTAGGTTGAATGTAAATTACTGGTATTTATTTACCATCAAGCTAAGTCATTTCGACTATCTGACGTTAAAATACAGTCATTATTTGATAAAATACAGTAAACGATTGCGGAATTTTAGATTGAATTTAGAATTCTAAAACACTCCACATGCGTCTACTTACCCCAGTTATATTTCTGTTGGTTGTTATTGGTATCACCAGTTCGTGCACCAAACCGGCTAAGAGTCTTCGTGATGATTCGGGCAGAGTTGATATCCTATTTTTAGGACATGCCAGCCAACATCACAACTCAGCGATGAATTTGCCTTTACTGGCAAGTGCGTTATCAAAGGAAGGAATCAGCTTTACGTACACAGAGAATCCTAATGATCTCAATGCGGAAAACCTTTCCAGGTATGATGGTTTAATGATTTATGCCAATCATGAACAAATAACACCGGAGCAAGAAAGTGCTTTATTAAACTTTGTTGAGCAGGGAAAGGGATTGATACCTGTGCACTGTGCCAGCTTTTGTTTTCAAAATTCACCCAAATACATCGACCTCGTTGGTGGTCAATTCTCAAAGCATGGTACGGATACATTTACCACGACCATTATTAAGAAAGATCATGTGATCACGAGTAGCCTTAAAGAATTTTCCACGTGGGATGAAACCTATGTGCACGATAAGTTGGCGAAGGATATTACCGTGTTGATGGAGCGGATAGAAGGAGATCATCATGAACCTTGGACATGGGTGAAGGAATTCGGAAAGGGAAGAGTATTCTATACTGCATATGGTCATGATGAGCGCACGTGGAACAACCCTGGATTTCAACAATTGATGAAACAAGGAATTCTGTGGGCTGTAGGAGAAGAAGCGAAAGCAAAGTGGGAAGTATTCCGTAAACAAGTTCCTGTACTTGTTTATCACGATGAACCGGGCATTCCTAACTATGAAAAAAGAGATCCAATACCAAAATTTCAAGAGCCTTTATCACCTGAGGAGTCTGCCAAATTGATTCAGGTGCCTGTGGGTTTTGATCTTCAATTGTTTGCGTCTGAGCCAAACATTATCAACCCCATTGCTATGGAGTGGGACGAGCGAGGTAGACTCTGGGTCATTGAAACTGTTGATTACCCCAACACCGTACGTGACGATAAAGGCACAGGTGATGATCGAATCAAAATCTGCGAAGACACTGATGGTGATGGCAAAGCTGATAAGTTTACTGTGTTTGCCGAAAAACTGAATATTCCTACCAGCATGGTTTTCTCCAATGACGGAATCATTATATCGCAAGCACCACACTTTTTGTTTTTGAAGGACACTGATGGAGATGATAAGGCGGATGTTAAGAAAGTACTGATAGATGGTTGGGGTACTTTTGATACGCATGCTGGTCCATCCAATCTCAAGTATGGTTACGATAATCAGATCTGGGGTGTGGTAGGGTACTCTGGATTTGAAGGAATCATTGCTGGAGAAAACAGAAAATTCAGTCAAGGCATTTATCGGTTTAAGCCAGATGTTTCCACGTTTGAATTTATGACTGGAACCAGTAACAACACCTGGGGTTTGGGATTTTCTGAAAACAACGATGTGTTTGCCTCTACAGCTAATAACACCCACAGTGTGTTCATGGGCATTCCCAACAAAACTGCCCGAGACGTGGAAGGAATTCAATTGGGTGGCAGTACAAAAATCGATGGACATTATGCCATGCATTCCATCACGGATAAAGTACGACAAGTGGATGTATTCGGTGGCTTCACGGCTGCATCAGGTCACAACTTTTATACGGCAAGAAATTATCCGAAGGAATTCTGGAATCAGGTAGCATTTGTTTGCGAGCCTACAGGACATCTGGTGCACATGGCGCTCATCGAAAAAAGCGGAGCCGGATTTATCGAAAAAGATGGATGGAATTTATTTGCCGGTGCCGATGAATGGGTGGCACCTGTGGAAGCAAAAGTAGGACCTGATGGAGCTGTGTGGGTATTGGACTGGTATAACTTTATCGTTCAGCATAACCCAACACCGACACCGGATCGAGGTGGTTTTGTTGGTGTAAATGGAAAAGGTAACGCGTATGAAAATCCTTTGCGGGATAAATCGCACGGTCGAGTTTGGCGCGTAGTGAACCGACAAGCGGATGAATACAAACCAATTGCATTGGATAAAGAAAAACCATCCGACCTCATCACTGCACTGAGCAACGATAATCACCTATGGAGAATAACTGCACAACGCCTACTGGTTGAACGCGGTAACCTGGATGTGCTTTCTAATCTCTATGACTTGGTGAAGAATGAAAAGGTGGATGAAATGGGGGATAACTTCTCTGCGATCCATGCCCTTTGGACCATTGACGGGTTGGGAGGATTAACCAAAGATGATCAGGCTGAAACCGTAGTAACCAATGCATTGAAACATCCGTCAGCCGGAGTAAGAAAAGCTGCGATTCAGATACTCTCCAAATTGCAGTGGACAGAAGAGCAAGTAAACAAATCAAACATACTGAATGATCTGGATCCCAATACGAGGCTCGCTGCAATTCTTTCGTTGGCGGAGATAGCACCGTCAGAAACACTAGGGGCAACACTTTATAAACTAAGTATTGAAGAAAGCATAAAGAATGATGAATGGCTTTCTAAAGCAGTATATGTAGCTGCGAATCAACATAAGAAAGGATTCATGGATGCGTTTCTGTTAGCCAATCCAACCTACGATCGCAATAAGGCGGTACAAAAAAATCGTGAAGTATTCGACTTTGACGATTCGGCATGGAAAGCAATGGACCTACCGCAATTCATTGAAACAGCAGGATTAAATATAGATGGTGTCATCTGGTTTAGAAAGATCATGGACGTTCCTGCAAATGCAGCGGGAAAAAAAGCTACGCTTTCTCTGGGACCAATTAATGATTCTGATGTGACGTACCTAAATGGTGTTAAGGTTGGTGGGCTAGATAGAAAATACAATGAGAAAAGAATCTATGAAGTACCCGCAGGCATTTTGAAGGCAGGCAAAAATGTGATCGCCATACGAACCGAAGATCTTGGCGGTAATGGAGGCATTTATGGAAAGCCAGAAGAACTTTTCATTCAAATCGTTAATAAGAAAATCATGCTATCCGGTAGCTGGAAGTTTGACGTTGAGAGAGAATATGGTTCAGCTAGCCAAAGCGCATTCAAAGACACTTCAATTGGAGAGTTGTTCACCAATACTTACCTGCATAAAACAGAATCAACTGACGCCACTGTCACGTCCACCAGTGGTGCGCAGGTAATTAAAATAAAAGTCATCAAGAACGAAATGAAGTATGATTTAAAATCTTTCACGGTAGAAGCGGGCAAACCCGTAGAAATCATTTTTGAAAATCCTGATTTCATGCAACATAACCTCGTGATTGCACAGATCGGTGCCTTGCAAATTGTTGGAAAAGCAGCCGACAAACTTGCTGCTGATCCGAAAGGAGCGGAGAAGAATTATGTTCCCGATGTGCCCGAAGTTCTATTCTCAACAAAATTGGTAAATCCTGAACAAAGTGTGAAGCTCAGCTTTATTGCTCCTGCCACAGCCGGTGATTATCCATACGTCTGCACATTTCCAGGGCATTGGTCGCTAATGAACGGAACGATGAAAGTTGTTTCATCAAAATCTCCACTTTAAAATCATGAGTGATCTAAAATTTGGAGTTAGCACATGGCTGTGGACTTCACCATTCACCACCGATTCGATTTCGTTGTTTCCAAAAATAAAATCTATGGGTTTCGATGCGGTGGAAATCCCGGTGGAGTATCCGGAACAAATTAATGCGAAGAAAGTAAAGGAAGCGCTTCGCCAAATCGG
This sequence comes from Cyclobacteriaceae bacterium, assembly GCA_043774805.1. Lineage (GTDB taxonomy): Bacteria > Bacteroidota > Bacteroidia > Cytophagales > Cyclobacteriaceae > ELB16-189. The sequence continues at coordinate 3,621 of JAYVTB010000168.1, read as the reverse complement.
GCTCAAGCCCATTGTATGTGGTGCCTTCGGACCATCACGCGATCTGACCAATGAAAATCCTTCGGTTCATCAAAACTGTTTTAATTATATTTTGGATTGCTTTGATCTATGTAATGAATGGGATGCTGGATTTCTTGCCGGGCCGATGTATTCCTCTGTGGGCAAAGCAAGAATGGTTTCGCCAGAGCAACGAAAAGCAGAGTGGGGACTGGCTGTAAGTAACCTTCATAAAGTATGTACTTGGGCACACGAAAGGAATCTCGAGATTGCCCTTGAACCCCTGAATCGATTTGAATCTGATATGGTGAATACGGCTGAAGATGTGATGCAGTTGGTGCATGACATCAATCATCCCGCAGCAAAAGTATTGCTCGATGGTTTTCATATGGCCATTGAAGAACGAAACATTGAGCAGGCATTTAAAACGGTGGGTGATAAATTGATACATGTACAGGTATCCGAAAATTATCGGGGCACACCAGGCACAGGACAAACACCATGGGATTCTTTCAAGAAAGGATTAACTGGTATAAATTACAAAGGTGTTGTGTCCATCGAAAGCTTTACTCCGGATATCAAGGAGCTCGCAGGCGCTGTTTGTATCTGGAGAAATCTGGCACCCAGTCAGGATGGATTCGCACAGGATGGGCTTAATTTTATAAAGAAATTATTTAATGATTAATTGATATGAGTAATAAACAAATTAATATAGCCATTATCGGATTGGGCTTTGGAGCCGAGTTCATCCCCATTTATAAAAAATACCCTGGCGTCAACCTGATTGCTATTTGCCAGCGCACACAATCCAAACTGGATGAGATTGGTAGTGCCTTTGCCATTGAAAAACGATACACGGATTATGATGAGTTGTTGAAAGATCCGGATATTGACGCAGTACATATCAATACCCCCATTCCGGATCATGGGATTCAATCAATAAAGGCGTTAAAGGCCGGTAAACATGTAGCTTGTACCGTACCAATGGCCACTACCGTAGAGGAGTGCGAAGAGATTGTTCGGCTAACCAAAGAAAAAAATCTCACGTACATGATGATGGAGACGGTGGTGTATGCCCGTGAGTTTCTATTCATGAAAGAGTTATACGAAAAAGGAGAACTGGGGAAAGTACAGTTTATAAAAGCAAGCCATCAACAGGATATGGATGGCTGGCCAAATTACTGGCCGGGCCTGCCGCCCATGTACTATGCTACGCATTGTGTTGGTCCTGTGTTAGGGTTACTCCGGAAAGATGCGGAATACGTTTCCTGTTTTGGATCGGGAACCATTCGTGAAGAATTACTGAAGCATTATAATTCTCCCTATGCGGTTGAAACCACGCACATCAAACTGAAAGATTCCGATCTGAGTGCTCATGTATATCGTTCGTTGTTTGACGTGGCGCGTCAATATCGCGAGAGCTTTGAAGTATATGGCTCGAAAAAAACCGTAGAGTGGCCGTTAATAGAAGGTAAGCCATTGGTCGTTCATACGGCTAAGAAGCCTGAACATGAGATACCGGAAGAGGTACTATGTCCCGACTTTGGGAAGTTGTTACCTGAACCGATACAACGCTTCACCACAAAAGGAGTGTACGATGCCGATGAACATCAACACCTTTCATTTACGCAAGGTGCAGGGCATGGAGGTTCGCATCCTCATTTGGTACATGAATTTATCAGCGCCTTGCGCGACCAGCGACAACCTTATCCTAATGCGGTGCAATCGGCTAACATTACATGCGTTGGAATATTGGCACATGAGTCTGCAAAACAGGGTGGAAAAATTATGGAGTTACCGGGATTCACACTATCGGCAAAATCGTGAAGGAATTATTCACCTTCAACAATTTCTCCATAGTCGAGAAATAACTCTTCACCTTCCCTGATGAGGCGTGTACTTTCAAAATAATCACCCTCCTGAATGGAAATAATATTGGGTGCATCAGAGTGGTTGAGGAAGAGTGATAGATCTATTTTTTTAAACCCGTAGTCAGGCACATAATATTTTTCTTTATCAAACAGGCAATAATTTTCTATTAATGTACGGGAATGTGCTGGCAGCGATTCCACCTCTATTTTGCTGATGGTAATCCATTGGTCATTCTTATCAGGTTTACTAAACATAGCCCGGCAACCTTTTGGAATATCTCTGATGGCAAATATACCCACTCCGGAAACAGGTGATGGTCGGATCATGACATAAGAATTATGTGCCAATTCATTCAGAAGTTCCTCCTTATTCATTCGTCAGATATTTTAGAAAACCATCCAAGTATTGGAAAATATCTGACTTATCCAACTTCTTCAATCAATGAAGCATATATTAAAATTACCTTACTGACAATGGAGGTTAGTTATCGATAGTAGACCACATTGCAATTCGGGTGACTGGATTTAAAATTTTCTATCGCCCTGCTGGAGATTTTTGTGTTGTAACATTTTAATGTTTTTAAGGGAAGGTAATCCAGTGGATCAAGTTTACCCACATTGGTATTCGAACAGTCCAGAACTTCCAGTTGCTCTAATTTTTCCAACACGTCCAACCGCTTTATTTGAGTGCCGGAGCAATTAAGTTTTTTTAATCCCTTGAGCTTCCAGATAGGATAGATGTCTTCGATCGGTGTGTTTGAAATATCAAGATCCTCCAGTTCGGTAAGCAGATTTAATGAATCCAGACTTGCAAGCGGACTATTGGTTGCGTGCAGTGATTTCAATGATTTAATGTACTGGATGGGAGAGATCGAAGTTAAATTAGTACCGGACAGGTGAAGTTCCTTCAATCGTACAAACTCACGCAACGGTAAAAGGTGAGTGATCGGTACATCTTTGAGGTGAAGCTTTTCCACTTGTGTAAGACGATGAAGATTTTCAGCTGACGGGTCTTTGCCATTGGGCATAACTTCAATAAATGCACCTTTCCATATTTCCGTTAAATTATTCCACCAATTTTTCAATTGATCAGTCTTATAGACTAGTAAACAGTTGGGATTATTTTGTAAGAAGTTAAGTGCGGCTAAATCATTTACACCACTTTGATCTGCGTAGAACGTAATTAAGTTGTTTGCTTTCAACTCCTCAATACCCTCAATTTTACAATTGTTGGTGGAAAGGATTTTAAGTTCTTTTAAATTTCTGATCACTGCAATATCCCTCACTGCTGTATTGCTGATATCCAACCGCTGAATTTCAGGATGACTTTTTAGAGGCGATAAGTCCGAGATGCTTGTATTATTCGCAATTAGTATTTTCAACCGTTGCAATTTCCTTAGGGGTTCCAAATCTCTGATTCCACTTTTTCCACCAATGTTGATAGAATCCACTATGGGTACCCTGGCAAGTTCTTCTTTGGTTGGCATTTCGTTAATTCGGGCTGATGTAGAAAAGGTCTTTTTCCAATCAACGGGTAATTGATCCCACCAGGCTTTCAAATCCTTTGAATCTAAAACGACAATGGTATTTGATTTGGTGGTCATGAAGGCTTCAGCATCCTCACGCCTTATTAGCGTTTGGTCGCAATAAACCTTTTCTAAGTGGATTAGGTTCATCAGCGGCTTTAAGTCTGAGATGGGTGTGTGATTAATATATAGAATTTTCAGGTTCGATAATTCACTTACGGTATTCA
>JAYVTB010000167.1:0-41015 GCA_043774805.1 Cyclobacteriaceae bacterium | reverse complement strand
GTGGCAATGGCTTTGTGTAGATGGCACGCTGGGATGGTTAACATAATATAATTATATAATTGTGCGTCAGGGATTTAGCTCGGCAAGAGTTATATAATTAATTTTATGTAAAGAATTTAGTTTCTATCTCACTAGCGTTCACCTCATTTCAATTACCACTAATTTTAGCAATGGCTCATTCTAATGATATGTTTACTCCAAATGAATTACATCGCTATAGCCGGCAAATACTATTGCCTGGTTTTGGACGTGAAGGGCAAGAGCAATTAAAAAATGCAAGGGTGCTTGTCATCGGTGCAGGTGGATTAGGATCACCTCTTTTGCTCTACCTGGCGGCAGCGGGAGTTGGCACAATAGGAATTATCGACTTCGATGTTATAGATGAAAGCAATCTTCAACGTCAGGTGCTGTTCACCACTGCTGATGTTGGAAAATTAAAAGCCGAACTTGCGGCACAAAAAATAAAGACACTTAATCCAACGATTACAACGCACGTCTACAATGTGTATCTCTCTTCCGCTAATGCTATAGAAATTTTTTTCGGATATGATTTGATTGCCGATGGATCAGATAATCTTCCAACCCGTTACCTGGTCAATGATGCCTGTGTTCTTTTGAACAAGCCCTTGATTTACGGAGCTATCTTTCAATTTGAAGGACAAGTAAGCGTATTTAATGAATTAATGAATGACGGTTCACGAGGACCTAATTATCGCGATCTCTTTCCTCATCCTCCACCACCAGAAATGGTTCCCTCTTGCAGTGAAGGTGGCGTGATTGGCGTATTGCCCGGCATCATCGGGTCCATGATGGCGAATGAAGCCATTAAAGTTATCACGGGCATAGGTTCTACCCTTAGTGGCAGGCTTTTATTGTTTGATGCCCTCGATTTCACAACCCGCTTTCTTAAAATTTCGGTCAATCCCAACAAAGATGAAATCAGAGAGCTCATTGATTATGTAGCGTTCTGCAATCCGATGCATGAGAAGAATGATCAGGAGATTGAACCCGCAGATGCGAAGTCACTCATTATTAATAATGAAGTTCAAATTATTGACGTGCGTGAATCGTTTGAGTTCAATGCCTCAAATATTGGTGGTATTAATATTCCGCTAAAGACGCTCGATGATCAACTCAATCTCATTTCAAAAACAAAGTCAACGATAGTTTTATGCAGAAGCGGTGGGCGGAGCAGGCAAGCAACACTTAAACTGCAATCACTCGGTTATACCAACGTAATCAATTTAAAAGGAGGGCTGCTGAAATGGAAATCAGAAGTTGATCCTGATTTAAATGTTATCTAAGCAGGAATCACATCTGCTTCTACGCAAGAATATTGTAAACCGATTGTTATTTGAGACCAACAGTTAAACATGGGATAAAATATTTTCAAGTTCCAACAAGCTATTTACATTATGAGCTGGCATGAAGTGATCCAGTTCCGGCAATGCGGCCATCATCCCCCGTGTGCGTACCTGATAACCCGTCATGCCTTTCAATGGATTTAACCAGATCAATTTTCTCGTCCTTAGTTTTATTTTGTGCAACTCTTTGGAAAGCAACTCAGGTTCACCCGTATCAAGCCCATCACTCAAAATAATCGTCATATTTTTTCCTGACTGTGCCTGTTTGGCAAATTCACGATTAAAATGCTGAAGGCATTCTCCAATCTTGGTTCCTCCCGACCAGTTATCGGCATATCGTGTTAGGAAAGCTAAAACACTTTCCAGATTTTTTACCTCCAGAAATTCCGTGATGCGTATCAGCTTTGTGCTGAATATGTACGCGTCAATATTTTTGAAGTGTGAACGCAGCGCTAAAACAAAACGCAGCAGATAAAAACTGTATTTATCCATAGACCCGCTCACATCGAGTAATATAACGAGTCTGTTTTTATCCGGCTTTTTAGCCCGAAGGTGCAGATCGAGCATGGCGCCACCATTGCTGATATTATTTCGAATGGTTTTACGAATATCAATTTTACCCTTAGTGACCGACTTCCTATATTTCTTTCGAAGCCGCTTGCTCATTTGTTTCCATAATTCTTCCGCGAGGTGATCTAATTCACGGCTTTCAATGTCTGACACTTTTGAAAAATCTGTTTTGCGTAACTGCTCAAGACTGTTGGCACCTGAAACAACCTGACCTTCTTCTTTATTCTCTTCTGAGGAAGACTCTCTGTTGATCATCACCAGCGACCGCTTTGCTTCTTTATGTAGGTTTGATTGATTTTTGTTTTCAATCTTACTGTGGGCTTCTGATCGTTGCCCTCCCCAGAATTGAAAAAAGATTTCATCGAATATATCAAGGTGTTCCTGCGAACTGCAAAAGATGGACTTCAGTGCATAGTGAAAAACGGTCTTGTCTTCTATCATCCCGATTGAGGCCACCTTCAACGTTTCATGTGTTTCACGAATACCCACATTCAATTCTTTCGAACGCGCATATTCCGCGAAGGCGAGAATAGCTTCGGTCATATTATCATACTGACGATGGTATGGAAGATCCATTCAATCAAAGGTTAGAAACTATTGATCACGAATAAACTAAATTATTCCTCCTTAATCACTTCACCCAAACCTTCAGCTTTTATTTTCTCAATGTCAGAATAGGATTTCAGCAAGCTCCCCAGGGTTGCCGAAAAGGACTGTTCATCCAGCTCTTTTTTCCCAAGGGCCTGCAGACTCATTGCCCAGTCAAGCGTTTCAGAGATGCCGGGGGATTTATCCAGGCTCTTCGTTCGAATTCGCTGAACAATATTCACCAACTGCTGCGACAAGCTCTCTTCAATATCCGGGAGTTTTTTCCTCACGATCATTAATTCTTTTTCAGGATCAGGATAATTCACCCAATGATATAAGCATCTTCTCCGTAATGCATCGCTTAACTCCCGCGTGCGGTTGGAGGTAAGAACCACTAAGGGCGGATGAGTGGCTTTGATGGTACCTAACTCCGGAATGCTGATCTGATTTGCTGAGAGCATTTCCAAAAGGAACGCTTCAAACTCTTCATCAGCGCGGTCAATTTCATCAATCAAAAGCACTGGAGATTTTTCCTTTGCTGAAATTGCCTTGAGCAGTGGTCTCTCCAAAATATAATCTTTACCAAATATCAATTTCTCTTTGTCGACTTCAGAGTCAGAACTGTTCTCCCTGATTTTGATGGAGAGTAATTGTTTTTGATAGTTCCATTCATAAATAGAGGAGTGTACGTCAAGCCCTTCATAACACTGCAGTCGAATGAGTTCAGTGCCTAGATAAGCCGCCAGCACATTGGCAATTTCTGTTTTCCCAACTCCCGGATGCCCTTCTAGTAACAATGGCTTGCGTAGCGTCATCATTAAAAAAAGTATCGTGGCCAACTCTTCGTCTAAGACGTAGCCAAGTTTATCAAAAGAGTCTTGAATTTTTTTAATCTCGGTCATTTTTGATTGTTGGTTGGAAGTTGTTCTCTGGAAGATTAATCTATTATTAAAACTAACCATTAACCAACGAACATCTCATTACTCTTTCTTTTCTCCTCCTCCAAAAATTCCTCCCAGTGTGCTTTTCAAAACCGTGCCCACCATGGTCGAGGCTTTCATGGTATTATCCACCTGCTCGCCTGCTAACTTATGTTTGAAGTTTTCAATGAATTTGTTCAGCAACTGATCTGACACATCGTTAATCAACCTTGATCCAAACTGTGCCAGCATACCGGAGATAGAAATTTCCATATTAAACTTGATAGAAGTTCCGCCTTCAACTTCTTGTAACAGGCTGTTCATAATCATATCGGCACTCCCCTTTCCTTTCGAATCGAGACCTTTACCGTTTAGGATCATCTTATATTGAGATGAATCAAGTTCGGAGATGTTGATCACGCCATGGTAGGTAGCTTTCACCGGACCAAAGGAAGAAGTTACGGTGCCTTTGTAATTCTTCTCGTCAATTTTCTCGGTAATAGTTGCACCGGGAACGCACTCCACAACCTTAATCGGATCACTCACATATTCCCACACTTTTGCGATGGGCTCTTGCACTTGAAATACTTTCTCAATGGTTGTTTTCATTGTCAGTTATTTAGTAAAGAACAAAAAGCGACAGCGTTGGTTTGTTGAACTTTGGTGATTTTTTGAATTTAATAATATAAAAGCTAATCAATTATTATATAGAAGCAAAACAGTTATCCACTTAACTGCGGCTCTGTTGTATATAGGGTCATTGGCACTTACACTGAGATGGCAAGAGAATTAACAGGCGCTAAATTTTGGGAGAGAATTGACCAGGTATTGCCTTCGTTAAAAGAAGCATACAAGTTTCCATTGGTAGTGCCAAAAGCAAGAATATTGTCATGCTTCATAAACCCGTGACGAAGAACCAGGTCAAACGCATTTTCAGCTGGAAGACCGTTTGAAATCGAAAACCAGTTTTTACCACCGTCTGTCGTTTTACAAACTTCAAGTTTTAATCCTATCGGAATTCTCGACTCATCACTTTCAGCAGGAATAACCCACGCGACTTCCGGGTTTAAATGATCAATGATCAATGCAAATCCGTAAGAAGGCCATCCATTTGCGCCACTAACATTCTTCCAGTTTTGTGCGCCATCGGTTGTCCTGAAAATGCCGCAATGATTCTGCTGCCATATTACATTCGGGTAAGACTGACATTGCAACATCTGATGCGGATCATGACCTATTTCTGGTGAAGCTTTGGGGAGATAAGAAGCAACCAACCCATTATTTTTGGGCAACCAGTTTTTACCCCCATTGATGGTTTCAAAAACTCCGGCACAACTAATGCCAACAAAAACATGATCACTGTTTCGAGGATCAACGAGTATAGAATGAATAAATGGAAAATCTTTGCCTGTCCCAAACCACTTGTTTTCATCGTGCCGGCTGGGTTCATTCCAAAGGTCTTCATTGAGATGAAAACTTTTTCCATTGTCTTCTGTATAAAATAATCCTCCCGGTTCAGTGCCGAGCCATAAACAGTTTGGCTGGTCAACTCCTGCGTGTTGCATCACCCAAAGTTTCTTTAGCGTTGCTGGTTTGCCAGGGCGATAGTCATAACCATGAAAAGATGGTGTTGCAGCTACCTGCCATGTATTCCCTCTGTCATTACTAAAGTGAAGTTTCTCTCCCCAATGCCGGTGTGATAATCCTACCCACCAGGTATCAGTACGTTCATCGGCATATAGCATTGAGACCTGATATCCTTTGAAATGAACTTTTGAAATTTTGTGGGAATTTTTTTCGATGTGAAATTCGACCAGTCCCTTCGAAGTTCCAGCCAGTAGAAATGCCTCCATAAGACAATTAGATTAACCTCCCGACAATGCTTGAAAAATAAGAATCTCATCTTCCTCTTCCACTTTGTCAGAAAGCCTGATTCTATCTTTAATCAGATCGTCCTTTACGAATACATTGACATGTTGTCGAAGTTGGCCAGCATCATCAACAATATAGCTGGAAAGTCCAGGATGTTTTTTTTCTAACGCTTCAATCACCTCATGAACATTGTTAGCCTTCACGGAAATCTCTGAAAGAGAGGGGAAGAAGCGTTTCAATGCTGATGTAAATTTTACTTTAGCCATTTACCTGTGAGGTCACCCATTAATATCCGGAAGAAAAGAAAAATAACAACTTCGATCCTTGGATTTTTTTGATGCACGCTTGCCTTGACAGCGCTTGCATAAGGTTTATAATTCTTCCAACTTTAAGATGCTTATCAAAAATAATCCTTTTTACACCAACTTCAACATGAAAGAGTTTATACGACAAATAGGACAATGGCAAAGCCAAAATAAGAAGATCGCACTGGCTCGTGTAATACAAACCTGGGGATCATCTCCCAGACCAGTTGGCTCTTGTATGTTGATCTCCTCCGACCTTGAAATGGCCGGTTCAGTTAGCGGGGGATGCGTGGAGGGTGCCGTTTTAAAAGAAGCAAAAGCTGTGTTTGAATCAGGGTTTGGCAAAAAACTGTCCTATGGTGTAACTGACGATGAAGCTTGGGCGGTAGGGTTAACTTGTGGTGGAAAAATCCTGGTGTATATTCAGCCTTGGGGTGCTACATCAGAATCAATGTTATTTGATCAGCTCACGATGAATCTTTCTAAAAATGAAGGATGCATTTTAATAACTCAGCTGATAGATGGTGACGTGAAGAATACATTGCTTTCAAAAACCGGAGAGATCGTTGCGGGAAATTTTTCAAAGAATATTGTTGAAAAAACAAGGGAAGCATATGAGCAACGGGCACACAAAACAGTGTCAGAAGGAAATGATGAGTACTTTATTCATGTTTTTCCACCCAGAAGTAAAGTGATCATTATTGGAGCCGCACACATCACTGCCGATTTAATCGAACTGTCTCATGACTTTGATTTCGAAACGATTGTCATCGACCCACGAAGCGCGTTTGCAAAAAACACTTCATTTCAAGTGGCCCCTGATCAACTCCATGAAAAATATCCATCTGAAGTATTGGGTGATATTATTGTTGATTCATACACTTATTGTGTCATTCTTTCACACGATCCAAAAATTGATGATGATGCACTGAAGATTTTGTTACGCACCAAGGTTGCCTATATCGGTGCACTGGGAAGTAAAAAAAATCATGAGAAGCGTACAGCCCGACTCATTGATCACGGTTTTACTTTAGAAGAAATCAGTAAGATAAATGCGCCTATTGGAATTGATATTCATGCACAAGGGGCGAAAGAAATTGCATTAAGTATCATGGGGGCAATCATTAAAGCAAAAAACACCTATTTGTAAATCCTTTTGTTGGAGGCGAATCACATTTTTTAAACAACACTCAGGCAGATGAAGAAAAAAGAAATACGTGTACGTTGCTGGGTTGATATCGATGGTGTAAAACATTTTGGTAAGGGCCGGGCAGAACTTTTGGCTCTGATTCAGGAAACCGGTTCAATTGCAAAAGCCTCCAAGAAAATGGGAATGTCTTATAAGAAAGCGTGGGATATGGTAGAGCAAATGAACGAACGAGGGCAAAAGCCCTATGTGATTACCCATAAAGGTGGAAATAAAGGCGGTGGAACTGAAGTGACTGAAACCGGAAAAAATGTACTGGCTTCCTACCAGAAACTGATCAACTCCATAAATAAGATTGTTGAAAAAGACACAGAGCTGCTGAAGTGGATCTGACTCATTCTTTTACTTAACTGCATTTTTTGAAATTCAAGTGGGCAAAAAAATTTCCCGGGTTATTTTTTAATAACTCGATATGTATATATTTACATATCGATATTTGCAATGAAAAACAGTTTACGTTTACATCTCCTGACATGGATGCTTTTGCCTTGGATCAATGTTGCCGCGCAGGAGCAAAGCGATAGTTTAAAAACACTTCAGCTTCAGGAAGTAGTGGTTGCAGCATCCCGGATAAAAGAAGATATAAATAAGTCACCAGTCAGTATTGAAAAATTAACTTTATCAGATATCCGTCAATCAGCTACTCCTTCCTTTTTTGACGCTCTTGCAAATACAAAAGGAGTTCAGATGATTACACCGAGCCTTGGCTTTAGGGTTATCAATACCAGAGGTTTTGCAACCACCACAAACGTGCGATTCTCTCAATTAGTAGATGGCATTGATAACCAGGCTCCACACATTGGCGCTCCCATCGCTAATGCTCTTGGTCCAAGTGATCTGGACATTGAAAGCGTAGAAATTGTTCCGGGTGTGGCTTCCGCATTGTATGGAATGAATGCAATTAACGGGCTTGCCAATTTTATTACGAAAGATCCTTTTAAATATTCAGGATTCAGCATTCAGCAAAAAATCGGTGTCAACCGGATAAACACGGAGGCAAATGCAACGTCATTTTCTGAGACCAGTTTACGTTGGGCTAAGGCAGTAAATTCAAAACTTGCTTTTAAAATAAACGCTACTTACCTCAATGGAACGGATTGGATTGCCAACAACAAAACGGATCTTAATCCTAATGCCAATATCAGTACAGGATTAACCGGTGATGATAATCCCGCTTTCGATCCAGTGAACTCCTATGGAAATGAGTCTTCGAACAGAAGAACGCTTTCGCTGAACGGAAAGAATTATGTGGTAGCCAGAACGGGGTATTATGAAAAAGAAGTGGCTGACTACAGCATCAGAAATTTAAAAGGAGATGCTTCCATTCATTACTTGATTCGTCCGGAAGTAAGAATTTCTTACACGTATCGTTTCGCAAACCTGGATAATATCTACCAACGCTCTAACCGCTTTCGACTGGAGGATTATCTGCTTCAGCAACATAGTGTTTCATTTCAAAGCAAATCGATTCAACTTCGTTCTTGCCTGACTATCGAGAACACAGGCACATCTTATAACCTCCGCTCGATGGCGGAAAATATTGACAGAAGTTTTAAATCAGACAATCAATGGTATACCGACTATTCCAACCAGTATAAGACTGATGTAGCGGCAGGATTTGGTGTGGCCGAAGCTCATCACCTCGCTCGTCAGGCGGCAGATGCCGGACGGCCACAACCCGGGACGAATGAATTTCAAAACCTGATCAAGGAACTGGGCGATATTAACAACTGGGACTATGGCGCGGCTTTAAGAGTTCAAACCCGGATGTTCCATATCGAAGGGCAAATCAATCTCACTGAAAAATTGCTACGCTCCTTTTGGGGAAAAACCGGAGTAACTGTTTTCGCAGGATTCGATCATCGCACCTATATCGTTATTCCTGATGGAAACTATTTCATCAATCCAACTGACGAAGGTCAAAATCTCCTGTACAGCAAAACAGGCGGATTTATCCAGGCGTCCAGAAATTTCTTTTCGGATAAATTGAAGATGGCAGCCACCCTGCGTGCTGACAAGAATGAATATTTTCCTGTTAAGTGGAACCCCAGGATCACCGCGGTGTATTCACCATCCGTTGCGCATAATTTTAGGTTTTCCTACCAAAACGGATTTCGGTTCCCAAGCATATTCGAAGGTTTTTCCAATATTAATAGCGGAGGGGTAAAACGGGTGGGTGGTTTTCCGGTAATGTCGAATGGCATTTTTGAAAATGGATACTTCAGGACATCCGTGGATGCCTTTCAGGCTGCGATAACCAGAGACATAAATACTCAAGGGCTAACCAGAGACGAGGCGATTGTCAAAAATCAAGGATTGCTTAAGCTAAATGATTATTACACCTACATTCAGCCTGAGCAAATCAGTTCAATTGAATTTGGCTATCGAAGTGTATTGTTAAATAAACGCTTACAACTAGATGTCGACTTTTACTATAACAATTACAAAGGATTTATCGCACAAGTTGAATTAAACATTCCAAAGACTTCAAACCCTGATTCCGTTGCATTTTATTTAGCTGACAAACAAAAGCAAGATCGTTACCGATTGTGGACAAATTCAAAAACGACTGCCTATAATTATGGTTCAAGCCTGGGGCTCAAGTACAATCTTTATAAAGGCTTTAAAGCAATCGCCAATGTCACTTACTCGAGGCTGCAAAGAAAGTCGAGCAATGATGGTTTGGAAGATGGATTCAATACTCCGCAATGGATCACCAATATTTCGGTTGGCAATGAAAACCTTTTTCCAAGACTTGGTTTCATGATCACCTATCGTTGGCAAAGCAATTATTACTGGCAATCGTTCCTGGTCAACGGCAACGTGCCTGCTTATCAAACCGTGGATGCTCAGTTAAGTTATGAGGTCAATAAACTTCGATTTAAAATTGGTGGCACCAATATCCTCAACAGTTACTATTATTCTTTCCTTGGTGGCCCGTCAATCGGAGGATTCTATTACTCCTCGATTAGTGTTAATCTTTGATACCCGAATGTGCTGACAATTATCCGCCACTCACTGGTGGAATAATAACGACCTCACTTCCGTTTTTCAAATAGAATTCATCGTTACGATATTCATCACCCACCGCAAATGCGAGAGACTTTAATTTTGAAAAGGGAGGATAGTTTTTTAATAAAAGCTCTTTCAAGTCAGCAATCGTACTTTCATCAGGAATTTCCATAGCTACTTCTCTTCCGTTTACAATGTCCTTTGCAATTCCGAATGCGATCAGTTTGACTTTCATAGTACAAATTTCATTAAAAACTTTCTCATCTCCATCCATGCCATAGCTGCACATTCATGGCGCGCAGGAAAATCCCGAACTGCCATAAACGCATGAAATTCCTCCGGCACCATTATCTGTTCCTTGCCGTCTAGTAAATTCAGGTATTCATTGCAAAGCCTTATTGCATCCTTTATTGTTTTGCCCTCCAGTGATTTTACCAACACCGATCCGGCAGCCATAGAAACTGCACAGCCAAAGCCATGAAAGTGTATTTTGGAAATTTTTTGATCTGTCACATCCACAAAAAAATCATAGCGATCGCCACACACCGGGTTGTAAGCCTTAATCGTGTTGGATGAATTAGCAATTTTTTCAAAGTGATACGGGTTAGCATGATGTGCTTTAATGATCGGGTCGTATAATTTATTTAAATCGCTCATAGTTTTTTACCACGCAGGCACAAAGGCACTAAAAATACTAATTCACTTGTCTATTTGCTTCGCGCCTGAGTGCCTCAGTGGTTATTTTACCTTTATCTATCTGCTCATATTTTTACCACGCAGGCACAAAGGCGCTAAAAATACTAATTCACTTGTCTATTTGCTTCGTGTCTGAGTGCCTCAGTGGTTATTTTATCTTTATTCGAACTGATCATTTTTTTACAACGCAGACACAAAGGCACTAAAAATACAAATCTGTTTGTCTCTCGGTGGTTTGTTTTTTACTTTTCAGGTAAAGCTGCAAATAGTTCATTAACAAATGGCTTATATGATTTAGCCAGATTATCTGTATGAAAATTAATAAGAAGGCCTTTTGGTTTTTTCAACAGTTTCATATAAGATAAAACCTGGGCATAATGTACTGGCAATACCGTCTCCACAGCTTTGAGTTCACAAATGATTAAATCTTCAACAAGAACATCCAGTCTTAAATCAATATTCAAGTCTTTATTTTTATAAGTTACAGGCACAAACGCCTGTCTGACGATTCGAAGTTCTTTAAAACACAGTTCCTCACAAAAGCATTCTTCATAGATGCTTTCCAACAAGCCAGGTCCAAGCTGTTTATGAACTTCAATGGCACAACCTATTATTTGATATGCCAAATCGTTAATGTACTTCTGTGTCACCATAGTAAATTTATTTTCTGACGCATAATTGCACTGAAAATACAATTTAAAATTATTACATATTCTTGGTGTCTGAGTGCTTCGGTGGTTTAATTAGATCACACACTCATGCCCAGAATTTCTTCAAACCTTGCAACGCAGTTAAGATCCGATCAACATCATCAATTGTATTGTAAACTGTAAAGGAGGCTCGTACCGTAGCAGCAATACCTAATGCGTGAAGCAACGGTTGTGTGCAATGATGCCCTGCGCGAACCGCTACATCCTGTGAAGCCAGATAACTGGCGATATCATGTGGATGAATTTTTTCGTGGACAAAAGATACAATGCCGCTTTTCTTTTTGGCATTACCAATCACTTTAAATCCTTGTTCATGAAGTCCATTTCTTAATCTGGTTCCCAGATTTTCTAGATGAGCTGACATCTGATTAAAATCCAGTTGCTTCATAAAGTTGATGGCTGCACCTAATCCTAAAACACCAGAAACATTAGGTGTTCCAGCTTCGAGGTTTCTTGCATAGTCCATGAACTCCGTATTATCAAACTCCACATTTTTAATAGCACCGCCTCCATAGTTCAAAGGCTTAATCCTTTCCCAATATTCTTGTTTCGCATACAAAACACCCACACCCATAGGCCCAAACATTTTATGCGCAGAGAAAACCAGAAAATCTACCTGCAGCTCATCCACCCGAATAGGATAGTGGCTCACACTCTGTGCGGCATCAATCAGGACGGGAATTTTATAGTGATGGGCTCGTTGAATAATTTCCTGAATGGGATTGATTGTCCCCAGTGTATTCGAAATATGGGTTACGGCTACCAATTTTGTTTTGGGGCCAATCAAGGAATTAAACTTATCCAAAATCAAATCTCCATTAACATCAACCGGTAATACTTTTAAAACCGCTCCGTGTTGCTTACAAACCTGTTGCCATGGAATAAGGTTGGCATGATGCTCCATAGCGCTGATTATTACTTCGTCACCTTCTTTCAGTATTGGATCAAGAAATCCCTGAGCTACAGTATTAATAGCCTCTGTAGTCCCTTTGGTGAAAGCAATGGACCGATCTTCTTTTGCTCCGATAAATTCAGCTACGTCTTTCCGAACTTTTTCAAAGCGAATAGTTGCCTCTTCCGACAGTTTGTAGAGCCCCCGATGAACATTGGCACTTCCGTACTCATAAAAATCAGAAACCGTTTTAATTACTTCTTTCGGCTTTTGGGTGGTGGACGCGTTATCAACATACACCAATGATGGCTTGTGCAGAAAAACGGGGAACCGGGATTTGATGTTATCTAAATTCATTAACCTTTGTCGATGTTGATCAATTGCTTATTACAAAAGTACGATGATTAGCAATCAACTGAACTTAAATAAAATTGATAAAACCTGAAATTGAAATAAAAAGCCGGGCAAATTTGAATTTGTAATGACAGCACAGCATCTTGAAGGCTTATTGTTGTTTACTTTACCAAAGCACTAATGACTCAACAACCGGGCAAATTCTGGGCACTACTTCCGTTACTTACCTTTATTGTAATTTATCTCGTCACGTCCATCGTGCTGAATGATTTTTATAAGATGCCTGTACTGGTGGCGTTTGTCGTTTCTGCTATTGTTGGGTTTCTCCTTTATCCAAAAATTTCTTTTACGACCAAAACAGAAGAGTTCTCGAAAGGTGCAGGGGATCCGGGCATCACGTTAATGATTCTCATCTTTATTCTCGCTGGCGCTTTCGCGGGATTAAGTCAACAGATAGGAGCTGTAAGCTCTACAATTAATTTTGCTTTATCTTATGTGTCACCCCAGTTTTTAATTGGAGGACTATTTCTTACCGCCTGCTTTATCTCTCTTTCCCTAGGCACCTCAGTAGGTACCATAGTGGCACTTGCGCCCATTGCTGCCGGAATTAATGAAACGGTTCCGGGCACGTTGAGCATTGGTCTTGCTGCTGTGGTAGGAGGCGCCATGTTTGGAGATAATCTTTCAATGATTTCAGATACTACTATCGCGGCCACGCGCACGCAGGGTGTGGAGATGCGGGATAAATTTAAAGTCAACTTCTGGATTGCCTTGCCACCTGCTGTGATTACTTTTTTTATTTATTCCTTCAGCAGCGGAATTTCGGAACAGCCCATTACCGCACAACCGTATTCATTTATTCTTATCATTCCTTATTTGTTTGTATTGGTCGCTGCTCTACTGGGCATGCAAGTGATATGGGTGCTGATCTCCGGTATTTTATTAGCCTTTGTAATTGGATGGTTTAATACCGACATGGGTTTATGGCCGATGATCCAATCCATCAATACAGGCATGGCTTCCATGTTTGAGTTGAGCATGATCTGCCTGGTGATTGGGGGCATTGTGGGTCTGATAAAATATTATGGTGGCATCGATTACATTCTTCATCATACATTAAGAAAGATTAATACCGCCCGTGGAGGTGAACTGGGTATTGCCTCGTTAACTGCTCTGGTAAATGCTACCCTTGCCAATAACACCATCACTATTTTAATCGTTGGACCATTAGCAAAAAATATCGCTGATGAGCATAAGATTGACCTTCGCAGAAGTGCCAGTATTCTTGACACCATTTCGTGCTTTATCCAAGGAGTGCTTCCCTATGGGGCTCAAATGTTAGCTGCATTGGCAGTAGCCAAGCAACAGATTTCGCCTTTTGATATTATGGGGAAGTTGTATTATCCTTATTTGCTGGGTGCTTCTACCCTGCTTTTTATCATTTTCAAAAAGAAGTAAGCGAACACTTAGCCTAAGCGCTTTCATCCTTTACTTCCAACTCAATCAGGCGTACCAATTCTTATAATTGTTCGCACCTTTTAAAAAGGTAAGAGGATGTTATTAAAAACTTCATCCTTTTCAATCATGGGCAAATGGCCGCAATGATCAATGAATTTCACATCAGCGTTTGGCAATAAATCATGGAAGTGCATGGCAACTTCAGGAGGTGACAGCTTATCATAAAGCCCCCATATAAGTAGTACGAGATGATCAATCTTTTTTAAAAACGCACTCACAGGTGTATGTCTTGAAGAGCGTGCCAGCGTTCCGATAGTGAGTCGTTTGGGGATATTTTGTACGGTAGTGTAAATTTCCTCAACCAGCTTTTCCGATATCGATTCTTTCATATAAAACGCTTCGCCTACTTTATCCTGGATGTATTCATGACTCTCCGGCATGGATGCATAATCCAAAAAGGGAGATTTTTCCATCATGCCCGCGCTGCTCACCAAAACAAGTTTATTCACATTTTGAGGATAGAGGTGGGTGTACATTAAAGCAACTTGTCCACCAATGGCATGCCCTACCAGGGTAACATCGGTGAGTTGGTGCCATTCAATAAATTCGTGCAATACTTTGGCCAGGTACTTTATTTTTGCTGATTCGCTCTTTCCTTTTCGTCCAGGTAAGGATCATCCGTAAAGAGATATTCATCAATATAATATTTGTTTCTGTTTGGCTCCTTAATAACCGGATGGATATGTTGTGGCGCACGCGTGTTTGGATATGAGGCCGGCCTCAGCGTGTAAAACTTGTACTTGCCCTCGGCATTGGTTTTTACCCAGCCTCTGAGATAACCATGCCTTTTTGCCCAACCCATTTCACTTCCTTTTTGTGGATACACTCCTTTCTGGTTGGTGTGGTAGATATAAAGAATAATATCTTTTGCGGGAGTTTTTCCATCAGCCTGATAAACCGTACCGCTGATTTCCAGCTTTGGGCCTGGCTCTTTGAAGTCGGGCAGGGTATCTATCCATAATAATTTTTTTGAACCGTATTCAAATACAGCTTCACAGCCTTCGCAGGGACCGCCTACTCGCTGTCCGTGCCCATTTGCAAATACAATAACGAGTATAAAAGTCAGGGTGGTTTTCATGGGTGAAAGTGTTTACCTGCCTTATACGAAAGTCAATTGGTTTGGATATTCCTATTGAGCATCTCCTTCCTGTATACCCAACGGAATAGCATTCTTAACTGGCTCTATAGTAGAAAGAAATTTATAAATCGCAGTTAACTCCAGATCACTCATGCGACTAAATGGCCCCCAAGGCATAGGACTCCCAGCAATCAAACGCCCTTTTCTAAAACGATCGATGAAATCTTTCCTTGACCAGCCAATAATTCTTCCTGTTTCCTGATCGAGTGTTAAATTAGGAGTTACTAAATGTTTGCCAGAAATGATTTTTGCATTTTCATCTATCACCTCAAATTTAGCTCCGCCTGCATATTCAGGCCCGATATAATCACCTGTCATCATATCACGTTTAGTATGACATCCGCGGCAATTCGCTACACTGGCGGCAAGATATTTCCCGTAGGCTGCGGTCGAATCGATCGCAGGGGTCTCGGGAACATCACCATCGCCAGAAGGCTTGATTAAAAATGCCAACACTGCTTTTCCTAAAAAATTCCATTCATGCTGGGGTCGTTGATTTTTAACTGGCACTTGTGTTCGTAAAAAAGATATAACCGCGGTAAGATCGCTATCACTCAAATCATAAAATGGCATGAAGTCAATGATTGCTTTCCCATCGTGGCGAACTCCATATCGTAAAGAACGGGCAATTTCCTCGTCTCTTAATTTGCCAATACCTGTCTCTTCATCGGATGTAATATTGGGTGCGTATATTTTGCCAATAGGCAATTCAAAGTTAAAGCCACCACTCAGGGAGGTTTCTTCACCTCTATCCACTTTTTTAAAATCTGCCATAGGAGCATGACAATTGGCACAGTGTGCCGTACCCAATGCCAGGTAACGCCCTCGGGCAATAACAGCAGAATCTGTGCTTGCTTGAATATCGGGGTAAGGGGCTTCAAAGGTTCGCTCATAACGGGTATAAACCATTGTTACAAATCCAATGGCAACCGCTGCGACCAGGATTAATAATCCCAGCAAAATTTTTTTAATCATGAGGATAGGGTGTTGGGGTAACTAAATTTAAAGAAAAAATTATTTAGTTTGAAATAGCTGAGAGGGCGGAAAGCCAAATTTCCGTTTGAATGCAGCCGAAAAATGGTTGGGGTTTTTATAGCCTAGCGTGCGGGCGACTTCGGTATTCAGATGACTCCTTTCTAACAAAGTTGACGCGCATAATCCATTCTCAACAAGTATTCGAAGATGTTTTTATGTTGAAAATGAAAAATCATTAATTATCAACGCCACTGGTGTGTGAGCCTATGTGTGAAATTGATTTAGTTTTGTAGTTCGTTGTCGTAAAATTCTGCCTGCTTCTATTCTCCATTCATACTAAATTTCTTTTAAACCACCACTGGAAAGCCGGATCAACAAACATGACTTCAGCACCCATCACATCAATCACATCCTTTTGAAGCAACGCCTGAATCGATCGCTGAATGGTGGCAGAGGTGCCTAGTGAAAATGTCTTTATCGATTTGCCGGAATGAAGATTTGGTATGCCTGAGCATAGTGCCTTCAGATAATTTAGTTGATAGGTAGTGAGACCTTCAATTACTTTTTGAAATTGTAGTTCATTCTGCTCCGCTAATCGCTCCAGCGCCTTCTGTGCATCATCAGGCTTTACTTTTTTGGATGAGATATACCATAAAATCTGAAACGCATATTGCGTATAATAGGAATGATTGTCCATCGCCAGGCAAATGGTTCTGATATCTTCTTCAGCTATCGACTTTCCTGTTTTCATAAATTTGCCGATAACAAAAGGAATCCATTCTTCGATGGAAATCTTTTTTAAGTAGTGCACCGCACCAAATCGATAGAAGGGTAAATCAGAAGATTCAAACAGTTGACTCATCAAATGGCGTTTACTCCCATAGAGGCAATAATGTACTTTACTGTGTTGTTGCCAATAGGCTCTCAACTTACGCTGAAAGTCAACCGGGTGAGGAAAATGATCGATGTTCTGAAATTCATCAATACATACTACTATCCGAATATTCTTTTTGGAAGCAAGGGTTTGAGGCAAGTTGAGTAACTCTTCTTCGTTTACACCAGAAGCGGAATGAAACCGAACAGAAAATTCACTGGTTAAATCCGGTTGAAATGAAAGGTGGGGAACAATACTCTTCAACCACTTACTGGCAAACTGAAACACCTCCTCCGTTTTGGAATTAGTAGCCTTTAACAAGGCCTGAACATAGGCTTCATAAAATTCTTGCTGGGTGCGGCATTTAAAAAGATCGATGAATACAAACTTCACATTCAACTGCCTATACCGACTGGCTGCTTCTTCCACCAACGAAGATTTACCCCATCGCCTGGGCGAAATTAGAATTGTATTTGTATTGGTGTTGAACTGCTGATGCAAAAAGGCAATGTCGTCCCTACGGTTGCAGAAATCGACCTTATGCACGGTTTTGCCAAAAACAAAGGGGTTTTCAATCATTTTGGAGGGAAAATTACATAAATGTAAGTTACAAGTTTGTAAGTTACAAGTTTGTAACCCGATCTACTTCTTCAACACCGATAGTATCTCATTCAATTTCAGCAGTGCCTCCACAGGGCTTATTGTATTAATATCTATCTTCTCCAGCATTTCGTGAATCGCCTTGGACTTAGGATCCATTTCAAACAAACTCATCTGTGTCGTTGGCTTGGGCAACTCGTCAAATTTTTTCCCTACCTTGCCGGCAGGCAGGTTTGATTCGTTTTTGTGCTTGTCTTTTTCGAGGAAGTGCAAAATTTCATTGGCGCGCAGCACCACTTTGTTAGGCATGCCTGCTAATTGTGCCACGTGTATTCCAAAGCTGTGTTCGCTGCCGCCTTCCTTCAATTTGCGCATGAAGATGATTTTATCACCTACCTCTTTTACACTCACATTAAAATTTTTCACGCGCACCAGATCTTCGGTAAGTTGATTCAATTCATGATAGTGTGTGGCAAACAATGTTTTCGGCTTGAAGTCCTTATGATTGTGCAGATATTCTACAATCGCCCAGGCAATGGAAACGCCATCGTAGGTAGAAGTACCTCTCCCAATTTCATCCATCAAAATCAAACTGCGGTCGCTCAGGTTATTGAGAATGCTGGCGGTCTCCGTCATCTCTACCATAAAGGTGGATTCGCCCCGCGATAAGTTATCAGAGGCACCAACTCGTGTAAATACTTTGTCAATAATGCCAATGGTCGCGGCTTCGGCAGGAACATAACTTCCCATCTGTGCCATTAACACAATTAATGCAGTTTGTCTTAACAACGCAGATTTACCCGCCATGTTCGGACCGGTAATAACCAATATCTGTTGCGTTTCGTTGTCGAGATATACGTCATTCGGCACATAGCTTTCACCAACAGGTAGTCGTTTTTCAATTACAGGATGTCGCCCTGCTTTAATCGCCAGTCGCTTCGATTCGCTGATTTCAGGTTTATTGTATTTGTTCTGTTTTGCTGTTACCGAAAATGAAAGTAAACAGTCAAGCATGGCAATCACACGCGCATTCTGCTGAATCTGCGAAATGTAATCAGCCGCATGACGAATTAATTCATTGAACAGCCGCTGCTCGATGACCAGAAGTTTCTCTTCGGCATGAAGAATTTTCTCTTCGTATACTTTCAACTCCTCGGTTATATAGCGCTCCGCATTGACCAGCGTTTGCTTACGAATCCAATCAGTCGGCACTTTGTCTTTATTGGAATTACTTACTTCCAGGAAATAACCGAATACTTTGTTGTAAGAAATCTTTAGTGAGTTGATTCCCGTGCGTTCAATTTCTCTCTTTTGTATCTGTAACAAATAATCCTTCCCTGAAAAGGCAATGCTCCGGAGTTCATCTAACTCTGCATCGACCCCATCTTTAATAATACCACCTTGATGTATTAACATGGGGGCATCATCCTTTAATTCTGTTTCAATCTTCTCCAGTAAAAATTCACAACGATTCAATTGATCTCCCAGTTTCTTTAATTCGACCGAGGAGGATTTCTCAAGAATGTCCTTCACGGGAAGGATTGCTTTGAGAGAGCGCTTCAGCTGTATTAACTCACGGGGATTGATGCGGCCTACTGCAACTTTAGAAATCAAGCGCTCCAGGTCGGCAATTTGATGAAGGTGATCCAGTATTTTCTCTGATAATTCCTGATCATTATAAAATTGTTCCACCACCTGCAGGCGCTCATCAATGCTGTGCTTTTCCTTCAACGGCAGGATCATCCATTTGCGCAGGTTGCGCGAACCCATTGGAGTGATGGTTTGATCAAGAACTTCCAACAGCGCAACTCCACCTTCATTTACAGAATTAACAATTTCCAGATTGCGCACCGTAAACTTATCGAGCCACACATACTTGTCTTCATCGATGCGAGAGATAGCGGAAATATGATGCGTGTCTTTATGTTCTGTGGCCTCCAGGTAATGTAATATCGCACCAGCAGCAATGATGGCCTCATTCATTCCATCTATACCAAAACCCTTCAGCGTAGTGGTCTTAAACTGTTGAATCAGTTTTTCGCGAGTAAAATCAAAGGCATATACCCAATCGTCCAACGCGAAGGTGGCATACTCCTCACTGAATTGCGTCTCAAACTTTTCGCGATTGGCTTTGGAATAAATGATTTCTGCCGGGCCGAAGCTTTGAATCAGTTTATAAACATAATTCTCAGGACCTTGCGCAGCATAAAACTCACCCGTACTGATATCGAGAAAGGAAACTCCCATTGCGGTTTTTCCGGCAAACACCGAAGCAAGAAAATTATTTTGCCTTCGTTCGAGTACGTTATCATTAAAAGAAACTCCCGGAGTCACCAACTCCGTAACACCTCGCTTCACAATACCCTTTACAAATCGAGGGTCTTCCAGTTGATCACAAATGGCCACGCGATTTCCGGCTCTCACCAACTTCGGCAAGTAAGTATCCAGCGCATGATGGGGAAATCCTGCCAACTCAATTTCTGAAGCCGATCCATTTCCGCGCTTGGTGAGCATGATGTCCAGCACTTTAGCTGCACGAATGGCATCTTCTCCAAATGTTTCATAAAAATCGCCTACCCGAAAAAGTAACAACGCTCCCGGGTACTTCGCTTTGATTGCGTTGTACTGTTTCATTAACGGGGTATCCATTGCTGCTGCTCCTGCCATAGCCGACAAATATAGAAGCAGAAGCAGGAAGTAAGAAGCGAGGAGTCAGAAATATCGGGTTTTTGGTTGTAGGGTTTTAAATACATTTGCAAAAAAGATTGCATGTATGTTTATCTGAATGACCGGCTTGTGGAATCTGAAAAAGCCTTATTGCATATCAGTGATCTGGCGATTCAACGAGGTTATGGCATATTTGATTTTTTTAGGGTGCGGGAAAATGTGTTGCTCTATGTAGAGGATCACCTCGATCGGTTTATCCACTCCGCCTCGATGATGCATTTAACGTCACCCTATGGAAAAGAAAAGATACTTACCATTTTACAAGACCTTCTGAAGAGAAATAACCTGTCCGAGGCAGGAATACGAATGATTCTAACCGGTGGCTACTCGCCCGATGCTTATCAGCCCGCAATCCCTAATTTCATTATCATGCAAAGCCTGCTAATGATTCCGGATGAGACTACACCCAAATCAATTAGCATCATTACGCATGAGTTTGTTCGTGATGTTCCGCAAGCGAAAACCATCAACTACACGATGGGCATCTGGCTGCAAAAGAAGATTAAAGAACAAATGGCCGATGAAGTACTTTACCATATGAATGGCGTGGTAAGCGAGTTTCCACGGTGCAATTTTTTTATTGTAACAAAGGACGGCACGATTGTTACCCCGGAAAAGAATGCCTTGAAGGGAATAACAAGAAAAAGAATTCTTGAACAAGGAAAATCGAAATTTGAGATGAAGGAAGGGCAAGTGACCCTGGACGACATTCATCACGCAAAAGAAGCGTTCCTTACCAGCAGCACCAAGCGCATACAGGCAATTGTAAAAATAGATGGACAACCAGTAGGAAATGGACTGCCTGGAGAAATAACGACCAAGCTATTGAACGATCTATTGGCGACTGAAAAAGAATTTGTTGAAAAGGCAGTACGAGGGCAAAAGCATCATTGAAGCAATTACACGGAGTCAACTACTTTCTCACAGCAACAATCAACCACATCTTATCGCCTTTTTCTTTCGAACGATCAACATAGGGATCTTGCCGTAAGACAATAGAAAAACCGGCTTTTTGCAAATCTTCCAGCGCGTAATTCATCCCTAATTCATGTTTTCTTTCCTGGTCTTCACGACTTAATTTTCTGCGCCCCTCGGCAATTGGTTCGCATAAAATGAGTCGTCCATCTGGTTTCAGTGATGCCTTGATGTGTTGAAGGATTTTGTCATGGTCCTTCATTTCGTGATAGGTGTCTAAAATAATGGCTGCATCCAATGAATTAGGTGACAACTTTGGGTTATCATAATCGCCTTTGATTAGCTCAACATTAAGGATGTTTCTTTTTGCAATATGATTCTTAAGTTTATCGAGTTTAGATTGATTCACATCTACCGAAAAGACTTTTCCTGCCTCACCGACAAAAGCAGAAAGTTTGATTGTCATATAACCTTCATTACACCCAACATCCGCCACGCTGCTTCCTTGCTTTATACTTAGTTGATGGATAATATCATTTGCTCTCTGCCACTTGTCGCGCTCCGCCCAGGTATTTTCAGTGTAGACGTCTTTCCATTGATCCTGTGCGGACGAGAATAACGGTGAGAGAAAGAAAAGAAGTGACAAAAATATTTTCATTATTTTTTTAACGATTCGGCTTTACAAAGTTCAGCAAAATACTTTTAAGAATACCTTTGGGGGATGAAAAAACTAAAACTCGAAGAACTGGGTCGCATTTCGGTGGATGAGTTCAAGGGATCAGAAAAGATTCCGGTTTGTATTTTATTGGATAACATCAGAAGTCTTCATAATGTGGGTTCTGCCTTTCGAACTGCTGATGCCTTTCGCGTTGAAAAGATATACCTCACCGGCATAACGGGTTCTCCTCCACACCGCGAAATTCAAAAGACCGCCTTGGGCGCCACTGACTCCGTGGATTGGGAATATATAGAAAGCACCAGCAATGCGATTTCAGAACTAAAAAACAAAGGATACAAAATTGTGATTGTGGAGCAGACTACCGATAGCATACCTCTTCAGACATTTTACGGAGAGCCCGGTATAAAATATTGTCTTGTATTCGGCAATGAAGTGCATGGGGTAAGTGAGGAAGCTATTGCGCTGAGTGATCTTGCTTTGGAGATTCCGCAGCTGGGCACCAAACATTCACTGAATATTTCCGTGTGCCTCGGCATCGTCCTTTGGGATGTTTTCCGAAAACTAAAGTTGGATAATTAGCCTCTTCACTTCTTAGTAACTTCCATAGGCAAATTTTCCAACCAGCTCCATTCCTGCAACGAGTTGTCGTATAATTTTACATCATAGCCAAGAACACGGCCCGCGAGATAAACAACACTTGCAGTCTGTCCGATAAAACAATAGGTGACCACTTCGGTCTTCTTATCCGGCACCACGGCTGTAAAATAGGATGCTAACTGATCAACCGGCTTAAACACATTTGACGCATCTACCAACTCGGTATAGGGAATATTCTTAGCCCCTGTGATATGTCCATCTCTTGGATTACCCGTTGCCTCACCATCATAAAAGCGTTGCATGCGGGCATCCACCACAACGTTGGTTGATTGCAATGTTTTCAACACGTAGTCTTTATCAACCAATACTCCATTTGGGTTTACTTTTATATTTCCTTTTTTCACCACAGGTATTTCTTTTGTCACCGGCAGACCTTCTTTTTTCCAGGCATCAAGACCGCCATTTAAAAATGAAACCTGGCCTCGCAAACCCAGGTGCTCAAGCGTAAGAAACATGCGGGCAGATGGAGATACTTCATTTCTTACGTGGCAGATGACCACACGTGAATCATTGGAAATGCCGTACTCTCGTAAGAGCTTTTGTGCATCCCTTGGATCGGGCGCATTAAAGTTAGCCTGAGGTGTATTTGGGGCCAGCCAGTTTGGCCATAAAAAACGGGCACCGGCAATGTGCTCTCTTTCGTATTCTGCCTTTAAAAAATTCACTTGCAAGATGACCAGGTTGGGGTCATTCTTATGCTCATTCAGCCATTGAGGCGATACCAGCAAGGGTGTCTGTGCACTTACAAAGAAAGGTGCAATAAGCAAAATCAGGAGAAGGATTTTTTTCATGATGAGCGGTTTGGATATTGATTAAACGATTGGCGGCTTATGAACGTTGTGCCGCCCAGATAAAACTCCACCAAGCAATCTGTAAATTGCGCCATGAACGCAGCTTCTATACCTGAAATCAAAAAAGAATTACAATCGCTGGACACAGAAACACTTCAATCGATTTGCCTTCGACTAGCTAAGTACAAAAAAGAAAATAAAGAACTCCTCTCCTATCTGCTTTCAGATGCGCACGATGAAGCTGGTTACATCCGAAATATAAAAGAAGAAATGGATGTGATGTTTCACGAGTTAGATGGAAGAAATCTGTACATCACAAAAAAGATGCTTCGTAAAATTCTTCGCTTTGCCAACCGTCAAATAAAATATTCTGGAATACCAAATACAGAACTTGAATTGAGGATTTACTTTTGTGAAAAGGTACAAAAAGCAGATCTTCCGCTGACAACCGGCACGGTGCTCTACAATCTCTATCAACAACAACTCAAAAAAATTTCGACTGTGATCAGTAAATTACCAGAAGATTACCAGGTAGATTATGCAGCAGCCATCGAAGCACTTCAATAATAACCTCCATGAAAGACGAACAACCTAATAATCCGCTTCACGGCAAAACCCTCGAGTACATCCTTAACTTCCTGGTAGATCGATACGGGTGGGAAGAATTGGGCGAACGCATCCCGGTGAATTGCTTCCGGTTTGATCCTAGCATTAAATCTTGTCTCACCTTTTTCAGAAAAACTCCCTGGGCACGAAAGAAAGTTGAAGACCTGTACCTGGAATCTATCTGATCATAGTTCTTATTGCCTCTACTTATTTATACGGATATCACCTGGATTAATTATCGAAGTCTTCAACGCTTGATAGAATTTCAAATTCCATTCATTATTCGCACCTTTACAGGCCTCTAAATTTTGAGATTTCTGTGAGCAACGATCGTTATAATCAACGCGGTGTATCCGCCAGCAAAGAAGATGTTCATCAGGCCATCAAGAACCTGGACAAAGGCTTGTTTCCCAAAGCCTTCTGTAAAATTGTGCCTGATACGCTGGCTGGGAATCCTGATTATTGCACCATTATGCATGCGGATGGGGCCGGCACCAAATCCTCGCTCGCTTATGTTTATTGGAAAGAAACGGGTGATCTTTCGGTGTGGAAAGGCATTGCCCAGGACGCCATCATCATGAATATCGATGACTTACTTTGTGTGGGGGCGACCGGACCAATCTTATTGTCTTCTACCATCGGCAGAAATAAAAATCTTATTCCGGGTGAAGTAATTTCAACCATCATCAATAGCACTGAGGAGGTACTCAACATGCTTAGGTTACATGGAATGGAAATTTATAGCACTGGTGGTGAAACGGCCGATGTAGGTGATCTCGTACGCACCATCATAGTAGATAGCACGGTTACAGCGCGCATGAAACGAAGTGAAGTCATCGACAACGCCACCATTCAGGTGGGTGATGTCATTGTTGGTCTTGCCAGCTATGGACAAGCTAACTACGAAAGTGAATACAATGGTGGAATGGGTAGCAACGGACTGACTTCTGCCCGGCATGATGTGTTTGCACACGAATACTCTTCAAAATATCCGGAGAGTTATGATAAAGCGGTTCCTGAAAACCTGGTTTATTCCGGTAAGTATAAAGTAACGGATGAAATTCCCGGCACACCATTAAACATGGGCAAGCTGGTGCTATCTCCTACACGCACTTATGCACCCGTGATGATTGAAATACTTAAAAATCTTCGTCCACAAATTCATGGCATCGTGCATTGCAGCGGTGGCGCACAAACCAAGGTGTTGCACTTCATTGAACACTTACATGTGATCAAAGACAATCTATTTGAAGTACCTCCGCTTTTCAAAGCCATACACGAAGCATCAGGTACAGATTGGAAAGAGATGTATAAAGTCTTCAATATGGGTCATCGTATGGAGATCTATTTGCCGGCTCAATGGGCCAGTCAGGTAATTGAAATTTCAAATCACTTTGGCATTGGCGCACAAATAATTGGCCGTGTAGAAAGTTCTGCAGCCAAACAAGTAACATTGCGCACCGTTCATGGTGAATTTATTTATTCTTGAGTTACATAAACCCCGTTATGATATCTGTCGATTTAAAAAAATGGTTGTGGATCATCTCTATCCCAACATTGCTGGTTCTTCTTGTGCTTGGCTTCTTGCAGGCTGGTGAACCGGCCGGTTTTAGTGCAATTACTGGTACCGTTTTACTCACCTGCACGCTACTGCCAGGCGCACTCATGCGATTGGGTTTCCTTAAAGACAACCCCTACCTGAGATGGCTTGTAAAATATCGCAAGGATCTTGGCATTGTCGCTGGCACCTGGTTGCTTACGCACGGATTGGTGAGCGCCTTATTTTTTCTGAAGCGCGATCAACCTATCCTCGATCAATTGATGGTACTTGCACTAAAACCCATCTGGATCATGGTGCCGATTTTATCATTGATGTTACTTACATCAAATGAATACAGTGAAAAGTTGTTGGGCAAAAACTGGAACAGGCTTCATAAATTAGTTTGGTTGTTACCAGGCCTGATGTTTTTTCACGGCAATCTAGCCATTGCTGAATTTGAAAAAGAAGACTTTGCGCCTGCCGGAATTATATTAGGCTTGGTGGTTCTTGTTGCGCTTTATGAATCAATCAAAACGAAAACCTTTCAACGTGTAGCATTGATATTCATTGGTCTGCTCATCACCATTTTTTTCTGGACGTCCAGCCAAGGGTGACCACATAAGAAATAAAACAAGGCTGAATTCCATTTGTAAAAAAAGTCTTTTTTGCCTTCACTCGTTTAGGTAGATTCCTACTTATTTTAAACGGCCTGATTCCATGAACAGATTTTTTGCTTTTGCATTACTCACCCTGACCGTTTTCATTTTACAAGCACAATCAAATTCCACTTACATCCGCATTAACTTGTTAGGGTATCTTCCGACTGATCAAAAAGTAGCAATCGCGTTTTCTAACAAACTCTTAAAAGGCAAATTTGAACTTGTGGATGCCTCTGGAAAAGTTGCCTTCACCGGCAAAGTGATCGCATCAAAGGCACCGGGCTACAACAACTTCACCTACTATTACGACCTCGACTTCAGTTCGCTGCAGCAGGAAGGAAATTATATCGTTCGCATTCCCAGCCAATCAAACTCTACTTCTTTCATTATTGGTAAAAATGCATTTAAAAATTATCACGAAGACCTGCTGATATTCATGCGTCAGCAACGCTGTGGATATAATCCATTCTTCAATCAAACCTGTCATGAGAAAGATGGTCGTGCCATGGGCGGGCCAATGCCTGACTCCACTTACGTGGATGCACGCGGAGGCTGGCATGATGCAGGCGATCAATTAAAATACCTGATCACCGGCAGCAACTCCGTTGCGCGCATGATCATGGCTTATCAATTCTTTCCGGAAAAGTTTGCCGATAAAGTAAATGCATTGGGTCAGCCGGGAAGCAATAATATACCGGATGTTCTGGATGAAGCCAAGTGGGGCCTCGATTGGATTCATAATCTCCATCCTGTATCAGGACAATTATTTCATCAGGTAGCCGATGACCGTGATCACATTGGTTGGAAATTGCCGATGAATGATCCCAGTAATTTTAGTTGGGGAAAAAACTCATATCGTGTTGCCTACTTTGCCAGTGGCAAACCACAAGGCCTTGGAAAATACAAAAGTGAAGCTACTGGCATCGCCAATCTCGCAGGCCGATCTGCCGCTGCTATGGCCTTAGGATACCAGGTGTGGAAGAAAAATCTGAAGGATGACGCGTATGCATTAAAATGCCTTGCCGCTGCTGAAGATTTATACCGCATGGGGAAAGAAAAAGAAGGTTACCAGCAAGGCAATTCGTTCAGTGCACCTTATCGCTACAACGAGGACACCTGGACGGATGACATGGAGTGGGCTGCTGCAGAATTGTATCGTATTACCGGTAAAGGAGAATATCTGAATGATGCAAAAAAATATGCATTAGCCACCAATACACTTTCATGGATTGAGAACGATACCACCTCTCATTACCAGCGCTATCCATTTATGAACATCGCCCATTATGCGTTGTATGATCTGGTGGATGACGATTTTAAAAAGAAATTAGTCGACTATTATAAAATAGGTATTGAAAAGACGCTGGTTCGAGCCAACAAAAATGCATTCCGTTATGGAGTACCTTTCATCTGGTGCTCCAATAACCTGGCAACCGATCTTATACTTCAGGTTTTGCTTTATGAAAAGATGACGGGTGATCTTCAATATCATTCCTATGCATTGGCCATGCGCGATTGGCTGCTGGGTCGCAACCCATGGGGCACCAGTATGTTTATGAATATTCCGGAGAACGGAGAATATCCGGTGGATGTTCACACCAGCACGTGGGCACTTACAAAGAAAGAAATCCCAGGTGGCCTGGTAGACGGACCTATCTATGCCAGGATTTACAATAAACTCATGGGCCTTACACTGCATGAGCCCGATGAATTAGCTCCGTTTCAAAATTCCTATGTCGTGTATCATGATGACATTGGCGATTACTCCACCAATGAACCTACCATGGATGGCACTGCTTGTGCGATTATGCTGATGGCATGGTTTGCCGAAGGGAAATAATACTGAAATTTATCTGGTGAGGTCGTAATAGAACTTTCACAGCTTCACATCTTCAGCAATGTGGCTTAATTGAATCGATAACGCTCTCGTTGAGATATAAATTTCGCGCATGGATAAGCCCAGTGAAATTAAAAGGGAAATCAATGATATGCCAAAAATGTATTTCGCTATCAGTTCCTGTCCGTTGAACAAGAAGAACATACAAAGCACGCTCAGAAATAGCGCAATGATGCTATATAACTGCATGTCGCGAATAAGACGTAACCGTATTTTCAGATTACGAATCTGATCGGCCACCCTCTTATCTTCTCTCTTATTATAATCATCTGCCAGCTTACGAATAAGTGTGGCCACGGCAAGGAACCGATTGGTATAAGCCAGCAGAACCAAAGAAACCGTTGGGAAAAGTAATGCGGGCGTTGTGAGCGTGAGTTCCATTTTATACGGGTTTAAGTACAAAGATAGCCAGATGCTGTTTATGGTTTGCCACTCCTAAAATTTATTGCATGCTTTCACCATGTCCATGTATCTTCACACCAAACAAATTATATGAAGTCAATCTTATTGCTTTCGTTTATGCTGATCGGAAGTCTGGCTATAAGCCAGAAAAAAGGAACCGTGACACCTGCACCAACCAAAAAACCTCTTAGCCATACGGTGTATAATGGGTGGAAGGAAATTAACTACAAAGCATTGACTCCGGACGGCATCTTTGCTGCCTTTACTATAAATCCTCAGGATGGCGATGGCAAAGTGATTTTCTATAATTTAAAAACAAACGTCCAGGACTCCGTAAAACGCGCAGCTGAAATTGCACTTACTTACGACAGTCGCTTTGCCATTTTCAAAATCAAGCCACAACAAAAAGTGGTGAAGGAGTTACGCAGGCAAAAAAAGAAAAAAGAAGATCTTCCTAAAGACTCATTAGGTATTTACTCTTTCGCTGGTAGAAAGACCGAAAAAATTGCTGATGTAAAATCATTTAAAGTCCCTGAAAAAGCAGGAGGCATGGTTGCCTATCAGCTTGAAGCAAAAAACGAAGTAAAGCCTGTTACACCAAAATCAGAAGACAAAAAACCTGCACCAGTTAAAAAGAAAAAAGCAAATACGGATGATAACGGCTATACGCTCGTCTTGAAAAAACTTAGCGATGGAAAAGAAATTTCTTTTGGATATGTCAACGACTATTCTTTTGCCAAATTTGGTCAGGGACTGTTGTTCAGCACCACCGGCAACGACTCCACACTCAAAGCAGGTATCTACTGGTACGATCTTCAAAAAGAGGAATTGAAAACCGTTCACCAGGGAAAACCAAAATTCAAATATAAAGGACTTTCTATTAGTGAAGATGGCACGCAAGCGGCTTTCCTGGTAGATAAAGACACCACGAAAGCGTTGGTGCGACATTTTCAACTTCATCATTGGAAAAAAGATAGCGATGACCAGTTTATCGATATCGAAAATTCAGGAGCCATTCCACAACATTGGATTGTGAGTGAATATTATACTCCTGTTTTTTCAAAGGATGGAAGTAAATTATTTTTTGGATCTGCACCCCAGCCATTAGTGCAAGACACCACATTGCTTACTGAAGAAATCGTGAGCGTAGAAATCTGGCATGGCGAAGATGGCTATATCTATCCCCAGCAAAACAAACAACTTGACACGGAGAAGAAACGCAGTTACCTCGCGAGTCTCGACCTGATCACGAATTCTGTTGCCCAATTAGGCGATGTTTCTATTCCATCCATTGAAGTAGGAAATGAAGGGAATGCCGCTGTGTTTTTAGGCGAGAGTGATGTGCCTTATCGCAAGCAAATAACCTGGGAAGGATCAGGCACCAATGATTTTTACATATTCAATGGTGCTGCACGTTCAAAAAAACAAATTGCCACACGTATAAAAGGAAATGCCAGCTTATCGCCAAAAGCAAATTATGCGTATTGGTTTAGTCTGGCAGACACCGCCTGGTTTAGTTATTCTATCTCAGGTGATAAAATCACAAAACTTACCCGGGCATGAAAATAAAATTTGCCGATGAGGAGGATGACCATCCTGATTACCCCACTCCTTATGGTGCTGCCGGATGGACGGCTGATGATCAATTGTTTCTGGTCTATGACCGTTATGACATCTGGGCGTTTGATCCTTCCAATGCCAAGGCACCGGCAAACCTCACTAAAGTGGGTCGCCAGGAAAAAATTGTATTTCGTTATGTGAAACTCGATGTGGAAGAGCGTTTGATCGATCCTAATAAAGAATTGCTTTTAGCTGCTCTTAATGAAACTACTAAAGCTGGACAATTATCGCTTTGGCGGAACCATTAAAGCTAAACTTGCCGATCAACTTCTTTTCACTCGAGAAAGCTTCCGCGAATTTCCAGATGTTTGGACTGCTGATATCAATTTTACCGCTCCGAAAAAAATCAGCGATGCCAATCCGCAAATGAAAAATTACTTCTGGGGAAGTGTGGAGTTGGTAAACTGGACTTCTTTGGACAACATACCCTTAACCGGATTGCTTTATAAGCCCGAAAACTTTGATCCGAATAAGAAGTATCCGATGATTGTTTACTTCTATGAACGGGAGAGTGATAATCTTCACGGGCATATCACACCTAACCCACTTCGCTCGGCCATCAATCGAACCACCTATGTGAGTGATGGCTACCTGGTTTTTGTTCCTGATATAATCTATAAAATTGGTTTCCCCGGGGAGAGTGCTCACAATTGCGTCATGCCGGGGGTGACACAATTAATTTCAAAAGGATTTGTAGATGAAAAGAACATCGGCATACAAGGACATAGCTGGGGTGGATATCAGACCGCGTATCTCATCACGCGTACTAACTTATTTAAAGCGGCAGAAGCCGGTGCTCCGGTAGCCAATATGATCAGTGCCTATGGCGGCATTCGTTGGGAGAGCGGATTGAGCCGCATGTTTCAATATGAAAAATCACAGACTCGTTTGGGTGGAAGTCTTTGGGAAAAGCCGATGCTCTACATTGAGAATTCTCCGATTTTCTTCGCTAACAAAATTCAAACACCGCTTTTGTTATTGCATAACGATGCTGATGGTGCTGTGCCCTGGTATCAAGGCATTGAGATGTATATGGCTATGCGAAGACTAAATAAACCGGTGTGGATGCTTAACTATAATGGCGAACCACATTGGCCGGTGAAACGGGAAAACCGAATGGACTTCCAGATTCGCATGAAACAATTTTTTGATTATTACCTGAAAGGTGGGACGATGGCTCCCTGGATGAAAGACGGTGTGCCTGCTATTGAAAAAGGAATTACGACAGGGTACTAAATTTTTTGAACGGGGTTCTTAGCTTCTTCAAAAATCCGATTCAATTCTTCAAACTGCAATGGTTTGTTCATGTAGCCCTTGATTGGATACTGCTCTGCCTTTTCACGGTCTCGCGGATTGGATGACGAAGTGAGTATAAATACTTTTACCGAATTCATTCTATCGGATAATTTTAAGAAATCATCCATAAATTCAAACCCGTCCATAACCGGCATATGTAGGTCAAGAAGGATGAAATCAGGAAGTGGTTCCTGGTTCTCATTATGCGCTTCAATAAAATTCAGCGCTTCTTTACCATTATGAACTGTGTAAATGGAACCCGTTACCCCAAAGGTTTTCAAAATTCTTTCGTTGATAAAACAACTTACATGATCATCATCTATTAATAAAACGGACTTATTCATTTTCTTTTAATTGAGTGTTACCGAAAAGGTAGTTCCTTCATTGGGTTGACTGTTGACAAAAATGTTACCGCCATGTTTTTCTACAATCTTCTTAATCATGTACAAACCCACCCCGGTCCCTTCGACATGGTCATGTAAACGATTAAACATTTTAAAGAGCCTATCCCTGTTCTTTTCTAAATCCATACCAAGCCCATTATCGCTAACCTGTAAGACCACACTTTCTCCTTGTAAATAAGACTTGATCTGAATGTTACATTTTCTATTGGGAGAGCGATACTTAACAGCATTTGTTAACAAGTTTTGAACAATGCTTTTAATGCCCACCTTTGAGTACCGAACTTTACTCACTTGTAGTTCCGTGTTAATCTCTGCTCCTGCTTCCTGCAATAAATAATTATTCTCGAACCAGAATTCATTCAGAATATTTTCAAACGAATTTTCCTCTAAATCCTCCATGGGACTCTTATCCGTTTTCATCACCTCGGTCAATCGATCGATCGTCTTTCTGAGCCTTGCAATGGAGAGTTTCATCTTCCCCATTAATTCACTGCCCGAAGCGTTTAGTGTTGCTTGTGCCTCCATTTGACACAGCATCATAAGCCCCTCCAGATTATTAATGGGTGATTTCAGATCGTGCGATGCGGCATAAATAAAATTATCGAGCTCCTGGTTCATGCTCACCAAATCTTTGTTTGACCGTCTCAAATCACCTTGAGTTTTAAGCAATCGTTTGTAGCCCTTATAGGCATATGAAACAACGACACTAATAATTAACAGAGTAAAAAAAATATTAAAAATGAGGAGAATGACATTTATTCTTCTGGCGTTCTGTCCCATCAGATCAGAAAAATTTCGCTCCTTTATTGAAAGGTGGGCGGTGAGGTCATTTACCCTTTTCAAAATATTGTCTTTCTCATCCCGGCTTAACACATGCCATTTTTGATGTACCTCATCACCCATTATTTTTAATTGGCCAATCAAAACATCTGCCTCTGTCCATAATTGAATTGCATCCTTCATGAAATAAGTTTCATGAAAGGCTTTAAAGAGCCATATCAGGTTATTAATATCGTCCTCATGATTGCGGCCTTGCAAAAAGCCAGCCCGAATAAAAGCATAAGAGCTATCATACTTCAATCCGACCCGTGCGAGACTATCGCCAATCGGAACATGCAATTCTTCCTCAAATGATCGCCAGCTGCTACTATCCCCAATTGTCAAATAGGCTGTTAAATAAACAGTGGCGTCCTTTTGCCCCTTGGAATAGTGGGACTCACCATTAATATAAGCACGTACGGCTGAAGTTATTTTAAGGGAATAATAATTAATCACAATCAGCGATGCGGAAGATATTACCACCAACAACACTAATTGTATGTTCCTTTTATCGAAAAATGATCTGGATTCGACCTCTTTAACTTCCGGTTTCATGACCGCAAGTATAGATCATACATGTATATTACTTATTACGTAAAATTACGTAAGACTACCTACGTACTTTTTGGGAATAAATCGCGCAATCTATTGTCTGCCTTCTTTAAAAAAACATTGCTAATCCTTTTTCTTTGCCGGAGTTGAGAAAGGAGGAGGTGTAACCTTTATCTCTCCTTGTAGTTCAAGTAATCTCAAGGCTTCTTTTACCGCGCGCTCCAACTGCGGATCAATTCCTTTAGAAAGTGAACCAGCATCTTGTCGCACTTCAATATCAGGAGCAATGCCTTCATTCTCGCCAATCCATTTATTATTGATCGGATCGAAAACTCCATTATCAGGTGCAGTGAGCGCACCTCCATCTACCAGACTGTAATGCACGGATGACTTCACCAATCCTCCCCAGGTGCGGGCACCAATGAGTGGCCCGGTTTTTTGCTGACGAAATACCCAAGGAAAAAAGTCTCCACCAGACCCAGCTAGCTCATTTATCAAAAGAACCTTCGGGCCGAGAATACCTGCTGGCAAAAGAAAGGGAGCGCCTTGAGGAACTTCATTTGTAATAGCGGCACGCAACTTACGATTCATCAAATCCACCATATAATCATCCAACAATCCACCTCCGTTAAAACGTTCATCAATCACCAATGCCTTTTTATCCTGCTGCGCAAAGAAATATCGGTTGAACGAAATAAAGCCGCTGCCTCCCGTATTCGGCACCCACACATAAGCCAGTTTCCCATTGGATAATTTATCCACCATTCTTCTGTTGTCTTCCACCCATCCCCGTTGTCTTAAATTATCTTCACTCGCAATAGGTTTCACTACTTCCTGCCAGGCACCAACAAAATCCGGTGTTTTATTAATGTGTAAAGTCGTTTGAACATCCAGCGTTCCATCCAGAAATTGATACGGATCATCGGCATCAGTCAGTTCTCTTCCATTAACTCCAACCAGATAATTTTCTTCCTGAATTTTTATTCCGGGTCTATCGAGCGGACTTGATAATTCCGGGTTCCAGCTTTCAGTGGTGTAGATACGATTTATTTTCCAACGTTTATTGTCAGCAATCAAATCTGCGCCTAATAGTCCAACGGACGGTTTGTCTACCTCAGGAAAATCTCCACCAAACACAAAACTATGGCCAACTGAAAGCTCTCCATTGACCTGATCGAGGACATACGTAAGATCAGCACGATGTTTTATGAATGGAACGAGTGGGGCATATCGATCATGCACTTCATTCCAGTTTCTGCCATGCATATTCGGATCATAAAAGTAATCCCGTTCATAGCGCCATGCTTCTTCAAACATCTGCGTCCATTCTTCCGCGCGATTGAGTTGCATCCTCAGGTTAATTTTAACGGCAGTGCCATCATTACCATTCGCGGCCGCTGTGTTCATGACTTTCCAACTGCCGCTTATTTGTGCCAACATTTTATTACCATCATTGGAAACTGAAACCTGGTTGGCTCCCGTAATAAATTCTTTTGCCTCGCGCTTTTCAAGGGTGAACTTTTGAATCACAAGATCTCTGGCCCCGGGTTTTTGTTCGCCCATGAAAACAGAGCCTGATGGACCGCCTAACATCTGGCGATAGTTGGCTTTCGGCACAGGAAGAGATATCGTTCTTCGCTCTATACCTTCAAAGTCAATCAATACAGGTTCGGGTTCTTTGGCTTTTGTTTCTTTGGCATCTGGTTCCGATTTCTTCTCAGTTGTTTTTTTATCGTTTGATTTTTCAGCGGGTTTTTTATTTTCTGCATCAGGTTTCTTTATCTCTTCAACTGCCTCCTCGTCACTCTTAGGTTTGAATGGCGATACGTCATCCTTACGAAGATTAATTACATAAGCATTGTATTGCGGGGCGGATGTCATGGAACTGGTGTTGGCCCAACCTGAACCGAGTGCCAAATCAGTGCTTGCCAGAAAGTAAAGATGATGACTGTCCCGATCCCATGCAGGGGAAAAGGAATCAGCAAATGAATTGGTCAACTCATGTAAGCTATTGTCCTTTGCAGACCAAACGGTGACGCGCCTGAAATTATTTGAGCCGGATTTTGTATAGGCCAACCATTTTGAATCCGGTGACCACGTTAACCCCATATCACCTCGCTCAATGTTTGCTCCGCCTATATCCACAGTTTTTATCGTTCCCGTTACTACATCCACCACTCTTATCCTCACATCATCATCAGCAAAAGCAATTGATTTTCCATCTGGCGACCATGCGGGTTCCCACGCCATTTTAGATTCGCCAATAGATATACTTCTTGCCTTTGATAAACCATCCTGTGCGGCAATCATCAATGAATATCCCTTGCCTCCTGCATCCGAAAACCAGGCAATCTCATTCCCTTTCGGGGACCATACGGCAGCATGATCTGCTGTGCCCGATGTTTGTGTCATGTTTCGCGCATCACCATTTTCTATCGGGGCCGTAAATATTTCGCCTCGTGATTCCATAATAACGCGCTTACCAGTTGGAGAAAGTGAAACTCCACTCGCGCTCTTCGTCACATCCTCCCACTTTGCTTCCGACCAGGGAAAATCAGCATTGATATTAATTGATAATTGTCTTGATTCATTGGAAGCAAGATCATACTGGTGCAGATATCCATCTCGTTCAAAAACAAGTTTGTTACCATTTCCGTCCAGCCATTTAATATCAGCGTTCGTGAATTTTGTAATTTGCTTCAACTCACCGGACGCGGGAGTATAGCTCCAGATATTGGAGATCCAGTCTCTATCAGATAAAAAGTAAATCCGATCACCCAACCACAAGGGCTGAATGTCGATGGTAGATTGATTCGGTAAAAGTTTTTCTGTTTGATCAGCCAGGTTCAAAATCACCAATGGTGTATTCTGGCCTCCCCGATAGTTACGCCACTCCATATCCCACCGATCCATACGATCAATCACAATTTGTTTTCCGTCTTGAGAGAATGATCCATCTGTACCCCACTGCTTGGTGACCATGGACGAAGGTCCACCCTCCACCGATACCGTCCATAATCTATCATATCCCGTTGGCGCACTATCTCTGGATGAAGAATATAGTACGTGTTTACCATCAGCGGTCCACCCTCTTGCCATAGAAGCACCAGGATGCCAGGTTAACCTCTTCGGAGTTCCTCCATCAACAGAGACGATATATACTGAATGGTTACCTGACCGGTTAGAACTGAACGCAATCCACTTTCCATCAGGAGAAAAATGAGGATTGCTTTCTACTGCCGGTGTGCTGGTAAGGCGCAATGTTTTTTGTCCGCTGAGGTCAGTCACCCAAACGTCACCCCCATAGGTAAAGGCAACATGGGTTGCGCTCATGGTGGGTTGGCGTAATAGTCTGGTGCCTTGGGCGATAGCAGATGCACTGATAATAAAACACATCAGTGTGATCACTATGCTCCGAAGATATCCCAACATATGAATTCGTGTGTTGCGTGTATTCATTCCTTTATAATTTAACCTTGAATTGAAAAATGTGATTAGATGAGGAATAGATGAGCCTCCAAGTAAAAATAGCAAATAAGTGATGCGAGAATATACGAAATGAAAGATTTTGCTAAATGAACAGGTTAACTCAATAGATAATCTCCCGCGTCAAGCCAACCATGGAGTCTTTTATATTGGTCGAACTGCAAATTGTGGGGGGCAGAAAACAGTAACTTCTCGCCATTAAATGTTTCCAGGTTATGCGGAAGATCATCAATCATATAGTCTCCATGCACAATGCTCTTGCGACCACAAAAAACAAATTGTTTCCAATGAAGAAAGGGAAAGTGTTCTTTAAGCCAATCCAGTTTTTCGGGTAACGAATTGGGAAATTCCATCGCAGAAGACACAATAAACAACTCATACTTTTGATTGAGCGTCTTCATTACTTCCTGGCAGTGTTCCTTTACGTCCATCGTTCTAAAAAAATCTTTACGGAAAGTAAAATTTTTGACCGTTTCATGATGGTCAGGAAAGCGCTCCATCTCATGCTTATGATTCAGCGACTCGAGAGACACGCGAATGCCAAACTCCTTTTCATAAAAATTGATGAACTGGCCGGTTGCATCGGCCATTACATCGTCCATGTCTACAATCAGTCGCTTCATAAAAGATTAAAATCACCAAAATAGCATTTATATTGTCTGATGGTCAAGGCCTACGCTCACAATTCTGTTTGAAAAGAGTTATACAGTATTTGTATCGATTGTCTGAAATTAAATGTGTGTTACTTTTAAAGTAACTTAAAATCACTCCACCCTATGGCCCATGATCTTACCGAACTCGCAAAAGGCCAGAAAGTAAAAATCAAAGAATCCTTTCTTGACTTTGATCATATACAAATTGAAGCTGGGTCGGTATGGACATTTATCCGATACTCGTACTTTCCTTATGATGGTGGCTATTCATTTTACTTTGAAGAAGGGGAAATCCGTCTCGCTGAAATCGATGACGATAATAGAAGGGTGCTTGGCAGCTTCGGCTTGTTCTTTGAGATAATAGGTCAATGATCTATGCTCCTTGTGTTAAAGTCGACACCATTCTTATCTGTTTATAAATCTCATGTAAAAATCTTCCCGTCAGGGAATAATCCTCCCTCCAGGTTTGTCTAACATAAAAAGATACTGGGATTCCTTACCTTAAATCAATGGAACAACCTAAAGACGAGGTATTAATCGGGAAATCCAGGGATGGAGATATGGCGGCCTTCAAAATGTTGGTGATCCGGCATGAGGGCAAAGTGGCTGGGGTGATCCGATCTATGCTCGGAACGATACCCGAGGCAGAAGATGTAGGACAGGAAGTATTTATCCGTTTTTACGATGCGCTCAGCAAGTTTAGGGGTGATTCTCAAGTGAGCACTTACCTGGTAAGAATTGCGATCAACTTGTCGCTTAATGAACTCAAAAGAAGGAAACGTGACTCTTCACGGTATACTCCAATTGAGGCAGCCGCTGGCAAAGGAACAGAAAATATGATGGACTTAAATGAACAATTGCAATATGAATTTAGTCGCCTTGATCCGGATTTTCAGGCGGTGGCAACCCTTCGGTTGATTGAAGGATATTCCACGGATGAAACTGCTCAAATACTTGGAATACCACTCGGCACTGTGTTGTCACGATTGGCGAGGGCACAACAAAAACTAAGAGTAGCACTATCAAAAAAATTAAAATGATGAACGAACATTTTTCAACCCGTGAAGAACTTCTTCTGAAGTCATTTGATGTATCTGTTTCGGCAAGGGAACGAGAAGAACTTTCTATTCAAATGCAGAATGACGCGACTTTGCGCTGGCAAAGCGATCAGTATCTGAAAATCCGTGAGTTGATGCTTCGAGTGGAGCCCGATTCGTTCGGTCCCTTCTTTGCCGAGCGAATTGTGAATCAACTCAAGCAACGCGTGAATGAAATTGATTACCTGATCTTCTTCTTTTTCAAAAAATATCAGGTATTGGTGTTGGGCGTGGTGGTAGCACTGCTCGTTACCAATCTTCTCCTCACTGACCACCTTTCACTTAAGGCATTATTTGGTGTGGAGCAGGAAACCACCGAAGAAGTTTTCTCTATCGATTTATATAAAAACTTAACACAATAGTCATGACACCAGAAAGAAAAAGAGCTTTGATCACGATCATGACAACGCTGGTCATCGGCATTTTAATTGGCGCTTTGAGCGTAGGACTTTGGAGTAAGCAAAGCCGCGGAGGTCGACCTTTGGGTTGGCGCCAAAGTGGAAAAGCAGTATTTGTTAAAAAAATATTTGCGGTTATTGAAGCCGATTCTGCGCAAGGAAAACAACTCCGGCCCCTTATCAATGAAACGATCACACAAATCGATTCACTGCAGAAGCACACCGACCGCCAGGTAGCAACAGTGATTGATTCCTTAGAGGTTAAACTACGCCCAATCCTAACCGAAAAGCAGATGCAACAGTTGAAAGAATTTCATCGAAGAGGAAGGGAGCGGAGGCAGTAAAACTTATCTCCTATTAACTCGCGGATTTCATTAATATCATTCAGCTTGCATTCTGTGTTGCAAGAGAAATTGCGATAGTTGATATTCGTGGAAATTACTTTATCCCTGAGTCCGGTGCGTCATCCGATTTTCATTTCTCTATTGCTTATTGTTCTTTTAGTCTCCTGCAGTTCGCGTGGCAAAATAAAAAGTCATCACATACGAGCTGCACAAAAGATCAACGGGCTTTCCTTTTCCCATGAGGAAATAAAAACGATGAAGGCATACCTGAATGAAAACAAAAAAGGCTACGACTCCATGCGCAAACTGCCCATTAGGTACGAAGTTACTCCCGCTCTTTATTTCGATCCACGCCCAGATAATTTTAAATTTAAAAAAAGAGACCACGCTTCAGATTGGAAATATCAAGACACTGTTGCGTTGCCATCTACGGATGAAGAAATTGCTTTCATGACAGTAGCGCAACTCGGTACATTGATTAAACAAAAAAAATTAACGTCTA
Source organism: Cyclobacteriaceae bacterium (assembly GCA_043774805.1). Classification (GTDB taxonomy): domain Bacteria; phylum Bacteroidota; class Bacteroidia; order Cytophagales; family Cyclobacteriaceae; genus ELB16-189. The sequence continues at coordinate 1,376 of JAYVTB010000167.1, read as the reverse complement.
CCCGGCTCACAAATATTTACCTCGTCCGCATTAAAAAATTTAAAGACACATTATCATCAGTCGCTACCATCACTGAAGAACTTGCCCTGAAACAGGCAAAACAAGCTGATGAAGAAATTGCACAAGGAAAATATCGCGGCCCGCTGCACGGTATTCCATATGGTATCAAAGATCTATTTGCTGTGCCCGGTTATAAAACCACATGGGGCGCTGAACCCTATCAAAATCAAGTCATTGATGAAAAAGCTGAAGTAGTAAGAAGACTTGAAGAAGCCGGGGCTGTGTTAATTGCTAAGTTAACTTCAGGTGCGTTGGCCCGCGGTGATGTTTGGTTTGGGGGCAAAACAAAAAATCCATGGGATCTTAAGCAAGGTGCGAGTGGCTCATCAGCAGGTTCGGCCTCCTCAACTTCTGCAGGACTGGTTGCTTTTTCCATTGGCACCGAAACATTGGGATCTATACTCGCGCCATCCACACGCTGTGGCGCTACTGGATTTCGCCCATCGTTTGGTGGGGTTAGTCGTGCTGGTGCCATGACGCTGTCTTGGTCGATGGATAAGGCTGGACCAATTTGTCGCTCAGCCCAAGATTGTGCCATCGTTTTTGAAATCATTCGCGGTAAAAATCCAGAAGGAGAAAAAGATCGTGCTGTAATTGATTACGAGTTCTCTTTTAATCCACCGAAAAATCTGAAAGGATATAAAATTGGCTATACCAAAGAGTTGTTCAAGGCGGACACTACAAACAAAGGCAATAATAATTCGCAGACGATTAGCCTACTAAGTGAATTAGGTGCCGATTTAAAAGAGGTGAAACTTCCGGAGCAGGTGCCTTACGATGTATTTGATATTATTCTCAGGTCAGAGGCGGGTGCCTATTTTGATGATCTCGTGCGCAATCATCGAGAGCGAGAACTTTCCGAACAAGATCCAGAGTCAAGGGCCAACTCCTTAAGGCAGTCACGGTTTATTCCTGCCGCTGAATATCTTCAAGCCAATCGCCATCGAAAAGTGCTCATTGAAAAATTCAATACTACTATGGAAGATTATGATTTCATTTTAGTGCCAGCTGAAGGGAAAAATCAATCTCTGCTAACAAACTTAACAGGACATCCTGCCATTTCCATTCCCACGGGTTGGGACAAAAAAGGACATCCCACTTCTGTCATCCTGATTGGCAATCTCTATGATGACGCTCCGATTTTGGAGGCCGCCTACATCATTCAACAAGCAACAGATTTTGAAGATAAGCATCCACCATACTTTATTAAATGATTAATTAGCTCTACTTTGTCACAACAATTATACTGAAAATCAGTACGATAGCTTAACTTTGAGTGTTGAAAAAAAAAGCGGGAACCGCTCTGATTCAGAAAG
>JAYVTB010000166.1:0-9328 GCA_043774805.1 Cyclobacteriaceae bacterium | reverse complement strand
AACTGGATGAAATACAAATCCGCTGACGGGTTCATTCTTACCCCGCATAATTGCCACCAATTGATCATTGATATAAAATTCTTTGATTCTTGTGTCATTTGATGTTTTCATCGAAAAAGACGAGCCTTCGACTTCACCCGATATGACAACACTCGTTTCTACTTTCTTATTGTTCCAAACTGGTGGTAGTGAGATAACCGTTGTACTATCTGTTCCATCCCACATCTTGTAATAGTTGGAGGTCGCAACACGAAAATCTACTTCCTTTATACTGAAGGTGGCTAAGGTATCCTTCCCGAGCGTTACTACATTCACAAAAGCCGGATGTGTATAACGCGAATATTCATAACCGGTATTCGTTACCGTTTTACCGTTCACTGGAATTGAAGATTCCTCGAAACCGTCCGCTTGCTTTCTCCCTTTGTAAACGACCTCTTGCTCCCCATAGGCGATATAACAATGATAGATACTATCGACTTCAGTAAACGTGAAGTCTGCACGACATTCGTATGATGTGCTTTTAGAAGAATTGAGGCCGGTAAGAAGGGTAATAGTACCATTAGCAAACCTGCGCGTTTTCCCAGCCGATCTTTCATGAGTAGGTCCCGAAGCATGAAATGAAAACATGGGTGAAGTGAGATGATAGAAAACGTCTTTGTCCCTTTTGAATGACAATTGCGCAATGGCCTTATCTTTTATGACGGATTCCTCGAACGCACAAGCGGGTTTTAGAGTCATCGATTTGTGACTGACATGCTCCGGCTGAAACGTCCACTTCGCAATACTATCAAACGCCATCACAAAAGAAGGCGGATATCCTGGAAGCCTAATGAGAAGAATCTGGTCAGCAGGGGCAGGTTCTTTATGAATATCTACTTTTAAGTTTCTGTCTAGAATCAATGCACCATCGGTGCCGTTGATCAACCGGCACTTAAGATTAAGTACAGAGTAAAAGGTACGCTCATCGAGGGCATTTGAATAATCCTGCGCTTCAATTATCTGTAGAAATAAATACCAATAGCCTGGCTTTTTGTCTTTTAGCCGGGTATCGAATTTGGGCGATGAAGTTGATTCCCCCGTCAACGCCCAGGTCAACGGGTTAAACCGTGACGGAGGCCCGGCAGAAATTGAAACTTCTGGCATCACCATATCCCAGTGATCGTGTATGGCTCTTGCAAAACTATTTTTGATGAGCGCTTTTACTGAATCATTTGCAGAAAAATCCCTCTGCCCGATATATTCAAAGCTTTTCACAACAAGAACAGGCTGCTGACTATTGCCTGTGAGCCATAAAAACAACATGGGGACAATAAGTGCAGTATGTATGGTAGTATATTTCATAATATAAATGTCTGTTAAAACACTAAGGGTCTATACCTAAATTCCGTCAATGAGGAATACAACTCTAGCCATTACTTCCACCGACAATATGTGTTGAGCAAAGCCTGTCTGATGGAATGATTTTAAAAATTTCTTTATTCTTAATGCAACGAATAGAGAGATGAGGTACTTCACTATTTGCGCACCAGTCCACTCCAAACTCCAAGAATTCAAATCTCCATTCTTGGTGTTTTTTTCGTTCCTGCGGTTCTATTTAATTCAAGTCTTGCCGAAGTTGCTTTGTCGTTTCTTTTGTGTCAAGTATCGTCTCCCGTTTCGGGGACGATACGCATATTAGTAGAACTAGCTCCGCTGAGAATATCCTCATTGGAGCGCTGGCTCCATTTCAAGAATTATTCTTTTCTCCTCGCTTGGTTTCTATTTGATTCAAGTCTTGCCGAAGTTGCTTTGTCGTTTTTTTACAGCCATCATGGCTCCAGCCAGGGGGCCCCAGAATATACTGCAGCATGTCACCCCAACGGGAAGATTTTTTTACGTCCTTCCACATACTTCTCCACTCGTGAAAAATCAGATTAGCCAGATTCGGAGATTTTAAATTTTCGGTTAGCCCATAATGGACCTCTTCCTGTTCGGAAGTAAATGTTCCAAAGAGTTTATCCCAGAAAATAAATACCATGCCCAGGTTTTTATCTAGATACCTGACATTTGAGCTATGGTGAACCCGATGGTGTGAAGGAGTAACCAATATGTATTCTAGCAGACCAAGCTTACCTACCAGCTGCGTATGAATCAGAATGCCATAAATCTGTGTGGCAGAATACATGAAAAAAATATCAATGCCCCGAAATCCCAGCAAAGCAACGGGAATAAAATATACAAACCTATACAAGGGCTGGAATATAGAAGAACGGAAACCCACGGTGAAGTTAAATTCGGTCGAAGAATGATGGGTAACATGAACTGCCCAAAAAAGTCTGCAATGATGATCAACCCAGTGCAGCCAATAAAACATCAAATCCTCTGCTATCAGTAACGCAATCCAATACCATAATACATTCTCTATCGCTATCAAGCGATGCTGGTACGAAAAATCAAGGACCACCAGGGCTATACCACGCATTAGAATGTCAATCGCCATATTTAACAATGAGAACAACAAATTTTCCAAAACACCTCGCTTCGTATACAAGCCGCGATCGGATACTTGCGAAAGTATTATCTCTGCTCCAATAACCACCGCATACAGTGGAGTTGCAATAAGAATTAAAACAGATTCTTTAAAAACTTCCATTTGTCTAAGTCTAATTAGTAGAAAAGATTTATCAATGAACAGTCCGCACGGTGATTCTAGTGATCCATGGCTGCTAAATCACCATCGGTCTTAACCATAATGGCAGCTGATGCTGCTGCCAAAATAAATTGGGCGTTAGCGTTATTATTCACACCAATCCAAACCCATTTTTTCTGAAATGTGTCAAGGCTGGATTGAACTGCGGCTATGGAAGTTCCTTGTGAATAGAATTCATAACCAGGGGCCACTCCCATCACTGCTGTTTTCCCATCATTCCAATGCTTAATTTCTTTGATCTGTATGGCTGTTTTGCCATCTGTTAACATGCCTACAAATTCCTCCTCGCCTTTTACATCCTTTCCTATCCTGCTAAATAGTAACATTCTCCAGGTAGTAGTATCGGAAGGAAAAGAGAAAGTTGCTATGTAGTTTTCCTGACTTTCTTTTAAAACAGTCCACCCATTTATCATTGGCGTTGTTATCCGGTCCCAATCCCAATCTCTTACATCCGTATTTACAGAAGCGTTAACCAACACTGAATCTTTTCCATCGCGCACAAAAACAAATGATAATTTCTTTTTTGATTTTGATTCTGTCTGAGCGCTGAGAAAACGAGATTTGCTGGTAGTGGTGGTCAATCCCTCTTTTCCTGACACTATTTGATATGGTCCAAACTGATACTTTCCAACATTACCAACACCCTTTCGTTTAGCTTGCATAGGTTCAGTACTCGCCTGCAGGTTGCCGTCCAATTTCATTATTTTTTGTGCTGAGGCAGTTGAAAAACAACTAATCAATACTGAAGTAGTTGAACATAATCCAATAATAAGGAGGTGAATATTTCTCATGGCAGTATATTATAGTGTGGGAGTGATATGTATCGATGAAGCCCCGCTGTTGGAGGTTTTAAGCAAACACCCACGCGGGTTGTTATTTTCTTTTGAAACTTTGAAATCATAATTGTTCATATCCAATACTTCTTGTGAACAAAAAAAATATAAATCTTAAAGCGAACGGCCTAATCCTTCACACATCGAACAGACTTTCCATTTCTTGAATAATTTCCAGAGGTTTCAAGTATCGTACGGGTATCTTGAATCCATCGAAATGTAGCACCATATGAATCGCCATCTGCCGTCCACCAATGTCCATAGCTATGAACGTCAATAAATATAAAGGGAAGGCTACCGTTATTATCGCTAATCTGTCCAGCAGGAAGACCATTAAACCCACTTGAATTTGTTGCTCCTGTATTGGGGGAGTACCACAATCCGTCACCGGGTTGAAATGTTCCAGTAGCTTTCATTTTTCCGCCAGCAATGTCTGCTCCCCCAAGCGTTGTGGCTAATAAGTCCCATTCATCGTTCGCTGGTATGTGCCAGCCTTCCGGACACAGTTGACGTGAGTCCGTTACCGCATACCAGTTATATAAGCGCCCATAGATAGCCTCATTGCTGGGATCATTGTTATATATGGTAGTGGCTCCAGTCGTCAAGTCTCCCCAATCACCACCCTCAGTAAGATTTGGAATAATTGGTGAGCGGTCACTATAACTTGTGGCTTTCAAATTCTCCGACATCCATTCTTGTGCTCCTATCACTACAGAGTTGTATTTATTTCCATCGATATCAATGACTCCAAATGTTTTAAAACTTGATTCATTGCCATACGCTGTTCCTCCGCTATTCGTGGCGTATGCCCTTACATAATAAGTTGTGTTTGAGGTTAAGCCAGTAATGTCGCTAGTGAAACTTCCGGTGCCAGCACCATCCGCTGTTTTTGTGTCGGCTATTGTAGGACCTTTAGCGGTACTCCAACAAACACCACGGACGCTTATGGGTGTACCACTATCAGATGTTATAGCACCTCCACTAATGGCGGTGGTTATTTCAATATCAGAAGCGGAGGCTGTTGTTATTACAGCTAACTCATCCTTACTGCAACTAATTGCGAAAAGTAATAACACTGCTTGAGTGCATAAGAAATAAATCCAAATTCGTTTTCTATTTTTCATGTTGATAAATTTTAAAAATTAAATACATAGAAATGATAGGTCCGCAAGAACCTTGGAATGATAAGCGACCCTCGTCAAATTTCAGAGTTCAATGAATACTGAAAATTCTGTTGGCGTGCTTTAACCCTGGCGACATCAAATGTATTGGATGTTGAGAAGGAGAGGCTAAAAGAAATCAATCAAAAGCCATTACATTTCTAACATTTTCCATGAATTCAATTGAATTTGATCAATCGGGGTCATCATAAAAGTGCGAATGGTGATGAATGGCTAGTCGTGTGAGCTCAAAAATTCAGAGGGTGACTCGTGAAATTTTTCTTTGAAGCATTTTGCAAAATAAGACATGCTATTAAACCCAACCTGATAGGCTACTTCCGATACATTGCCCGCGTGTTGCCGAAGCAACGAAGCAGCACGATCCATTCGCATATTTCGGATCAACTCATTCGGTGTGTAACCGGTAAGTGCTTTCAGTTTTCGGTAAAGCTGAATAGTACTCATCGCAACTTCGTTAGCCAGGCTCTCCACCCCAAACGTTGAATCACCCATATGGACTTCAATGGTGCTTTTTACTTTTTTCAAAAAGCGGTCTTCAAGAGACTCAACTTTAATTTCAGAGGCTGATGGATTAAATTGTTGGGAAAATTTAAGTTGCAATTTTCTTCTGCTTTCAATGAGGTTGTGTATTCGTGCCTGCAGTTCACGGGCATCAAAGGGCTTTGCTATATAGTCGTCTGCACCGATGTGAAGACCCTCCAACTTGGTTTCGATATCCGCTTTGGCAGTAAGGAGTATGATAGGAATATGACTGGTTTTTTCGTTGCTTTTTAATTTTTGACACAGCTGCAGACCATCCATCCTGGGCATCATCAGATCGGAAATAATTAGATCAGGAATTATTTCAAGGGCAACGTTATATCCTTGTTCGCCATCGTCTCCCTCCTGGACCTCATAAAATTCCTTCAAACTATTATGTAAGTAGAAGCGCAGATCAGCATTGTCTTCTACGATCAACACGCGAGGATGTGAACTCTCCTCCGTCTCACGTTCATGTTCAACCACTTCAATATGCTCATTCGATAAAACGGAAGGTTGGACTTTTGTTTCCATGTACTCTATGTCACTGGCTTTCAAGTGAGCCGTGCCCAGTGGAAGCTGAACGGTAAAGCAACTTCCTTTTCCCGGAGTGCTGGCAACCGTAATAGAACCCTGGTGAAGTTCCACTAACTCTTTGGTAAGCGCCAGGCCAATACCCGAACCCTCATATCTACGTGTGGTAGATGTATCCGCCTGATAGAACCGATCAAAGATTCGTCCTAAATGTTCGGCTTCAATGCCCGACCCTGAATCATCTACCTTGATCTCAGCATAACCATATTTAAAACTTTCTGTAGGTCCATGTTGTGCAAGGGTGAGCATGATGGTTCCGCCTGATGGAGTGAATTTGAAAGCATTTGAAAGCAGGTTGGTAATTATTTTTTCCAGTTTGTCCGGATCAAAGAACAGCGCCACGGGTTGGTCTGTGTGCAGTTGAAAAGTAATAGTTTTCGAATCAGCCATAGAAGAAAACTGACTCGCGATAGCGGGAATAAATTCGTTAATAGATTGAACATGCCCTTTAAGAGTAAGCGTTCCCGCCTCCAGGCGTGAAAGATCGAGCAGTTGATTAACCAATGTCAGGAGACGAGAGGCACTGCGATGCATGATGGAGAGTTCCTTTTTGTCAGCATCTTCTGTTGCATGCGCCAGGCGTTTTTCCAGTGGACCCAGTATGAGGGTTAGAGGTGTGCGGAATTCGTGAGAGATATTGGCAAAGAAGTGAGATTTGAGAGTGTCAAGTTCGTGGTACTTATCGGCCTCCATTTCTTTAAGTTTTGATTTGACTTTAAGCCGTTCTCTCTTCACAACATCGTTTCGCGCTATAACTAAAAGGAGGAGAAAGGCAATTCCATAGGCCGAATAGGCCCACCAGGTTTTCCATGGAGGTGGGAGGATTAAGATGCTGATCGAAGCACCTTCTTCGTTCCATACACCATCATTGTTAGAACCTTTTGCACGAAAAGTATAAGTACCTGGATCGAGGTTAGTATAGGTGGCAGTGCGTCTGGTTCCCGAGTAAACCCAATCTGGATCAAACCCCACCAGTTGATAGGCGTATTGATTGTTTTGGGGTGCAGTAAAGTCGAGCGCTGCAAATTCGAATGTTAAAACATTCTCAAAGTATTCAAGCTTCTTTTGTTGTGATGGCTGGGATCTTGACGTATTCAACACCGTAAAATCAGTAATTGCAACAGGGGGTATGTGCGCGTTGTCTTTTAAACTATCCGGATGAAAAAGAAATAGCCCCCTGTTAGTTCCGAAAACCAGATAACCATTCTTCATTTTGGTGCCTTTGGTTATTGACATGGCGTTACTGGGTAGCCCATCTTCTTCATAGTAGGTTCTTAATTTCCCTGTTTCTGGATTCAGGACTGTTAACCCAACCTGAGCCAGCCAAATGCGTCCATGGTCATCTTCAGACATTGATGATGTAAAGAGATTTGAACCTCCATCATTTCTAATCAAACCATCCTTTTCCGTGTATTTGTTTTCAAGTCTCAATGTTACTTCGCTATTCGTGCGTTTTATTTTGTACTGAAATACTCCTTCGAATGCAGTAAGCCATAAAAACTTCTTTCGATCAATGTGAATGTTGGATATCCTCAATAATTCATATGGGCTACGTTTAGGTAAAATAAATGTATTATTTTCATTGTTGTATGAATACAGATCACCTTGCCATGTAGATATCCAGTATAGATTCTTGCTTTCTTGCGTAATAGAACTGTATTCAGGTCTGATAACTTGATTTCTGGCGGACGAATCGGGCACCAGTTCTTGAATGTGATAGTTTGAATTACGCTCCAATGCTTTGTGTAACTTTCTTTCTCCGGAAAACAAAATTCCATCTTCTAATTTTCTTACCCGATCTGACCTGTTTACAGAAATGTATTTTAAATGTCCGGTTAATTCATTCAGGAGACACAACCCTCCTCCGTCAGCAAGCAGCAAATCCTCTTGGTTATTCCTTTCTATGGAAAAGACCCTGGCGTTAGTGATTGGGTAGAAAGTGACTTCTGGAGGTACCATAAAATCAGACTTGAATTTTATTTTATGAACACCGTAACTCCAGGTAGCCGCCCATAAATTATCGGATGGATCGGCATAAACTGAAGTAATAGTATTTCCCTTTAGCTGTGCCACTCCACCTGAATTTTCGGATAGCGTGATAAAACCTTTGTTATACTTTACTCGTGATAGTCCTGACCCTGGATGACCAATCCAAATGTTACCACTCGGGTCTTCAAAAATACTACTAGCAAGATCTGCTTTTAAGGTGAAGGGATTATTATCCTTTGGTTTTAGATGGATCATCGTTTTATGGATCGGATTAAACACATTAACTCCATCTTGTGTTGCAATCCAGTAGTTGCCTTTGCTGTCTTGGGTTATGGAGTACGTATTGTTACTCTCTAAGCCGTCTATTACTCCGAAATTCTGAATAGTCAAATTGTATGAACTATCATAATTAATGCGAGCGATTCCTTGATAATAGGAAGTTGCCCAAATGACACCTGTTCGTTCCTGGTACAGTGAGCTTATATCATTGCCTTGCAAACCAGAAAATAAAAAGTCAATGTTCTTTACAATTGCCTTTGTGTCCGGATTGAAAATAACTACTCCTTTGTCGCACGCGATCCAAAAATTTCCATTCTTGTCTGTGAGTATTGTTCTTGGAAAATTGAAAAGGCCATCGAAATTGAATTTTTCAAAAGTTGCTTTTTGTTGATCGTAGCAAACAAGGCCCCCAATCCGGTTTTGATAGGTTTGAGTTGTAAACCATATTTTATTTTTACCATCCTGATTTATTGACTTTATGACCCCGCCTATTTTATTCAGCTCGCTTAAATCCGCAAAAGATTGAAATGCTTCAGTTATCGGATCGAACCGGTAGATCCCATCGACCGTGCCAATCCAGATTTGTTTTAAATGATCTTCATATAAGCAATTGATTGTGTTGATGGTTAAGCTATTCTTGTTGTCTGGGTCAATTAAGAACAATTTGAATTTGTAACCGTCATACCGAAACAACCCCTGCCCTGTACCCAGCCACATATAACCTTGCGAATTCTGAAATATGCAGTTAATACTACCATTCAGTAGTGACGTGTTTTCAAACCTAAACTGGAATTGAGCTTTCGTTAAAGTTGTGTAAAACGATACAAGTGATAAAATAATCCACAGTCTAGCTAGTCTCATATCAAATCATCTATGCGTTGAAGTACCATGCGTAGAAAAGTGACCTATTTGAATGACGAATATTTTAAAATGAGTGAATTGATGATCGTCAAATAAATATACTGTTTTAGTCAGGCAAAAGAAAAGGTTGCAATTTCCAGCAGTCCTTAACCTTCCTATACTTAATGCTGATAGCCAGTGTAAGCTACCCTTACTTCAAGCATTTGAATCTTGTTGATCAAATTATGACAGCTGATCCAAATAGAATTTGTCAGCCGGTTTCCTGATGAGCAAAATTGCTGTATGTTAACTCTACTTTGTCACAACAATTATACTGAAAATCAGTACGATAGCTTAACTTTGAGTGTTGAAAAAAAAAGCGGGAACCGCTCTGATTCAGAAAG
>JAYVTB010000165.1:0-11284 GCA_043774805.1 Cyclobacteriaceae bacterium | reverse complement strand
ACAAGGGCCGTAAAATAGACTGGCAGTTCACAAATAAGGAAGCCCGAATAAAGCTCAAAAGACTTTATCCGTCAATTCATGATTAACTTAGCACTAGTTTCCGGCAACCATTCCTCTGATTTTTTTATTTCCATCATCTGGTAATATTTTTCATTACACCAGACGATCCCTTCGTTTAGTTTCCAGTCCCAGATTATTTCATTGGCGGCTTGCGTTGCCATGTCAAATCGTTCATACAATTCCCAGATTTGCTCTTCTGTTTTTTTTCTATCACTAATGTCATCCACGGCAAGGCAGATGCCCGTTACATGTCCATCCTGACTTAAAACAGGATTTCCTTTGATATTGTACCAGATCATTTCTCCGTTAGTTTGCGGATAACTTGTTTCATAGCTGATGTGCTCTTTTTTCAGAACCTTGTTGAACATGTCTGTAAAATCTCCCCTCCGTTCAGGCATAAACATTTCGATCAGGTTTGCATGCTCCAGGAGCGGAAATCCAAATGAGTTTTCTGCGAAAAGATTCACCTGCTTGTTGAAGCTTATAATTCTGAAAGTTGTATCGAGCAATAAAAAGCCGGAATCCGCAGTGTCAAAAATGACACGAAGATTTACTTCGGATTTTCGCAGCATTTCTTCAGCCTCTTTTATTTTGGTTACGTCCTGAACAATTCCAAACAACCGGACGGGTTTGCCGGTTGAATCAAATTCAAATTTACTTTCTGTAAAAATATGCCGGATGGCTCCGTCTCCGCGAACGATGCGATGATGGAAAGAAGTATTGCGCAGCAAATCCTGCGATTCTTTTATTTTTTCCATAACAAATTCTATGTCTTCGGGATGGACATGAGAAAGCCAGACTTCATAGAGGTTATTTCTTTCAACGGTCTCCATACCAAATATCCGGCAGGCCTCATATGACGAGTTGATTATACCGGTAGTCAAATCTATTTCCCAATTGCCTATGTGTGCAATTTCCTGCGCTTTGGCCAGCTGCCTTTCGCTTTGGATAAGCTTTTGCTCCGCTAATAATTTTTGCCGGTTCTCCTCTGCCTCTCTGATGGCCCGCTTAACTTTATCGGGTACGGAGAAAAGTTTATCTTTCAGCGCATAATCGGTGAGCCCTTCTTTAATAAGCCCGACTGCTTTTTCTTCACCAATCGTTCCTGAAATAATGATGAACGGGAGGTGGGGATATTTCTTTTGTTTGATTTGGAAAGCGGTGATGCCGTCAAATGAAGGCAGCACGTAATCTGATAATACGATGTCGGGCTTATAATTGTCAAGAGCATTCTCAAACCCTTCGCGGGTTTCCACCAGTTCGAAGGTAAAATTCAAACCGGACTTTTTTAATTCGCGTTGAAGCAGATCGGCATCGCTCATATTATCTTCCAGGATCAGTATTTTTATAGCGTCTTCCATTACGCGGTCGGCTGGTTTAATACGATCCAGTAAAAACCAAGTCCCTTTATGGCGTGAAAGAAATTATCGCTGTCCACCGGCTTCACGATGTAGCTGTTTGCGCCCAGTTCGTAGCATCGTTTAATGTCGGGGTCTTCTTTGGATGAGGTAAGAATCACCACCGGAATTGAATTCAGGCTGGGGTCTGCTTTTATTTTTTCCAGCACTTCCATACCCGATACTTTTGGCATCTTCAGATCAAGCAAAATAAGTTTTGGGTATTCCTTAATGTTGCGCGAGGCATAATTATTTTTGGCATACAGAAAATCCAGCGCTTCGGCACCGTCTTTTACATGATAAAGCTTGTTGCTCAGCCCGCTTTTTATCAGTGCGCGGATAGTGAGTGTGGCATCGTCAGCGCTGTCTTCGGCAAACAAAATTTCAACATTGTTGTATGGCATAGTGGTTAGATATTAAAATTACACAGATTAGATAAAATGATTACACAAGATAAGCGTTTTACTTCACAACTTTTATTTTCGAAATTTATAAGCATACCGGTTTTGACAGATGATGCTTTTAAATAGTTACCGATTTTCTTTTCATGAAATTTTACGTCAAACTCTTTTTCGCTCTCATATTCCAATTTTTCTTCTTCCAACAGTGTGATTAACGCCTGGTGATAAATCCTCTCCATGAATGCGGGCCCTGCTTCATTATGAACATTCAAACATAATCCTATTATCTTTTCAGTCAATGGGTCTCTTTCATCCTTCTCCATCAGTGTTCCATTTTTATCGGTGTAATCATATTTGAGGTAACGAGAAATAAAAACACGCTCCTTCATTTACTTTGCCTTCTGCTCTGACGGTTCCGTTGTGGCGGCTGATTATTTTCTGAACAATAGCAAGCCCGATTCCCGTGCCTTCAAATTCTTCCTGCGAGTGAAGCCGCTGAAAAATCCCGAAGAGTTTGTCATAGTATTGCATATCAAACCCGGCACCGTTATCTTTTACATAATATTCCACAGCGCTTCCGTTGCTGAGCGCTCCTATCTCGATCAGCGGCCGGGGTTTGTGCTGCGAATATTTGATGGCATTTGAAATTAAATTAACCCACACCTGGCGAATGAGCGACTGGTCGCCCAGGGCCGGAGGAAGCTGCTCCACTTTAAATTCCGTTTCCTTTTCATCCCCGTTTAAAATTTCATTGCGCACCACGTGCACGAGGGCGTTCATATTGATTTCCGATGCGGCTATTTCTTTTCTTCCAAGACGCGAAAACGCGAGTAAGTCATCAATCAACACACCCATCTTTTTTGAATTATTCATGATGGCCTGAAGCACACTTATTCCATCCTCATCTATTTTTTCTGCATAATCTTCCTGCAAAATTTTTGCATATCCGTTTACTGCCCGCAGAGGCGCCCGCAAATCGTGCGACACCGAGTAAGAGAATGCCTCCAGTTCTTTGTTGACGGCTTGTAATTGCTCTTCCGCTTTCTTGCGGTAACTTATATCGCTTACAAAGCCGATGAAATAATATTTTTCATTTAAAATAGTCGGTGATATGCTGATTCCTGCATCAAATTCGGAATAGTCTTTTCTGATGGCAGGTAGTTCAAGTGGTTTGTTCAATATAGGACCTTCTTTGGTTTTCAAAAAATGTTTCATTCCTTTTTGATGCGCTTCGCGAAACCGTTCGGGAATAATTATTTCGTGAAGATGTTTGTCGATAACTTCTTCGGCAGTCCATCCGAAAATGGCTTCTGCTCTGGGATTCCACCTCACAATTTTTCCTTCATCATCAATAACAATTACTGCTTCGGGGGCGCTTGTGAGAATGGTTTCTATTTGCTTTTCGCTCTCTTTTAATTGCAGGATATAGCTTTCCAATTCTTTATTCGCTGCTTGCAATTGTTCTTCAGCTTTTTTGCGTTCGGTGATATCCCTGCCAATGGCATTAATTTTTCCGGTAACCGGATTGGGGATTGAATTCCATTCGAGCCAGATGTAACTGCCTTCATTGGTTAGGAAACGGCAGACGAAATTCATCACCGCTGTCCCCTCGTTTTGCTGCTTTTGAAATACTTGAAGGACAGCAGCCATATCATCGGGATGGACGAAATCAAAAAATGGTTGCTCAGTCAATTCTTTTTCGGAATACCCTAATGATTTCGCTACGGTGAGGTTGATGGTTTCGAAATAACCCTGCTTGTTGACAATCAGACACAGATCATTGCTGTTATTAAAAAAATGCTGATATTCTTTTAATTGTTCTTCGGCTTTTTTGCGGTGGGTAATATCTATTGAAGCGGAAAGCAATACGGTTTCCCCGCCAGGCATTTTAAAGGGGATCACATGTCCGCTAATCCAAAGAGGTTCTCCATTTTGTCGCTTTAACAAGATTTCAAAATTATTGAGGATTCCATTTTTTATAAATGACTCAACCATTTTGGTGCGTTCATTCTTATCAAAAAAAACTCCCGATGCGGCTGCATTGATATATTCTTCTTTAGTTGCAAAACCCATCATGTCTAAAATAGTCTGGTTGGCCTCCATAATTTTCCCATCAATCGCAGAAAGTGTAATGCCTACGGGTACAAGATTCATAAGGCTTCTGAATTTTTCTTCCGATACTTTTAAAGATTCTTCCGATTTCTTCCGCAGGTTCATTTCGCGGGTAATGAAATAAGCAAGAAAGCAGGCAAACAGAATGATCACAACATACATGACAACCGTAAAGTTTAAGCTGCTGCCGGCAGCAAGCGCTTCTTTTGCTTCTTGTGTTACAATGACGGCCCATCCATAACCCCGAATCTTTTCGTAAGCAACGAGGCGGTCCTCTTTTTCAGTGGTATTATAAAGGATGATTTCAACATTTTTTTCTCCTTTCAATGCTTTCTGCACCACCGGCACCGTGGAGTAATCTACAATGGAATCTATGTTGGAATACTTTGGATGTATGGCGATGTGACCTTGTTGATCCACCACATATAAAAATCCATTGCTGCCTACCTTCACACTTTTACACCATAGCAAAAGTTTATCAATATTTACCTGCAATACGAGAATGCCGTGTACCTTCCCTTCGTTATTTTTAATGGGCACGGCAAAGGCTGATACCATCGAGTAAGGAGGCACGGTACGTTTATATACCGGGGACAGGTAAGGTTGTCGGCTTTTCATAAAGCCGATATACCAATCGAACTGAGCATAGTTTGTATTTTTTAATGAGGGTGTAAATGGCGCATCCGCCATCAGCGTTCCGGTGGTGTCGGTAATAAACACACGGTCTATGTAATCAAAATCTTCAGGAATGCTTTTTACTCTTTCAATAGCCGCATCCCACTTTTGCTGTTCCACCAACGGGCGCAACAGCACGCGTGTAGAAAATGAAAGCGCCAGGTCATTGATGCGCTCTAATTTTTCGTTCAGTATGCCAGCCGATAGCGAGGCAAGCGCGTTTCTTTCTTCATATAGCCGCTCAATGGTTTGGTTCCGTATGTTGAGATAGCTGTAAACAGCCAGCAACACTACCGGAAACACGATGACGGCAAAGAGGAATGTTCTGCGGCTTAAATTCATTTTAATTTTTTTTCGTAAGACAAAGACATAGTTGTTTTGAGTGGGTCATGTTAATTAAGGAAACCTCTAAAAACTCCTTGTACCCTTCTCTTCCGGAGAAGGGGGAGGGGTTGAGGTCACCAAAAGAAGAGTTTTTAGAGGTTCCCTTAAGTCTTAATTAAGCTGAAACGAAATGGGCAAGCTGAATTTCACATCCACTGGCTTACCACGTTGTGTTCCGGGTACCCAGGCTGGCATGGCGTTTACCACACGGATTGCTTCATCGCGGAAACTTTGATCTACTTCTTCACTGGTCGCTTCCGTCACTACGGCTTCGCGCACACTTCCATTTGCTGCTACAATGAAGTCAACAAATATGGTACCTTCCAAGCCCTTATCCTCCGCTGCTTTTGGATAGACAAGATTTTCATTCAGGTATTTCATCGTGGCGTCCCTGCCACCATTAAATGAAGGTTCTATTTCTGCCTTGTTGTAGATGATGTTTCCTTTGGCATCGGTATAAGTGGGCTCAAGTTTAGACAACTCTACAAGTGCAAGAGCTCTCTTTGCTTCCCATTCTTTAATATCCATCTGAAGTTTGGCACGTGCTTCAGCCCGTGAGGCTGCCATTTCATCGGCAGTGGAAGACGGAGTTTCCAAAGCCGCTGACTCTGACTCCTCCATGTTTTTTTCTGATTTTGATCCACAGGCTTGTGCAACCAACAGGGCAACGGCCAATGCGAAAACACTTACACTTTTTTTCATAGTTAGTTTCATTAGTGGCCAGTTATAATTTCTTTTTGAAATAAGTTAAGAACAATCTGCTTGAAATGGTCAAAATCAATGGTGAAAATATTGCCATCTAAAATCACAAATCAAATCGTCACGGTCAAAAGAAAACAGGTTTACCAATGAAAGTCCATTCTAAAACACGTTTTTAACTGGCCACTAATGAGTTAGTTTAGATTATTAGAAAGTAGTTAAATAGTGTGCCAGTCATGAGAATGGACGAGAATTCCTTAAAACAGTTGTCTAAAATGAAATGGCGGTTATCGTGACGGGAAATTTTCTCTACATTATTTTGTGAGTCTCCACAGATAACACCTAAATTTCAAACCACGAATCCTCAAAGCCACGAGGTTCCACAAAGAAAATGCAAGGGCAAGGGTTATGCTGATTTTTATAAAGTCAGTTTTTCCCTGTTTGATGCAGCAGCCACACAGTCGAATTTTGTATCATCATTCAGCTACCAAATAGTGAATGATAACAAGTTTAACACATTACTAAATTCAATATGATTTCAACATCTTACTTTCGGAAAAGGGCGGCACTTACGATTACTTACCTGATCCTTTATACCTTCCTTGGTGTTTACGCACAGGTAGCAAAAGCAGGTAGCCACACGGTGTTCAGCATCAATGCTAAAACATTAAAAATGAATGATCCTGATGGCAATGACCATTATTCGTATAGGGGTTATCCTGATTTTTATAAACTCAGCCATCCCCTGTTTGTTACAGCAACTGTTTAACCGAATTTTGTATCGTCATTCAGTCAATAAAGAATGACAAGCAAGTAAAACAAAAATAATTTTTAAACACTTTAAAACAATTCAATATGATTACTGCATCTCAATTCCGCACCAAAGCAACTATTTCTGTTATTTATCTGGTCCTGTTTACCTTCCTGGGAGCTTATTCCCTGGTTACAAAAACAGAGCTGGCCATCAGCAGTTCAACACAAAAGACTGCATTTACAGTATCCCTGAAGAAAAGTTAATTCGCGAGTCAAGGTTATAATTAACCATTACTTGATAAGTGTATTGAAATAAAGCCCGTCAATGATGGGTAAGGATTTTACCCGGCCACTTCAATTAATATTTCTTCGTTCAAGGGTTTATTGAAGAAATGTTTAACAAATGGGCTTTTCATAGCCATAGTCTTATCATCCGGAGACATGGATGAGGTAAGCATAGCAACACGGCATTTCCCGTTCCTCGATTCAGGAAATGCTTTGAATTTCTCGAGGAACTCAAAGCCATTCATTCTTGGCATGTTAATATCCAGGAAAATTATATCCGGAAATTTCTTACCGGCCTGATCAATCTCTTTCAAATGTGTCAGTGCATCAACTCCTGAATTCACCGCGATGATTTCGTTTGCCAGGTCTGCTTCCTCCAGTACGTATTTAGAGATATAATTATCAACATCGTTGTCGTCAATTAATAAAATATTGAACCTCATAAGTTATCATTTTACCATTTACTATACCATTTAATTAAAGGCACCTCTAAAAACCTTGTTTTCTTATAACCTCAACCCGTCACCCTTCTCCAAAAGAGAAGGGTACAATGAGTTTTTAGAGATGCCCTTAACCACTAATCCGAATAAATCTTATTGGGAAGTCTTACTCTAAAGGTACTTCCTTTATTTATGGTTGAGTTCACTTCAATCGAGCCTTTCAGCTTTTCAACGGTTTCTTTAACGATATATAACCCGATTCCGGAGCCGGCTCCCTGAATACTAACGCGTTTAAACATCTCAAACATTTTTTCCCTATCGGCTTCCGCCACTCCAATACCATTGTCGTCCACTTCGATAATTGCTCCTTTAGCATTGGTTTTTATGTGCACGGCTACAAATGAATTTTTCTTTTGCAAGTCGCGATATTTTATGCCGTTGGAGATCAGATTGTTGAGAATGATTTTGATGCGGCTTTTGTCTGAAGTAAATCCATCGGGCTGTTCAATTTTAAAGGATAACTTGCAATCCAAAGCGACCACCATATTTTTTGAATGCTCTATAGCTTCATCAAGTATTTCTTTGAAGTTGATTTTCTCGCTAGCGATGCCGGTTCGTGCATTCCTTGAATAGTCGAGAATGTCAGCAATAAAGCTGTCTAATCTGTTGACACTTCTTTTCATCATGGTTAATCGCTCCTTCTGATTGTTATCAGTTGGGCTTAAGTCCTTCTCGGTAATGCCGATCAGCCCGATCAGGGAGGTAAGCGGAGCACGCAGATCGTGCGAAACACTATACACAAAGCGATCGAGTTCACTGTTTACTTTCTTTAATGAAATGTTGTTGGCCAGCAGGTTATTCTCTGCCTGCTTGCGTTCGGTAATATCCGTTGACAAAATAAACAGCCCCTCGGGCACCGGTTGAATGCTTAACTCAAACCAGCGAACGGATTGATCCGGAAAGGCAAATTCATTATCCAAATGTGCCGAAGTTCGTGATTTCATACATTGCCCCAGTACCTCAAACAGTGTTGTGCGTTCAATGCCCGGATACATTTCCATCATGGTGTGCCCCAGCAATTGATCCGCTGTGCAAGAGCTTTGCATCAGTGCTTTTTCATTCAGATAGATGTATCGCCAGTTAAAATCAATTATCTGCACGCCTTCCATCATGTGGTCCAGGGCATAGCGATAACGTTCTTCTTTTTCTATAATTTCTTTCGACTTCTGCTCCACGCGCAATTCAAGCTCCTTATTCATTTGCCTGATCATCGCTTCTGATTTTTTTCGTTCCGTGATATCTTCAAAAATCAAGCAAGTTCTTTTTTCGCCATCACGATAATCAAATATGGCACTCCCAACGTCTGCGGGAAATTTGATTCCGCCTTTGCGGATCATGGTCATTTCTCCGCGTGCCTTGCCGGCTTTAGCCCGTTGTTCAAGAAACTGACTCAGTTGTGGATCTGACTCATCAACAATTCCTTCGCGGCCCAGACTGCAAATCTCCTTTTCTGCCATTCCCAAAATGGCGCAGGCCGATGGATTCGCATTGATGATCCTTCCATCGGGTGCGGTAAACAAAATGCCGGCCATGCTGTTGTTAAAATAAGCCTTGAATTTTTCCTCGCTGGCTCTTAACTCATCTTCGGTTTTCTTCTTATCAGAAACATCTCTGAATACCAGTACACCTCCAATGATCTTTCCATTCAAATCGTGAATGGGGGCCCCGCTGTCATCGATATGCAACTGGCTTCCGTCTTTTCTTTTTAAAATGGTATGGTTGCTTAACAAGACCACCTCATTTTTTTGTATAGCCTCCATCACCGGGTTGCTCACCGTAAGCCCCGTCTTTTCATGCCTGATTTTAAAAATATGAGCAATGTGAGTGCCTACCGCTTCTTCCTGGGCCCAACCCGTTAGCTCCGTGGCCGTTTTGTTTAAGAACGTGACGATTCCATTGGCATCGGTGGCAATCACCCCATCTCCCAGGCCTTTCAATGTTTGTGAGAGTAACTCACCCCTCCGGTGCAATTCCTGCTCTGCTTGTTTACGGTACCTGATGTCTCTAAGAATGATATACAGTGTAAACGCAAGAATGAGAAGCAGGCCAATGATTAAAAGATAAAAAGTGAGAATGGCAATGCGCTCACTTTCTTCATTCATATTCTTGCGCTGCACCAATAAACTATTTTCTTCTTTTTGGATGTCAAAGATCAGGCTCCTTATACTATTCATGGAGCCCAGCCCCCTCCTGGATACCACTAATTCTTTCGCCAGTTCTACTTTATTTTCGTTCGTTAATTGTATGATGTTCTGCGAAAATTCAATCCGCTGATTGATCAGCAGTTCCACCGAATCAATTCTGGCTTGCTGCAAAGGATTGTCACGGGTTAGTTCTTTAAATCGTTGGATAGTTGGGCCAATGCTATCCTTGGCGATAAAGTAATTTTGGATAAAGGCCGAGTCGCGGGCGAGTAAATAACCACGATTACCATTTCCAAATTCTTTGGCATACGAGATTATCTTTTCTGATTCGTAGATTACTCTTTGCGTATGCTCTACCGACCGGTTTGTTTCGGAATGTAGCTTTTGATTACGATAGGATATAACGCCCAGCACAAGAGCTCCCATTGAAATAATCACAAAAAGAACAATCAGCTTACGATCAAAACCTGAATTCATGTCAAATAAAATAATTATTTATCAACTAAAATAAAGATCTAAAAAAACACCTTTACTTACTGGGGATTAACAAACCACACAGGGGGTTCTCCAAAAGGTGGTAAGAGTCTTTTTGACTTAGCATACACAAAAGGCATGACTAAGGGGAAGTGTCAATTTATTAATAACGGATGTTACGCAAATGGTGATTTCTTAGTGTCTTTGTGACTTGTTTTCACCTGGAAAAATTCAATTTTAAATACAAATCATGGGTAACATCAATTATTATTTAAGACTCACTTTTAGATAATTATCACTCAACTATTTCTCCATTATTCATCTCTGTAATGCTATGGAATAATTATCAATTAAAATTATTCACTTTTGAATAATGGTACTGATGTATGGTTTCAATAATTTAATAATAATTGATTGACCAATAAATAACACGATCGCATAGGAGTAACTCCCATACAATCGTGTATGTTCCTAAAAATTAATGTCACCATTGTATTGTCAAACTAAACCCAGGTATTTATGAAAACGATAAATGGAGTAATTCTTTTTATATTCATTTTTTTAGGGTCTGTCGCCCTATCATGTCAAGATGAGTTAGGCGATGAATCACCAGTTTCAACAACGGGCGCTGCAACAAATTCAATGCCATCAAAAGGCAAATCCTCACGAACCGATGATAGTGATTTAAATATAGTGGGAGATCCCATCTCGCTGGAAACAGCCAAAACATGGACTGCAAATTATCGAAGTAAGAATCCTGATGCGATAAAGGCTCATTTTTTTGGATCGGAAATCATTGATAAAATACTGACACAGAGCGGTTGTGTTGGCATTCGTATGTATTATGCTATTGACGATAACGGAGGCAAACAAATTGTATTAGTTGGAGTGGACTCCAATGGAAATAATATGGAGCCGGCTACTTTAGAATTGAATCTGGATGACCCTAATACCATTGCCGACATAAGCTTTCCTTGCCCATCATTTTGCCCACCAAAGGAATTTTAATTTTAACTTTGGGATAAGAGCCTAAAGTTGATGAAACCATTATTGCTCATTGCATACTTATCCGCTGGATCAGTGTTAATACCACTTTCCCTTTCCTATTTTACGCGGAAGTATATTTTAAGAGAACTTTATCCATTGGTTGTTTTGCTGATCATTTCATTAGTTAGTGATCTGATATTATTAATCCTTTTTAAATTCTCCATTAATAATTACGCTATAGTAAACATATATCTGATCATCCAGTTTTTGATTTGTTATAGGTTATTATATGGAGCTACTTACTTTATAGATAGGTTAACTCTACTTTGTCACAACAATTATACTGAAAATCAGTACGATAGCTTAACTTTGAGTGTTGAAAAAAAAAGCGGGAACCGCTCTGATTCAGAAAG
>JAYVTB010000164.1:0-72263 GCA_043774805.1 Cyclobacteriaceae bacterium | reverse complement strand
AACATCCCTGCTAATCATCTTAAAGAAATCAACTCAGCTGCACCCTCTATCGAGTACAACTGGGTCCGCTATCAATCTCCATTCATTCAAAGAACGTTTTAATAAATTCCGCTCACGCGGTTTTAATTAATTGTGGTCTCATTTGACCTGTCACTTTCTTAATAATCTCACCCTCTTTCGTTAAAAGGGAGTGCAAAGGTACACGCTGAAGGTGTTTATGCAATAGTTGCGGAAAAGATTTTTTACAAAAAATGCCCTTTTTTGAGCTCCTGAGAGATAACTGCCTGATTTTCAGAAGAAGATTCTGGATTATTTTTTCCTGAAAACAGGCACAGTGCTACATGGTTCTCCAAACATAATGCTGGAGGCGACCGGTCGAAGCCTATTTGTTACTTCTACATAAGAAGAAACAGGCACCTCTACCTTGCTGCAGCCCTTTATTACCACTTTGGCGTTGCTATACTTCTGCCAATCAATCTGATCAAGTGCATTTTTGAAAAGGATGATTTCCAAATCCTCAAGGGAGCCAAAAATCACCAGGGCGGCATGCGGTTGTAATGCTGATGTGAGTAACATGTAAGCCCAGGTAGGAACAATTGCATCTGCTGAACACATGATGGCTACATATTTATTAGCGTATTGCAACCAATCGTGTGATTTAATAAAATCTCTAAAGTCTTTTTCGCGCAAAACAAGCTCCTGAAAAAGTAAACTTTTCACATCAAACACAACGCGTTCACCGGGAGTATATAATTCCTCCAAATCAAAGGTTACTAACTGACTATTGCTTACTCTATTTACTAGTTCATTTTCCATTTCCAATTAACAGAGTTAATTCAAATTTGGTTTTTTAATCAGGAAATCCTTGAGGTAAAATGGTTCAAACAAAACCAGGTTCTCATATTCACCGGCTTTCCATTTTTTAAAACCTATTTCACCTAATGATGAAGCGAGAGGAATGACGCCACTATAAAAATGTGCATTCGAATGTTTGATTATATCTCTACACTTATCTGCGCCTTCGCCAAAGAAAAAAACTGGATTTGATTCCACTACTTCCTTAAAACTTTCTTCATCCATCACTTTTGCCTGCACCGGTTGAAGGTAATTCAAGTTGCGATCATAAAGTGCACAGTACACTTCCATTCTTCTTGCATCAAGCATTGGACAAAGTATGATTGCGTTGTTTTCGATATCTACTTCCCGAGACACCTTATCCAAAAACTGGTAAGTCAAAAGCTCCAGGGTATTGATTGAAACAATCGGGATATTTAATGCATAACATAGTCCTTTGGCCGTTGCGACTCCTATCCGCAAGCCCGTGTATGAACCTGGGCCGGCCGCCACTATCACTCCCTTCAGTTCGTGCATTTTCCTGCCGGAAGCATGAAAGATTTCATCAATCATAACGGCCAACAGAGAAGCTGCCGACCGAGGTGTTTGTATAACTTTAGATTCAACCAGGATTCCATCCTCATGCAGCGCTACTGAACAGCATTGAGTGGATGTTTCCAGGCTGAGAAGAAGCGCCATTAATTGGGAGAAAGAAGTTTCTTATACTCAGCCGGATTAGCAAGAATTCTTCTTGCTTCCAGAATTTCAGGATCCCTATCCATGGAGACTTCAATCTGTCCTTTTGCCAACTTATAATGAAAAGCAATCTCCTCTTCAAGAATTCTTGACAGCTCAGGTTTGAACTTCAACAATGCGGTGCTTTTATTCTGATCCATTTTAAGTTTCAGTTCTTTAAGGGAAGATTGGAGTTCATCATAATATCTTTCCCTTTTTGCTGAGGCGATCAGGTCATCGGCCTTTTTATCCGTCTCTGATTCAAATGAAAATTTCTGCTCCTTTATCCAGCCTAAGAATTTTTGATACTCTGCATCAGAAAGTCTGAAACTTCTCAAATCTGCCGGAACCTCGTGCTCACCACAATACTTTGATGCATAATCAAATAACATACCCGAGCTCGCTAATTCTATTAGCGCAATGCTGTAAGGATCTGAATTGATAACTACATCAGGATCCAATCCGGCTCCGTCAAATACTTTGCGACCATTTGCGGTTTTAAATTCGCGCTTAAGAGAGTCCGGAAATTTCTCCACTGTACCATCTGTTTTACGGTGCTCATAATCCAGTGCCTGAATGCACCGACCACTGGGTATATAATATTTTGCAGTAGTTACCTTTAATTGAGCATTATACGCTAGCTGTCTTGTGGTTTGCACCAGGCCTTTACCAAATGTTTTTTGCCCAACCAGGATTGCTCTATCATAATCCTGCATTGAACCCGCTACAATTTCTGAAGCGGATGCGCTTCCTCCACTTGTTAGAATTGCTAAAGGAATTTCGGTGTCAACAGGAATATTAAGTGTTGTATAGGATTTGTTCCAATCCTGAACTTTGCCTCGGGTTGATACTACTTCCTTTCCTTTAGGAATAAAAGCGTTCGCAATGTTGACAGCTTCATATAAAGAGCCGCCCGGATTATCACGCAGGTCGAGGATCAGTCTTTTTGCGCCTTGCTTCTTCATTTTTGCGAGTGCTTCTTCAACTTCTTTTCCAGCACCAGGCGTGAATTCATCTAGCTTGATGTACGCTGTTTCTGAATCAACCATTCCATAATAAGTGATATTGCTTATTTTGATTTTTTCCCGAACCAGTTTGAATTTGATGTTTTCCTTTTGTCCTGATCGTTTCACCTCAATTTCAACTTCCGTGTTTGGCTTTCCTTTTAGAAGAGTGCTTACATCAGAGGTGGGTTTGCCCTGAACGTTTTTTCCATCCACGGAAATAATTTCATCACCTACTCTAATGCCTCCACGTTCTGCCGGAAACCCTACATAAGGATTGGTGATCACCGCCTTCTTATTCACAATTCCAATCAACGCGCCTACTCCGGCATATTGACCAGTGGTTTGAATACTGAACGCCTCAATATCTTCTTCCGGAATATAATCGGTGTAGGGATCAAGTTGATCCAACATTTCGTTGATTCCCGTTTCTATTAATTTCTTAGGATTGACATCATCAACGTAATACGCATTGACTTCCTTAAACAGGGTAGCAAAAATGTCAAGGCTCTTAGCGATCTCGAAATACTTTTCGCCAGGTGTGCGAAACGCCAGAAGGGCACTTACAGAAACAATGATGATCCCGATAATTTTAATCTTTCTGCTCATTCTACGCTGCTTAGTCATTCGTTTCAAATTCCAATTTCTTAATTTTTTCCAGTACTAAAAAAAGCTTGCTCTTTATCTCTCCAAACGGAAGTATTGCCTTGGAATTGTATATCAACGCAAATGCAACCTTTTTTGATCCCTCCTGAATAATTTCCTTTTGAGTACGATATGCTTCCCGCACGCGTCTTTTAATCAAATTGCGATCAACGGCCCTGGGATAATTACGATTGGAGACCGAAATTAAGATTTGAGGATTGGCTGCCGATAGATCAGGATTGAGCATATATACCACCTTAAAAGGGTACAAATAAAAAGAGGAACCCTTGGTGAAGAGTTCCTGTATAGTTTTTTCTTTTGAAAGCCTCTCAGCTTTTTTGAACGTGAACCTCCCCATGAGATTAAAATTAATCCCTTTTTGGGGAAACTACTTATTTGGTCTTAGGAGTACCTTCATCAGATACCGTAAGTTTCTTTCTTCCCTTTTTTCTGCGTGAAGCCAATACCCTGCGACCATTAGCAGTGGCCATGCGTTCGCGGAAACCATGCTTATTGGTTCTTTTCTTTCTGGAAGGTTGGAATGTGCGTTTCATAGTCGTTTCTTAAAAGCCTTAATTTCTTAAAGGGTTGCAAAAATGATCAGGATTATCGGGATTTACAAGATTGCCTTCAAATTTTGGTCAGAATGTAGTCTAAGGGATAAAAAAGGCCGGTTTTAGGCCGGCCTCCAAATTTTTATAATTATTGAACTTTGAAAATGGCATCATCCAATACTGCATTTACCTCCAGGCTTGAAACCTGAAATTTGAAATTCATTGGCCCCTGACTTACCAGAATGGTATGTGGAAACCTGACTCCATTCACCTCTTTATAATCCTGGTACTTTGTTGGAACTCCAATTTCACCTTGTGGGGTCTTTACCTGCTCCATCGTCTGAACTTTCAATCCTGTTTCCTTGTCGAAATAATTCATGACTTTTTCACCAGCCGGAAATTGATATTCAATCACGTAAGCTTCTCTTCCATCCAGACTTTCGATGGCTTTAAGGGTAGTCTTCACATTCATGGCAGCGAGCATTGTTTCTGGAACGAAGTGAGCTTCAAACAAATTCTTTTCTTTGGTGGCAGCATCCACAGGAGTTTTCTGCCCCATTTGAATTTCAACAACTTCTTTGCCATCAGTAACGCTCTTTTGCATTAGGTTGCCTTGCACTGTGAGTTCTGTCACGCTCTTTCCCGGTGCTTTCTTTGAATTGGTCATGATTAACTGGCTTCCTTGAACGGTCGCATTCATAATCGACTTGACACTTTTCAAGTCCTGAATTTTTTTTGCGCCACCCAGCGCCTCAATATAATTAGCGATGACTTTTTCTGCTGTTAGGCCGGGAGGAATTGCAGACGTTTTTGCAGGCACGAAGCTTTCGCCATAAATATCATAATACTTCACATCACCAAAAGTCTTAAGCTTTTCGGCTACTTCGGATGCTTTACCTACTACTACAATGTGAGCATTCTCCGGACGAATAAATTTCTTCGCAGCCGCCTGCACGTCAGTTAGGGTTACTGCATCCACATATTTTAAATAATTATTATAATAATCTTTCGGCAGATTGTATTTCGCAGTGTTCAGTGCAAAGTTCGCGATCGTCTGTGGCGTTTCCAGCGAGCGACCAAAGGCACCGGATATCTCCGCTTTTGCCAATGCCAATTCTTTTTCTGACACGGGCTCATTTACAATCCGCTTTAACTCTGATAGGAATTCGTGAATAGAACTATCGGTTACTTCATTGCGCACACTGGCAGATGCATTGAAACTTCCAATCACATTATCAGGGTTTAGCTGCGATCCTGCACCATAGGTATAACCATGCTTCTCACGAAGGTTTTGATTTAGTCTCGCTGAAAATCCAACTCCCAAAATCTGATTGGTTACTCGTGCCTTGATGGCTTCTTGTGTACCAGGCATTAAATCGACAGGATAAGAAATATTAATCACTGATTGAACTGATGCGGGGCGATCGACTAAAGCCACATAGGTTTTAGCTGGCTCTTTAGGTTTTGTATAGGTTGGATTTTTCACTTCACCCGCCACCCATTTTGCAAAATACTTTTCGGATAACGTCTTGGCCGTTTTCAAATCAATGTCACCAACAATAATTAAATAAGCATTATTAGGCTTGAAGAAGGTGTTGTAATAATTCTTGCAATCCTCCAGCGTAATCACACCCACACTCTTCTCTGTAGTAAAGAGCCCATAAGGATGTTGCTTCCCGAAAATAAGTGCCCTACGGACATTGCCAGCGATCGCGCTTGGATCATCTTTTTCAGCGGCCAATCCGGAAAGGGTTTGTGTCTTTAACTTATCCAGCTCGTCCTGGGAAAATGCCGGATTGTACAATACATCCGTGATCAAATCAAGTAGCTTGGTAGAGTGCTTGGTGAGACTTGAGGCAAAAATTCCAGAAGAGCTTGTGCTTAAATTGGCTCCAATAAAATCTGTCTCTTCGTCTAGCTGAGCTTTTGATTTTGTTTTGGTACCAGTGCCCATCAGTGTGCCCGCCATCTCTATGTAACCTTCCTTCTCACCCTCATAAATTGCATCATTCTTTAATTGAAGAGAAAACTGAATCCTTGGCAACTTGTGATTTTCCACCACAAAAACCTGAAGTCCATTCTTTAGCGTAAATGATTGGTACTCTCCGATTTTAATTTCGCGAGCAGGTGACGGCTTGGGAGCCTTGGTGCGATCGACTTGCGCATGTACCGAAATGATAATCAGTAGCAAGCAAACAACTATTATTATCTTCTTCATGATCAATTGTCTTTTTTGATTTGAGAGTTTTCAGGTTTATTCTGTGCCGATTTCGGTAAGTAATGCAGCACAACTCTGTTTTCTTTTGTAAGGTATTTCTTAGCCACTCGTTGCAAGTCTTCTCGAGTCACTTTCATATAACGATCTATTTCGGTGTTGATCAGGTTCGCATCTTTAAAATATACATGATAGTTGGCCAATTGCTCAGCTACTCCAGCAGCTGAAGAATTCTGCTGCACAAACTGGCTTTCCATCTGATTGCGGATTTTCTGAAATTCCTTTTCGGAGATCAGTTCGTTCTTCACCTTATCGACTTCAACATCCATAGCTTTCTCCAGATCATCTACATTGACGCCCATATTAACTATGCCAAGTGTAATATAAAGTCCGGGGTCTTCGAGCGGAAAGGGAAATGATGCTACCTGCAATGCTTTCTTTTGATCATCCACCAACGCCTTATACATTCTTGAACTCTGACCACCACTTAAGACTGTGCTTAACATTTCAAGTGCATAAGAATCTGGAGTACCCTGTGCAGGAATATGGTACGCTTGAAACACAGCAGGGAGTTGAATATTGTCAAAGATCACGTCACGCACCTCTGCTTTTTGCAATGGCTCAACAACGGTAGGTCGTGGAATCGCCTTTACCCCCCTTGGAATATCTTTAAAATATTTTGCGACCAACGCTTTGGTCTGTTCAACATCAATATCTCCGGCTATCGAAAGAGTTGCGTTTTCAGGAACATAGAAGGTCTTATAAAAGCCAATGAATTCGTCCAGCGTTGCCGCATTCAAATGATCAAGAGAACCAATTGGAGTCCACTGATAGGGGTGAGCCGTGTAAGCTCTTTTAAAAATTTCGGATTGAAATGACATGTAAGGTCGATTATCAATCCGTTGACGCTTTTCTTCTTTCACTACTTCGCGTTGTGTTTCAACACCGGCTTTTTCGATCCTGGCATGCATCATTCTCTCCGATTCCATCCATAATCCAAGTTCAATTTGATTCGATGGCAGCACTTCATAATAATACGTACGGTCGTTGGAGGTATTGGCATTATTAATCGCCCCGGCATTTGCCAGGTATTTATCAAATTCTCCTCGCTTGATGTTCTCCGAGCCCTCGAACAACAAATGCTCAAAGAAGTGAGCAAAGCCCGTACGGGTTGGGTCCTCATTCTTAGAGCCTACGTGATACAACACGGATACGGCCACAATAGGAGTTGTATTATCCTTATGAAGAATAACATGCATGCCATTGGGCAGATCATATTCTGTAAATTCAATCTTTCGGGCCTGGCTATAGCTGCATGTCAGTGTGATGAGCAAAAGCCAAAGTGTAAAACCTTGCTTCTTATTCATAATTTGAAATTAATGTCTATACAAAATAATAAGACTTCTAACGCAGGAACTTAACTCGTGGTTTATCATTCCTTGTTAAAGGTAAATATCTGAATCCGGATGTGATTTTAAACAATCAGATCTCCTAAAATTGCCTTTGCTTGTTGTGGCTGCAATCGGGGTCCCCATTGTGTTACTACGCGCGAGGAAGCTAAAGAAGCCAGCTTACCTGCCTCAGCATAACTATGGCCGTGTGTAATCGCGTACAGAAATGCACCAGAAAACATATCGCCCGCTCCGTTCGTATCCAGCGCACTCACTTTATAGGGTTCAATCTGAATGAAGGTGTCCCCATCATAAATTAATGCTCCGTTCGCCCCTAATGTAATGGCGAATCTTTTTGCACTTTGCTTCAATTTCTCCCTTGCATCCGAAAGAAAATCTGTCCCTGTAAAAATCAACGCCTCCTCTTCGTTACAAAACAGAAGATCCACACTGGCTCCTACAATTTCTTCCATTTGCTTTGAGAAATACTTGACCATGCTGGGATCAGAAAAAGTAAGTGCAGTAGCAATCTTATTCTTCTCAGCAATCTTCTTGCCCTCTTTCAAGGCTTCTAATCCTTTGGGGCTTACCACGAGGTAGCCCTCAAGGTAGATGTAGGAAGAATTTTTAATAGCTTGTTCATCCAACTGTTCAGGGGACAAAAATGAACTTACACCCAGGAAAGTATTCATCGTGCGCTCGGCATCAGGACTGGTCATCACCAAACAACGACCGGTATGACCTTCGACACAAGATTCATGGACAAGATTGGTGTCCACTCCATTGCGTTTCAGATCTTCCAGAAAAAATCTTCCTAACTCATCCTTTGCAACAAGGCAGGAATAAAAACTCTTTCCACCAAACTGATTTATAGCTACCATCGTATTTCCAGCCGAACCCCCTCCTGACATTTTACTTTTCTTCATGTCTATGGCTTGCATCAGGTGGTGTTGTCTTTTTTCATCCACCAACGTCATTAGCCCTTTCTCTACTTCATTCCTTTCGAAGAAATCCTGTTCCACTTCGGTAACAATATCAACCAGGGCATTGCCTATGCCATACACGTCATACTTCATAATTATGATTTTAGGTGGCAAAAGTAAATAAAAGTGTTGGATGGCGGATGGGTATTATCGGATTCTTGCCATTGGCCTAATAAACATTTAGTATTGAAGACCCATTGATTCTGAAACTCTCGCTGATATGAAAAACTTGTTTATCGCTTTACTTCTCCTTCTTTCTATTACGGCTTTTTCGCAAACCACCATTATCAAGTGTGGTAATCTCATTGACGGAAAGTCAAATCAACCCCTAGGCAAGAAGGCCATCGTGGTAGAAGGAAATGTAATCAAAGACATTATCGATTGGGATAAAATTCCCGCCAAGGCAACGGTGATTGATTTATCCTCTAAAACCGTTTTACCGGGTCTGATTGATTGTCATACCCACGTATTACTACAAGGCGATATTACTGCCGAAGAATATGATGCTCAATTATTGAAAGAAAGTATTCCCTATCGCACCCTTCGGGCCAGTGCTGCCTGTAAGATCGCGCTCATGAATGGGTTCACTACCATTCGCGATGTAGAAACCGAAGGTGCCATGTATGCCGATGTAGATTTGAAAAAAGCGATCAACAATGGAGTGATTTCAGGACCGCGTATGTTTGTTGCTACACGCGCTATTAATACGTATGGTCATTATAGTATTGGCAACAGCGAATACAGCTGGGAGCTGCGGATGCCTAAAGGAATTCAGGAAGTAAATGGTGCCGATGAAGCTCGCAAAGCAGTGCGTGAACAAATCAGCTATGGTGCTGACTGGATTAAGATCTATGCCGATCGGAGCTACTTCAAAAAAGCAGATGGAACTTTTGGGAGCATTCCTAATTTCACCCAAGAAGAAATAACCGCTGTCGCTGATGAGACGATAAAATCAAGAAAAATGCTGGCCGCACACGCGATGACACCCGATGGAATACTTTATGCGTTGAAGGCCGGAGCCCGCACCATTGAGCATGGCACAGCACTCAATGAAGAATGTATGGATTTGTTTGTTTCTAAAGGAGCATTCTGGGTGCCTACGTTAACCGTGCTAGATTATGTTGCTGAGGGAAGAGCAAATATGTTGCTGAGGGAAGAGCAAAGCTTGGCTCCACCAGTTACCTGGAAATGTTTCAAGGTGTGAAACCTCAATTTAAAAAAGCACTGCAAAAAGGTGTGAAGATTGCCTTCGGTACCGATGCTGGTGGTTTTGACTGGCAGAAACTTCCCCAAGCAAGAGAGTTCAGTTTTTATGTGAATTATGGGATGACACCGATGCAAGCCATTCAATCAGCTACCACTGTTGCTGCCGACTTGTTGAATAAACGTGGACAAATTGGTGAAATCAGTAAAGGCGCTTTCGCGGATATCATTGCCGTTGATGGAGACCCCTTACAAAAAATTGAGGCGATGGAAAAAGTTGTCTTTGTAATGAAAGATGGGAAAGTAGAGAAACAGTAAGCAGCAGATCTATTTTTTAACTTTAGTCTGAATGTTCAAGGTTCGCTTAAACTTTTTTGCACGATCAGGATAATCTGTAATAAAACCATCTATATCGATTCCCTTTAATGCTAACATTTCAGTCGGTTCATTCACTGTCCATGGGATAACCCTCACTTTTTTAGCATGGAGTTCCTTCACATCTTCCTTGTTTATCAACATATAATAGGGACTATAAATGGAGGGTTCAAACCCAAGGTCAACTAAATTTTCAAGTACTGACTTTTTGTTTTCCACCAACGCAGCCAATCTTACCTCCGGATATTTTTCATGCCAGTACTTTAACACACGAAAATCAAATGACTGTATCACCACCCGATCCAACGGCAAGTACTGATCCACCAATTGAAAGACTAAATCTGAGAATGCTTCTGGCTTGGGATGAAATTTATTGTCGTCTTCCGGCATGCTTTTGATTTCGATGCTGTAATCCACTTCATAGCGCGTAAAATTCTTAATGTGATTTTCGACTGCAACAATCACATCGCTCAGCAATGGCTTGGCAATACTCATCTTCACTTGTTCTGGAAAATTGTCATTTCCTTTTGAGCCACAGTCCCATTGTTTCA
Source organism: Cyclobacteriaceae bacterium (assembly GCA_043774805.1). GTDB lineage: Bacteria > Bacteroidota > Bacteroidia > Cytophagales > Cyclobacteriaceae > ELB16-189. The sequence continues at coordinate 61,773 of JAYVTB010000164.1, read as the reverse complement.
CTTGCTCATAGGTCATCTGGTAAATGTTATATTTCTTTTCAATCTTTTCGTCAATAGATTTACCAGAGGGATTCAAGCAGATGGAAGCGGACATCCACGGATCGTGGGATACAACAAGCTGTCCATCTTTTGTTACGGCCAGATCCAATTCAATGGTATTCACACCTGAATCCAGCGCCAGTAAAAAAGCGGGTATCGTATTCTCAGGTTTTAAACCCCGAGCACCACGATGACCTTGAATATCAAATTTTGGAATGTAGGATTGGGCTATCGAATCACTGAATGCGATTAGAAATAAAAACAAAAAATACTTCATGACCGAAAGATACTAGATTCTGAATTCTGTAATCAACAATCCATCACCAAATCCGACCAGCAAGAATCAATTTCTGATTATCATTCTCATGCCTCCACCACCAGGTCTACGCATGCCCATTGGGTTCAATTGTTTATTGAGGGCATAGATAAAACTTACCATAAAATACCTGCCCAGGTTATTAGTGGTTTCCTGTTGCAGATAGTTTGCGTTGGCAGTTTGAGAAACACTTATACTCTTGTCCAACAGGTTATTTACTGCCAGTCGGATTTCACCCGCCTTGTTCTTCATAACAAATCGGGAGATGGATATATTCCACAACGGAATGACCTGCTCAAAATCGGTTGTCTTACTATTGTAAATGAGGTAATCAAAGCTAGAATTAAAAGAATAGTTCTTTAGAAAATTCAAATTGGTCTCCGCTGTATAGGTTTTGTTAAAAAATTCCTGGTTCTGTTGGGTATTAAATTCATACTGTGTCTGCTGATGGCTCACGTTTGCACTTAGGTCTAATGTGAATATTTCTTTATAGGTAAAATTATAACAGGCAGAGCCTCCCACCGTTTCCTGACGAACAGTACTTTCTTGCAGGTTTAACATGTTGATGGAGCGCGATTTAGATGCGGTTGGTCCAAGGCTGATTCTACTATTTAATTTTTTGATGGGGAAGCCAACATTCACATTGGCCGACAAATTTAAATTATCCTTAACATTAACCGGTGTGGTCAATCGCACGAGGTTTTCATTTACCGTTTGAGAATTGGTGATGTAATTGGTCGTGTACGTTCCTCTTAAAAAAGCAAATAAGTTTACAAACTTGGCTGGATCAAAGGTGGTGAAGTTCAGTGACCCACTGTGCGAATAGGCTGGCTTAAGTGTTGCAAAAAAACTCTCCGCCCATGAGGCGATGTTACTGCAATTACTCTGTGAAAATAAGAATGCGGTAGTATCGCGTAAAAATCTGTTGATGAAAGTATGGGGTGATGACTCTTTCTTTAATTCACGAAATATGGATGTTTACATCACCAAACTCCGCGACTACCTGAAAGAAGACCCCTCCATCGAGATCATCACCATCAAAGGGGTTGGCTATCATTTTGCAGTAGAGCGAACTCTCCTACTATTAATTTTTCTTTATAAAAATGAAGTCGCCTCCTTCATCGCCAGAACCTTGAATTATGCCCTGAAGTGGTGTAGCCACCGCGTTATTGGTAATCGGTTCATAGATTCTTGAGAACAATACCGAAGAGGGTAAAAATACATCCTGATTGTCATCGAGACCTTTAATCAGGTATTTTAGAAAGACACTGTTGTCAGGTACCTCGCTCAGATTACCACTGGTTATTGCTTTGCGGCTATTGTCACGATAAAGTTCAGCGAACTTTCTGATTACTGATTCCACTGATCGCGTCTTAAAAATGCTTCCACCAAAACAAGCATCTGTAATAAGCAATGTGTGCTTTGATTTAATGGCTCCAACATAATCTTTAATAGTACTGTTGGCTATCCAGGCACTACGAGTCGTCTTTTTTGCGTCTGACGGCAACCAGAATCCAAAATCTTTTCCTTTGTCATAATATCCATGACCAGCATAAAAAATCAACAGATTATCTTTTTCCGTTACTACCTCCGAAAGCCTATCTAATTGATTTATTATTTCTTCGCGGGTCGGATCTTTAAGCACGGTCACATCGCGGGGATCAAAAGTATATTTTTGCTTTAGAACTGCTGCGAGTTTTTCAGCATCCTTTGCTGGCATATCCAGACTTGGCAATCCTGGACCGGCATTTTGATATTTTGAAACTCCTATGATAAGGGCGTGATACTTCGGGACTCTTGTTATCCCAAGCGTTTTCAAATTGATTACTTCTTCCTCCTCTGATTTTGGTGCCTCCACCTTTCCTACACTAATGGATAAAGAATTGCTGGTTCCTTCAATCGTCTGGCCCATAACAAAACCAGAAATAATCATCGAAAATAAAAATGCTATTGTTTTCATGACCTTTTCTTTAACTATTTTGACGTCTTCATTTTAAAACCAATCTGCGGAGCTCAGATGTGCCTCCGCTAGTAAGCCTGATAAAATATACTCCATCCGATTGATCATTCAATCGCTTCCAAACTACTTCATGATATCCACTGGAAAATTCCGACTGATGATTCCAGATTTTTCTTCCCAGTAAATCGACTATCTCAAATTCTACTTTTTCCAGCGAGGGTGATTGTGGTAACGAAAATGAAATGGCTGCTTCCTGATTCACTGGATTAGGCCATATGGCATGCACCACTAAATGATGCACATCAATTTTCTCTTTAACGAACGACTCATCTCCGTAAATAACTTTAAAAAATTTTGAAATATTTTTTTGGAATGTATAAGTATCCATCATGCGCATGTTGATGGCGCGTTTCAAGGCTTCATCCCATAGATAAAGTTCTCTGTCATTTGATCCAAAATATGAATTGTCCCACCTCAACGTGATGGGTTGCTGATCTTTGGTCGACTCAATATTAAATTCCCAAACATACTGATCGGACGTAGGTACGATATCTGATGAATAAAAATCATTGCCCACTTTTTTAGCATGTCTTAATTCAATAAAATTTTCAAAGAAAGGAGGCATGTTGAATCCATCCAATATATCAAAACCTTCCACGGCCTTCTTGTTCATCCCAAATCCAGAAATGCGGTTATTCAAATTCTCCTGTTGAATAGTGAAATATACTTGCCAGTTGGGCTGATCAATCGGATTATTCAACCTCTTCACTTCATCACTGATTCGGCCACCCTGCACGGCAGGATTTTTAACCACCGGAAACTTCAATTTCTGTGTACTCGTCACTTTTACAAATCCGCCTTCGAGTTTATTTAACTTGGTATCATCGACAAAGTCTCCATCATATGTTCTTAATCCTGGCAAACCGGGATTTGCTGCCTGCACATCGGCCCATGAAATAGCAAAGTTGTAGGGGTTGCCAATCTCATTCCAATCTGCTTTCAGATCAATTTCAAAGGGTGCATCGCTGGTTGTCAACACGGTGGTGCCAGGGCCTGTATCAATGGTTGCGCTGGATTTAACAATCAGCCAGTAACCGTTGCCTGGATCAATCGAAGTACTACCGGATAGCTCTGATGTAGTTCCATCGTCATAACGGAACATGCGCCATTTGCTTTTATCAGATGAACCCAGGTCATCAGCGAAAACGCTGTTGACACTGCTTGCCCCTAAAGAAACAGGAAGTGCCACGATGCGATAATTGGAGACATCACTACCAAAACTGGTATAAGGCACCGTCATATCGCTGATACTCACTTTCACCAGTTTAAATGACGCATCTGCTGTGGTGCCTCCCGTGCTTGTTGCACTTAACTTATATACAATACCAAGTTCTCCAATATCAGCAGTCGCTATTTGCCAGGTATAGGTTGATCCGCTTTTAGTGAGATCCTTTGTAACAAGGCTGCCACCCACCACAATTGCCCGATAACTCACCGTGGCAGCAGTGATGGCTGACTCACTATCCGTGATCGTTACCGAAATTGTGATATCACTTCCAGAATTGACGGTGGATGAAGTATTGTCTGTTACTAATGGTGCCGTTAGGTCTGCGGCAAACATGAATTCATTTGCATTCATTACACCGCCACCATTGGTCGTGCTCGTTGGCCGGGCCATTACTGCTGGTTGGCCGACAGAAGAGAAGTGGGTTGGGATACTTGTACTTGAATGCACGCTGCCCGTACCTCCACCTGCGCTGATAAAATTTTGCAGGGGAGCCTGGCTGGGTTGTGCGTTCGCGATGAGGCAAATGGCAAAAAGAAAAATAGTTAATAGAAAAAATTTCATTCTTAAATTACGTTCGATCAAAATTTGTACTTCATATCAACATTATACATCATCATTTCTGCTTAAGAATAGCTATGTCTTTCTTCAAATCTTCAATTTGAGCCTGTTGTTCTTGTATAGCTTTAATTAAAATAGGAATCAACTCGGTATAGTTTAATCCTTTAAAATGGATTTCAGGATTTAGTTCATTCTTTGTTTTTGCATCAGTCTCAGCCGGTTGAACGACTTCAGAAACAATTGAAGGCAACACTTCTTCCACGTCCTGCGCAATCAATCCATAGTGCTGCTCAGCAGGCAAATTCATTCTTTTGAATTCACCTTCATTTCTGAAATAATACTTTGAGGGCTTAAGACGCATTACCACATCTAGCCCTCCTGATAACGGTTGAATGTCCTTTTTTAATTTCTTATCAGAACCTGTATAAGTGCCTGATGAATAAACATTTCCAGAAAAGTATCCAGCATAATTTGTTGAAGATCCTCCCCCGGCAATTGCATAAATCCCGTAGGCATTCGTTCCGCCATATCCATAAGCATAAACACCATAATTGGAACCTAGACCGTACCAGGCAAGGCTATACAAACCATATTTTGTTCCACTAGTAGCTCCAGTGTTTGTAACTGAAGAATAAAGTCCCATACCTCCCGAGGTTGTACCATTATAGAAATACCCTGCATAACTGTTTCCAGATGTTTCACCATATACCCCTGTACCAGAAGTGCTAACTCCATATAATCCATATCCTGAATCAGATTGACCTTCCACCCCAATTCCCGCAGGGGAATAACCCCAAACTGCTTTTGCTGCGTTACCCGATAAATTTGGAGTATAACCGTAAATACCAACTGCCGCTGTCGAGCTTGAATTGTTTACGCCATAAAGACCTGCGCCTCCTGACGTACTTGAAGAAGTTCCCGAAATTGCATTGCCACTACTTACCGTTGAAACAACGGCTCCTGAAGTATTGAAAGCCGTGCTACCTGCGATTGTTCCTGAAGTGATGGCGCTGCCTGACACCTTTCCTGCGGTGCTGATGGTAGCCAGCTTTGTATCAACAATTCCAGCACTTGCATTAATATCTGCATTAAGGATTGTAAGATCCACAATCTCTGTAGTTGTGACTGCCCCAAGGGTTGCAATTGAACCAAGGCCTAAGTTCGTTCTTGCGGCAGCAGCAGTAGCAGCCCCCGTTCCTCCATTGGCAATTGCGGTAGTACCTGTTAATCCTGCTGCACTCATTGCATTTGCATTTTGCGCGGTGAATGCATATGGCACACTGGATAGTTGTACTCTTGGAGAAAGTATAACTGCATCAGCAACCAACTCAATATAATATTGAACCCCACCAATATAGTTAACATCACTGGCTGTTACTGGTAATGGATCATTGACCGTGGTTGGGGTACCTGTGCCGAGAAGCAATGTAAACATGCCTTTATAGGTGCTTACGGTAATTGGGCCACGTGTAAATACTGGAATGCCACCAGTAACGACTTTATAAAAATTGAATGTGACTGAATGATTACCATCTGTCACAGGCGTGCCATCACTCTTTACCAGGATACCTTGATAAGAAAGTGTTCCCGGCACCTGTGCCACCGCAAATGACAAAATAAACAGACAAGTAACAGATAGGAAAAATCGTTTCATATTCTCACGTTTAGAATTACGAACTATATTAAAATACAACCAATACCAACAATTTCATTTTTGCAATTATTTAGGTCCAGGTGCTACTGGCAAATCAGCAGAGCCAACAGTGCCTCCATTGTCATCTCCTCCTCCGCCACCGCTAAATGCTGCTGCTGCCCCACCCAGTAATAGAACAGGCAAAAGCTTTACTCCTAGAGGTATTTTTGACTTCACCATGAACACTCCGCTTTGCACCGTCTCGTTCCCGACAATCAAGTTCAGAGTATAACTACCTTTCTTCATATCGGAAGGCAACTGCCAATTGTAGGATCCCGTATTTTTTGATCCGGTCAATGATTGTAAACGTTGACTATTCTGGAATAATTCAAGTTGAACATCCTGATCGGGCATACCGCCTTCCCATTGAACCATTGTCTTTTTTCCTCTTCGAACCGAGCCACCTTCGGTAGGAGTAATGAAAACGATGGGCATAGCAATTAACTCACCTACCACGCGAAAATCGATATCACCTTTATAGTTACCCAGTTCTTCGGCCGGATCCCATTCTATTTCTTTGCCTGTGCCAACGGCAATGTTTGCTCCAACATCGCCCGTCACTTTTCTTAAGGGAGTCAGGTAGTTGTTATAGGAGCAGTAGACTTTGATCGTATATTTTTGGGTCGGCTTTTCACCGGAAAGGTCATAGGAAATCAAAACCTTTCCGTTGGGAAGAGAGGCTGCTTTAACTGGAATAGCCTTAGTTTGTGCCACTGCCAAAAAGGAGCAACCAAAAAAAGCAATAGTCAGAAAAAATGAAAGCTGATAGAATTTCATTGCTACACAGTTTACGAATTCGTCAATGCCAATTAACCTAATCTCTAAAAGACATTGAAGTTCATGGAATCTTCAAACCTATAGAACACAAGGAAAGAGCATCAGGATTGGTAGTAATACTCTTTATAACGAGAAAGCTAATGAATATTAATTTCAAAGTCAATATTCAAAATTTAGTTGAAATAATGACTTTGAAATCTTAAGAAACCAGTCTCTCCCTAAATACCTTGGATAGCAATAGGTAACCTTTATATTGAGTCGCAAAATGCTTACCCTATGCAAAACTGGAAAATCAAACTCTCTCTCTTTCTCAACTATTTTGTATTTGCTATTTTACTAAACAGTGTTGGTACCGTCATACTTCAGGTACAAAGCAATTATGGAATATCTGAATCCTCAGCCAGCATTCTGGAAGCTTTTAAAGATCTAAGCATTGCAATAGTTTCATTTTTGGTAGCGTCCTATATTACCCGTATTGGGTATAAAAATGCCATGTTAATAGCATTGGGGTTGGTAACTCTCGCTTGCCTATGTATGCCTTCCCTGGGTAGTTTCGCTATGACAAAGGTGTTGTTTGCCGTTACAGGCACTTCGTTCGCACTAATCAAAGTTTCTGTGTATGCTACCATTGGTATTGTTACTGAAAATAAAAAAGAGCATGCTAGTTTCATGAATTTCATTGAGTCATTCTTCATGATCGGGATTCTTACTGGCTACTTCATCTTTAGCGCCTTTGTCGATGACCAACATCCAACTTCAACTTCCTGGCTGAATGTTTATTATCTGCTTGCCGGGATTGCCGTGGTTGCCTTTCTTCTTTTACTCAGTACCTCATTGGATGAATCTGCGATAAAAAGCGAAGGTTTGAAACCGATTTTAGAAGATTTTGCTGATATGATTAAGTTGGCCATCAAACCACTCGTGCTCGTTTTTATTATGAGTGCCTTCACCTATGTGCTCATTGAACAAAGTATCATGAGTTGGTTACCAACATTTAATAGCAAAGTTCTTAACCTTCCAACCACATTAAGTATTCAAATGGCCAGCATTCTTGCCGCATCTACCGCAGTGGGAAGATTCTCCGCTGGTTTTGCATTAAGAAAAATTCATTGGTTCCGTGTGTTGATCATTTGCTTGTTGGCCGCTGGCGTTTTGGTATTAGTGGCCATTCCGCTAGCTCAGGTTACAAAAGGTACTGAAGTTACTGGTTGGGGCGATGCCCCTTTGGGAGCATTTGTTTTTCCATTGATTGGTTTGTTTATCGCACCCATTTATCCTGCTATCAATTCGGTAATTCTAAGTACATTACCCGCCCGTCAACACGGGCCGATGTCAGGATTGATTGTGATCTTTTCTGCACTGGGCGGAACGTCTGGCTCCATCATCACCGGGAATATCTTTGAGGCATTTGGTGGACAGACCGCTTTCTATTTTTCCCTGATTCCCATCAGCATATTGATGATCTGTCTGTTCTTTTTCAATCGAATACAAAAAAAGTCAGAAGCAAAAATTGAATTCAATTCAACAGGAGGACATTAACCAGGATGTCCGGCACGTCAATCGTGTTGTACATACACCTACTATATGAAACAAATCCACGAGCTTGGCAAGTTATTTGAAGATGTTCAGCTTCAAAATATTTTAGGAGATGGCAAAACATTTCCGGATTGTATTCCCAACAGGCCGACAGAAGAAATTACTCGGCAGTTTCAAAAAGAAAGAGGCTCGCCTGAATTTGATCTGAAGAAGTTTATTGAAAATAACTTCTCCTTGCCTAAGGCCTACTCCAGCGACTATCAAAATGATTCAAGCAAGTCAGCCAAACAACACATTGAAACCTTGTGGGATTTCCTCACTCGAAAGCCTGACCAGGGAGCGGGTTCATTGATTGCGCTCCCTCATCCATACATTGTGCCGGGCGGGCGCTTTCGCGAGATTTACTATTGGGATAGCTACTTTACGATGCTTGGATTGCAAGTATCCAATCGCATTGATATGATCGCGAACATGATTAACAATTTCTCCTACCTTGTTGATATGGTTGGATACATCCCAAATGGCAACCGCACTTACTTCATCGGAAGATCACAACCTCCCTTTTTTTCTTTGATGGTGAAGTTGCTGAGTGAGCATAACAAAAAGGCGCTTATCGATTATCTGCCTTCTCTTGAAAAAGAATATCAATTCTGGATGCGAGGGAGTACCCTTTCCGATAAGTTGAATGCGCAACACCGTGTAGTAAAATTACCTGACGGAACAATTCTCAATCGCTATTGGGATGAGAATGATTCGCCACGACCAGAAGCCTACAAAGAAGATGTGGAGTTAGCACATCATTCGTCACAAAACCCGACTGAACTTTATCGGCATTTGCGCGCAGCGGCAGAATCAGGTTGGGATTTTAGTAGCCGTTGGTTTAAAGATCCAAACTCATTTCCCACCATTCACACAACAGAAATTATTCCCATCGACCTGAATTGTTTGTTGCTTCACCTGGAAGAAGTTTTGGCAGAAGCATATCATCAACAGGATAATAAGGTAAAGTCAAACGAGTATTTGCAATCAGCCGAAAAGAGGAAGCGCGCAATACTAAGCTATTGTTGGAATGACGAGAGAGGATTTTTCTTTGATTACGACTTTGTTGCCCAACAGCAAAAAGAACACTACACACTGGCAGCTGCTTTTCCATTATTCTTTCATGTCGCCACAAAAAATCAAGCACAAAAAGTCGCAAACATATTCCGCAATAAGTTTTTGAAAACCAATGGTCTTACCACCACGTTGGTTCATAGCGGTCAACAGTGGGACGCTCCCAATGGATGGGCTCCTTTGCAATGGATTGCCTATAAAGGGTTACTTAATTATGGAGAGGATGAGTTAGCGAATGAAATTAAAAATAATTGGACTAACTCCAATCTTAAAGTCTATGCCAAAACGGGAAAGATGACGGAGAAGTATGATGTATGGAATAAAGAGGGCGAAGCCAGTGGTGGCGAATACCCCAACCAGGATGGATTTGGCTGGACCAATGGTGTGTTTCTTGCAATGACTCGTTGAAGGATATATTAAGGTGAATAGTTGATAATTATAAAATCAATTATTACTTTCTATATAATTTATCTAATACGTCTGGCTTGCCGTCAATCTTCGGTAACGGCAATCCTAAAATTTTCGCCACCAACGGATAAACATGAATATTCTGGAAGGGAGCCATTGTTATCCCAGTTTTAATGTTGGGGCCCTGGGCATAAAAAATTCCTTGCATATCAGTAGTTACAACGGGATCATAACCATGTACTCCCATTTTGCTTCCCACCTTAGCAACTTTACGAAATCGCTCTCTCGTACCTTCACGGATATAATGGCCCGGAGTTGCCACCACCAAAAGATCTCCAACACGATCTTTTTTGTATTGCCATCGATCAGGGAAATCTTCTTTCCTTAAAACAGTATAATTTTTCTCATTCTTCTTCAAAGCGAGATACACAGAATCTCTTTTCTTCAAATCAGCAATATACACGTGAGATTGTGTTCCACTAGTCACCACTCTTATGGATGCTTCCTGGCTATTCACTAATTCATCAATAAAAATATACGTTTCTTCCTCCACAGTGAGCTCATACATGCCATGATCAGAAACCAAAATTACATTTACAGGAAGCTTAGCGGATTCGATGCCTTTCATTAGGTTCGCTAACAAGGTGTCGGCTTTTAATACCGCTTGCTCCGTTTGTTCAGCGTGCGGCCCAAAGCTGTGACCCTCATGATCGGGAGAAGAAAAATATAAAGTAATTAAGTGAGGACGTTCGGCTTCCGGCATCTTCAGCCAATCGATGACCTGATTAATACGCAATTGAGGGTCGCCTGTGTCATCGAACGGAAAATAATAATCCGGCCTGCGTGCTTCATCATTCATCTCAGAGCCCACCCAAAAGTAGGATGCCGATTTAATTTTGTTTCGCTTTGCCAATTCCCATATAGGAACACCCCCATAAAAATACGGATCAACGACAAGGTTCTGCTTGCGCATTCCATACACAACATCGCGCTTGCGATCATAAAATGAATTATCTACCAATCCATGATTGCCTGGGTTTAAACCCGTAACCAGCGTATAGTGGTTAGGAAAAGTTTTACTGGGGAATGATGGAATCAATGCCTCAGCTTGAGAACCTTTCGCTATGAACGTCTTAAAATTTGGAGGGTTGAAATTCTTGACGTAGTCGTATCGAAAACCATCAAAAGAAACCAGAACTACATAGGGAACAGAATTCTGTTGTGCATTTGTAAAGAACCCGGTCAATAAAAATGACAGGAAAAAAATAATTCTCTTCATAATTAAAATGTGGGACCTGTGGGGCTCGAACCCACGACCCCTACCTTGTCGAGGTAGTACTCTAAACCAGCTGAGCTAAGGTCCCCTAAATATTTCGGCAAGATGATTCATTTTAACTAAATCACCCATGAATTTTATTTCTTTGATACTAAATCGCAGTTAAATGATTGTCTATGAATGACGTTAATTATTGGATAAACCACCTCCAGTTGCTTCCACATCCGGAGGGAGGATTTTACAAGGAAACCTACCGATGCCCGGATGTTATTGATGCATCGGCCATGCCGGATCGTTTTATAGGTGAGCGTCATTTTTCAACGGCCATTTATTTCCTCCTTCGGTCTGAAGACCGATCTGTCTTTCATCGCATTAAATCAGATGAGCTCTGGCATTTCTACCAGGGGAGCACATTGTTGATTTATGTCATTGAGGAGCATGAACTAAAGATTTTCAGATTAGGATCTGATCTGGAGAAAGGAGAAATGCTACAATTGGTGATCCCGGCCAACCGCTGGTTCGGAGCCCATGTAGAAAAGTCACACAGTTTTGCTCTTTGTGGTTGTACCGTCTCGCCCGGGTTTGACTTTCAGGACTTTGAAATGGCGGAACGAGATTACCTGCTTGCCGCTCACCCAAAGCATGCCGAGACCATTATTCATCTCACGCACGCAACAAAAGAATCACCGTAACATCTCACTGCTGAATCAGAATTTTCATACGCGTGGAAGTACCCTCTGAAACAATATTTAAGAAATATAAACCAGAAGGAATTGCACGAACGTCAATCGTTGTTAAGTCTTTTTGATTTTCACACAACAGGCTCCAGGCTCTTCCCGTTACATCGGTCATCGATACGCGCGTAATTTCCTTACCCGATATATAAAGCCAATCACGTGCAGGGTTGGGGAAAATTCCTTCCATCATTTCATTTATCCCTAATATGCGATCATACCTGGCTGTGTACGTAATGTCATCGGTAGGTGTGACTATAGTTTGCGTGATATTACCACCATGAAGCCATTGGGTAAACACATAATCATCATCACTCAATTGTTGCTCTTCCATGGCACTGATTTCACGTTTCATGCCTTCCACACTTTCAATAGAAACTGGCGTGGTGCGAGGCTGCCCATCAACACTCACCTGTAAGCCAGGAGGCACCGTAACGAAGTTTAATGTTGATTTTCTGGGATGAACATCAATGGAGTCTTTTCCTACATCGCCCTTTGAATCGGTTGCGGTCAGAATAAACCGATACCAAACATTGACCGAAGTCTCCCCCTGGTCTGGAATATCAAATGTGCCACTACTGATTCCATTTCTTGAAGGTTCACCATGCTTGTGAGCATCATGGTGAAAGTTGATTTGCCAACTCAGTGCGGAAGGTGGCAGGTCACCATCTTCCGTATCCGTTCCACTTCCGGAAAATGTGATTGATGTTCCTGCGATATAAGTAGTATTTTCTGTTGGGGTTATGATGTGAGCAGTCGGTTTTATATTGGGAGTAACATCAAGAGTGGCAATCTCACTTATGACTTGTCCAGCGATATTAGTAATGATCACCCGATAGTTTCCCGCATCAGAAAGTTGCGCGCTGCTTATAGTAAAAGTAGGTTGGATAGCATTTTCGATGTTCACTCCATTTATTTGCCATTGATATTGCAATGGAGCAGTTCCTGTTGCGCTTACAGAAAAGGTTACGGGATCTCCAAAAGGCACGGTTGCAGATTCAGGTTGTTGAGCAATTACAGGAATGCTGGAATTAGTTGACGTGATTTTATACAATGCCTGTGCATCGCGGCTAAGATAATACAAGTTCCCATCTGGACCTGTCATCACACTTAAGCTTGAGGCTCCAATATTTGAAGCAAATAAAGTCGCTGTGGGGGTGCCCGATAAATCCAACGCATAAATCCAATTACTACAATAATCCTGAAAAAAATATTTGCCCAAATAGGAAGCAGGGTAGCTGGTATATGTTGGATTAAAAAATGTTCCACCGGTTATGGCACATCCCGTAGGGGCAGCACCCGAATGATTGTAATAAAAAACAGGATTGGTAAAGTTTGGATTAGTGCTTGGCCCCTCTGCGGTTGGCCAACCAAAATTCTTGCCTCCTGATGTAGCGTTATTAATTTCCTCCACGGCACTTTGGCCAACATCATTAACAAAAAGTTTTCCGGTTCCTGCTTGAAAGGTGAAGGTAAACGGATTGCGCAATCCATAAGCCCAAACACATTTACGTTGTGCTGTTGCCGCGTCACTGAAGAAGGGATTATCGGTTGGAGCGGTGCCTTCTTTATTAATTCGCAATAACTTGCCATGGTAGGTGTCAAGATTTTGCGAATTTGCTGAGTTCGCATTATCACCTACAGCCACATAAAGTTTTCCGTCCGGACCGAAAGCGAGGGCTCCTCCATTGTGGTTGGTTGCGCTACTCAAAGGATCAAGGTTCAGAACTATTTGTTCACTGCCTGCCAAAACGATGTCACTATTGGCTGTAAATCTGCTGATGCGATTAAAAGGAGGACTGACTCCAGCAGCAGGCACTGTGTAATAAACATAGACATATTGATTCGTATCAAAGTCCGGATCAAAGGCCAGGCCGATGAGTCCTCGTTCTCCTGTAGAGTTTACTGTGAGTGAAAGAAATGGGGTTGTCAGTAGTGTACCATCTTTGATTATCCGCAATGCACCAGTTTGTTGCGCAACGAAAATTCTGCCGTCTGGCGCAAATGCCATCACTGTGGGTGAGGCAATCGCACTTCCAACCTGCACGCGGGCAAAACCTGGCAAAAGTGTCTGCGCTATACACGCATTGGCGAAAAGCCAGAGAATGAAAAAGAGGAATCCTTTCACCTAACTAAATTAGTGAAATCATCTCATAGTTGACTTTTCGTTTATCGTGAATTTCTGCGCCTGAAGGGTTAGGTGAATTCTCGAGTTAAAAAAATTTGATACCGACTACTGCTTTGTTGCTTTCTCGTAGATCACTACGCCACTGGCAACAAACTCGATCTCCTCTTTGGGTTCTGTAATGGCTTCAATTTCTTCTTTGCTCTTTCCCGCGTCTTCTGCAAAATGGCGAAGCGTTGATATGTCGGTAATCTTTTTCTTAGCCACACCGGAAAAAACCACTTCTTTTCCTTCTGCGCCTTCTGTAGGCACAAAGAACCCATAGTCTTTAAACGTAATACGCGTAGCTACTCCTTGTTCATCTTTCACGGTCATCCAGCATCCCTTCTTGGCACACGTTTGCTCGATGGTTCCTTTTAAGGTAAGCATTATAGAATCTTTACCGGCAAGCTGTTCATTTAAACTTACCAATGAAATTGCGGCTTCTGTCGCGACTGTTTCCCCATAGGGGTTTGATGCGGACTCCTTCTTGGTTTGACAACCTAAAAAGACGAGTGATGAACATAGTAAAATGAAAATATTTTTCATAAGCTGCTATTTTGATTACGCAAGATAATAATATATAGGCAGAAAGAGTGGATCTCAGCCTCGGACTATGGTTGATTACCATTCCTACTTATTCAAATTCGTGTCTACGAAAGTAATGTGAATGGCCGACCGGATTCAAAACCACAACCACTATTTTGTTTTCCCTTCTGTAGTCTCACTATTCAAATAATAACTCAACGCACCTGACGGGCATTTTTTTACCTGATCGATGATCTGTTGCGTGCTTCCCCCCTCTGGAGTGATCCACGGCCGCTTTTGAGGATTGAATACATTGCCTAAGCCCCTGAAACAAATTGCAGAGTGAATGCACACAGTTGGCTTCCACACTATGGTCACCTCTCCATTCGTATATTTTTTAGTTATGTCTTTCATCTTTTCAAATTAAACATAAAAGCGATTTTAATTTAAATCAATTTGGTAGAAATCTCAATTGGATTGATGAGTGTTCTATGTACCGGGCACGCATTGGCAATCTGCAAAAGACGCTGGCGCTGACTGTCTTCCAAGTTTGCTTCGAGAGAAATTTCTACTTTAAATAATGTTTTATTATCGACTTTTTCTGAAGCAACTTCCACCCTGATCATACTGACGTCCCATTTTTTCCGATCCGCATACATGCGTAAAGTAATAGCGGTGCATGATGCGATTGACACCAGGAGATATTCACCCGGAGATGGCGCTGCATTGGTTCCGCCTACCTCTTCAGGTTCATCCGCAATTATTGTTTTACCAGAAGTGATTAATTCCGTTCGGTAGTGATCCTGACCAATAATTGCAGTAACCATCAGAAAGATTTATTCATCACAAAAAAATCCTGTGTATAACGCTCGCGGGGAGCTTCCTCTCTAACCTTAAGGTTATCCGATAAATTATCGGCATCGCCCAAATACCCAACTGCCATGATTACCATGGGTTCATACATTTCTGGAATGTTAAAATACTCAATTGCCTTTTGGCGATCATAGCCACCCATTTGGTGAACATTCAGTCCTAACTCTGTTGCCTGTAAAGATAGAAGCGCATTGGCCGCACCAACATCATATCTTGCTGCACCATTCAATACTCCATTGCGCAGGTGTGTTCTACGTGCCAGACTAAGAATGAGCAGCGGGGCATGTCTGGCCCACACGCGGTTATTCTCACTTAACGTATCTACCAATTTATTCCATAGTTCCGGTTGATCCGGGGTGGCATATAAATATGCCCATGGCTGTTCGTTCATGCTGGATGGCGCCCATCGTGCCGCCTCAAAAAGTGAGTTGATGATCTCCAGCGTTATGGGTTGTGATGAGTATGCCCTGCGACTTCTTCTTTCCTCGATAAGATCGGAAACAGGATACTCAAACTGATTTGATTTCGGTATAGGCGCAACAATGGTTTCCATTATTATTTAGTCTTAGTTACAAACATAAAAACACGTTAAAAGCAAAACAGTTTGCTTTATGATACAAATTAATCCTGCAATAACACCTCGCTGAGGTCTTTCAAGAATTTAATTAGTTTTTTTCTTTTGACATAATTGCTTGTATTATTCGATTCAGTCTTCAATCAACACCCCCATTTTGCCCATCTGATAATCACGCATCGCTTCCATGATTTGCGTTTGCGTATTCATCACAAAAGGTCCATGCGAAACCACGGGCTCATTTAAAGGTTCTCCACTCAATAAAAGAATGCGGGTGTCTTCGAGTCCTTCCAATGTAATTCCTTCGCCATCATTTTTAAAATGGACAATATGAAGTTCTTCTACCATGCCAAAACCGTCCACACGAAGTTTACCATCCAGCAAGTAAATCAATGCGTTGTGATTTGCGGGAAGTGCAATAGAAATTTTCCCTCCTTTCTTAAATTCCAGCGTGGCGGCATTGACCACCGTTTGTGATGGTATCGGTCCTTTTACTCCAGATACTTCACCTGAAAATATCTTCCCGGTTACTTTTCCGTCTTCACTGATCAACCCAGGCACTTCTTCCGGGCTTAATGGAAAATAGACAGGTTGATCCATTTTATTTTTTGCTGGTGTGTTAATCCACAACTGAATAATCTCCTGCCGGCCTCCTATTTCATGGATGTCATGGGGCGGCCTTTCACTGTGAAGTATACCCATGCCTGCATTCATCCACTGTGCTCCGCCAGCATAAATGGTGCTGTCATTCCCTCTGCTATCGCGATGATGAACTCCTCCCTTGAAAATAAAGGTGACAGGCGAAAATCCACGATGGGGATGCGGGCCAACGCCAGCATGATCGGGTTTTATACGTGAAGGCGCCTTAACATTGGCATGATGCAATAATAGAAAGGGATCTATTTGTTGCACCTGTTGAGTGGGCAACGGCTGCCGAATGGGCATACCGCCCATGTCCACCTCGTGTGCGTAAAGTAAGCGCGCTACTTTTCTGTTTTTCATACTTCTTGGTCGTTGTCGGTTATTCGTTGTTGGAAATTCATTTGAATGCCATCAACGAATTAATTCATTGGTACTTCCATCAACAACACCTCTGCATCACTGTCAGCCACGATAGAAAGTTTATCAATATCCCACACACCAAAACCATCCCGCTTGTTTAATGATTGGCCATTGAGGGTAACATCCCCTTCCAAAACGAAAGCATATACCCCATTACCTTTTTGCTTGATCGTATAATCCGTGGTGAATCCTTTCTTCAAATTTCCTAAATGAAACCAGGCATCCTGATTAATCCATACGCCATCTTCTTCCCGCGAAGGACTTACCACCTGTTGTAGTTTATTTACCCGATCCCCTGGTTTAAAAGTCATCTGATCATAGCTTGGTGTTATGTTCTTTTCTTTGGGGAAGACCCAAATCTGAAGAAAGTTCACTTTCTTATCTTTATTCTTATTGTATTCGCTATGGTAGATACCGGTGCCGGCACTCAAGATCTGCACATCGTTTTGTTTAATCACGGCAGTGTTGCCCATGCTGTCTTTATGCTCAAGGTCACCAGATAAAGGAATCGAGATGATTTCCATGTTATCATGCGGGTGTGTTCCAAAGCCCATACCGCCATCGACAAAATCGTCATTGAGCACCCGAAGCATTCCAAAATGCATACGGGCCGGATCGTGGTAATGGGCAAAGCTGAACGTGTGACTGGTGTCAAGCCATCCATGGTTGGCATGACCTCTGGTGGCTGCTTTATGTAATACCGTGTTCATATTCTTAGGTTTTATATTCTTTCATTAACAAATTTACATACAACTGTTGTATATACAACTATTTGAAATGGTTTGTTCCCAGTAATCATGAAAAGAGGATTTAAATGCATTTTGGGAGCCTATTTAAGGTATTTCCAAAGACACAGCGTGAATTTTCACCACTCAATTTCGGTGCGGGATCGATAAAATTTACCAGTTCCAATGCTTTCCTCAGTGGCTAACCAGACTGCTGTGTCGGCACCTTCTTCCACACTTCCTGGTGCAGATTTCCCACCCATATCGGTTTTTACCCAACCGGGATCGAAGGCATTGACTGAAATCCTTCGATCACTCAGTTCATAAGCAAGGTGCCGCGTAATCGCATTTAAAAATGCTTTTGAGACACAGTACGATGGTGACCATCCGCCTACGGGATCTGACATGCTTCCCCCATCGCTGGAAGTCATAATGATTCTTCCTCCGGGTGGTATTATGGGATAAAATCTTCGGGTTACTGCAAGATGGGCTAGTGCATTGGAACCAACCGTCTGATTCAGGATGGATGAATCGCTTCGTAATAAGGAGTGATCTTCTGTAAACAAGATCGCGGCATTATTAATGAGCACATCCAGTCGGCCAAAAGTTGATTTCACATTATCGAACGCAAGCCGGATACTTTCTTCATCGGCAATATCCATCCGCATAAACTCCACCGAAATATTTTCTTGTTTAAGCTTTGCTTTTGCTGCCATCCCTTTGGCTTCGTCACGACCGGTGAGTAAGACCGAATGTCCTCGTTTGCTGAGCTGCCTTACTATTTCGAAGCCTATACCTTTATTGGCGCCTGTTACCAAAATAATTTTTCTGTCACCCATAATATGTCACTGTTCAAGATAGGTAATAATTCAATGGAGGACGCTGATGTTTTTTTCTTAATTTACCTCTCGTATGACAGCTGAAAAAAAACGCTTAATTGAAGATCGTGATCGTCTAAAAAACTGGCGGCAATGGGGACCTTATCTTACCGATCGGCAATGGGGAACTGTGCGCGAAGATTACAGTTCCAACGGAGATGCCTGGAACTATGTGTCACATGATATGGCCCGAAGCAAGGCCTATCGATGGGGTGAGGAGGGGATTGCCGGTATATCGGATGATCAACAACTCGTGTGTGTTTCGCTTGCCCTGTGGAATAAAAAAGATCCCATTCTGAAAGAACGATTTTTTGGCCTCACCAACCCGGAAGGTAATCATGGAGAAGATGTAAAGGAATTGTACTACTACCTCGACTCTACACCCACGCATTCTTTTATGCGCATGTTGTATAAGTATCCCCATCATGAATTCCCTTATGCGTCATTGGTGCAAGAAAATGCTAAACGGGGAAAGCAGGATCGCGAATTTGAATTGATCGATACCGGCATCTTCAACGGCAATCGCTACTTTGATATAGAAGTGGCCTATGCCAAAGGCGATGCCAACGATATTTTGATTCAGATTACCATTTCAAATCGTGGAGCAGAGAGTGCTTCAATAGACGTGTTGCCTACCATCTGGTTTCGCAACACCTGGGCCTGGGGAAATGACGCCTACAAACCCGAGATTTATCTCGATGACAAAAATGTCATGAAAGTTAGCCACCAGAAATTAGGCGACTACTATTTCTATTGTGATACGAAATCAGAAGCGGTTTTTTGCGGAAACGAAACCAATACATTTCGGCTCTATCAACATTATACTGAAGGAAGTTTTAAGGATGGCATCAATGACTATGTAGTGTTTGATCATCCGGGAACGATCAACAAAGTTCACAAAGGGACTAAAGCAGCATTCCGTGCAGATTGGGTAATTAGTCCTGGTGAATCAAGAATAATGCGTCTGCGATTAGCGCCACATTACCTGCCTAAACCTTTTCTTCAATTTGATGCCTTGTTTGAAAAGCGAAGACATGAGGCTGATGAATTTTATGCTGATCTTCAGAAAAGTATCCCCAACGAAGAAGATCGCCAGATTCAACGACAGGCACTTGCCGGAATGTTATGGAGCAAACAATTCTACCACTACGATCTCGATGTGTGGCTCAAAGGAGATCCTTATCAACCAGCACCTTCACCTGAGCGCAAGCGGGCACGTAATTATGAATGGGATCACCTTCATAATTCCGATATTATTTCCATGCCTGATAAGTGGGAGTATCCATGGTATGCCGCGTGGGATCTTGCATTTCATGCAATTCCCTTTGCGTTGATCGATCCGGAGTTTGCCAAGAATCAACTGCTCTTGCTTACCAAAGAATGGTATATGCATCCCAACGGTCAATTGCCAGCCTATGAATGGTCGTTCAGTGATGTGAATCCACCTGTTCATGCCTGGGCCGCCTGGCGAGTGTATAAAATCGATTGCAAACTTCAGGACGGAAAAGCCGATCGGAAATTTCTCGAAGAGATTTTCCACAAGCTGTTATTAAACTTTACGTGGTGGGTAAATAAGAAAGACAATAACGGTAATAATATTTTTCAGGGTGGCTTTTTAGGGATGGATAACATAGGGGTGTTCGACCGGAGCAGTAAACAATTGCCAACGGGAGGATTCATCGAACAATCAGACGGCACCAGCTGGATGGCCATGTTCACTCTAAACATGCTTCGCATTTCACTGGAGTTAGCCAAAGAGAATCCTACTTATCAGAGTCTCGCTACAAAATTCTTTGAACATTTCTTATACATCGCTGGCGCGATTGCCAACGTAAACAACGAGGGCATCAATCTGTGGGATGATGAAGATGAATTCTTTTATGATGTGTTGCATCTTCCAAACAATGAACGCATCAAATTAAAAGTACGCTCGATGGTGGGCCTTATTCCATTATTTGCGATAGAAGTGCTGGACGAAGATATTTTTCAACAGATGCCTGAGTTCACCGCGCGGTTAGATTGGTTTTTACAAAACCGACCTGATCTTGCTAACCTGATTTCACGCTGGGGCGAGCGTGGCAAAAACCAACGACATTTGCTCTCCCTACTGCGTGGCCATCGCATGAAGCGATTACTCAAACGTATGCTGGACGAGCAGGAGTTTTTATCACCATATGGGGTGAGATCAATGTCTCGCACACACCTTCATAATCCATACATCCTTCATGCAAATGGAAGTGAGTTTTCAGTGCGCTATCAACCAGGGGAAGGAGACTCTTATCTTTTTGGTGGCAACTCGAACTGGCGTGGGCCGGTATGGTTTCCTGTCAATTATCTCATTATCGAATCACTGCAGCGATTTCACCATTACTATGGAGATGATTTTAAAATAGAACATCCGACCGGCTCTGGTAATCTGCTCACATTACGCGAAATCGCTTTTGATCTTTCACAGCGTATGATAAATCTTTTCAAAAAGGACTCTTCCGGCAATCGGCCGATTCATGGCGACCATCCGGTATTCCAAACTGATCCACATTTTCATGAGCACCTTTTGTTTCATGAGTATTTTGATGGTGATACAGGGAGAGGGCTGGGTGCCAATCACCAAACAGGTTGGACAGGACTTGTAGCAAAACTAATTCAACCGGGAAGTTCTGTTAAAAACAAAACGAAAAAATAGTTGAGGATTTCTTTATATCTGTACTAATTCTCCGTAGGCTAGAATTTTCAACATGACTTATTAATTTTAAACTTAAATGACGCAAACATAGTTAGTTTGTGAAAAACTGGTTTGTTAAACTTTATACGACTTCACCATGATCTTCCGAATATTCCTTATCGCATTGATTGTTCTGTCTTCCTGTAGTCAAGAAGATCCTCAAGTCACCTCTACCCCGGTCCAATTGTATTTTCCTCCTACTGGCAGTATTTGGGAAAGAGTGACTCCTGCAAGTCTCGGATGGGATGAAACTAAAATTGCGGACCTGGATAATTTTCTGTTAGCCTCAAATACCCGTGCACTTATTGTATTGAAAGATGGAAAAATTGTTATTGAAAAATACCTCGGAAAGCAGCTTATCAATACCACCGTTGATTTTTTTGCGACTAGCAATTGGTATTGGGCGTCCGCAGGCAAAACCTTAACCTCTTCACTGGTTGGGATTGCCCAAGGTCAGGGTAAAATAAACTTCGATGCTAAAACTTCGGATTACTTAGGTGCTGGCTGGACAAGCTTATCATCAACACAAGAAAATAAAATCACAGTGCGCCATCAACTCACCATGACCACAGGATTAGATGATGGAGTAGCCAACAAAGATTGTACGGATCCTTCTTGCCTGGTCTACAAAGCCGATCCTGATACACGATGGGCTTATCACAATGCTCCCTACACGTTATTAGATGGAGTGATTGCAACGGCTACCGGCAAAACGCTAAACGCTTTTGTAACCGAACAGTTGATCGATAAAATTGGGATGGATGGACAATATATTCAAACGGGCGACAACAATGTATTTTATAGTACACCCAGATCGATGGCGCGCTTCGGTTTACTCCTAATGAACAAAGGAAAATGGGACCAGACCCAGATTATTCCCGAGTCCTATATAGATTTAATGACCACCGCTTCCCAAAACTTTAATCGCTCATACGGATACCTGACATGGCTTAATGGTAAGGGGTCCTACATGGTTCCTGGTTCACAAGTTGTTTTGAATGGTAATCTTTCCCCCAACGCCCCCCCTGAAATGTTTGCCGCCATGGGCAAAAATGGTCAGCTCATTAATGTATTGCCCGGTAAAAGAATAGTTGTAATTCGCATGGGCGATGTTCCTGATACTTCTTTAGTTCCTTTGCTATTTCAGAACGATTTGTGGGAAAAATTAAATGCGATAATCATCAATTAGCATTCCATGGCCTTCGCTATCGAGAAGCAAACACTTCTGTTTCTAAATAATCTTACCAAAAATAATAACCGGGAGTGGTTTTCAGAAAACAAAGGTCGATATCTGCAGGCGCAATCCAATGTCATTCAGTTTATTGATCAGCTTATCATGACGATGAATCGACACGATCGTTTGGAAACACAAACGGGAAAAGATAGTATATATCGCATTTATAATGACGTTCGCTTTTCAAAAAACAAGACTCCTTACAATCCCCGGTTTGCCGGGAATCTAAGAAGACAGAAGCCCATGTTGCGAGGCGGGTATTACTTTTGGATAAAACCGGGTGAATCAAAAGTGGGATGCGGATTTACTTACCCGAATGCAGCAGATCTTTTACGCATTCGTCAGGATATCGATATTAATTACCCAAAGTGGAGGCGACTGCTTAAAACAAAATCCATTCAAACTTACTTCGGAAATATGCATGGCGCCAAGGTAAAAACTACTCCTCGCGGTTTTGTTAAGGATCATCCAGCCATTGATTTGTTGCGCTACAAACAATTTTGGTTTGAACACTCATTTACTGACAAAGAGGTGTTAGCCAATAATTTCATAGAACAGGTTAATAAAACCTTTAAAAGCATAAGGCCGTTCTTTAACCACATGAGCGAAATACTGACCACCGACCTAAACGGTGAAAGCAGAATTTGACCTGGTCTTACTTTCAAACTTGTTCTGACTTATATTCAAAATCTAATATGACAAAATCACTTGGTGTAATCTTCCTTTTGATGATCTCCGGTCTTATTCAGGGCCAATCGAAAATAGACCTACAAAATCCTCCACTTACAGCTACATTATTAGCCGAAGGATTTATTTCGACCTTTATCAATGAAAGGGACTTTGCAGTTTCATCGGATGGAAATGAGATCTACTACACGATCTCCACGCCACAGTCGTCTTTTCAGACCATGGTCTCGATCAGAAAAGAGAGAAATGGAATCTGGTCAAAACCAGAAGTAGTTTCCTTTGCCGGAAAGTTCAGCGATCTGGAGCCGGCTTTCAGTGCAGATGGAAAGAAACTGTACTTCGCCTCCAATCGACCGCTCGAAGGAAGCAAACCCAAAGATTTTGATATCTGGATGGTTGAACGAAATGGCAATGCCTGGGGCGAACCAAAAAACCTGGGGGCAACGATCAACACAGAATCTGATGAGTTCTATCCTTCCATTACCAAAAGTGGCAACCTGTATTTCACCGCGCAGTATAAAGATGGAATAGGTCGTGAAGACATATTTCTATCAACCTGGAAAGGCGGTGCTTATGAGAAACCCGTTGCTTTAGACACTGCCATCAACTCGAAGGGTTTTGAATTCAACGCATTCGTTGATCCTGATGAAACCTTTATCCTCTTCACCGGCTATGGCCGCAAGGATGATACGGGTCGCGGTGATCTCTACATGAGTTTAAAAGATGCCCATGGTAAGTGGCTTCCGGCAAAAAACGTTACCATGTTAAACTCAACGAAACTGGATTATTGTCCCTATGTGAGTCCGGATAAAAAGATTTTATTCTTCACCAGCGAACGAAGTGAACTTCCGGTTTCATTTGAGTCAAAGGCCAACTACGCCCAGGTTCAGAAAATCAATCAACGCACATTAAACGGAACCGGAAATATTTACTGGATAAGTTTCGATACGGTGCTTAAATCGGTTCGTTAAATACGATCACGAATTTCTTTTAAGGATTAGGTAAAGCTTGCGATTTCCTTGTTGGCTGTTCTAAGGCGCGAGGATAATGAAGACCCCAGGTTTGTCAATATTTTCATTTTGATACTGGACAGGTTTTCGACAGAATCAAGTTCTTCATAGAGCATCGCAAAGCATGAAACATTAGTTAAGGCTTTCACATTCGCAGATCGCTTCAACTTATCCAGCAAAGCCATTTCCCCAAAACTATTCCCAGCGTTTATTATTGCCAATATGAAATCTCTGTTTTCATCGCTGGTATCTTGAATCGCCACCTGACCTGACTCAAGAAAAAATATATTCTTGGCAGAACTTCCTTTTCTGATGATCAATTCACCTTCATTATATCGTTTGTATTTCAAATGCTTCTGCAGTTCCATCAATTCCATTTGAGTAAGCCCATTTAAAAGCTGCTGGTCAATTAATGGAACAGGTTCCTGCTTAGGACAATACCCATTGGAATGAAGGATGTCATTTTCCAGATACAGCAACGCATCATCCATGTGCTCGAATTTAACAAAGTCAAAATCCGCTTTCGACAAAGAGGATAATAATTCGAGGTGAGTATACTCGCTTACGATTAAAAACTTTCCGGATTTCTCGAACTCTTCATTTAATCTGATCAGCAGATTCAGGGCTCCATCATCAAGAGTGATGCACTTCTTAAGATTTAATACCAATACCTTACAGGTATCCGAAATCTTCCGCATAAATAATTCACAAGTCGCAAAACACAATTCACCCTGGAGTTCCATCAAATGGATATCCTCTCCAAATTGTTCGATTAAATATTCTGCTCTCAGATCGCGCTTGTACTTCGACCGGGCGGTGCGGAGATTAAGTTGTCGCCTTATCACTTGTTTAAGTTGCCTCGGAGTCTTATAAAGGTGTAGTGAAAAATTCTCCGCTATCCTTTTACAAATATCAACTCCAAATACGCTGTTACCCTTAGGGTCAAGCAGAGGCGAGTAAACTGAAATGGATAGTTGGCCTGGCAGTACAGCCATAACCGCCCCACACACACCACTCTTGGCGGGCAAGCCAACATTGTAAATCCATTCACCCGAATAATCATACATTCCGCACGTAGCCATCACGCTGAGGACATTTGGAATATGTGTTGGGCTTATTGCTTTCTTGCCAGTTATTGGATTAACACCATTGCTCGCCAGCGTAGCTCCCATGATTGAAAGCTGTCGGCAATTGACTTTAATACTGCATTGTTTAAAATAAGCATCCAAGGGAGCCTCCACTTCAGATTCCAGTATATTGAAGTTTCGAAGAAGATAGGCAATGGCCCGGTTGCGATGTCCGGTGGAGCTTTCTGATCTGTATACCGCTTCGTCAATTGTCAATGATGAGCCCGCATAAATGCTCAGAGTTTCTAAAATCTGATTAAACACTTCTTCCTTATGAACTTGCCAAATCATGCTTGTTGCCGTTATGGCACCAGCATTGATCATCGGGTTGTAAGGTCTCCCCGATTGGGGATAAAGACTTATCGAGTTGAAGGCATCTCCACTTGGTTCAACACTTATCTTCTCAAGCACCTTCTTTACACCATGCTCTTGAATGGCCATGCCATATACAAATGGTTTCGATACTGACTGAATGGTAAATTCAATATCCGTATCTCCATATGAATATTGATGTCCATCAACGGTGGTAAGAACGATTCCCAGTTTTCGAGGATCTACCTTACTCAATTCTGGAATATAATTGGCCAGGGCACCGGAATTTCCTTTATCTCTAAACTCGGTGTATAGCCCCTCCAATATTTTACCTACCATACTATTTTAGTAATTCACTTTAAGATAAACACATATCCTGGTTGAAGAATCTCTGGAATAGTAGGTAGTCTATGCCATCTGATATTATTTAAATTTATCGAACTGGCGTGGCAAATCAAATACGGTAAGGAGCAGTTAAATCCATTTTTTCAGGCCAATCCTTAAATGGCATGAGAACAAACGAGTGCGGTACTTGAAAGTAATTTTTTTATTTTTTCTGAGGCGCAAGTCTGTCAGAAAAGTGGCTGATAATTCGACTAATTCTGTCCACGGATTTTCAAAGATGATCGGACAGAACCAGGAAATAGTATGTGACGGTTTCGAAATCAGGCGTAACCTAATCACATATTATTTTTCCCTTCGTCCAGTTGAGATTTCAAATGCACCATCACCGCTCTCAGCTTACCATAACCATACTTTCCTCTGAGCCCATCGTATAAATCCTTTGAAGTAAATCCTGTAGGCAAATGTTCGATCACTCCGTTGATTTCATTTAATTCTTCTTCGTTCACCAACGCTGAAATATCCAATCGCTTTGCTTCTATTGCTTTTCCAAGATGCCCTTCAATTGTGCTCGGCACGAGCTCTCGCTCCTTCGCAATCTGATCGATCGTCATTCCCTTGTTGAACATCTCCAGGGTAATGTCAAACGTGCTGATACCATTTTTGGTTTTCGTCTTTCGCTCCTTTTTCCGTTTGCGAGCACGTGATGAGTTGTCGCCCTGGCTCATTCGTATTTCCGTGAGCATCGCGGCACGCTCTTCCAGTCTTTGCTTGGCAAGTGCGCTAAAATCAAACTGCGATTTACCTTGCATGATGCCTTCGGTGAGCAGCCATGCGGTGTCCACTTCCTCCAGTTTTTTATTGAGCGCCTGGTCTAATTCTCCCAATTGCGTTACGTACGTCTTCACACGTTTCTGTTGCTTCATTACTTCAAGGTGCCCCAGCAATAATCGCATGAGATTGACCAGTAATGCACGATAATATTCTCTTCCCTTTGCAATGCGATCCATCAATTGTATTTGATTATTCGCGTTTAACAAGTCAACTAATTGCCTTCTGAAGGTTTCTGTATTGGCACGCTGTGCATCAAGCGCCTCCGAAATCTGAATAAGCACGGGCTTCATTGTATCTTCATCAAAGCCTTCCACTTCCTGGTCTTTCTGCACGTATTGAATTTCTTTAAGAATAGCCGAAAAATCAAACGTATTTTCAAGTTGTTGCCGAAGGAAAATGCGTTGTTTGGTTTTCATCACATCATCCAGAAGGTGAGGATGATGATTCGCTTGAGCAAAGGCTGCAACTTGCTTATCGGTACTGATTGCCGCAGTGTGGATGCGTGTGCGAAGGGCAAGTCCGTTCAATGAACGAAGCCGCGACAATGCCACATAAACTTGTCCATCGGCAAAAGCCTGCCCCACATCAATGATCGCTTTTTCAAATGTGAGTCCCTGACTTTTGTGCACTGTAATAGCCCAGGCTAATTTTATCGGATATTGTTCGAATACACCGATTACCTCCTCCGATAAGTCGTGTGTCTCTGATTCAACCGCGTACTTCTTATTTTCCCAGCGAACTGTTTCCAGCAAATACTCCTGGTGCGTGCCCGCCATCGCTACCATAATTCCCTCTTCAGAAATTTTCTTTACGGTGGCGAGTTTGCCATTGAAGTATTTCTTTTGATCTGTGGCGTCATTGCGAATGAACATGATCTGCGCCCCTTCCTTCAATTCAAGTTGTGCCATCACCGGATACATACTCTCCGGAAAGTCTCCTTCCAGGAGAGCATCGAAAAGATGAGAGGGTGTATCAAGGTTTCGCAATTCTTTCTGATTCAACTCATCCGCCTTGTAGTTGTGTGTAGTTAGGGTGATGATCTCTTTTAGCTGATTGATCTCCTCCTCAGTTTTATAATGCTGGTTTAATGTTTCGATGTCTTGATTCGTAACGGTGTTGTTTCGCAGGTTATTCAAGATGTCGATAAAATCCTGATCATGCTGACGAAATATTTTATCCAATTCGATATAGACAAGCGGATCGCTCTGCAATGCTTTTGCTTCATAGAACCAGGCCGCGTTATAATAGCGGCTTAGAATCTCCTGCTCCTCATTCCGTACCACAGGTGGCAATTGATACAAATCACCAATGAACAACACCTGCACACCTCCAAAGCTTTGCCTGAAATTTCCACGCGCTGCTTTCATGCGATAGTCAATAGCATCCAGCAAATCGGCACGCAGCATACTTACTTCATCGATGATCAATAGATCGATGGATCGCAATACTTTTTTTCGTACGCTGTTGAGCGGATGTTTTCGTGCTAACACATTTTGATTCAGTACTCTTCCATTGTCGGTAACGTCATCCGGCAAAGACCGGTCGGGTAAAAACGTTACCGGAGGCAATAGAAATTGAGAATGAATGGTAACTCCGCCAGCATTCAATGCGGCAATGCCTGTAGGAGCTACTACGATATAATTTTTATGTGTGATTTCCCCAATGTTCCGGAGGAATGTTGTTTTACCCGTGCCTGCTTTGCCCGTTAAAAAAATATGGCTTGAGGTAGTGTTGATAAATCGGGCAGCCGTAGAAATATAGTCTTCCATTTCTAAGACGGATGTTGAGATTGATGGAACCTATGGGAAGAAAATTTACGCATTCGCAGCCCCTCTATCTTCCTTTACGTGTCCGGTAAGCCAATAGGTAATTGCCGTTGATAAAATAAAATAGGCCAACAAGATTGTGCTTACGCCAGGTAAATAATTACTAAGACCAAACCAATCACCTTGCTGAATCAGGATGTAGGCCCCAAGTGCGTTCTTGATGCATTCCCATACCCACGCAAATGAATTCTTGTCGAGTAATTCAGTGTAAGCATAAACGGTAAGAAACACGAAGGCACCGTATACAAACATACCTGGTGCGCCAATGGTCGCAATATTGCCAAATAGGTAACTGATTAAAAGCAAGAGTATGAACATTTGCATCCAACACCAGGCAACCAGTGAGGAAGAAGCATGTGAATCATACTTTTCAAAATGATACACATCCTTGACCTTATACAACGGATATTGTTTAGCTACATCCTCAGGCCGCCATCCTAAGGGCATAAACCAGATGCGAAGTTTATCCCACCAGCTTTGTGCATGCCACGCGTCCTTTATGAGCAGCCATAAATGCATAAAATTAATTTTGATAGGATTCCAGGTGTGCACCGGACGCGTAACGCCATACACTGCGGGAACATCAACACGTTCTTCCTGAAATGTGCCAAAGAGTTTATCCCAGAAAATAAATATCTGCGAATAATTCTTATCGAGATAAATTGGGTTGATGGCATGATGTACGCGATGGTGCGAGGGCGTAACAATAATGTGTTCCAGAAAGCCCATTCTTCCAATATGCTGCGTATGATACCAGAACTGCGCAAAAAGGTGCAACGGAGCAACAACACCAATCACTTGTTGAGGCACTCCCAATATGGCGGCAGGCAAGAGGAATATGCCAAAGATTCTGACAATGGAAGAAATACTTTGGCGCAGGGCGCAAGCAAGGTTATACTCCTCACTGCTATGATGGATGATATGATTATTCCAAAACAGGTTATACTCGTGAGAAATGCGATGCACCCAATATCCAGCAAAATCAAGGGCGATAAAGGCAATCACATAGGTGAGCCATCCTGAATCGATATGGGTGATGGCCACTTTATTGGTAAGCCAGCCATAGGAAATAATGGCTATGCTTAATCCCAACACATCTTTGGTAACGTTGGTGATGCCCGAGCTCAAACTGGAAATCATATCACTGACCGGCACTGTATCATTGCCCCTGTACCAACCATACCATTTTTCGAAGAGCACCAGCAGCAGAAATGCTGGCATGGCGATCAGTAGTATTTTTCCGTACGCTTCCATCTCAAAATATTTTGCAGATGGTAAAGTTAATAAAACATAGAAATAGAAGCAGGCATAAAAAAAAGAGGAGCTTACGCTCCTCTTTCCGTGTTCACCCACTAGCGGAAGAGTCTACCTCCCTCTTCCGTTTGCGTTTACACTCACCATTACGCCTTCTGAGGCAAGTTTAACGGTGGTGATTATTCTGGCTGCCACCTTATAAGGGTCAGCCGATGAGTTTGGTCTGCGGTCTTCCAACCAACCTTTCCATCCGTTTTCTACGGTGGCAATCGGAATGCGGATAGACGCTCCCCGATCAGAGATTCCATAAGAGAACCGATCAATGGATTGTGTTTCGTGTTTACCTGTGAGGCGCAAGTGATTGTCTGCTCCGTACACTTCAATATGTTCTTTTATATAAGGAGCAAAGCCCTTACAGATTTGTTCATAGATATCACGTGAGCCACACTCGCGCAGCATTGAGTTGGAGAAGTTGGCGTGCATTCCAGAACCATTCCAATCGGTCTGGCCGAGCGGTTTGCAATGCCAGTTGATAGAAATCCCATGCTTTTCTGCTGTGCGTTCAAGTAAGTAGCGTGCTACCCACACCTGGTCTCCTGCTTCTTTGGCTCCCTTCGCGAAAACCTGAAACTCCCACTGCCCAGGGGCAACTTCTGCATTGATCCCTTCCACGTTGATTCCAGCGGTTAAGCAATAATCAAGGTGTTCCTCAATGATCTCACGACCGAATGCATTTTTTGCGCCTACAGAGCAATAGTAGGGTCCTTGTGGTGATGGATATCCCTGCTCTGGGAAGCCAAGTGGTTTATTGATTTTAGTATCCCAAAGAAAATATTCCTGTTCAAATCCGAACCAGAAATCCTTATCATCATCCTCAATGGTAGCACGATGATTGGATGGATGCGGACTTCCATCCGGACTAAGCACTTCACACATCACCAGATAACCATCCTTGCGGGCCGGATCTGGAAACAAGGATACTGGTTGCAATAGACAGTCGGATGAACCTCCTGGTGCTTGCTCCGTAGAACTTCCATCAAATGACCACATCGGGCAGCCATCTAATGTTCCATCAAAGTTTCTAATGATTTTGGTTTTGCTTCGCAGGCTTTGGGTAGGTGTGTAACCATCCAGCCAGATATACTCTAGTTTAGCTTTGGACATGGGTAGGTGGTGATTAGGTTTATAATTTGTTGTCAGTATTAATCAGAACTTATAAATCGCAGCCATCCCAAGTGTGGTCTGGCCATTCTTAGTGTAAAGACCATTTGAATCCATGAATTGTTGTGAGGATTCATTGCCAGTGCCGCTCAACTTATTAAACACATCCATTCTCAATTCTGGCTTCAGTAAAAGATGTCCGTCAGCAAGCGTGAATGAACCTGTCAATGTGTAGGTATTGGCAGTTGCCCCGATGGCCTGACCTGTGCCGTCCACGTTGCGTAAGCCTCTTGCACCTGATTTATTATCAAAATGCTCGCCTCTGAATCCAAGACTGAATACATCAGAGAAAGCATAGATCAGGTACAGGTTCACTCCATACCAGTGTTTCACTACATCGACATTACCATCAGCAGGAACAAAGGTGCCAGGAGAACCTAACGTACCTTTTTGACTTCCATACATGGCCCAGTAACCGATATAAAACTTTTCAGACGCCTGGTATCCACCATTCAGATCCAGCACTGAGAAATTTCCAGAGGGGGTTTTTCCCTGTGCATCTGCATTTGATTCGTTTGAGCTAATGAAGTTCAGGTAAACACTCAAGCCTTCGGCTGGTACAAGAGATAACTGACCGATCAAACCTTTAGAGCGGTTGTTATCATGCACATAGTCGAATCCATTCACTGCGCCTAACATCAACGAGACTTTATCGCTAAATGCGTAGGTTGCTTTCAAGCCGGTGTGATAAAAAGGGATCCCGCTATTGAAGGTGTGGTTGATCGAATAGAAGAAGTTAAGTGGAGCATCGATATACTCGTAACCGATATGCGTTCCAAACTGGCCTGCAATAAAAGATAACTTGTCAGTTGCGTTGTATTTGAAGTACGCTTGCTTGATGATCACGGATGACCAGGTGTCATTACCAATGGCATATCCGTAAGCGGGCGCCATTACTGGCACGTTTCCATAATTACCATACTGTGCATTGGGACCAAAAGCAAGATCTGCCACCACTTCCGACTTACTGTTAGTGTATTTAAATACAGTCTGTACCATACCCAACTGGAACTGATCTACCCTTCTGTCGAAACCTCTTCCTACACCAGACTGACCCATGTTATCGCGGGATGCAGGTTTATTGAAATTGGTGAAATAATAGGTGTCCAGGTATCCGCTCACTGAGAATTTGCCTTCTTCTGCTTCTTCATCTTTTTTTGCTTCAACGAGGTCACCTTCGGTTACAATCTTTTCTTCCTTAGTAACAGGCTTGGTGATTGATGCAACTACTATATTTTCCTGCGCTTCGGCTGCATAGCCGAATGTTATTGCACTAAGCAGGGTACCATATCGTGAAAAGCGTAGTATTAATTTTTTCATAATTTTGAATGTGTTTTATTAAACAATAAGCTAAAGTGGTCCCGGCCGGGTATCTCACACCCTCCGGGACGCTTTGGTGATTTATCAGGCTGCCACTACTTCTTTCGTTTCAACCGGATGGAGATTTTCTCCATGCTGACTGAAATCAGAACCGATCAGCTTCTCTTCGCTGCTCACGGTCATAGGTGAAATCAAGTCAGTGATTTTCAGAATCAGGAATGAACCTGCAATGATGAAGACAAGGGTAAGGGCAAGTGAAATCATGTGAACTTTGAAAAGATTGAATTCCCCGAAAAGTAAACCATTACCCGTGGTGTTGGCTGCGTTCACAGCCGTGTTGGCAAGCAAGGCAGTCATTACCATACCTACTGCGCCACCCACTCCGTGACAAGGAAACACATCCAATGTATCTTCAAGGGAAGTCTTGGATTTCCAATGCACCACTACATTACTGATCATAGCGGCAATTGTTCCAATAAATAAGCTGGAAGGAATTGTTACGAAACCTGCGGCAGGAGTAATTGCTACCAGGCCAACCACTGCACCGATACAGAAACCAAGAGCTGAAGGCTTCTTTCCGCGAACTGAATCCAATAATACCCAGCACAATCCGGCTGCAGCTGATGCTGTATTAGTAGTTGCAAAAGCAGAAGCAGCCAACGGACCAGCACCTAAGGCACTTCCGGCATTGAATCCAAACCAGCCGAACCACAAAAGTCCAGTACCTAATAGTACGAAAGGAATGTTTGCAGGCGATATCGCTACTTTAATCTCTGTTTTGTTTCTCAGGTAGATAGAGGCAGCCAATGCGGCAAACCCAGCAGACATGTGCACCACTGTGCCACCAGCAAAGTCAAGCACACCTAACTTGAACAGGAATCCATCAGGATGCCAGGTCATGTGCGCCAGCGGAGCGTAGATGAACAGAGAGAACAAAACCAAGAAGATGATGTATGACTTTTTACACGTTCTGCAAACGTTCCTGTAATAAGGGCCGGTGTAATGATGGCAAACTTCAACTGGAAGAATGCGAACAACACAAGTGGAATAGTTGGTGCGAGTGACCAGGGTTTTCCATCCAGCACATTCTGGAACATGAAGAAGGTAAAAGGGTTTCCGATGAATCCACCAATTGAATCACCAAACGCCAGACTGAATCCCACTACAATCCACAACACGCTAATCACGCCCATGGCAATGAAACTTTGCATCATGGTTGAAATGATGTTCTTGGTGTTGATCATACCGCCATAGAAATAGGCGAGGCCAGGAGTCATTAATAACACAAGAGCTGTGGCCGTCAGCATCCAGGCTATATCACCGGAGTTGAGCCCTTCGGTGTTAATTGTGGTGGGCACGGCTGGCATAAACAAAGCCAGCACACTGATGGCCACCAGAAGCACGAGGAAGATAACCGATCTTTTCATAGTTTAGGTAGGTTTAGTTTTTGTTTCTTGTTTTTGAATTTCTATGCAATATTTGAAAGTATGGGTCAATTTTTAATCACTTTTTAAATATTTATTACAGAACTCGATTGAAATAAGGTAAAATTTGACCCATTTTTCAAAAAAAGATAGTGTTTTTTATAAATTAAGGGTGAGAATAAATTGTGGCCGCCCGAATTGGAGCAATAAAATTCGGAGGAAGGGCAAAAAAATAACCCTCACTTTAAGGAAAAATGTATTGATTTTCACTTAGAGGCTATAAAATATAGCTTCAAGTCAATAAAAACTGTTAAGTATTGACTTTAATTACTCAATCCTGAAAGATATTCCGGATGAGATAAAATGATTGGTATTACCTTCCACCAGGCTAATACCAGCCGAAAAATCTGCCTGAACAAGGGGCCACAATAAGAAGGTAAGCCCGCCATCAATGCCATGTTCACTGGCATCACTTTTTAAATAATTGAAGTATTCTATAAAAAAGTCCGTTCTCGCGGTAGCCAGATAATTAAAGCAAAATGACGAAGCGAAGATGTTTTGATTTGTATTTCCATCCCAGATCAGACCTACGTTATAATTAAACGCAATCTTAGAGGAAAGATCATTTTCAAAAAGTAAGAAGATATCATGACCCAGGTTATCGGGATGTAAATCCGATTTGCCCAACGGAAAAACAACATCCGCTAAAATATCTGTTTCCGGTATCCAGCCATCCTGCTTAATAATATGGGTTTTAATACCAATTGTTAAAGGGGAGATACCGTTCAGTTTTTGCTGAGTGGTTTCATCATGAATATTTTTAATAGATATCCTAAGTTCAGCAGACTTACTTATTCCGGTGCGAAAGAGTGAAACGGGCAAAAAATATATCTCCCCCGTTGTCCTTTGATAATAATCAAAACCTGTTTCAAACTGATAATGCTTCGGCAATACCGTATAAGGTGCCTCGGCAATACCAGGACGGTCTACGGTAAGCTCATTCAACCGATCCTGCTCCTGGGCAATTACCGTCAATGATTGAACTAATAAGCAAAAACTAACGACTCCTTTTTTCAATTTTAAAGTTAGATGTACTAAATAAAAATGTCACCACTCCATACTGGGATTGGGTGGTGACAAAAATAAAACTTTCTATCCTTCGTAATCTTCAAAGTCCTTGGTGCGAATATCTTTTATTGGCACTGAGGTGGTGTTGCGATATCCCCATTGAAAAACTAACGGGAAAATCAGCAATGTAAGTATGGTCGCAGTGATGAGGCCACCGATCACCACGATAGCTAATGGCTTTTGTGTTTCAGAGCCAATACCCGTTGATACCGCGGCTGGAACTAGTCCAATTGCTGCCATCAATGCCGTCATTACTACAGGACGGGTGCGTTCTTCTACTCCCCTGATCAACGCCCCCTGCATAGGCATTCCATTCTGAAGATTTTTCTTAAAGACGGATATTAGAATCACACCATTTTGTATGCAAAGACCAAAGAGAGCAATAAATCCGATACCGGCTGATATACTGAAAATAGTGCCGGTTACGTGTAATGCGAGGATTCCACCCATCATGGCAAAAGGCACATTGACAAGCACGAGTCCAGCATCTTTAACATTTCCAAAGGCCACAAACAATAAGAAGAAAATTAATACAAGGCAGATAGGCACCACTTCGGTCAAGCGCTGTTGAGCTCGTACCTGGTTCTCGAACTCACCCGTCCAGGCCACACTATAGCCACGAGGAATAGAAACTTGCTCATTTACTTTTTCCTGAGCTTCTGCGATGGTGCTACCCAGGTCACGCTCACGAATAGAGAACTTAATGGCAATGAATCGTTTATTGTTATCGCGATAAATAAATGCCGGACCGGTCACTGCCTTTATCTCTGCAATTTCTTTCAGCGGCACTTGGTTGCCCTTAATAGATGGAACTTTCAAATCCTTGATTTCGCGTTCCGATTTACGATACTCACCTTCATAGCGAACACGCACATCAAATTTCTTCTCTTGTTCAAAAAACTGAGTGGCCGTTTTCCCTCCAATAGCCATCTCGATGACGGTTTCCGCATCGGCCATGTTAATGCCATAGGCCGCCATCTTACTTTGGTTCAGGGTGATGCTTAGCTCAGGCTGACCAATGTTGCGAAGTATACCCAGATCTTTTACACCTCTTACCGTCTTTAATATGGTGGCAACAGAGTCTGCCTTGGAATTAAGCAGCTCCAGGTTATCCCCAAAAATTTTTACCGCTAAGGAAGCGTTAATTCCTGCCACCGCTTCGGCTACGTTATCAATAATCGGCTGAGAATAGTTGTACACCACACCGGGGTATTGTCTTAGCTTTTTATCCATTTGTTCGATGAGCTGATCCGTAGTGATGTCCCTTTCCCATTCTTTATGAGGTTTTAAGTTCACCTGGCATTGTACGTAGAAAAATCCTGATGGATCAGTGCCATCATTGGATCGGCCAATTTGTGAGAGCACCGATTCCACTTCTTGAAATTCATTTAACTCGTGCCGGAAGATGCGAACGAACTTCACCGTTTCATTTATGGAACTACTCATAGGTAGTTTGGCCTCCACCCACAACGCGCCTTCATTTAATGTTGGAAGAAATTCTGAACCCAAAAATTTGAAGGAGAATGTGCTGACTGCAATAATGATAATAGCCGCCCAAAAACTTTTATTCTTATTTCGAAGTGTGAAGGCAAATCCACCCGATACAATACGATTAAAGAAATTGACAACCGGGTTGTGCTTCTCTTTTACATCTTTGTCGAACAAGATGCTGCATAAAACAGGCACTAGCGTTAGCGTGAAAAGTAAAGCACCCAGTAAAGCAAAGCCTAACGTATA
Organism: Cyclobacteriaceae bacterium; assembly: GCA_043774805.1. Classification (GTDB taxonomy): domain Bacteria; phylum Bacteroidota; class Bacteroidia; order Cytophagales; family Cyclobacteriaceae; genus ELB16-189. The sequence continues at coordinate 25,093 of JAYVTB010000164.1, read as the reverse complement.
GGCCAGCGGAGAAAACATTTTCCCTTCCACCTTCTCAAAGGAGAAAATAGGAACAAGACTCGTTATGATAATTAGTTTAGAAAAGAAGATTGCTTTTCCTAATTCGGATACTGCCTTTTTAACAAGGCCCAATTTAGATAGACTGTTGTATTGAGGCATTCCTATTTCGTGGGCTCGTGTAGCGAGTAATACAAATAGCCCCTCTACCATGACCACCGCCCCATCAATGATAATCCCAAAGTCAATCGCCCCCATCGAAAGCAGGTTAGCCGACATCCCCTTTAACTTTAAACACATAAAGGCAAAGAGCAACGCCAACGGAATAATAATGGAAACAATCAGCGTGCTTCGCCAATCAAGCATGAAAATGAATACCACTATCGTGACAAAGAGGATACCCTCAACCAGATTACCTAGCACTGTTTCACGGCAGTAATCCATAAGCTTATCACGATCATAAAACGTAACCATCTTGATATCGGTAGGAAGCACCTTCTCGTTGATATCTGCAATTTTCGATTTCACTCTACCCAAAACCTGGGCTGGGTTTTCTCCTTTTCGCATCACAATAATCCCCTCTACTACATTATCATTTTCATCGAGGCCCACCTGCCCCACCTTAGGTAATGAACCTTCCCGGACTGATGCAACATTTTTCACCAGAATAGGAACATCCTGAATATCCTCGATCAAAATATTTTCGATATCAGAAATGCTCTGCAGGAGCCCAATCCCCCGTACCACATAAGCCTGACCATTCTTTTCGATTACATCACCACCAACATTGATATTACTTTTGGTGATGGCTTCATAGACTTCCAATGGTGTGATGTCATATTTTGAAAGCAACAGCGGATTTACATTTACCTCATACACTTTTCTTGCACCACCGAAAGAAACGATATCCGCTACGCCTGGCACGGCTCGCAACTGGCGGTCGATAACCCAATCCTGCCATGCGAGCAACTCACTGGTGTGGCGATCACTCTTTAATGTGTAGCGAAAAATTTCTCCGGTAGGACCATAGGGGGGTTGCACATCAGGTTCAACACCCTCTGGCAAACTCACATTTCGCAATAAATTATTTACCTGTTGGCGGGCAAAGAAATCTTCCACATCATCATCGAAAATGATCTTCATAACAGAAAGGCCAAACATAGAGATGGAGCGAACGCTGGTTTTGCGCTGCACACTGTTCATGGCCACCTCAATAGGGATACTGACAAATCGCTCGATCTCTTCAGCACTCCGTCCGTTCCATTGTGTTACTATAATAATTTGTGTATTGGTCACATCTGGGAAAGCCTCCAATGGAGTTTTTAAGTAACTCCAGATGCCGACAATTATGAGAACAGCCGTAGAGAAGAAAACAAAGAATCTATTCTTCAACGAAAAAGCAATAATATTTTTGACAAATTTGTCCATGATTAAGAGTCGTTCAGGAGTTTGTGTTAATCATTTAAAGCATCATAGACCAGCAACTGAAACTTCGTCATCACTTTTTCACCCACTTTCAATCCGCTTTCGATATAGATAAGTTTTCCGGTGTCTTTGTAGACGCTCACCTCACGGGTTTCAATGTCATCATCGGCTTTATAGACCATTACAAAGTGCCTGCTTTTATCAAAGATGAGCGCCTCTGAAGGAATGGTCAATTTTTTTACGGGCTCCTGGTAGCTCACTTTTACATTGGCAAACATTTCAGGCTTAAGTTCGAAGTTTTCATTCTTCAGGGTTACTCGCGCCTTCACCACCTTACTCTCTGCATCCATCAAACTAAAAATTTTATCAATCTTGCCGCGAAAAATTTTATCAGGATATGGAATGGTGGTGATCTCTGCATCATAGCCTTCCTTTATTTTGGTGATATCCGATTCATAAATATTAGCCATTACCCATACATAATCCAGATCACCCACAATAAAGACAGGGCTAATGTCTTCTGTGCGCAACTCCATATTCAAAGCGATGTTTTTTTGAACAATTACTCCGGATACGGGAGATTTGATGGGGTAAATTGAACCGCTTCCAGCACTGTACATATCCAACACCGCTTTGATGCGCACCAATTCACCTTTTGCATTCTCAAGTTCTTTCTGCGAATTGATCAATTCTACCTCAGAAATATTTCCGCTTTTATAAAGTTCGGCTGCTACCTGTGCGTTTTTTTCTGCCACTCGTACTTGTGACTCTGCCTCTGTTCCTTCCTTGGTAAATTCCGCAATTTCCGGGCTGCGAATAATTGCCATGACTTGTCCTTTCTTTACATGGTCGCCCAGTTCAACATAGAGGTCGCGAACAAATCCTCCTGCTAAGGGAAACACTCGCGCTACTTTATCTTCATTGAAACTAATCTTGCCGGTAAGCATCAATTCTGACTGCACGGTTTGAATCGTTACCTCTGCGAGTTCTTTCCCTTTGGCAAGGGTCTCTGTTAATTTGAATTTTGTGTCTGCCGTATTATTCTCTTCCTTTTTGCAAGAAGAGATTGTGATTATTGCAGCAATGAATAGCACCTTGAATTTCATATAAAAGCAATTTGATAGTTAGGTAATTTTTAAAGTAAACTTTATGCGGTTAATACAGCCAGGCGACTCTGAATCCATAGGTCTCAAGTCGCCCATCACCCTGCCCCGCAGCATAGACGTTCTTTGTGCCTTTGGTAAATACAAAATGAACTTGCAATAGATTACCAGTACCTGCGCTGATATCAGTGCCCAAAGAAAGTTGATAGGCCATGTCATTCGCCAGATAATCCTTCTTTACAAAGTTATCCACGTGAAAGCCATCCTCCACGCTTAAAAAAGCATCATTCACCTTGGAAGTATGAACATAGGACATGCCCGCGGCAGCACTTAAGCGAACTCCTTTAAAAATATCCATTGGTGTTCGTACCAAGATTGTAATGGGAACTTCCCAGGTATTAAAGCGAAGTCGCTCTCGATACGTAGAGTCGGGATTACCTTGTGGAAGTTGCCACGGATGCGTAAACGATCCGCCCGAAATATCGGGATTTATAATTCCTGCACCTCGTTGTTGTAATCCAACGCCAGCACCTATTCCAATAAAGGAGATCGGGTAGAATTCAGCACGCAGGTTAAATCCAATACAGGGTTTTCCAAAATAGGTTTTATCCAGGTTGCTCCCTTTGATATTACCCCAATATTGGTTGAGACTAATCCCCACGCGAAATTTCTTTTCGAAGGTGTTTTTTTCTACAGCTTCTGCAATAATCTTCTCTTTCTGCTGGGCAAGTATAACGTTTGATGCAGAGGAGAAAAAAAGCAAAGCAATGATATATAGGTTTGTTTTCATGGCTTGTTATTTCAGTATTCGATGATATTTGTCCCGACTGCAAAATTCAATTCATTCACGTTGTTGAGATATTGCTGTTTCAATTCTATAAGTTGAATATTGGTGAGAATAAAAATTCGCTGGTAGTCGATGAATTGAAGGAGGCTTATATTGCGCTTCTTAAAATTCTCATTGGTGCTGGAATTCAATTGCTTGAGTCGATCGAGCAACTCAGGACTATAATTGGTCAAGCCCGTATTGGAGTTTTTATATCGGTTATAAGCAGCTACCACTTCATTGCGAACCTGATTTTCGATTTGTGCATACTGCAAATTGGATTTCGTAACACTATACTCAGCTGCCTTAATATCTCCCTGATTGCGATCAAACAATGGAATATAGAATTCCACATTAAATCCCTGGTAAGAACGAACATAGTTACTACCACGGTCGCGTGGTTGATAGGCTAGCTTAAGGTCAGGTGCTGCCATTGACCGCTGAAGTTTCAGATTCCGCTCCTGATATTTAAGATCAAACTTTTTAACCAATATGTCCGGTCTGATAGTAATGGCTTGTTCGGTAAGAGAGCGCAATTCAAATTCCTGCGCGATGATGGGGATTTTCTGTTCTACCTGAAAAGTAGTGTCTTCAGGCATCCGAAGCAGAGTACGCAAATCAGCGATCACTTTTTCCTTTTCATTGTTATTAGTGAGCGCATCTGTTTTCACGGCCAGGTACTCTGACTCCAGGCGTATTGCTTCGGTAACAGAAATGGCACCCACTTCCAATTGCTTGCGTGTGGCCTCCATCAGTTTATCATAATTGCGCATTACCTGCTGATAGAGAAATGCCTTTTCCTGCAAAGCGGCTAAATCACTATAGAGGTTTCCGGTTTCGAACAATAAACTTCGGAGTACATCCTCTAATTGCTTCTCCGCCATTTCAGCACCTAAACGAGCGAGTTTCACAGTGTTCGTGTGCTTGCCTGCATAAGAAAAGGTTTGTTCTACCTGCAGCAAATGTTGGTTTCGGAAATGAAAGTACTCGTTGGTTTCTTGTGAATAGAGATCTCCATTAAAAATGAAGTAAGGGTTATTCCATAGCTTCGCCTGGATCACTCCTGCTTTAGCAATATTTACATCATAGTAGGATGCCAGAAGCGCCAGGTTTGATTTTATCAGTCGCGCTTTAGCCTCCTGAAAAGTAACGATGGTATCAGCTTGCTGTGCCTTGGTTAATGAGGGAATCAAGATCATTGAGAGCACCAGGCTCTTCAAAATTGTAATTTTCATTTTCGTCAAAAATTATGTAGGATGATCAGCTCTTATTTGAGCGCAACACTGTATTTCAAAACCCGGATAGATTTTATAGAATAAGCTAAGTTTATTCCTAAACACATAAGCACACTCATTAAGAAGCGAGAAACAAAAGAATATAAGAGAAGCGCGAGCGTGAGACGGGGGGCGCTTCTTAGGTTGCTAAATTGTCAGCTGAGAGTTGATGAGGTAGATTCGCTGTTTGGGAACCTTGGTGTCTCTTTGCTCATTGATTTGAGAAAATCGAACCTGGTGAATAGCTGAATGAACGTTGACACCATAAGCAAGGAGTAGAATGGAATCCCACGTTGCTGCAGTACGAGCATTAAATTCCTCACTATCAGAAACAGAGCGAATTAACCAATGGCTGGTGTGATCATCTCCATTCTCGAAGAAAACAATATTGGATTGATGGTCCTCAGACTGGGGCGCCACTGGTGCCGAAAGCAAAGGCATAACCAGCATGCCCATAAAGGCAACCAGCAATATAAATCCTATACCATTCGACCTTTTCATACCTTAAAGATTTGCAAAGTAAAATAAAAGTTTCTACAAAAGATCAGGACGTTCAAATATTTAGTTCATTGATTCAGGTTGTTATCAACAAACAATTCCGAATTGTGGAAAAACCTGTTACTTTTAATATAGTAAAATTATTTTGGCTTATTGCCTTCAATCACACGATGAGGCCGATAGTTATTGGTTTATTTTTTCTTGCTCCTCTTTTCTCTCAAGCACAAAAGTACGACCTGTTTGAAATAGAAAACGAACAATTAGTCTGGCGCCATACCTATGAATATGCAGGGCCAGACGATAGTCTTAGAAGAGAAGTCGTGTCCATGCTTAAGTCCAAAGTCTTTACCCAAAATGTGGTAAGATATGAACTTGGTTACAACGGAGAGATTAAACACTACCAGGTGGACTGTAAGCGCTACGGGCGCAGTTATAGTAATACACCATTGATGTACTGGAATGGAGAATGGACGGGGAAGTTTGTAGTAGAGGTAAGAGATAACCGCTACCGGGTTACGATTTACGGATTGTACTTTGAAAACAAAATACAACCCTCGTCACGATATCCCAACAATACTGCAAGGAAAGGATTTTACATGAATGAGGTAATGAGCAAGGGTAAAACAAAATTTAAGAAAAGCACCTTTGCCGACATGGCCCTGATGAGCCTGAGCCTAAGAGATGCCTTTGACATAAAAAAATATTTTTCACCCACCGATGAGTGGTAATTTCTTAATCTCTTAGTTTGTCAAGAATACGGTTGAGTTCTTTTGCCTCCGCCTTGGTTATCTTACCCATGGTCTCCAGCCAGGCAGGCTGACTCGCATCTATTTTCCTTAAAAGCTGTTGACCCTTTTCCGTAACAGAAATATCCACTTGCCTACGGTTGTTTTCGCAGGTAACGCGATTCACCAATCCTTTTTGCTTCAGTTTCTCTACTAACCGGGTGCAATTACTGCTCTTATCTATCATTCTCTCCGTTATCTCAGCCAGCATCATCGGCTTTGGGAAGCCGCCACGAAGTATGCGCAAGACATTAAATTGCTCAGGTGTGATCCCGAATTTTTTAAGATAGCTCGCATTGATATTATAAAGCCAACTTCCGGTGTATAAGATATTAATGGAAGCTTTCTGGTGATCATTGTTAAACTTCTCCTGCTTGATTTCCTCTTCCAGCGGCATAATAGATACAATCTCAATAATTGTAGCTACAACATTACGAACAAAAAAATTCATTCAGGCCGAATTAGTAAAGGTATTTTATCAGCGATGAAGTAATATTGCATAACGTTGCTGAAGAAGTTGACAACATGGCAAAAACTGTTTTCTCAAATGGGTCAAGTAATCGGTCGATATCTAAAAAGAATTTTTCTCTTCCTGAAGAGACGATTGTCAGCTAAACAATTCTTCCTTCTTTCCAGTATCATTGTTGGTCTCTTATCTTCCCTGGCAGCGATTGTTCTTAAGTTTTGTGTTCACTCGATTGGCACATGGGTTACTTATTACGCTAATAACTACGAACAATTTTTTCTCTTCACCTTATTCCCCGCAATGGGTATTGCCCTCACAGTAATCTATGTGCACTATGTTCTTAAGGGAAACTTTAAAAGGGGAAGTGCCGAGATCAGCTATGCGATCGCGAGAAAGTCGAGCGAAATACCGGCTAACCAAATCTATTCTCATGTAGTTACCAGTGCCCTTACTGTAGGCTTTGGTGGTTCATTGGGATTGGAGTCACCCATGGTGAGCACCGGCTCAGCGATCGGATCTAATTATGGAAAATTCTTTCATCTCTCCTATAAAGACAGAACAGTGCTTCTTGCCTGTGGTGCTGCAGCCGGAATAGCCGCAGCCTTCAATTCACCTGTGGCAGGGGTCTTGTTTGCCATTGAAGTACTACTCACAGAGGTAACGGTAGCTGCATTTATTCCAATCATTATCTCGGCCGCTTCCGGGGCATTACTGTCAAAGATCATTCTGGCGGAAGGGATCACGCTTTCCTTTTCACTGCAACAACCCTTCGATTATCACAATGTGCCATACTACCTGGTATTAGGAATATTGGCCGGGGTCGTGTCCCTCTACTATGCCCGGGTGCTTGAGAAAATTGAAATAATGTTTGGCTCAATAAAAAGTCATATCAAAAAAATTGCCCTTGGCGGATTACTTCTTTCGTTGCTGCTTGTTTTATTTCCGCCTCTCTTTGGTGAGGGGTACGAAAGCATTAAGCTCCTTGCCAATCTGCAGACATCAGAAATCACCAGGAGCAGCATTCTACATCAATTCATACACAACGATTTCTCTTTACTTCTCTTTCTTGGGGCGCTGGTATTAATTAAAGTGGTAGCGGTTGCCATTACCCTGGGCAGCGGAGGCAATGGAGGAAACTTTGGTCCATCTTTGTTTGTGGGTGCCTACACCGGATTTACGTTTGCCAAACTTATTAACCTAACCGGCCTGGCACATATCCCGGAAACCAATTTTACATTGGTGGCTATGGCCGGTATACTGAGTGGAGTATTCTACGCACCACTCTGTGCAATCTTCCTGATCGCTGAAATTACCGGGGGTTATGGGTTGATCATTCCGCTCATGATTGTTGCGGCCTTGAGTATTACGGTTGTCCGATATTTTGAACCGCTTTCCATGGAAGGAAGAAAGCTGTCACGGCTATTAAAAGTATCGATAGATGACCGTGACAAATATCTGCTAAGCAAACTTGATCTGAAGCAACTTCTGGAAACTAATTTTTCGGCAGTAAAACCTGACGACTCACTGTTGCTACTGGTGAGGGTCATTTCCATTTCCAGGCGAAATAGTTTTCCTGTAGTAGTTAAAGATGGCAAACTCGTTGGAGTGGTCCACCTCGATAACATACGCGATTTAATCTTCAATACGAAAATCTATAACACCACTTTCGTGAAGGAATTGATGACAGAGCCAAATGCGGTTGATGTGGATGATTCTCTTCATAATATCCTGAAAAAGTTTGACGAGACCAAACAATGGAACTTGCCAGTGGTCAAAGACAAAGTCTATATCGGGTTTTTGTCAAAGGCTCGGATTCTAAGTGAATACAGAACTGAACTGATGAAAACCATTTAAATTCACACCATGATTCAGTTCATGACCACTATTCACAAATTTGATAAGCAGGGTGAAAAAACCGGATGGACGTATATTGAAATCAGCGCTGCACAAGCAAAAAAATTAAAGCCCGATACGAAAGTTTCCTTTAGGGTGAAGGGTACACTTGACTCGTTCAAAATAAAACAGATTGCATTGCTACCCATGGGTGAAGGAAACTTCATCATGCCCCTGAATGGCGCTATGCGCAAAGGAACCGGCAAGAAACTGGGCGATAAATTGAAAGTATCACTTGAAGAAGATAATAGCGAGTTTGCCTTCTCAGCTGATTTCATAGATTGTCTGCACGATGATCCTGCTGCCTATGATTTTTTTCAAACATTATCCGGATCACATCAAAAGTATTTCAGCAAGTGGATCGACAGCGCCAAAACATCAGCAACCAAAACGAAAAGAATCGTGATGGCAGTTACAGCCCTCTCCCAAAAACAAGGTTATCCGGAAATGATTCGTGCTAATAAAGGACGTTAACTACCGCACATATAATGCTGAATTCTGATCATATTTTCTGAAGAAAATTTTAACCATCTTTAGAAGTTAACGCAAAAAATTCAACACATGAAAGATAAACTTCGCAGCCAGGGTTGGTTTGGAAAAACCGGGAAAGACGGATTCATTTACCGGGCATGGATGAAAAATCAAGGCATACCTGACTATGAATTTCGTGGCAAACCAGTAATTGGTATTTGTAACACCTGGTCCGAACTAACTCCGTGCAATGCTCACTTTCGCGAACTGGCCGAATCAGTAAAACGTGGCGTCTCTGAAGCCGGTGGTTTTCCGGTTGAGTTTCCCGTAATGTCATTGGGTGAAACATTGATCAAACCAACCGCCATGCTTTATCGGAATCTCGCCAGCATGGATGTAGAAGAATCCATTCGCGCCAACCCCATGGATGGAGTGGTATTGCTCTGTGGATGCGATAAAACTACCCCATCACTGGTGATGGGTGCATGTAGTGTAAACATTCCCACGCTGGTTGTTTCAGGTGGACCAATGCTCACCGGAAAGTATGAAGGAAAAGATATAGGCACGAGTGACATCTGGCGTTTCAGCGAGGCAATGCGATCAGGCGAAATGTCTCAGGAAGCACTAACGGTTGCTGAAGAGTGCATGTGCCGGAGCCGCGGTCATTGTGCGGTCATGGGCACCGCTTCAACGATGGCGTGTATGGTGGAGTCATTAGGCCTTTCCCTTCCGGGGAATGCCGCCATCCCAGCTGCCGATTCAAGACGAAAAGTGCTGGCACAGATGTCGGGCATCCGCATTGTTGAGATGGTGAAAGAAAATCTTCGTCTCTCTGATGTGCTTACGAGAAAGGCGTTTGAAAATGCTATTGTCACGAATGCTGCCATAGGTGGTTCAACAAATTTTGTGATACACCTGCTCGCGATTGCAGGAAGAATAGGTGTTGATCTTAAACTGGAAGATTTTGATAAACTATCTTCCAACATTCCGCTCGTAGCCAACCTGCAGCCGTCAGGGAAATATTTTATGGAGGATCTTTATTATGCCGGTGGACTTCCTGCTGTAATGAAAGAACTTGATAAAGTTCTTCACCGCGATTGCATTACGGTGAACGGCAAGACGATGAAAGAAAATTATGACGGTGCCGTGATCTACAATCAAGATGTTATTACTTCCACCGATAAGCCATTCAATCCGCTATCGGGTGTAGCTATCTTAAAAGGAAATCTTTGCGAAAATGGAGCCGTGATTAAGCCATCAGCTGCAAGTCCGGGTTTAATGAAGCACACTGGCAAAGCCATCGTGTTTGAAGATATCGATGATTACAAAAAGCGAATAGACGATCCGAATCTTGAAGTGGATGAAAGTAATATCCTGGTGTTGAAAAATGCTGGTCCCATTGGTTATCCGGGAATGCCTGAAGTTGGTAACCTGGGATTACCCAAAAAACTATTAGCCAAGGGTGTACACGACATGGTGCGCATTTCAGACGGCCGCATGAGCGGAACAGGATTCGGTACGGTGGTGCTGCATGCTTCACCCGAAGCTGCATTGGGTGGAAACTTTGCTGTTGTTAAAACCGGTGATGTAATTAGCCTTGATGTGGCCAACCGCACCTTGAAATTAGAAGTATCAGATGAAGAATTATTGAAACGAAAACAAGACTGGAAACCTATTCACAAAAAATATGACCGTGGCTATGTAATGTTATACCAGCAACACGTTCAACAAGCCAATGAAGGCGCAGATCTGGATTTTCTAAGAGGAAGTTCAGGCAGTGAAGTGTCAAGAGATTCGCATTAAATACGTTTAGGCGTCAGACCGCTTAAAGCGGTCAGACGCCTCTGCTGAGATAAGAGAATATATGAAACCATTCAAAAATCAAGTAGCGATTGTAACCGGTGCAGGTCAGGGAATCGGCCTTGAAATTTGCAGGCAGTTAGCAATGCAAGGAGCAAGCGTTGTTCTTAATGATATTGAAGCATCATTGGCCGAAGATGCCGCGCTTTCGATTCAAAAAGAAAATGGAATCTGCATCGCTTATCCCGGAGACTGCTCTGATGTTGGGTTCATTCAAAACATGGTGGATGAAGCCGTGAATCATTTTGGCAAACTTGATATCGCCATTGCTAATGCGGGCATTACGCTCTTTGGTGATTTTCTGGAATACAAACCTGAAGATTTTTCCAAAGTGATGAATGTAAACTTGGGTGGCAGTTTTTTTCTTGCTCAACTCGCCTCGCGCCAAATGATAGAACAAGGCAGCGGTGGCAGAATTCTATTCATGTCTTCCGTGACAGGACATCAGGCACATAAAAATCTCGCGGCCTATGGCATGACCAAGGCCGCACTGGAGATGCTGGCAAAAAATCTCGTGGAAGAAGTTTCTCAATATCGAATTACGGTGAATGCTGTTGCCCCCGGAGCAACCGTTACAGAGCGCACCAAGAGTGATCCAACGTATGAAAGCACATGGTCGCGCATCACACCCATTGGCAAACCCGCAACCACACAAGACATTGCTCATGCTGCGTTGTTTCTTGTATCGCCAGAAGCAGGACACATCACCGGGCAATCGTTGGTGATTGATGGTGGCTGGACGAGTGTGAGCCCATCACCTTACTAGTTTCCTGATTTCAGATTTACAATTATTTACAATCTGATGTTACACAATTCTCATGTCTCCCGCTGATTTCGCAGATAGCGCTGATTCACCACTACCACATTTCTGCGACAATCAGCGTGATCTGCGGGAAATCAATTGATGGTGGCTGGACGAGTAAGAGCCCATCACCATACTAGTTTCCTGATTTTCAGATTTACAATTATTTACAATCTGATGTTACTCAATTCTCTTGGCTCCCGCTGATTTCGCAGATAGCGCAGATTCATCTCTGCGACATTTTTCTGCGAAAATCAGCGTGATCTGCGGGAAATTAATGTCAATAAGCGTTAAACTTAGTATCGCGAATCTTTAATCCATTCCCTTACCAGTTTCCTGATTTCAGATTTACAATTATTAGCAATCTGACATTTCTGCGACAATCAGCGTGATCTGCGGGAAACTAAACAATGTCAATCAGCATTAAACCTAGTATCGCGAATCTTTCATTGCATCTTTTATTCCACCATACAACACATCCTGCACTCCGGCTTCATTGAAAAACTTTTGTGGGAACGGAAGTTCCACTTTTGATACTTCATTCAACTCATTCATCAGGTCGATGGGGATTTCAAAACTCAAACATCCCAACACATCTTCTACCTGCGATACTTTCGTTGCGCCAACAATTGGAATCACACTTTGATTTTTATGCTGGCGTGTCCAGTTGATGGCGAGTTGTGATGGGCTTACTCCCATCCGACCGGCACCTTCCACCAATTTTTTGGTGATGTTTGTGGCGCGCGCGCCAAGGCGAACACTGTTTTCTACTAATCTTCCTTTATCCCCCTTCAGGTATTTTCCTGTCAATGCGCCTCCGGCCAGCGGTGCCCAGGGTGTAAGGGTCATGCCATAGGCTTTGGCCATGGGCAATAGTTCTGCTTCCACCGTTCGTTGAATCAAACTGTATTCAATCTGCAAGCCAATGAACTGGTTCCATCCACGCAACTCAGCCATCGTGTTGGCCTGGCTCACGATCCATGCCGGTGTGTCGCTAATGCCAATATAATGTACCAATCCACGACTGATTAAATCTTCCATACCTTTCAAAATCTCCTCGGTGGGTGTCCAGCTATCCCAGATATGTACCCATAACACATCGATATAATCGGTATTCAGGCGCCACAAACTTTCCTTCACGCTGCGCATCATATTTTTTCGATGGTTGCCTGCAAAGTTCAGGTCACCGCTTCGATCGCGTAGTGAATATTTGGTGGCTACCACAAAATGATCCCGGTCTTTGGCAATAAAGTCTCCGACAAATTTTTCAGAAGTTCCTTCCGTATAACGATTGGCCGTATCAATAAAATTGCCTCCCGCATTGGCATAAGTGTCAAAGATTTGTTTGCTGATATCTTTATCACAGCCCCATTTCCACTCTGTGCCAAAGCCCATGGTGCCGAGACAAAGCTCAGATACACGAAGGCCGGATTTTCCAAAGAGTTTGTAGTTCATAGCTGATATAAATTAAGCCATTTTCGGGTTAAGTATACAAGGATATCGCAATTTTTAGACAGAGGGCAACCAAGTAATAAATTTAGAAAGCCCGATGATAAGACTTAATACAAGAAGAAAGATTATTGAGGTAATTCAAAGATTTCAATGACTTTCAAATGGTTACTCAATTTGAAAACCAATACATTAGTAACAATAGAGTTGTCATGTCAAGGAAAAAAACCAGGGAGCAAGTAATTGAAGAATTTATAAAAGTTCATGGGCATAGATACGACTATTCTCCTGTTGATTATAAAAATATAGACACAAAGACAAAGATCATTTGCCCCGACCATGGGATATTTGAACAAACTCCCTATAAACATTTAACCGGTCAGGGATGCCCTAAATGTGCAAAGCTTCAAGGCGGAAAATCACAGAAAAAAAATATTGAGCAAATAATTGAAGGATTCCGCAAAGCTCATGGAGACAGATATGACTATTCCCTTGTAGCATATGTAAATATAGATACAAAGGTTAAAATTATTTGCCCCGAACATGGGCTATTTGAGCAAACTCCCTATGCCCATTTAAATGGTAGCAGGTGTCCCCTTTGTGTAGGAAATGTTCGCTATAATAATGAACAAATAATTGCCAAATTCAGGGAGGTACATGGGAACAGATACGACTATTCTCAAATTGATTATGATGGGAATAAAGTTAAGATCAAAATTACTTGCCCCGATCATGGCGAATTTGATCAGACCCCTTCAATGCATTTTCGTGGTCAAGGATGTCCTAAATGTGCAAATCTTCAAAGAGGAGAATCGCAGAGAAATACGACTGCACAAATAATAGCTGAGTTCAAAACAGTTCATGGAGACAAATACGATTACTCTGAGATGAAGTATGTTAATATTAATTCTAACGTAAGGATAATATGTCGGGACCATGGTTTTTTTGAGCAGACTCCTTATAAACATTTAATCGGTCGAGGATGTTCAGTTTGTGGTGGAAATATCAGATTCAATAGCCAAAGTATAATAGCCAGGTTTAAAGCAGTTCACGGAGACAAATACGACTATTCTCAGCTGGAGTATGTCAATATAGATACTAAAGTCAAGATTATATGTCTTGATCATGGTGTGTTTGAACAAACTCCTTCTAAGCACTTAATCGGGCGTGGATGCTCCATTTGTGGTGGAAACATCAGATTCGATAACCAGAGTATAATAGCCAGATTTAAAGCGGCACATGGAGACAAATACGATTATTCTCATGTCGAGTATGTTAATGTGGATACCAAAGTCAAAATCATTTGCCCTTACCACGGAGTATTTGAACAAACTCCATACAAGCATTTAACTAGCCAAGGATGCCCTACTTGTAATATTGGCTGGTCAAAAGAAAAAATTATTCAATTCATCTCCTCCATCGACAATCACGACCTCCTCCACATGGATGCCATCGAGTTGCAGATGATTATCAACCAGGGGAAGCTGCCGGATGCCTTGAATGAACTGGTCTTCAGTGATGATGCCAACCGGGATAATACACTAAAGGCGCTCAAAGAAAAATTGCAAGATGCGTTGAACTCAGGTGTGGAGGAAGTAGAGGAACTGGCTGAAGAAGATTTTCCAGAGCCTGAAGAAATGGATGTGGATGAGGTGGAAGAAGCTGACCTGCTGGTAAATTCAAAATCAGAACCTGATAGCACGAATAAAGAATTAGCTCTGATTTCTCTTTCCGAAAATTTTGAAGACCTCCACGTGCTGGACAATGCCCTTGTCGCTTCCTGTGATGAAGAAGCCGTTGAGTTTCTCATTCAATACAAACTGAGAAAACTCTGGAACCAGGTGTTGAATGATGTCATCCATGTAGAGAAATTAAAAGCAGAACAAGGTGGAAGAAACTTCAACATCCTTAAAGAACATTTCTTTGATGAATACAATGAAGTAATTGCCTGGCAGCCTCCACAAGACTACCGTTTTCCATATCCGTGCTCCTTCGGGACTGGAGGACGTCTTCCTCGCACCCTTGAGTTTTACTGCATGCCCAGCGCACTAATCATTCCATCCCTTCGGGATTATCAAATTGTTAGAAGCCGTTTGGGATTATTGAACATGACAACCATGAGTAATTCTGCTTTCATATTTTTTTAAAAGCCCGAAGGGCTGGCATTATTATAGAAAAAGAATAGATCATAAGATACAGAACCCCAAAGGGGTGATATAATTTCACCCTTCGGGATTGCTGTAAAACCAAATTTCGAAGGAAGGTTTTGGGGCTCGGCAATTTTTATATGCTTCTATCTATAATAATTTCATATCATCGCGATTGCTGCGAATCATAGTTCCGGAGGAACGATTCAATATTATAACACCGGACTTCAGTCCGGTGAAAAAAGACATATAGAAATTTTGAGTTCCGGAGGAACGAGACATTTCTCTGCGAACGATAACAAATATATGTTCCGAGCCTACGGCTCTATACAACATGTGGTACTATGAGTGACGGACTAAAGTCCATCCTTATAAAATAGGTCGAGCCTATAGGCTCTCAGAAATCTCAAAACCGTTTTGAAAAAATAAACAGAAATAATAGCCAGACCTTGTGATAACTTAATTCCTCCCTACTGCGGCAGCGCTTTCCCAGCTTTGCTCATCTGAAAAAGTATAAATGCAGAAGATATCAGAAAAAGCAACCCCGCTCCTGCCATAAACGTGGAAGAAAGCGATAGCACCTGCAGCACCGGAAAAATAACAATGGGAGACACGAACTGTCCGAAAAACCAGAACGTAGTAAGTTTTCCAATTTCCTTACCCCTGATTTCAGGCGGTGTGATTTTCATCACCCATATATTTGTGTTGGGGATCATCATTCCGATTCCCAATCCTGATAACATCATAGCAACGAGTACCCACACATATGTGTTGGAGAGTGAAATGGCAAGAAATCCTGCCGCCATCAGCAGGTATCCTATTGCGAAAATGGTAAGAAAACTAAACCGGCTTTTTAGTTTGGAATATGAAATTGATGAGATGGCAGAAAATAAAGTACTGGAAGCAATGGCCGCTCCAATCAACGCATTTTTTTCAACACCAATGGCTTTCAGGTAAAAAGGTATCTGCACCGGTATCAAAAAGAAGATGATCCACATTGTCATCGTGTTGAAAAACAACAACCAGATAATGCCTGGGGCTTTCACATTAGTGCTTACCGCTTCACTTCTTTTAACAACTACCGGCTCATGAAGAAATAAAATGCTGAGCGGAAGTACGATCAACGAAAGTAAATAGATCAGAAAGGGAAATCGCCAACTGATGTCGGCAAGAATGCCACCGAGTCCAATAAATAATATGCCTCCCAGCGACATAAAGGCAACTTGTAAACCAGCAAATTTCTGTCGCTCCATTCCTTCGAAGTAATCCGCTATCAATGTAATGACAATGGTCATGGACATGCCCACCGCAATACCCAATGTGATTCGGGTAATGAGAATTAAATAAAGGTTATCAAGGAAAAAACCTCCCGTTCCGGAAATTGCATACAGGACTAATGAGAACCAAAGAATGCGTAAGCGACCATGCTTGTCTATAAGACGGCCTGTTATGGGAGAGAAAATGGCAATGAAAAATGCGGGTATGGTTAACACCATCTTGACAAGAAATTCTGCATTTTCAACATCTGCAAATGCCAATGCCATTTGAGGTAACGCAGGTGAAATAGTGATCACAGACATTATCGTCAAACTGCTGACAAGAAGAAGAGTCAGCTTCATTTTACCTGGGGTAGTGGCCATGGGGTCAGGGTTATTGAATGAGGGATTTCTATTAAAGATAGTTTTTATTTTGATGTCTCATGCAACCCGGCATTTGTTACTATCTTTAGCTAATGACGAATACTTTTTGAAAAATAATACGTTCACTCACATCCATCACATTGAAAAACGGATACCTCATTTTACTCATCCTCTCCTTTTTTTTCTGTTCGTGCAAGAGCGAACAGAAACCGCCTGTTAAGAAAACTCCGAATATCGTTTTAATCTTAGCCGATGATCTTGGTTATACCGACATCGGATGTTTCGGAAGTGAAATTTCAACGCCCAACATTGATGCCTTGGCTAGTCAGGGGCAATTATTTAAAAGTTTTTATACTGCGGCAACGTGCTCACCAACCAGGGCAATGTTACTTTCCGGAACAGATAATCATATTGCAGGCCTCGGTGATATGGCCGAACGATCTATCAGCATTGATGAAGAAAGAGGTAAGCCTGGCTATGAAGGGTATCTGAACAACCGGGTGATAACTGTTGCGCAGTTATTAAAAGATGCGGGTTATCACACCTATATCGCTGGGAAATGGCATCTCGGTCTAACCTCTGATCAGAGTCCTGAAGCAAAAGGTTTTGAAAGGTCCTTTGCTTTAATGGATGCATACGCAAATCATTATAATCCATCTTCTCAGAATTCTTTCTGGGAAGATGATCATTTCGGAAAGTATCCGGAAGGGGAATACTCATCCGATCTCTACACGGATAAATTAATCAGCTTTATACGTAATGACTATAAAGATAAAAAACCTTTCTTTCTCTATGCCGCCTACACATCACCGCACTGGCCACTGCAGGCGCCAGATGAATACATAGAAAAATATCACGATGTCTATGATATCGGTTATGATAGTTTGAGAGCTTTGCGGTTTGAAGGACTTAAGAAAAAAGGAATTGTTGATGCTCATGTTTCATTACCGAAACTACCTGCTTTTGAAGGAGATCTGTATAATGTATCCAATAAGCCATTACGTTCCTGGAAATCATTAACCAAAAATGAACAAAGAATAGAAGCCCGTAAAATGGAAATCTATGCTGGCATGATCGACAATCTTGATCACAATATTGGCAGGCTGGTCCAATACCTCAAGGAGATAGGAGAATACGACAATACGTTGTTTGTCTTTTTCTCAGATAATGGATCCTCCTCGATGGAATCGAATGCAACACCTAACAATGCCGATCCATATCCATATATGGGAACAACAAACTCTTTCGTAGCATATGGTTCACCCTGGGCCCATGCTTCGAGTGCTGTAAACAGTTTGTATAAAGGCTATAGTTCGGAAGGAGGTATACATACACCTATGATTATTAAAATGCCTTTTCAGAAAACGGGTAAAGAACACGCCTCCGCCTTCACCACGGTAATGGACTTGGCACCCACGTTTCTTGAGCTAGCTGGAGTAACCTATCCGTCTTCTTATCAAGGACGCGATTTAGCACCTTACAAAGGAGAATCAATTATTCCATTTTTAACTGACAAGAATAAATTTATCCATGACGGTGATTATGTCATGGGATGGGAATTGTTTGGTCGCTATGCCATTCGAAAGGGGAAATGGAAAATCGTTTACATTGAACCTCCATTTGGCACAAGTGGGTTTCAACTTTTTAACCTCGAAGAAGATCCTGCCGAATCGCGTGATGTTTCAAAAGAATTTCCGGAAAAATACCAGGAGCTGCTTTTACACTGGAATGAGTATGTGAAAGAAAATGGAGTGATTCTGTCAGACCATTAAAATCAAAGAAATTATTAGCCACAGATTCACAGATTAAATTAATCAGTGAATCTGTGGCTTGTTTTTTCTACTCCTTTTTCACTTCCTTATAAACGGCAGGTTGAGGATCAAGCGGTTTAAGTACTTTGTCTTTTACGGCAGGATGATCAATCGGTATATGGGTTGCCCTAAATGTGGCAAACATCAAATTGCCTACGGGTTGTGGAGTCGTTCCGTCCTTCATTCTCACATATCCGGCATAGGGTGTCCAGTAATCCCATACAATTTTTCCTGAAGGAGTTACCTCAATATATCTTCCTTTTGCGCCAACCGTTACAAATGTATTACCATTGAACATGCGATGAGCCCCGGATATAAAGGGAGAAAAGGCAGCCATCGTATCGGCAGCGACAAATTTCCAGGAAGGCTCAGCAGGACCAAACTTACCATCCCCAGATAATTCATAACCCTTTTCAGTCAATGGTGGTGTTAATTCATATACTGCTGAGTGAGGTTTTTTGGAATTTGTAACATTGTTATTATAAACCATAAGATTTCCTCCGCCAGGAAAATCTTTAGGAATCCATTTCACGTCATGTTGTCCTCCAAGCTTATGATTGGTTGAATCTCCCCTTCCGTATTTTTCCGGATTGCCCCATCGATAAAGGTAATCCCCACCTTTTCCCCAGCGTCCTCCTGTATGTGTTGCAGCTTCTTTTGTACTTGTACTGTGATCTATAATGAAAATCTCGTCAAGAGCTGGAGAACTTAGGACGATCTGATCCAACTCTGCATTATAATCGATGGCATTCATATGATAAAGATCGGATCCCGCGTTATCCACGGTAGCATTGGTAACAGCATTATTTTGTGATCGTGCTTTATCCAATTCTTCTTGCTTGATTGGTTGTGGCAAATACGCACCTGCATTTATATCCAGTAGTTCAGGATGTTCCGATGGAATTCCATAGTTATCCTTGGATTGATCATGGTTCTGAATCATATGATCCCACATGTGCCATTCCCAGATTATTTCAGCCTCATTTTTTCCAACTGGTTTAATTTCTACCACCTTGTCTGGCCAAAGTCCGGCCTTTGGTATGAACTCGGGATTTCTTCCTGCCTGAATAGCTTCTTCAGGAGTTTTGGTCTCCCAGGCTAAAACAAGAATATTTCCGTTAGGCATAATGGAAACATCGTGATGTGCCAGGTGATTTTCGGTTGCAAACCTATAATCCCAGATCAGCTCACCATTCCAGGTAAATTCCTGTAATCTTCCACCTTGTCCACCTCCGCCAAAGACCGGTGCATCAGGTTGTCTTCCACCTCGCACCAGGTTTCCATTTTCTTTCAGATATAACCAGCCTGATGGACCATACTCACTCTTCCAGGTGTGAACAACCTTTCCATCCATATCAACCAGGTAAGTGGAATCAGAAAGCAACGGAGAAAAGATAACATAGCCAGGCGTTGCTCCATTTGTTTTGCTGATTAAGCCACGAGGCATGCCAAGACCTCCTATATTAGGATCGGGCTTCTTGTTTTGCGACTCTTCCTTTTTTGAATTATTACAGCCCCAGAAACTAGCGGCAGTAAATAATATAATCCATACAAAAATTATCTTCTTCATAAAATATGTTAAATGATTGAAATGAAGTTTTTTGATCAAATTGATCTAAGGGTTATTGGTTTGGGGATTTAAAAATGAGGGTGCTAATTAAATGTATTGAATTTCTTTATAGAGTTAAAATCTCTGTCTTATCCAACCCGATTATTACAAAAAGAAAGTAGCAGACAGCCCTTTTCTTAAAATTATTAAGTCTTTTATAAACTACTCAAATCAGTACGCAATACTCTGATCTCCGACCGGGTATTCCGAATATTACTTAAGTAGCTATTCCAGTCTTTATACCATGAGTTATTACCAAACGCTTTATCATATATTTCAGCTGTATTTTGATTAACATCCAGTTCTTCCATTTTTTCAACAAACCGAACAGACATGAATGTGTTAGGCGCACCACTATTAGAAGGTCTTAGGTAGGACTGATCAACTGTAGATCCTCCCTTTTCACCGGCTTCCTTCTGACGTGCGAGAAAATTACGGGTATCACCCCAGGTTCCCGGAATCAGTTCGGTAAAACCGATCACCTGATAATTAAGTTTTCTGTCTGTCTTTGTGACGCTAATGTCACCCTCAATGTTGTAATAATTTACCTTCGAAGAATTACATAAAGCATCCAGGGCCTGAGCATCCGTTCTCATCAGAGCCTCCCCTTTAGGGCTAACATTTGGAGTCCCCATTTCCTTATAGCTCGTTGGACCAATGATCAGAATATAGGATCCGGTGTTATCCCCTGAAATCACCTCCCATGCTCTGTACTTAAGCTGAGGATAATGTGTTTTTACAAAAGTCACCATCTTCTTCTCCCACTCCAGTTTCTTGTCCATCTTAACATCGACCGTCATCGTCCAGAGCAAACTATTGCCCTGCGAAAATGTTACCACCGCCAGAGAGGTCATAACTGCAATCATGAGTAAGCGTTTCATTATTTTGAGGGTTTGGTTATTATCGAATATAACACCATCCTTTGACAAAGACTATTATTTAAATCCATAGCATCCATAGTGATAGTTGCCTTTTAGGCAAATACGTTGAATCTTTCAAAATCTATCGCTCATCAAATAATTGTCTTATTTTAACATGATAAATAAAAATAGTAGCTATCCATGAATAAACGATTTGCACATCTTGTTGGAAGCATGCCCTATGCGAATGAAGAGGAAGCCATGATTACTGCACTGGATACCTTAGGTGGACATCTCCATTCATTACCGGATGGAGAGGTTGGCGAAAAGTCAGCACAATATCCCAACGGATGCCGGTCTGCCTGGACACAGATCATCATGGACAGTATGGAAGCAGATACTGAAAATTGGAAAGTAAAGAGAAAAGCAATACGAAATAGCATTGGCGTGCCCGCACACTATACGAAAGCAAGTGTATTGCGACCAAAAAAGTCACCGAAAGAAATTGAACAACATCTCGACTTCAAGTGGCTGGATTATTTCAAAAACAGTTACCCGATATACAAGAAAATAAAAAAGGAACGGGGGCTGAACGACCTGAAGTTTCAGGTTGGATTGCCTACTGGATTGGGTATAACCATGGTGGTATTGGGTCCACTGTATGGACTTCGTTATGCACAGGCCTTTAACAGGCGTATGGCATACGAAGCCAATGAGATAGCAAAAATTGCTGATCCTTACGATTTGGTTTTTCAAATCGAAGTCCCGATTGAAGTGATCATGTTTCACATGATGCCTCCTATCATTTCCGATGTTGTGTTTGGGTCCATAACAGGATTAATTAAATTATTAAATCCTGCTATACCAGTAGGTATACATTTATGTTTAGGTGATTTAAATAATGAATCATTGGCAAAAATCAGCACACTTAAATCATTGGTAAAGTTTTCGAATAAAATGGTAAAACGATTTCCTGCAACTCATCGGCTCGAATTCATGCATTATCCTTTGGCAGAAGGCAACGTTCCACCGACTGTGGATGCGTCCTTCTATAATGAATTAAAAAAAATTACGCTTCCACAGCATACCCGGTTCATTGCTGGTTTTGTACATGAAAAACTTACGATGGAGCAACACAAACATTTATTAAAAAGTATAGAAGGTATAAGAAATGAACAGATTGAAATAGCCTGTTCGTGTGGTATGGGCAGGCGCTCAACGGAAGCCGCTGATCAGCTTTTCAAGATAAAGAAAGCACTGGTAGAAATGGAGTAATGAGTGCGGACTTTTAACTAATCCTACTTTGTCATGTTTAAAATATTTAGTGCCGATGGCACTTTGACTAGAAACGGTTGGTCAGATTTCTACCAATATCGGATACCTAACGGCATCTATGCAGTCCCGTAGGGCAATGTCATTAAGTTAAGAGATGGTTTTAGCCACAAGACACAAGGGCACTGAAATCTTTCTAAAATCGAAGACAGAACTTCGTGTCGTTGTGCCTTCGTGGCAACTTTGCTCCTTAACTTAATGACATTGCCCGTAGGGATGAAACATGACAAAGTAGGACTAATTGGAAATAGCAAAGACAGACAACGCCCATCTTTACAGAATCTCGCGTACTAAATATTTTGGATGTACTCTATTTCTTTTTTTCCTCCGGAGGTGGAAGCTTAAATGTTTTTGGTTGTGGATCTAGCGGCTTCAATTCCTTACCGGCAAATGCAGGATGGTCAGCCGGAATAAATGTTGACCGAAACTCAAAATAAGTCATCGGCATAATATCAGTTTGATCACCATTTGGTTTGTGAATTTCACCCCTGTATGGATTTAAATATTCCCACACAATTTTCCCTTCTGGTGTTACTTCAAAAAATCTTGCCCTTGCGCCTTCATTAATAAACGTATTGCCATTTCCCATGCGATGCGCGCCTGATATAAAACTGCTCCAGAATGAAACTGTATCTGACGCTACATAAACCCAGGTTGGCTGCTCCGGCCCAAATGCTTTATCGTTTTCAATTTTATAATTTCCATTTTCACCAGTCGGAAGAGTTAGTTCAAAAATGGCTGAATAGTTCATGCTGTCTTTGCGTCCAGAAATATCATTATTAAACAGGGTCAGATTTCCTTCACCTGGTTTCCCTTTCTCTATCCACCGCACATCATGCTGACCAAATAATTTCTGATGGGTGGAATCTCCCCTCTGATAGTTTTTAGGATTTCCCCATCGGTAAAGAAAGTCACCACCTTTGCCATATTTTCCACCGCTATGGCTTGCTGCTTCTTGTGTTGTTGTGCCATGATCGATGATATAAATTTCATTCATCGAAGGTGAACTGACAACGATCTGATCCAGATCAGCATGATACTTGATCGCATTAAAATGATAAATCCCTGATCCACGATTACCAACTGTTGTATTTCTCTCAGCCATCCCCTTTTGCTTCAAAATATCAAGGCTGTCCTCAGAAATCGCAGGCTCCAGGTGATGCCCTAAATTAAAATCCAGTAATTCCGGATGATCCTTTGGGTTTCCATAGTTTGCTTTGGTTGCATCATTGTTCTGAATCAAATGATCCCATAGATGCCATTCCCATACGATTTTACCACGTTGCTTGCCCTGTGGTTCAATTTCAATAATTTTTTCAAGCCATGGACCATCAGCCACGGTAAGTTCTGGTTTACGCCCTCTTGAAATAGCATCCTCATACGATTTGACTTCATAAGCAATCGCGAGAATATTTCCATTTGGCAGAAAAGCAAAATCATGGTGCACAATATACTGGTCTGTGGCATATTCAAAATCCCACAACATCTTACTGTTCCATGTAATTTTTTGAATCCGTCCGTAAGGTCCGCCTTCGCCAAAAACCGGAAAATCCGGATCCACGGCTCCCAGAATGATTGATCCGTCATCCTGTAAATAGGGATTGAAGGCTTCATAATTTCCTTTCCATTGATGTACTACTTCACCTTTACGATTTACGAGATAAACGAATGGAGAATTAGTAACTGCAAACATGACATAACCATCCGTAAGTCCTTCAGAGGTCTTAGTTAACCCGCGGTGGATACGATGCCCGAACATGTTACGGCCTTTTTTTTCTTTTGATGTCTCTTTGTTCTCCTTTGTGCATGATGACACCATCAATAGCAACACAAAGAGAAAGAGGGTAGGGTTTATTTTCATTGAGGGTTGGTTGGGGTTGATTCTATTTCTGAGAATAAAATTCTTTTCCAGATTATTAAATCTAAGTATTATAAATGGAAAGTCCCAGATAAGCTTTCCACTCGAAACCCGATGTTTGAGACTATTTAATTGGATAGATTTATTATATTGATCTAAATATCCACCCTAAACAACCCCATTATGTCAATCAAAATTATTGGTGCCGGGCTACCCCGCACCGGAACAAATACACTTAAAGATTGCCTGGAGAAACTGGGTTATCACAAAACCTATCACATGAAAGAATTGCTCGTGCATCCTGAAAACCTTCATTACTGGAAAACACTCGAAGCAACCGGAACTACTCAGTGGGATGAATTATATAAAGGTTATCAGGCTACGGTTGACTTTCCTTGCTATCCCTGGTATAAGGAACATATGAAGCGATATCCTGATGCTAAAGTCATCTTAACAACAAGACCCTTTGATAAATGGTATGATAGTGTATACAGCACCATCTGGCAGGCGGGCCCTCAGACGTTACCACAGAAATTAGGGATGCTTGTTAAATTACTTCTTAACCCAAGACTCAAGTCTGTGATTTCATGCGTTAAACTTGCAAAATCAAGGATATTTGGAGTGACCTTTGAAGGCAAATTTAAGGATAAGGCAGCGACTGAAAAGTTATTCCATAAACATCATGAAGATGTTAAAGCTTCTGTTCCTGCAGATAAATTACTCATTTTCGAGGCAAGTCAGGGGTGGGAACCGCTTTGTAAATTCCTGGGAGTCCCCGTGCCGAATGAACCATTTCCACACTTGAACAAAAAAGAAAATTTCAAAGAGATGCTTGTTCATTTAATGAAAGGAGAAATGGTGTAATACAATAAAAGATACTTTGAAAGACAGCTAGTGTTAAGTTAAGTATAATATGACGTAATATTGTTATATTTGTAAAACCCATTTACAAATGATACGCTATACTGTAAAACTGCTTAAGTCTGA
>JAYVTB010000163.1:0-36185 GCA_043774805.1 Cyclobacteriaceae bacterium | reverse complement strand
CTTTAGTTTACAGTTTTCAATGCTGTTTACAGCAGATTCAAATGACTTTCAGTCAATGCATTTGAACCTATGGATTTTTAATCCATAGTTCGTTAAGTTTAGGAGAATCAATTCAATTAAACATGAAAACAACCGGCCTGATAATTTTATGTTTTTGGTCATTATGCCTTTCGGCTCAGAACAAATATGGGATCTCACCCATAAAAATGGAGGAGTATAAAAAAAGCACAGTGATCCATCCTGAAAACGAATTAGTCAACCTGGAAAAATTTATTCCGGGACTCCTGCTTGAAATACGCTATGCAACGACCAATAATTTTACTGGCAAGAAAATTTATAACCTTGCCCGCGCTTATTCACGGAGGCCGGTCGCTGAGGCATTGAAAAAAATTCAGGCTGACTTAAAGATGCAAGGGTTGGCGCTCAAGATTTTTGATGGGTATCGGCCTTATTCCGCTACGGTTATGTTTTATGAGACCTATCATGACACCACATATGTCGCCTCACCATATAAGGGCTCGCGCCATAATCGGGGATGTGCATTAGATTTGACTATTATTGATTTAAAGACGGGCAAGGAATTGCCCATGCCAACGGAGTATGATTCGTTCAAGAAAGAAGCGTGGCCAACAACACCTGTTAACGATCCGGTTATTCACAAAAACAGGAAGACATTGATCGATGCTATGGAAAAACATGGCTTTAAAGTGAACGCCTCTGAATGGTGGCACTTTGACTTTGTTGGCTGGCAGAAATTTGCCGTGATGGATATCGATTTTGAAGAGTTGGAGAAATAGGTAGTAGTGATTCTATTTAATAGATTTGTTTTGAAAAAAATTCTAGCGTTATGGACAAATTGAGTAAAAAATTCTTGTTCGAGTATCTGAATAATTCATCACCCACGGGCTTTGAATCCACAGGTCAACAGATGTGGCTGGATTACATCAAACCCTATATTGACGAATACATCGTAGATGTGTATGGTTCAGCTGTCGGGGTAATTAATCCCAAAGGAAAATACAAGGTGGTGATTGAAGCCCATGCGGATGAAATTTCGTGGTTTGTAAATTACATCACCGAAGATGGCTACATCTACGTACGCAGAAACGGTGGCTCTGATCATCAGATTGCTCCCTCTATGCGTGTCAATATCTACGGTGACAAAGAAGTAGTGAAAGGAGTGTTTGGCTGGCCGGCCATTCACGTGCGCGATGCAGCAAAAGAAGAAACGCCAACATTGAAAAACATTTTCATCGACATCGGTGCTGAATCGAAGAAAGAAGTGGAGGCCATGGGCGTTCATGTAGGGTCAGTTGCTGTATTTGAAGATGAGCTGATGGAACTGAACAAAAATTATCTCACAGGTCGTGCCCTCGATAACCGTATGGGTGGATACATGATTGCAGAGGTAGCGCGTAGGCTACGTGAAAAGAAAAAGAAATTGCCTTTCTGCTTATATATTGTGAATGCCGTGCAGGAGGAAATTGGTTTACGTGGTGCGGAGATGATTTCGCGCAGATTAAAGCCAGACCTGGCTATTTGTACGGATGTAACGCATGATACACAATCACCGATGTACAATAAAAAAGACAGCGGTAACCTGAAGTGCGGCCTTGGACCCGTGTTGTGCTATGGCCCTGCTGTGCAGAACAATGTGTTGAAGATGATCATTGATGTGGCAAATAAGAAGAAGATTCCATTCCAGCGCCAGGCGGTGTCGCGCTCTACCGGAACGGATACGGATTCATTTGCCTATTCCGCGGAAGGTGTTGCCTCGGGTTTGATTTCGCTCCCATTGAAGTATATGCACACCACCGTGGAGACCGTTCACAAGGAAGATGTTGAAAATGTAATCAACCTGATTTATGAAGTGCTCCTGCAAGTGAAGCCGGGGCATGATTTCAGATATATCAAGTAAGAAACTTAGATCTAGATCGTTCAGCCACAGATTCAATGATTTCAAAAATCTGAGAATCTGTGGCTAACTATTTTTAGGTAATCTTAAATCCAACCGTTTTCATATCCTCCCAAAAACCAGGATATGATTTATTTACCACGGAAGGATCATTGATGATTAAGTCGGTCAATGTTGCTAAAGGTGCCAGCCCCATCGCCATGCGATGATCATGATAGGTGTCTATGGTAATAGGCTCGCCAGTAATTTTTCCAGGAGTCAATATCCATTTTCCGGTTTGGGGTTCTGTTAAGGTGGCACCGATTTTACCTAGTTCATTTTGAAGTGCGGCAATGCGGTCGGTTTCTTTTATGCGCAGGCTTTCCAATCCAGTAAACTCACCACGAATTCCTTTGGCTGCACATACAGGCAACACCGTTTGGGCAAGGTCAGGACAATCTTTAAAGTCCCAGGAAATTTCGGTGGCATAATTTTTTTTCGATAATATCAGTTCATGATTGGCAAATGTGGAGTGTACTCCCAACTTGTCCATGATGTCGGCAATTACACGGTCGCCCTGCATTGATTTTTCATCAACGTTGGGTAGCGTTATGCTAGCTTCATTGGCAAGTGAAGTGAAACCATACCAATAACTGATCGCAGACCAATCGGCCTCCACGGTTATGTTTGCAGCCTTGTAACGCTGTGATGGAACCTTTATAACCTGTTTTTCGAAATCCAAATGAGCGTTCACACCAAATTCTTTCATGAGTGAAGCGGTCATTTGAATGTATGGAACGCTACCAATCTTCCCCGTAAGAGTTAGGGCTAGTCCCAATGGAAGGGTAGGCGCGATCATCATGAGGGCTGAAATGTATTGACTACTAACGTTGCCAGGCATTTCAATCTTGTCGTTAATCTGTGTTGAAAATCCCTTGGTTTCAATAGGCGGGAATCCATCTATTTCCAGATAATCAATTGATGCACCAATGCTACGCAGGGCATCTACCAAAATACCTATGGGCCGTTCTTTCATTCTGGCTGTACCTGTAATAATTTTATTTTTTCCTGATACGCCATAATAGGCAGTAAGAAATCGCATGGTAGTGCCAGCGTCCATCACGTCAATAATTTTATCGGCACTGTTGACCAACTTAATCATCAGCTGTGTATCACGTGCATCGGATAAATTACTAACAACCGATTGGTTGCTGCTCAAAAATTTTAATATCAAAGCCCGGTTACTAATGCTCTTTGAAGAGGATAACTTTGCAACGATACCTGATAGTGAAGTTGTTTTCTTAATGGAAACGAATGATGCCACAGGTGCTATGTTAAGTAAAAGTTAAAAGTAGTTTTATTACCATGATATTTTAAAACAGTTTGAAACATTTTCGTCTAAAAACAAGTTTGATATAGTATGACAACATCTAGAAAAATCATGATCGGATTAGGCATGGCAGGTGGGGCCCTGCTGGCAGCCTGGTTGCTCACTGGCGACCGCAAGCAAAAAACAAAAGAGTTTGTTAGTAAAAAAGCAGAAGACCTAAAGCAGGTATTGAAAAAAGAGAAAGCTGGTTCAGAAGAAGAATCAGAGATAAATTATGTCTAGGCAGACTGATAATATTTCAACGCTTCCTCAATTTCTACTGGGCTAACCTCTTCATCCCAACGAGCGTGACCAATACCGTTTGTCAGTGCCATTAATATCTTATTCCCTTTATTTTTCTTGTCCTGAAGCATCAGTTTTATAATCTGCTCAAATGAGTCAGGCAACGAAACTTTTGGATAAATCTCATTCAGATAACCAGTGATCTCATTCAGTTCTGCAGTAGATAATAAGCTTTTGCGGTGAGCAATATGGGATTCCGCAATCATGCCAATGGCAACGGCCTCCCCGTGAAATAAGCGATTTGCTGAGTCCAGGAAATAACTTTCCACGGCATGCCCTATGGTATGACCGAAGTTCAGAATCTTACGGAGACCTTTTTCGCGCGGGTCAGTTTCAATCACGTGTTTTTTAAAAGCCACTGAATGAGAAATCAGCTCATTCCAATTCTGTTCTTTTAAAGACCTGGTTCTGATTACGTTCCACATTTCTTTATCTGAGATCAGGCAATGTTTTATAATTTCTGCAAAGCCGGAGCGAAGTTCTCGTTCTGGCAGCGTTTCTAAAAATGCGGGACTGATCAGAGTGGCTACTGGCTCGCAAAAAACGCCAATGTGATTCTTAAGTTGTTTAAAATCGATGCCCAACTTGCCGCCCACACTGGCATCCACCTGCGACAACAGTGTTGTGGGCATCAACACAAAGTCAATACCTCGCTTATAGGTAGCCGCACAAAAACCGCCCATATCCCCGAGCACACCGCCTCCAAGAATCACTAGTAGAGAATGTCTGTCAAACTGAAGGTCGGTTAATTTTTCCCATATCAATTTACAGGACTCCAGGTTCTTATGTTCTTCGCCCGCTGGTATTGTTGACACAGAATGGGGCGGCAGTTCAGATTGAATCAGCGAGTAACAATATTGTTGCGTATTTATATCCGTGAGTATGGCCACTGAAGAATAGTGACTGCTAGCTAAGAAACCAGACAGCAATTTGGCGGGATTATTTTGGATGGTGATAATGGAAGATGACATCGGTTTTCAGGTGATAGGCTTATGCTCTGTTGGCAAAAATAAACCAATAATCAATAACTGAGTGGTTTACCAATAATCTTAATCATCTTACGAACAGTCGTTTTTAAAATCAAAAGCAACCTTATATTTGTGCCGCAATTCTACCGTTATGCAAGCACAGCCCAACGTCCATTTTGATGATACCCAAGTGGCTTTTTCTTATAAAAGTGATAAAGAACTTAAAAAGGCGAATTTCATTTTTTCAGTAGTAAACCACCCTTCGATTTCAACCATTGCTACCAGCCTTGCCAAGGCAGGCCTGGCGCTTCACCTTCCCGTAAAAGGGTTGATCAAATACACCGTTTTTGAACATTTCTGTGGAGGAGAGACCATTGATCAAAGTGAACGAACGATCAAAACGCTAAGTCGTTTTCATGTGGGCACTATTCTTGATTTTTCTGCGGAGGGGGCGCACACCGAAGAGGGGTTTGACCGAACAACTGAAGAAATTCTAAAAACAATTGAGAAGGCCAAGGGCAATCCCGATATACCTTTCACAGTGTTTAAGTCAACTGGCCTGGTGTCAATTGATCTGCTTACGAAAGTGCAGGCCAAAGAGCCTCTGCTGGCTGAAGAGCAGGAGGCAATTCAGCATTTTCATGACCGTGTGGAGAAAATCTGTGCGAAGGCTCACTCTTACAATGTGCCCGTGATGATTGATGCCGAAGACAGCTGGATTCAAAATCCAATTGACGAGTTGGCTTATGAAATGATGAAGAGATTCAATCAGCAGCGTGCGATTGTTTACAATACCTATCAGATGTATCGCCAGGATATGCTGGATAATCTGCGCAATGCTTTCCATGCAGCAGCCATGCACAATTACTATTTGGGTGTGAAAATGGTGCGCGGTGCTTACATGGAGAAAGAAGCGGAACGTGCCGAAAAGATGGCTTACTCCAATCCCATTCACCCGAACAAGCAGGCAACAGACGATTCATTCAATAAGGGCCTTGCCTTTTGTATCGACAATAAACAGCGCGTGAGTTTGATGTGTGGTTCTCACAACGAATACAGTAACCAATATTTGTCGGTGCTTATGGAGAAACACAGTATGAACCCGAGCGATCCACGAGTTTGGTTCGCACAATTATTGGGCATGAGCGATAACATTTCATTCAACCTGGCGAAGGCGGGTTATAACGTGGCCAAGTATGTTCCGTACGGACCCGTTGAGTTAGTGATGCCATACCTGATTCGCAGGGCAACAGAAAACACCTCCGTTGCTGGTCAAAGCAGTCGCGAACTCATCATGATCCGAAAAGAACTCGCCCGCAGGAAAAACGGGAATAAGTAGTTCGGCATTATAGTTTTCTGTGAATGATTGTCAATTGTTCATTGGCAATTCTCCATTAATTATTGATTATTTTTGCCCCTCGACTATAAAATAAAGTGCATACCATGCAATTGAGCGAACAGGAGATCATCCGCAGACAAAGTTTACAGGAATTGTTAAAACTGGGTATTAATCCCTATCCGGCAGAATTATTTGAAATCAATGCCTCGGCATCCGATATCCACGAGCACTACCCTAACCAGAAGATTGACTATAAAGATGTGTCCATTGCTGGTCGTATCATGTCGCGCAGAATTATGGGCAATGCCTCATTTGCCGAATTGCAGGATGAGTCGGGCCGTATTCAGTTGTACTTCCGCAGAGACGATTTGTGCCCCGATGAAGATAAAACGTTTTATAATATAGTATTTAAAAAGCTGATTGATATTGGTGATATCATTGGCGTGAAGGGTTTTGTGTTTACGACACAGACGGGAGAAATATCTATTCATGTTACCAGTTTTAAAATCTTGTCAAAATCACTGAAGCCGCTTCCTGTGGTAAAGGAAACTAAAGACGAACAAGGTAATGTGACGTTACACGATGCCTTCACCGATCCTGAGCAGCGCTATCGCCAACGCTACGTTGACCTGGTAGTGAATCCACACGTGCGTGATGCCTTTATTAAGCGCACCAGGATGGTCAATTCTATGCGCGAGTATTTGAATGACAAGGGTTACCTGGAAGTAGAGACACCGATTTTGCAACCTCTTTACGGAGGGGCAGCAGCGCGACCTTTTAAAACGCATCATAATACATTGGATATGACGCTTTACCTGCGCATCGCCAACGAACTTTATCTGAAGCGACTGATTGTTGGGGGCTTTAATGGTGTGTATGAATTCTCCAAAGACTTTCGCAATGAAGGGATGTCACGTTATCATAATCCAGAATTCACGCAAGTAGAGTTGTATGTCGCTTACAAAGATTATAACTGGATGATGAACCTGGTGGAGGAGATGATTGAGAAAGCGGCCATTGATCTTCATGGCAAAACTGAAGTGAAGGTGGGCGACAACCTCATTGACTTCAAGCGTCCGTGGAAACGTTTCACCATGTACGAAGCCATACAACATTTTACAGACATTGATATTTCTGAAATGGATGAAGCGGCCTTGCGTGATACATGCAGGAAACTTCATGTGCCCATGGATGATACCATGGGGAAAGGAAAGTTGATTGACCAGATTTTTGGCGAGAAGTGCGAACCGAATTTGATTCAACCGACTTTCATTACGGATTATCCGCTCGAAATGTCTCCGCTGGCTAAGAAGCATCGTACTCGTTCTGGATTAGTGGAACGCTTCGAGGCCATTTGTAACCGCAAAGAAATCTGTAATGCCTTTTCTGAGTTGAATGACCCGATCGATCAACGTGAACGCTTTGAAGAGCAACTTGAATTGGGCAAGCGTGGTGATGAAGAAGCCATGACGTTAGATGAAGATTTTTTAAGAGCACTGGAATATGGGATGCCGCCAACAGCAGGGTTAGGGATTGGCATAGATCGTCTTTCTATGATCATGACCAACTCGCCTTCTATCCAGGATGTAATCTTCTTTCCACAGATGAAGCCTGAAAAACAAGCCGAGGCCGTTGATAACTTTGAATCTATTGGAGTTCGTGCTGAGTTGATTCCTATTTTGCAAAAGTTGGGAATTCACTCCATCGCACAATTGAAGGAGATCAAAGCAACGAAACTTTTCAATGACATTCCTGGAATGCGCAAAAAACTGAAGTTGGATACCATACAAAATCCAACGCTTCAGGAAATTGAAAGTTGGTTTACTAAGTAATGGCTCTCTGGCACAACTACCTAAAGATAGTTAATGGCGTTAGTACATTGTTTATTATCTTACTTGTACTAACCAACGTATTACCTCAATGTTGAAAATTTTAACGATTACCATTTTATTGGTGGGCTTATCATTCCATGTGTTTAGTCAGGATGATGAAGGAGATTCCAAAGTATATATCAATTCAAATCGAAAATATAAAAATGAAGTGGCTATTGACATTTCTCCACTTCAATTTTTGTTGGGCCACTCAGGGGCTTCTTACCCCTCACTTTTTTACCGCAGGCATTTTATTAAAAGCAAAGAAGTAAAATCGTTATCAGGTGTTTCCGTTACATCTTATCATGCCTATCGGTTCAGGGTTGGATCGAATTTGTCATTTCAAAAATTATCTATTCCCGATATCAGAAAAATTATTGTAAATAGCCCGAACTACTATTATTACAACTGGGGTAATCAGCAGATAAGCAATTATTCCAGTTTCTTTATCAGGGTTGGTAAGGAGAAGCAATTACGTAGCGGAAGATTCGAATTACTATATGGCTATGATTTATTTTATGAATTCAACAGATCAGAGTCACAAAATTTGTATGTCTCTGTTTACAATAATAACTCCGGAATCTATAATATCAATCAACAATGGGGTTATTCAGAGGAAAATTCAATGATTGGTATTGCCGCTATTGGCGGATTAAAATATTTCTTAATTCCCAGACTTTGCTTTTCCGCTGAAGCAACCATTAATGTGGGGTACACATCTCTAAGCAAGGCAACTTTTTATGCATATTATGACGCCAGCTCAGATGACTACCAGGAAACAAACGTAGATGGTATTAAAATGAATGGATTAAAAACCACTATCAATCCTCTGTTCTTGATCAATATAGGTTATTATTTTTGAGCCACTAGTTATCAAAGAAGTTGCGCTGACGATCCATTTTCAGATCCTTCAGCATGCTTGATTTTATACCAATCGAAAAGTTGTAAGATTGGTATTTTCCAAAAGGAGTCCAGCTCAAGCTCATCTGCCAGCAATGTAAATCACGATTGATGCTGATCTGGGTTTGTGTGAATGCTTTATTTTGAAAATCGTATCCTGAGTTATAAGTTACTTTCCATTTTTCGGTGAGCGACAAATCACCATTGAATCGAATAGATTGCGTGATCTTGGGAGTTGAATTTATCGGATGCTGAAGATCAGCATTGTAACTAATGCGAAGATTCCATGGAATGGAAAAGTCAATGTAGGCATCGGGGTTTTGAAGAAGGTATTTTTTTTCTGCATCGGGTAATTGAGACTTACCTATTTTGTCGCGGACATCATTGTCTTTGTTTTGCCCTTTCGGATTCAGGTTGGTGCTAAAGGCAAAGTTTGCCTGGATGATTCTTCCCAATTGTCCAGAACTCCATACCAGATTGTTAATACGCCTTTCTATATAAATCGGTTTATTATTGTTCTTTTCATCGTAGCCGATTATCACATTCCGATATTCATAAGGATCCAGTGTGGCACCGAAATTAAGGTTAACCTTATTATTCAGAATATTGGTGTTAGCTGACAAATTAATATTAGATAACTTCATAGAATCGGCAAGAAAATTATAAGACCCTCCTAATGACAGCGTGTTGAATAGCGAAAGCTTTTTATCAACGGTATCTTTTTCATTACGCACTTTCAGTTCAATGTTATTATTGATACCCATACTTAGAGCGCTACTTCTCCCCGGACTAGCTGTTCCGTAAATGAAATTTTCATGTCGCGATTTTAATACCACATTTTCACGACCAGTTCCATCCTTGATGGTAAATTTCTGGTAGTAGTCATACTTGGGAGCACTGAAGTCGGGCTGAAAGCTATAACCCACGGATGGGTTAATGACATGGCGTATGGCCCGTATTTTTGATTTTGGGTTTTTCGACAAGTAAGTGCCATAAATTCGAGTATTCATACTGGCTCCACCAGAGTAATTATAAACCCGATTGAATACATCGATGGTGTCTGCGTGAAAACGTTTATCGGTTTCATTATAGTTCCAATTCAATTTTTCGAAATACCACCGCTCTTCATAACTGAGGCTAGGACTTACGGTAAGAAATTTTAAAACTTTAAATGAGGTACTGAGAGGTATTCCATGCCTAACTCCTTTGCGTGAATTATTCAGGAAAAGTGGAAAATTGTCGGTCTTAAATGGGGCAATACTATCAATGGGAATACCATTGGCATCTACAGCGATTTTACCTAGATTATTGGTGATCTGATTGGTAGCAGTAGTTGTTAACCGAAAGTTTATATTTTGAAGAAACATGCTCTTCTGGGCATTTTTAAATGGATAAATGTTGTTCATGTTAAAACTCAAATCAGGCAGTCCCAGGTCAACCTGTTTGGTTTTAAGATCCTGATTATGACGTAAGTTCATACCGAGGCTAAATGGCGTGCCAGGGAAAGTCTTGCTGTAGTTAATGTTTGAGCTTAATTTCTGAGTAGTGTTATCAAGCCGTGATGATTGATAATTAGCATTTACTCCAAGGAAGTTATTGTTATTGTAGGTTGAACTTGCGGCAGAGACAGAAGCGGAAAATCTACCCGTTCCTTTGGTTTGAGGCGTATGACTCCATGTAAGTTGAAAATCTTTAGATTTAGTAGGCGCCTCTATGTTATCATTATTGACGTTGTTGGTAAAAGAAAAGCTGAAAGCACCGGTGTATTTGTATAACGTATTATAATTCGTGTTTATGTTGATAGCGCTACCACCCTTTGAGTAAATGTCACCCGTGATCGTCAGTTTCAGGTATTCACTGATGTCAAAGAAGTATCCACCTCTTCGAAAATAAAATCCTCTTCTGCGCTCCTCACCAAAAGTAGGAACCAATATGCCTGAGGCACTTTTTTTAGGAGAGGGAAAGATTCCAAAAATAAAACCCAACGGAGTTGGTACGCCATTAAATTCCATGTAAAATGGACCTGATACCATCTTATCGCCTGGAATCGCCTTTGCCTTACTTGAAATTATTCGGAAGTGCGGTACCGCTAAATCACAAGTAGTGTAAGCATTGCCAACGGTGAAGAGTTCATTCTTTTCGTCTTTGTAAACCAGGTTGCCATGCAAGAAGCCATCGCCTTGCTTAGTAACCACTTCCGATATTCTGGCTTTTTTTGTTTTAAAATTGTAAACCATGTCTTTGGTTTCATATTTCTCGCTTCCATTGATGAAAATGGGATAGCCATACGTTTTGCCCGTTGAATCTTTGCTACTCTTGGCGGTGATGGTGGACTTTTCATAGTCGATTACAATTTCTTCAGCTTGTAGTTCAATCAATCCATACTTAACAACAGCGGCACCGTAGAGCCACATCGTTTTTTTATCAAGATTGGAAATGATCGAATCATGTGCGGAATAAGTGATTGTCGTTTCAATAGCACTTTTGGGGGCGGTCTTTACCGTGTCGGCCTTGTTGGTGGCATTTACGGTATCTTTTTTGGTAGTGGCTGTGCTGGTAGCAGAATCTGATTTTACTGGCAAGGTGCCTGCCGGAGTGCGCAGTGGTTTTTCTACCTGGCCGAAGGTATTTATAGAAAGTAAGCTCACCGAAAGAAAGGAAATGAATATAATACGCAACACAACAAATACTGTCTCTGATTTGATTTTCAGGAGTTTAGCTTTTAGCGAAAAATTCACAACTTTACGCAAAGTTATTGCAAATACTTCAGACATCGGTAAGCCAGTGAAGAATATCAGAATTAAACTCTCCTTGATAGCAATAACCTTGCTAAACTTTAATTCGGAGCCATCAACTAATCAGATATGAAAAGACGAGAATTTATCCAGAAGTCGTCAACGCTGGTGGCCTTGCCTCTTTTTTCGTTTCAAAAGAATTTTAAAGTCCGCACGGTGGTGATTGATGCTGGCCATGGCGGGAAAGATCCAGGTACATTGGGCAAATTCACCCGCGAAAAAGACATCGTGCTCAAAATTGCCCTAAAAGCAGGTAGCATCATTGAAGAGAACTTGTCGGGTGTCAAGGTATTATACACCCGAAAAACTGACAAGTATGTCGATTTTAAGGATCGGGCTGATGTGGCCAATAAGAATCAAGCTGATCTTTTTATTAGCATTCACGCTAACTCGATCGTTGGAGCCAATGCCTATGGGACCGAGACTTTCGTAATGGGCTTGCACAAGGACAACAGCAACTTTGAAGTAGCCAAGCGCGAAAATTCTGTTATCTTGATGGATGAAAATTATAAAGAGAAGTACGAAGGGTTTGATCCGAATAGCCCAGAATCATATATTTTATTCTCCTTAAATCAGAGTGCCTATCAGGTGAATAGTTTGAATTTTGCTCAGAAAGTTGAGGATCAATTTAAGAATCGCGTAGGAAGATCGAGTAGAGGTGTGAAGCAAGCTGGTTTCCTTGTACTTTGGATGACAACAACACCGAGTGTACTCATTGAAACCGGGTTCCTTTCAAATGGCAAAGAAGAGACTTTTTTGGCAAGCGACAATGGTCAGGATTTAATTGCCTCAGGTATTTACAGAGCATTCAAAGATTATAAAACAGAAATTGAATCGATAAATTAATCATTGTGAAGAATAAGGAATTTAAAGTTGGACTCTTTGTAGCTACCGGGATGGCGCTATTGTACCTCGGTTTTAACTATTTAAAAGGAATAGATTTTTTCACCACCACAAATAAATATTACGCCATCTATGATAACGTTGATCAGTTGGCAGTTTCTAATCCTATTCTGGTGAATGGTTTTGCAGTGGGTAGAGTAAGTAAAATTAGAATCCTTCAGGAAAAGCAGAATAAAATATTAGTGGAATTAGATATCGATTCGGATGTGAAGTTAGGGGACTCGACCAAAGCAATTCTCAACAGTGATTTTCTGGGTGGTAAATCAATCCTGTTATCCATTGGAAAAATTAAGACACCGCTTCAGCCTAGTGATACGGTGCTTACAGAAGTTGCCAAGGGCATGTTTGATGTGATCTCTGAAACAGCAACGCCAGTAGCGGATAACGTGCAAACCACGTTGCGGAAATTTAATTTGATCATCGATAATCTGACCAAGAATTCGCAACAGTTGGATGTAATTTTCGAGAAACTAATAGTGACCCCCGACCTGCTCAATCAAACGTTGAAAACCTCCAATGGAAAAGTGGAAGAATTATCGGGTACCTTTAAAGAAGTAGCTGTAAACCTGAACGAGACGCTGAATGAACTCAAGCCTACCTTGCAGAACTTTAAAACGATTTCTGATTCTCTCAAGGAACTGCAGCTTAATGAGACGATCGCTAAGACGCAAGTTACCTTAACGAAGCTGAACGAAACCCTGAGTAAACTGAATAAAGGCGACAATACGGCTAGTAAATTAATGTCAGAAGACTCACTCTACAATAACCTTAATAATCTATTGAGACATTTGGATACATTAACCATGAATTTTAATAAAAACCCTAATCATTTTCTCGCACCGTTAGGTAAGAGCAGTAAAAAAATAGAGCGTGATAGAAGGCGCGAAGAAGAAGAGAATGCAAAAGCAATAGAAAAGAAGAAGTGATTTTCAATCGCACTAAATGAGCAAATCTGATGGAACTGGAATTCAACAAAAATGAGGACCAGCTTAAGCAGCTTTGCTTCCGCCTGAAATCTAAAGCTGAAAAGACTTCATTAGGAGGAGGGGAAAAAAAGATTTCAGAACAACACCAGAAAGGTAAACTTACCG
This sequence comes from Cyclobacteriaceae bacterium, assembly GCA_043774805.1. GTDB lineage: Bacteria > Bacteroidota > Bacteroidia > Cytophagales > Cyclobacteriaceae > ELB16-189. The sequence goes on along the minus strand of JAYVTB010000163.1, from coordinate 22,752 downwards.
CACGCGAACGTATTCAATATTTAATAGATATTGACTCTGATTTTTTGGAGATCGGATTATTCGCAGGCGATGGTATGTACGCGGAACAGGGTGGCTGTCCTTCAGGAGGAGTCATTGCCGGCATTGGCTTTGTGAGGAAAAGGCAGTGCGTTATTGTTGCCAATGATGCTACCGTTAAAGCAGGAGCGTGGTTCCCAATCACCGCCAAAAAGAATCTTCGGGCCCAGGAGATTGCTATGGAAAACAGGTTGCCAATCATTTATCTGGTGGATAGTGCTGGAGTTTTTCTTCCTATGCAGGACGAGATTTTTCCTGACAAGGAGCACTTCGGACGGCAATTCAGAAATAATGCAAAGATGTCTTCGATGGGTATTATTCAGATAGCCGCAATCATGGGCAGCTGTGTAGCAGGAGGCGCCTACCTTCCTATCATGTCAGACGAAGCAATGATTGTTGATAAAACCGGCTCTATTTTTTTAGCAGGTTCTTATTTGGTTAAAGCAGCGATTGGTGAAGATATTGACAATGAAACACTAGGTGGTGCCACTACGCATTGTGAGATCTCCGGTGTAACCGACAATAAATTTCCAAGCGACCAGGCCTGTCTGGAACACATCAAGAATTTGTTTGATAAGGTTGGATCATCTGACCGGGCCGGATTTGATCGGATAAAATCACAACCTCCCAAAGAAAATCCTGAAGAGATATATGGTATTATGCCTTCCGATCGTGTCAAACCCTATGATATGATAGACATCATCAAGCGGATAGTGGATAATTCTGAATTTGATGAGTATAAAGCGTTGTATGGAAAAACTTTGCTCTGCGGTTTTGCTCGTGTGGATGGGTGGGCGGTAGGTATCGTTGCCAATCAACGTAAAGTGGTCAAGACAAAGAAGGGGGAAATGCAAATGGGTGGAGTAATCTATTCCGATTCAGCGGATAAGACGGCACGTTTCATTATGAATTGTAATCAACGAAAAATACCGATTGTGTTTTTGCAGGACGTGAGTGGCTTTATGGTGGGAAGTAAGGCAGAGCAGGGAGGCATTATCAAGGATGGAGCAAAAATGGTGAATGCCATGGCCAATTCCACCGTGCCCAAGTTCACGTTTATATTAGGTAACTCTTATGGTGCAGGCAACTATGCCATGTGTGGTAAGGCCTATGACCCCCGTTTAATTTATGCGTGGCCAACTGCTCAAATTGCAGTAATGAGCGGAAACTCCGCAGCAAAAACATTACTTCAAATACGCATTAGTGCACTGAAATCTCAGGGTAAGAATATTACTAAAGAAGAAGAGGATCTCTTGCTAAAGGAAATCACAGACCGATATAATGAACAGCTCAGTCCCTATTACGCTGCAGCCCGTTTATGGGTGGATGGAATCATCGATCCATTGGAGACCCGGAAAGTGATTTCCATGGGGATTGAAGCAGCCAATCATGCCCCGGTAGAAAAATTTAATCCCGGGGTTATTCAAACCTGATCGGTGATTTTACCAATGATGGAATAGTGCTGAAGAAAAAATAATTTTATATTCTTGTATCAATGACGGAGAATGAATTAAAGGCATTGGTATCCTTGCTGGATGATGACGATAAACACATAGCTGCGCATGTAGAGGAAAAGATTTTGTCTTTAGGAACGGAGGCGATTCCATTTTTAGAAAAGGAGTGGGAGAGTAATCTCAGCCCCACCGTGCAAAGCAGAATTGAAGATTTGATTCACACGCTTCAGTATGAGTTGCTGAAAGAACGTCTTAAAGACTGGTATGAAAGTAAGGAGCAGGATTTACTTACCGGCATGTGGATTATCGCCACCTATCAATATCCGGACATTGAGCTTGAAAAATTAAAGCACGAACTGGAGCAAATATATTATGAGACGTGGCTCGAGTTTCGACCTGATTTATATGCATATGACCAGGTTAAAGTGATTAATAGTGTGATTTTTAGCAAGCTGAAGTTCGGAGCCAACACAAAGAATTTTCATTCTCCGGGTAATTCTATGATCAACGTAGTGTTGGAAACCAGAAAGGGAAATCCAATTACGTTGTGTGTGATTTATATGCTGGTGGCCCAGAAATTAAAACTCCCAGTGACAGGCGTTAATCTTCCCAATCTTTTTATTCTTACCTACAAGGATGAAAATCATCAGTTCTATATTAACGCCTTTAACAGGGGCCTGATATTTTCCAAGCAAGACATTGAAAACTACATCAATGAATTGCACCTGGTGCCGCAAACTTCTTTCTTTGAGGCATGCACCAATATTGATATTATTCGAAGGGCATTACGCAACCTGGTGATGTCATTTGAAAAAATGGGCGAGCATGCAAAGGCTGAAGAAGTGAAATTACTTCTGGTTGAAATTTCAGATGGCGGGGATTTAGGAGTTTGATGGAGGAGGTTCACTTAATCAAAGCCGAAAGAACATCCTCATTAATTTCATGACCACCTTCAAATTTGATTATTTCAGGGTGGATGTTTAAGCGTTCGTTTAATGACGTTACTTCTTTCAGTCGCTCATCGGTTAGGTAAGGATCACTTGTGCCAAAGACCTCAATGACTTTTTTATCCTTCAGTATTTCATGCGCCTTTTCAAAGTCCATGTCAGGAGGAAGAATTCCAGCCCACAATACTAACTGATGAAAAGGATGATTACTTTCAATGGCCCAGCGGGTGGCAGTAGCGGCCCCCTGCGAGAAACCCAGTAGTGTTATCTCGCCCTCAAAGTCATGTGGTACTTCTTTTTGGTACACACTGTTAATATACGTGATGTAATTTTCGATGTCCGATATCCTGTTTTCTCGGGTCATCCAGGTGGCCCCAACGCGATTATTACCGGTGCGTGCCCTGCTGGTGACATCTTCCAGATAAAATTTAGATAAGCCCTCAGGGGCAATCATATAAACTCCAGCATCAGCCAGGACATTGAATTTTTTCAAAAAAAATTTAGCCAGCTGCCCGTAGCCATGCAGTACTATCCATATTTTTCTAGTATGAGAATCAATTTTGCCTAGCGTGTAGTAGTGCGCCTTATAGTTGATATGAAGATCGTGTTCCATCATAGTCGTATAGCTAAAAAAAAGGCTATTGGAAATCCCAATAGCCGCAAGTCTAATTTGCCTGTATGTTACCTTTTGAACCCAAGAGCACTGCCACCACAATGGCCGGAGGGCTCATCAAACGTGTATTGGATGTAATAGATGCCAGAGGCATTGCAAGGGTAATTAATAGCGGCAACGGATTGACCGCTTATTTTACTGGATGCAACTTTATTCCTGTCTTTATCCAGAATGCTTACCACAAGACCATCGGTGGCGGCTCCATTGGCACATAAGTTAATCATATACTGAGTTCCTTTCATAAAGACATAGCTGTATTCTACTTTGTCTTTGGAGGCTCCATCCACTTTATAACTTTTTAAAAAGTTAAATCCTTGAGTGAGCTTTGGAATACAATCATTCGCAAGCTTATCTGAATTACATTGATCAGCCAGCTCACTTGCACCGAGACAAAAAAAAGTCGAGAATAAAATAACGAAAGCAAATTTTTTCATGGTACTCTATTTCTGTTAACTAATAATTTTAGTTCTGATTGAGTTTATAAGGGTTTTGATCTCCTCCACATTTTGTTCCGTAATATCAATGGTGGTGCTACTATTATCTTTTATAACGGCAACACCATCCACGATCTCCATCGAGGATTCTTTATAAGTGTAGTTAATGGTAATCTTGTCATAGGCCGCCTTAAGCTGTTCGAAATCTTTCAATAACCCTGTCATATTGGTATCATCCGTGTAGAAGGAGAAAAGTAACAGGATTTGTTCAAGAATAATTTTCTGCTCCCCAATCTTTTCGGCCAACTCCTTGCTGGGTCTTTTTTCAGCGACCTGACAGGTGATCTGCATCGCCTCAATCCAGCCACCGGTTAAAAGTAACACACTAAGATTATCACGTCCTTGTGTCTGCAAATAGTGATTGATGTGATTAAAATTAAGCGTGGTTAAAAGAACCAGAGAATCAAGATTCTTGCTGTTGGTAGCAAGTCTTCCAATTGTTTGCACATCAAAAAACTGACCAATGTTAAGATCATCCGCCAGCGATTTTATTGAACGAATGAAATTGATGCCGTCTATATTTTGCTCGTAAATATTGGTGTAGCCGAGGTCGGTACCGTACACTCCAAGATTAAGAGCTTTTTTAAAATTATTATTGTATTTGGCCAGGTTCTCGGCATTGTTTAGCAAACTGCCATCGTATTTGGAACCAGAGTGCTTCAGCAAGACAGATATTTCTAACGGGCTTGGGATTTGATCAAGAATGGAATTGATGACTTCTTCATCAACCCCGGTTTTTTGCTGGGTAGAGTCAATGCTATTTAAGAATTCCTGGTCATCCGGCTTTTTCCCAGAGGTACAACTGACAAAAAAGGCAGTTAAGATTCCAATGATTAAAATTCTCATCGTGTTAAATTTTGTCTTATTACAAATTTAACAATTAAGACATCCTTACCAAAGGCTATAAAACTGAGTTCAGGAATTTTCAAACCGGCCAAAGAAATCTACGATTTTGCGGAGAAACTCAAGATAGAGTAAGATATAACAGAGCAAGGTCATCAACCAGATGATGATGAAATTAAACCAGTAGGTGCTGATTAAATAACCAGCCAGGTTTTTTTCGGCTACAAAAAATGCTGTTCGGTAGTCAAGGAAGTGGGTAGGCTGAGGTAACTGAAAAACCGGATTGATAGTTTGTATCAGGCTGCCTTCATATTCCAATATCCTTTCCTTAACTGTTGTATTACGAACCAAATCGGCCAGGCTTTCATTGAAAAATTGGTTTTTCTCCTTATGAATGTCGACTCCTTTGCTTTCATAGAAGGCCATTTTCTTTTCTACCATATTTGTATTCAGGTTATACTGTTCCTGATAGTACTTTTTATAGTTGTTAAAATATTGATCCAGCAGCCCTCCGGCCTTAGCCGTATAACCATCATTTGAAAAAATGCCTCTTAGGTCAAGTGATTCAATTCCACCCCGGAATGGTTCCAATCTTAATTCAGTATAAATTATTTTTTTGTCTCTGTTAACTTGTTTAAGGATGGAATCATTTTTTGAACCAAGATGATCAACCAGAAATTGATTTCGTTTTTTTAATTCTTCGGCCAGGTAGGCAGATTTAAAATCGGCTATTGACTCCAGTCGCTCGTATTCAAAGTAAGGTTGTTGGTATTCGTTATTTTTGAATTGGTAAGTCGCCATGGCTTCATAGGCCCATCGTGAGGCCATCAAATCGGCAATCACAGGCACTCTTCCTTTGTTGCTGATTAATTCATTGAGCTTATCAAAACTGAACAACAGGCCACTTAGAATCATCTGGGGGATCAGGAGAAGCGGAATCAGAACGTAAACGGTGATAGCCGAGTTGAACGCTGAAGAAATATTCAGACCAATTACATTAGCAAAACAGGAAGTCGAAAATAAAATTAAACCGAAAGCCAAGTTCATCCCTTTGATTTCCAGGATCAAATTGCCAATCGCAACAAAGGAGAGGGATTGAATGGCAGACAATAGAAATAAAATAGAAAGCTTCGATAGAAGATAACTGTTCCAACTCAGGTTTAGGAATGACTCCCGTTTAAGAATTTTTCGGTCACGAATGATTTCTTCTGCACTAACCGTCAGTCCCATGAATAGTGAAACAATTATCGACATCAGTAAGAAGGCAGGAATATTTTCATTGTATCGAAAGACGTATTCATTGCCGTTTGGAGCGCTGTTATATTTAATAATAAACGCAAGAATGATTGCAAGTAATGGTGCTTCCAGCAGGTTGATCAATAAATATTGCCGGTTACTTAGTTTGGCAAGGAAGTCACGTTTGGTGAAAATGAATATTTGTTTAATACGCGAAGCCAGGTGAAGGTTACGCGGTGGTTCATCATGCACTTCTTCCTGGGGGGATGGCTTAAAGGTAGCCTTATACCTTTCGTGCCATTCCCTGGGAGTAATTTTTCTTTTATTGGTAGATTGACCGTATTCATCAACCACTTTAGCTTCCAGGATATTAAAGATTTGCTCGGGATTCACATTTCCGCAGATTTCACATTGACCGCGATTGCTGTCTACCTGATGGGTTGCCTTCTTAAAATAGGTTACTGCCTCAATAGGGTTTCCATAATAGACAGGATATCCGCCTGAATCCATGATGACCATCTTATCAAACATCTTGTAGATGTCGGAGGAGGGCTGATGGATTACTACAAAAATTAATTTTCCCTTTAAGGAGAGTTCCTTCAACAAGTCGATTACGTTTTCAGAATCCCTGGACGAAAGTCCGGAAGTGGGTTCATCCAGGAAAAGAACCGCTGGTTCGCGAATCAATTCCAGCGCAATGTTCAATCTTTTTCTTTGTCCTCCACTAATTTTTTTGTCAAGCACATTTCCAACGGTAAGATCTTTGCGCTGTTCAAGACCTAAGTCTTCCAGCACTTTCATTACACGGTCTTGAATTTCTTCGGCATTTAAATTGGCAAAGCAGAGTTTTGCATTGAAGAATAAGTTTTGATACACCGTTAGTTCTTCAATCAGGAGATCATCCTGTGATACAAAGCCAATCACTCCCTCCAATTCATCTTTATCCTGGTGGATATCAAAACCATTGATCCTGATTTTTTCCTTACCGGGTTTTTCTAAGCCAGCGAGTAGGTTTAGTAATGTAGTTTTGCCGGCACCACTGGCGCCCATGATACCAATTAATTTGCCAGGGCCTTCACTGATGGTTACATCCCGAATGCCAGTTACGCCATTCTGAAACTTGAACTCTTCAATTTCAGCAATGAAAGACAGCCTGATCGATTTAATTTCATTGTTAAATTCTGCTACCAGATCGCTGTAATAAAGGGCATTTCCGCCTTGTGTTTTTACGGTGCTGCCTTGCGAGAAGAGATAGATTCGTTCGGGCTGCATGATAAATCCATTCAGCGTGTTCGAATCTGTTCCTATGTACTTTACAAAATACATGCCCACACTGACTATTTTCAAAAAGATCAGGGTGCCATCGAGGTGAGCATGAATATGTTTTAATTGACTTCCTTCCTGCTTTTCAGCTTCATTCGCGATTAAAATATTTGGAGAATCAAGTGCAGAAATGGAGTTCGCGAGTATAAAGCTTTCTATCAGTTTGTATTCTTCCTGCGAGATATTAAATACAGTGGATACCGCATTTACAATTTCCATTCGTTGGGCCGAAAAATTTTTATCAGAACCGACTAGTTCCAACAACTTAATCAGCACAACTACTTTTTGTTTTTGGGTTAGCGTCTTGTTTATTTTTTTACAAATCGCCAGTGTTTTCAGAGAATCCTTTACCGAAGGAACAGCCCCCTTTTCATCTTCATGATGATCACTTTGCGTGCTATAACCAGAGATGGTATCATATACATCAAGGTAGGATTGAATGGCAGAATGCTCTAACTCTTGTTGGAAAAAAGTGATGACAAATTGCCTTTCATTTTCAGTAACTCCACCATCCTGTTTGGTGATAATCGCGAAGAGTTGCGTGAGCGCCTTCAGTATTTCTTCACTCATGAGGTATGGTTCTTAGCACTGAAATCAATTGGTTCTAAATTCAAAAGGAACACGTACCAGTTCTGCCAGTTCTTGTCCCATTTCTTCCATGTCTTCGTCTTCATCAGAAAATTGCCATACAATTTTTGATTCAGGAATTCCCTCCATGATTTTAAATAGATCCAGAAATTGCCGCGAGGTTTCAATATTCAGGTAGTCCAGGCGGACGATCAATTCCGTTTTTGGATTTGGATTTTTGCGATACTCGATCAACCATTCCTGCAAAGGTTTATAGAATACATCAGCACCTTCCATTAAGGATCGGCCCTCAATTTTAAATTGGCTGGTGTTCTTGTTAAAGGTTAAAGAGGGCGTAGTTTCTGTTCCCGCTAATTCTAAATTTTCCACAGTAGTGATATTTATTGTTCGTGCAGATTGTTCCGCTTGAATACGAAAGGTAAAAGACTTTCGGCAGAAGCGCACTTAATCCATTCATTCTTTGATTTTAACATGATCACTTCAAACGGTTTGTTTTGCCTCTCTTCAAATTCACTCATCACTTGGCGGCAGGCGCCACAAGAAGTTGCTGGGGTCAGATCTTTATGATTTTTGCGATGGGCCACAACAGCCATTTTCATAATTTTTTTATTGGGATATTGGGTGGCAGCTGTATAGAGAACAACACGTTCTGCACAGATGCATAGAGGATATGATGCATTTTCCTGATTGGAGCCAGTCACTAGTGTTCCATCCTCCAGAATGAGGGCAGCGCCAACATGAAATTTGGAATAGGGGGCATAAGCATGCTGGGTTGCTTCCTTGGCTTTGTGAATGAGATATTTTGATTCGTTATCCAGTTCTTCTATATCATTGAATGTTTCAAAATCTTTCATATCGTGAGAATTAGGATATAAGTTTAATGGATCAAAGAGGGCAATCCAAGTAGTTGTAGAAATATAGCAAACTCAGTTATTCTTATGAAATATTACTACATAAATAGGTTAATTTTAGTTTTCTTTTTTTTCTATGGAACATAAGTTTATTCTTGTTGTCGGGGCAGGCCGATCATCATCAGCATTGATCTCCTATTTGTTAATACAAGCACCCAGTCATAATTGGACCATTACCGTGGGCGACATTTCATTGGACGCTGCCCAGAATAGGGTTGGAGGTTCTCCACATGGCAGAGCAATTCAATTCAATATTGACGAATCAGAACGAAGCCGTAAGGCCATTGCCGCCAGCGATGTAGTAATTTCGTTGCTGCCCGCTCACTTGCACATCAGGGTTGCAAAAATCTGCCTGGCAGAAAAAAAACATTTACTCAATGCCAGTTATGTATCCGATGAAATGAAAGCCATGGATGCAGAGGCAAAAGCAAGCGGTCTTCTCTTTTTGAATGAATGCGGACTGGATCCAGGCATCGATCATATGAGTGCTATGCAGGTTATTGATTCAATAAATTCAACCGGAGGCAAACTCCTTTCTTTTGAATCGTTTACAGGAGGTCTTATTGCTCCCGAAACAGATCCTGAAAATCCATGGCGTTATAAGTTTACATGGAATCCGCGTAATGTGGTGATGGCAGGGCAAGGAACTGCTAAATTTTTGCAAGAAGGAGAATTTAAGTTTATTCCTTACCAACAACTTTTTTTGCGTACTACCCCGGTTTCCGTTCCGGGCTTTGGTGAATATGATGGTTATGCTAATCGCGATTCGTTAAAGTACCTTGATACATATGGGTTGAAAGACATAAAAACTATGTTGAGAGGTACCCTCCGTAACAAGGGATTCTGCAGCGCCTGGACTGTGTTGGTTCAGTTAGGTTGCTGCGATGACACATATCAGATGGAAGGGGTAGAGTCCATGACTCATTCAAGCTTTCTCAATTCTTTTCTGGATAGCCGTTTATCAGCCTCTGTAGAAGAAAAAGTGATGGCTCATTTTAAACTTTTACCGGAGGGTGAAGAGATGAAACGATTACGCTGGAGCAGATTATTTGCAGACGAAAATGTAGGTATTGCATCAGGATCACCGGCACAAATTCTTGAGCACATACTCAATAAGAATTGGAAACTAGAGGCTGGTGATAAAGATTTCATTGTGATGTGGCATCGGTTTGTTTACGATGCAGGTGATAAGAAAAAGGAGATTCAGGCTCACCTTACGGTAACGGGTGATGATGAAGTGAATACCGCCATGGCCAAGACGGTAGGATTGCCCCTTGCCATCGCTGCTAAACTTTTACTTGAGGGTAAGATCAAAAGCCGGGGCGTTGCTATTCCTGTGGATAGGGATATTTATGATCCTGTACTTAAGGAATTAAGTCGATACGGAATTGCCCTGGTGGAGCGTGAAATCCATTAGCGTCTCAATAAGACACTAGTCGGAAGGGAGATAAAGTAAACAATGGAAATGAGCAAGGACTGTGAAACGACAAAGCACAAGCCCGTCTGAATGAAATAAAATAACGGCACAATCAATATCCCGATAGCAAACTTAATGGATCCGACAAATTGCGGGTCCTTCACCTTCTTTTTCAAGAACCACCTCACCATAAATCTTGAGGGGAAATGATTAATGGATTCGTAGACGCGGACTGGATTCCACCATGGTTGTACTTTCTCATGTTGGGGAGTTAGGTTTGAAGCATCAGGATATGTCGCAACTAAATTCTGATCTTCTTTTAATTGTTTAACCAAATCTTTTCTGAGTTGGCGGTGAGCCTTCCAAAAATTGAATTTGCTTTCATAGTGATCAGGCTCGATGTGGACCATCAGCGGTTTAATTCCATCACTGGTTTTTTGTATCAGCAGATCAAGATTTTCCTGAGCGCTTAGTTCAGGTTGATAGTTTTCCTTGACAGAAATAGGAGTTCCAAAACTCACCAGTACTTTGGAACGAAAATTTGTATGCGATTCATACTGAACCCCCACAGGCACAATCTTTACATCCAGCATCCAGTTATTCCTTTCTTCAGCGGCTATCGCAATTCGGGCGAAACCTTTTTGTAATGGTCTGAGATACCATTGATCATTATGGTTTCCTTCTCCAAATATTAAAATCGATTGTTGTTGTGATAGTATTTGCACGCAATTTTCTATGACCTCATCATTTTTTCGGAGCGTGCTAAATCCATCCCGAAAGCGATAGACAGGACTCATCTGCATCCAGTTGAGCACTCTCTTCGCCCACTTACCATTAAACACATTGGCCCTGGTGAGAAACCATGGATCGCGGCCCATGCTGCACGCGATTAAAATGGCATCCAAAAAAGCATTCTGATGATTTGATACAAAAATGCATGGCCCAGGTGGAATAGGCACGACTTCATGAACCTGCCATTGCCTGAAATAGAAGTTGAGTGCTAACCTACAGTATTGTTTTATTGATTGATAAAATAGCTTCTGCATCACCGATTATTATTTTATCACGATTGAATCACTGCTCGTTCTGGCAATGGGTTAAGGTTAGAGGGCGAAATATACATGTTTCCTGAAATTCAATCTTCCTCTTTATTCTTATTTTGCTCATACCATTGATCTGCTTGTAAATTTTTGCTCTCTGCTGCCTGCACAGCCAGTTGATCGCATCGCTCATTTTCCGGATGGCCTGCATGACCTTTTATCCAGACAAATTTGGGTTTGAGTTTCTGATGAAGAGGAATGTAACGTTGCCAAAGATCGGCATTGGCTTTTTTGGCGAAATTTTTCTTCTGCCATCCCCAGATCCAACCCTTTTCTACTGAATCTACTACATACTTTGAATCGGAATAAATAGTGACTGCAATGCCGCTTTTCTTTATTGCTTCAAGACCGGTGATCACGGCCAGCAGTTCCATTCGATTATTGGTAGTAAGACGAAAACCATCAGATAGTTCTTTTTCATGATGATTAAATTTGAGAATAACACCAAATCCTCCTGGCCCAGGATTACCTTGAGCTGCGCCATCTGTGTAAATGCGAATCATAAAGGCAATACATTAGACTTGAATATTTTTACTGCAATAGCGAGAAGAATTACACCAAACACTCTTCGCAATACAGCAAAGCCTGAATTGCCAATAACGCGTTCAAGCCACGAAGCTGATCGCAAGACCATGTAAACAAATACAAGATTTAAAAGAATACCTATCAATACATTTGATTCTTCATACACCGCACGTAGTGAAAGTATGGTGGTCAAGGTTCCTGCACCAGCAATCAGTGGAAAAGCCAAGGGTACAATTGAACCCGTGCCTTTGGCATCCGGGTCGTCTTTAATTAGGGTGATTCCAAGTATCATTTCCATAGCCACGATAAAAATGACAATAGCACCGGCCACTGCAAAGGAAGCCACATCCAATCCGAAAAGTTTAAGAATCGAAAGACCGAGGTATAGAAACCCCACCATAAGGGCAGCAGAAATCAAAGTAGCTTTTTCAGCGTAAATTCTGCCTTCTCGTTTCTTGATCAGAATAATAAAGGGTACTGATCCAATGATATCAATGACCGAGAAGAGAATCAGTGAAACGGAAAATATTTCTTTTATATCCATGAGTAAATTTGGACTGCAAAATTAACAGAAAATTGGTTGTATCGTTTTATCTTGTTAAGATATGGGTAAACAGCCAAAACTATTCTGGATTGTCACGGTAATCACCGTTGGCTGGATCATCTTAATGCGGCCTTTTACTCCTTCCAATATTGTGCAGTTTGAATTGGCAAAGACAGTAACGAGCGCTCAGCAGATTATGGATAAATGGGGTGAGGAAGGGATATCAAAAGCCCGATTAAGTATTTTTTTGGACTTTGTATTTATATTTTTATATGCCTGGGCCATTGCATTGGGCTGTCAAGTGTCGACAACTTTTTCGGCAAACAAAAACTTAATTGCAGCAGGGACCTTCTTTTCATTGGTGATCTGGTTTGCCGGCAGTTGCGACTTAATTGAAAATTTAGCGATGTTATTTACGCTTTCAGATGTCAACGATCTTACGGTTTCTATGGCATTCTATTTTTCTGTTATCAAATTCACCATTGTTCTCTTGTCGCTGTTATTAATCTTTTTAGCGTTCGGTGTTGGGCTATTTAAGTTCACTATTAAAGATTGAAAATAAAAAGGATGCTCTTACGAACACCCTTTTCACAAATTCAAACTAACCTAAACCTTAAAAGAAGATCTGATACTGAAGTACCACCTGACTTCTTCTTCCATTGCGTACTAAATCCGTGCCCTGTTGTTCATAATAAGGCCGGTTTTGATAGTCGAGTGTAAACTTGCTGCTGTGTCCTTTCAGAAACCAATTTACACCTACGTCCACTACATTCATTTGTTTATCAAGACGATCGTAATTGGCGCTCATGAGCGAGGCATAAGGCATCAGCGTTCCGTTGTCCTCTCCCAACAGATCTTTCTTCATCAGATATCCCACCTGAGTGTACCATACTTTACCTGTACCAAACATAGGAAACGCATTTCCGTGGCTACCGGTGGGATAAGGTCCACTTACGGATGAGGCAGGGTTCATGATGCCATTGTAGCGCAAGTATCCGGGGCCGAAATCGTAATTGTAATAACCGACATAGGCATTGAGTGCAGTTCCTTTTTCAGTATTAACTGGTGCATCATAAAAGACAGCCGCGGACCACAAGTTCATGGTGTGGTAGGTGGTATCCGTTCCTTCTTTTGTCCAGGTGGCCTTTCCTTGATTGATAAATCCAGCCTCCAGGTTCAACACTTTCTTTTTGCCGAGGTAAGTACCAGTCATATAAGGAGTGGTGTGTGCTTCTTTATCGAAGAAGTTATACATGAAAAACCCTTGATACTGTTTTTGATGGCCCTTTTGGGCAAAGGTTGCGTTGTTGGAAAGAGCTGGGAGAGTCTGTCCATTGGTAGTTATTGGAAAAGGATCGCTCAGTACAACACGATAGTCGAACTTGCCTAATTGTCCGCGCGCATAGGCGCTAAGCTTTCTCGAAAATTCATCTGTTTGGTCCACTGTTGCCTGTGCAAAAACAGGAACATCCATCGTCATGATCGTGCCAATGCTTGGCTGGCTAAAACGCGCGAGTCCGTTGGCAATGGTGAGTCCTCCACCCAGAATTAGTCTTTCACTTCCCTTCGTTACCCGATATTCTCCCAAAGCATCATGGAAGAATGCCTGCATTTTTCTGTTTCCTGAATTTTGCGATAGGTAGTTAAAGTTGTTTTGTCCGAATTGGAAATAGAAAAATACGCGATCTGTCAACTGACCATACATTTGAAATCGGGTTCTTCTCAGGCCGATATCAAATGTTTGACTGGTGGGGTCATTCATCACCTTGGTACCTGGATTGCTTTGGTTATAGCGAAACCACACCTGGTTCAAGAAAGTAGCTTTAATATAATGACTGCCCTGCTCGTTAAGGTTAATCTTTAATTCCGAAATTTCTTTAGGTTTGTCTTGAGCAAAAGAGAAAACGGAGACCAATAGTAAAGCCGATGAAACAATTATTTTGTTCATATATCTAAAAATATATTTAATAATAAAATAGAAAAGGAATGGGTAACAACCCATTCCTTGAAAGAATCAAGCAGTCTGAGTTTCCTTGTGATGAATCAAGGATACCAACTCTCTTGCAAATTTGGCAACATACACAATTTCAGCAGGCTCCAATAAGTCTTTCTTTTTATAGAAGACCAGTCTGTTCCTATGACATTCGATATGCATTTCTTCGCGATTCTCTAAAAACTGAATGATTGGCTCACTAAAAAATGCCCTTATAGCCATTTCATTTTCACCGTGTAGGTAATATTTTTTAGAAAAATCAGCGTTGTTTTCAAAGTCAATATCCTTTCCGGCAACACCTTCCATTAGTTTAGACCAAAGACTTTCAGGCTCTAATGCGAAATCAGGAATTTGAACATCCATATCGCTTAATTGAACCAGGGTCATATGAAATTCACTCTTGGCTTGCCCTGCGCCTTCTTGAAGTGTAATATCACTTGCTTCAATTTTGCCATCATCAGAATATTGAACCAGAATGTTCTCTTCAAACGGAATTTTGTTCCCTTTTTGAATTGGAAAGTCCTTATACTTTAAGGAACTCTTAACTTTTTGAGGGAAAAACATCCATTCCTCTTTTTCAGCAAATTGGGACAATAGTGATTGACGGGGAGTAAGTTGAATTTCAATTTTATTCATCTTTCCATTTCCGGTTTTGCGTGCAGCTAGCGGATGGCTGGACAATGGATTGAATTTCTCTAACCCAATCAACGCAACATGACTACCGGCCGCATGACGATCTTCTTCGAAGTGGTGAAGTTGTTCCATGAAGGAGTGATCAACTAGTTTTGCTCCACTGAAGTTGAATGTAATGTCTTTATCCGCCTTCAATGTGGCCCACATTTTTTTATATCCAAGAAAATTGGAAAAAGTAGCAGCACCCCTTACATCAATTTGATATGATTTTTCTGTTTCGTTTATTGTGTAATCAGCTTTAAATAAACTGCTAATTGGTGCACCGTTAACAATATGGAAGACGAACTTCACAAATATACCGGCTGCAACACCCATCAATAAATCTTCGGCAACGGTAACAATAATCGTTACAACGAAGATGACCAACTGTTCTGGACCAATTTTATAGGTGCCGATAAATTCTTTAGGAGAAGCCAAACGGTACGCCACTGCGATCAACATTGCAGCAAGGGCTGCTGTTGGTATCATCTCAATAACAGGAATCAATACCAACATGGCAATCAAAAGGAATAAGCCATGGAAAAAATTTGCCCAACGTGTTTTCGCCCCATTGGCAACGTTCGCTGCACTACGCGCTACTTCTGAAATCATAGGCAGTCCACCAAATGCTCCCGCAACGCCATTTCCTACGGCTAGTGCGCTAAGGTCTTTGTTGTAATTTGATTTGCGTTTAAAGGGATCCAATCCATCGATGGCCTTTACAGTAAGTAATGACTCCAAACTGTTCACAAATAAGAACATGATCACATATTTCCAGAAAACCCCTGTTCCTACAGCAGCAAAGCTTGCATTGAATTTTACATCTTTCCAAAAATCACCAATAGCAACTAATGAGGTTGGATTCACCTCTTTAAGATTCAAGAAAATTCCAAATGGAATCATAATTAACAGTACCACCATTGGGGCGGGTATCTTTTTAAAGATTCCTCCAAGGGCCGGTAATCCAAAAATGATCACTAAACTCAAAACGCCAACAATTGCAATCTGAGGAGTTGCGTGAGTGAGAAATGTTGGAATATGAGTATATAATTCAATGGGAGAAAGGCCCTTAGTTAATGCTGCATCAACACCAAGCAATACCGGAAACTGTTTAGCGAAGATTAACACACCAATGGCAGCTAACATACCGTGGACTGCCGAGTGAGGGAAGAAATCGCTCAGGGATCCAAATTTTAAAAGGCCAAATGCAAATTGGATTATTGCCATAATTATAATGGCTCCGCAGGCTAATTGCACGCCAGTTACTCCTTCAATGTTAAGCGCGCCCAGATCTGAAACTGCAGCAGCGCAAACTGTAATCAATCCAGCTGCAGGGCCTTTAATAGTCAATCTTCCGCCCTGAAAAATACTTACGACCAAGCCGCCAATCATAGCGGTTAGTACACCCATAGCAGCGGGAAACCCGCTGGCTTTTGCTATACCCAAACTAAGGGGTAAAGCAAGGAGGAAAACTAAAAAACCAGATAGGGCATCAGTGCTCCAGTTTTGTTTTAATCCTTCTAATCCATCTTTAGGAATTTCTAATGTCTTCATTTTAATTTTTTTTTGTGCCGAGGGCTAAACCAAAAAACGAGTTTATTTTTTTTAACAAATAGAATATGACTTTGCTGAGAGGAAGTCAATAGATGTAAGGCAATGCCTACATCAATAAAAAAGTAAAATCAGATTTGTAGAACTCTATGAAGAGTGAACAGGGAAGGTTGTATGTCGAACCGGTCTTTGGGAAGTGACCAGTTAATGTGGACAGGTTGAAATTTTTGAAGGTCGCTGAAGACTTCGATGAAACAAACGCTGAGAAAGCAATCATCCTTTCCTTCGCGCTCTTCACTATTGGTCTCTTCAAAAATCAAATGACTGATAAGATCTATGGGCTGATTTTGATTGGTGATGTGACTGACTGTATTCGCGGAATGTAAATTATTTTCAGGAGCCCCTAGCAGCAAAGCGGGCGCCAGCAGTTCTAAACTGAAGAGTAGGATCGATAAAACTCTCAAAATCTTATTATATCTCAACAGCATGAATACGTGTCGTTGGTACAAATGTCTGACAATATTTTGATTATTTTTCAAATACCTGATTCTTTTCAGGCAGCAAACGATTGTTATGGAGTCTTTTCCGTACGTAATTTGAGCCAATAACCCGTGATGGATAGCTTTCGTTGAAGTCCGTACTCACTTCATTTTTTGATGGCCTGAGGAATTTTATACCTTTGCTTAGATGAAAAGAAAAAATCCCATACTAACTTTAATAAGTATCGTATTGGTTTTCTTTTTGTTCACCCCTGTTCTGATCAAGACGTTGAATTGTTCAAACGGTGCTATTTTTAAGCAGGTCAGCATTAGCGCTACATCGGGTACACCCTCTAAACTGGATACTCAACTACCTTTTGAGGAACGCGAAAGAGAAGAAGAAGCGGCTACCCACTCCGTAACTTCTTTGCCTCTGCTGGCAGTTTTACCCGAGCCCATTCTTTTCCTGCAATCGGTCAATCTGAAATTTCAACCCAGGCAGGTTTCTCTTAAATGTGAGCATCAGCCCCGGTATATCATCATACGATCATTGCTGATCTGATTTTTTTCAGTTCCTTATTCAAGGGATGTCCTTCTTATTAATTTTATAATCAGACTACTTTCGTCATTAATATCTTTTATGAAAGAAACAGAAAATCATTTATTCAACGAACACGAAGTTATTCATCAGTTGAAGCACTACCTCCCTGCGCAGGCTCCACTCAAAGACTTCATTCATCATAATACTTTGCATGCATTTCAAAAGGAGAAATTCAGTAATGCTATTTACGATGCCTCAGCCATTTTTGGTTATCGGGTGTCACTTTCGCTTTCCGAGTACAGGTCACTTTATCAAGAAAAGAAAATCAACAATAAAATTCTTGACAGGATAATTTTAAAGCGTAAAGGACAGGATCAGCTTGCAACCTGGACGAAAAAAATGCTGGAAGGGAATTATCATAAAGACTCTCCTCGCATTGGTGCCCTTCGGGCAAATTGGAAGAGAGAATATAAGATTGACATGGACTCTCTGGTGCACCCATTATTGTTTCGCACCCTATGTTCTTATCTTGATCAGGGAATATCCATGTGGGGATTTCCCGTATGGCACAAGGATTTGCTGGCTTCCATCCGTGAAATGGAAAGGAAGAGCTTTGCCAGTTTTTTCAAAACCAGTCGGGCCCGAAAACTATTGATTGGTGGCCAGGCAAATATTTCCCGCCTGCTGAAAATATTGATTGGTGACGAATCGCTCTATAAGCAATATCTTTACGATCAGCAGTTCGCTCACCAAGGTTGGTCGGGCATGGTTTCTACCATTGAAGATCAGCCACAAACCTTGCTTGATCGAAGAAAGATTTCGCTTCACGACCTAATTGCTTTTGAGCTGCTACTGGAGATTGATGCGTTGGATGATCACTTTGGTGAACAATGGAAACCGCTCGGCAAAGTAATAAGGAAACTCCCTACACCATTATTTACAAAGGTGCCTGTTACAGAACTCGATGAAATAACAATGATGTGGCAGGAAGCATTCGAGTGGAGTTATTATGATGGCGTATTAGCTGGAATTAAGGGTGCTAAATATTATGAGCAAAAAGCTACTCCCAGTTTTCAGGCTATGTTTTGCATTGACGATCGCGAGTGCTCCATACGAAGGCACCTGGAGCATGATGATCCGAATTGTGAAACCTTCGGTACTCCGGGATTTTTTGGGGTAGAATTTTATTTTCAACCCGACCATGGGAAATTTTATACTAAACTTTGTCCTGCACCTGTTACACCAAAATATCTGATTAAGGAGGTAGGTATTCGAAGAAAGCACGATCACGATGCTCACTTTACCAAATATTCTCACTCCCTTTTCAGTGGATGGTTGATTACACAAACCTTAGGCTTTTGGTCGGCACTGAGTTTGTTTGTGAATATTTTCAGACCAACAATGGGACCGGCAACGGCTACTTCGTTCAAGCACATGGATAAACGTGCAAAACTTACTATTGAAAACAAGAGCCAGAGCCATATAGAGAATGGCTTGCAAATTGGATTCAATCATGAAGAAATGGCAAACCGTGTAGAAGGATTACTTCGTTCAATTGGGTTGATAAAGAATTTTTCAAAACTAATTTATGTGGTTTCACATGGATCGAGTAGTGTGAATAACCCCCATTTTGCTGCTTATGATTGCGGTGCATGTTCAGGCCGTGCTGGTTCTGTAAACTCACGCGTAATTTGTTATATGGCCAATCATGCCAAAGTGAGAGCAATCCTGAATGCGCGAGGTATTGAAATTCCTGATGAGACCCAATTTGTTGGAGGGTTACACGATACCACCCGTGATGAAGTTGAATTTTTTGATGAGGATTCACTTTCCGCAATAAACCACGATGCCCATAAGCGCAACCTGGCCATTTTTGATCGGGCTTTGCATATGAATGCAAAGGAACGTTCGAGAAGGTTTGAGAATATCAACTCCTTTATGAAATCTGAAGAAGTTCATGAAGGTATGAAGACACGGTCAGTGTCTTTGTTTGAGCCCAGGCCAGAACTCAATCACGCAACCAACTCTTTGTGCATTGTAGGCCGCAGAGCTTTATCACGTCACCTGTTTTTGGATAGACGCTCGTTTTTAAATTCATATGATTATGCTACTGACCCGGAAGGTAAATTGCTGGTTAATATAATTCGTCCCCTGGGGCCTGTATGCGGAGGTATTAATCTGGAGTATTTCTTCTCAAGAGTAGACAATCAGAAACTCGGTGCAGGAACAAAACTTCCTCATAACGTGATGGGCTTGATTGGTGTAGCAAATGGTATTGACGGAGACTTGCGCCCTGGCTTACCAAGTCAAATGATTGAATTGCACGATCCCGTTCGCCTTATGATTATTATAGAACATTTCCCTGAAGTGGTCCTGCAAACAATTCAAAAAGAACCAGCAACCTATGAATGGTTTATCAATGAATGGGTTCATTTGGTGGTAGTTCATCCTGAAACACAGGAATTGTATGTATTTAATGAAGGACGCTTTGAATTATATCAACCTTTGAGGCCGAATGCGGAAGAAGTTTCTGATCTGGATACCATTTTAGAGTCGCATCAAGAAAATTTACCTGTCTACTCAATACACGAATAAGTTATGGACTTTTATCTTCAATTTTTTATACTGATTCCATTAGCAGGCTATGTGATTAGTCTCTTGATTCCAAAAAAGAGAGAACCATTAATTTCTGCTGCTGCTTTCACTACCGTAGGACTTCATCTTGTAAGCTTCCAGGTTTTTTTGATTTACTGGTTGTTGCACGGTTTCCCCACGCTCGACTTCAAGGATTTTGTATTGTTCAAGACGAACGACTATGAATTCTTTGTTGATTTTTATTTTGATAGGGTCACTGCGGTATATGCGGTAGTTGGATCATTTCTGACTTTCCTTGTCACGGTTTACAGTCGTTATTACATGCATCGCGAGAGTGGTTATAAGCGTTTTTTTAACACCATTCTATTTTTCTATTTCGGCTACAACATTGCCATATTTTCGGGAAATCTGGAAACCCTCTTTATCGGCTGGGAGATATTAGGAATATCTTCATTTATGTTGATTGCTTTTTATAGAGATCGTTATCTGCCGGTTAAGAATGCAGTGAAGGTATTTTCAATTTACCGGGTAGGTGATATAGGGCTGATTCTGGCTATGTGGATGGCGCATCATTTATTTCATGAAAATATTACCTTTTTAAAACTGAACAACTACGAATTGGTGCACGAGCATCTTTTGAATCATTCGTGGATAGGTATATTCATTTCATTGATGTTTTTGGTTTCGGCATCGGCTAAGTCGGCTATGTTTCCGTTTTCGTCATGGTTGCCCCGAGCCATGGAGGGTCCTACGCCAAGCAGTGCAATATTTTATGGATCACTTTCAGTTCACCTGGGTGCGTTTTTGCTATTGCGTACATTTCCATTTTGGGATCATCAGCTATCGGTGCGTATCATCATTGGTCTTGGAGGATTGTTTACCAGTGCGATTGCTACGGGGATAGCGCGGGTACAATCTTCTGTCAAAAGTCAGATTGCCTATGCGTCTATTGCTCAAATAGGCCTGATCTTTATTGAAATTGCTGCAGGCCTCGAAGTAGTTGCCTTAATACATTTTGCTGGAAATGCATTTTTACGCACGTACCAATTATTGGTATCACCTTCTGTCGTGAGCTACCTGATCCGTGAGCAGTTTTATAGTTATATACCACGGCAGCATACCGTGGAGGATTCTTTTCCAAAAAAACTGGAATACACATTATACATATTGTGTTTGAAAGAGTGGAATCTTGATACAATCATGTATAAGTATTTGTGGAATCCCATGAAAGCCGCTGGGCGTAAGATGGAATTCCTTTCGTTGCAGCGAGCCATTTACTTCTTAATTCCGCTTTACCTGGTAGGACTGTATTTCGTTTATAACCGGGATATTGTGCCTGATTCAATTCAGGTGTATCTGCCCTATGTTTTTTCGTTGGTTGCGCTGATTACTTTACTTAAGTCATTTACTGAACGCATCCATGCACGTGTGAGTTGGTTATTGCTGGTGATGAACCACTTTTGGGTTGCGCTTGCTATCTCATTCAATGAATCGTTTTCATTCGACCAGGTGCATTTCTACCTGAGTGGTATTGCCGTTTCGGGCATATTGGGTTTTATGGTGTTGCGCTGGCTTAAGTCCCATGAAGGAAGTATTGATTTAGATCAGTTTCATGGACATTCGCATCGCCATCCACGGTTTGCAATTATATTTTTACTGGCTTGTTTGGGTGTTTCCGGGTTCCCAATTACTCCTGCCTTCATTGGTGAAGATTTAATTTTCACTCATATACATGAAGACCAACCTATACTGGCCTTGATTGTGTCCCTGGCTTTTGTGATTGACGGTCTGGCCATTATTCGTATGTATGCCCGCGTATTCCTCGGACCACATGTGAAGTCCATTTATGATATGGCCTATCGATCTTCTTAATATCAGGTGTTTTTGGTTTAAGTTCGGTGGTTGTCAGCGAAAGTTGACAGCCACTATTTTTTACCCCTTATTAAATCTAAAACACCATTAACAAAAGTGAGTGGATGGGGCGGATTGCCCGGCACATAAAGATCAACAGGATATTTGTCGAGAAAGCTTCGGTTCAATGCACCGCTACCTGCAAAAATTCCACCGCTAATGGCATCAGTGCCTACAAGGATAATCATTTTTGGATTTGGCACTGCATCATAACAAACCTGAACGGCTTCAGACATGTTAAAGGATATAGGACCTGTAATTACGATGCCATCGCAGTGACGTGGTGAGGCAAGAAACTCAATACCAAATCGACCCATGTCAAAGTTGGGATTCCCACAGGCATTTAATTCGGCTTCATCGGCATTGGCTCCCGCTGCAGATATTTCGCGCAACTTTAATGACCGGCCAAACATCGAGCGTATTTCGGTGCGCACTTTGTTTTCATCGAGCGTTATTATATTTAAATCTCCTTCTTTGATAATGAGTCGCTCACGTACGTTGGTAGCAATTTTATAGTCAGTGGTGAATTTTATTTTATTGGGAAAGGCAAAAGCGCATTCTCCGCACATCACGCACTTGCCCATGTCAATACTTACAGGTGCTTTGCTAATAGCTTGTGTTGGACAAAGTGCGACAAGGGCATCTTCATCAATTTTTTCTACGGATATTTCGGGCCTTCCTTTAAATGGTCCAGGCACCTGGGGTTTGGTAACATCCGGTATAAACTGTTTACCGAGACGATTTAATATTTGAACATCTTCCTGCAACATGATGGTTCTTATTTAGAATTAAAGATCGTGACCACAATATGAAAGGTTATAACTTTTATTGTTGATGGGAAAGTCGGAGATCTCCAGGTCACGCAGTGAGAGTGCCAAGGCCATCCAGTTATGAACGG
>JAYVTB010000162.1:0-87112 GCA_043774805.1 Cyclobacteriaceae bacterium | reverse complement strand
ATGTGTTCGGGGAGTTGTATGGACTGCTTTACCAGCAGTATAAGACTTATTTGTCGGACAGCTGTTTTTCCCTGCCCATCAATGGAGAGGTGGATGCTGACCCGCCAGCAAATTGTGCCCGTCATGTCATTGCAGACGTTTGTCGAGAATGCCATCAAGCACGGCCTCATGCCGCTAACGGGGGGCGGTAAACTGTTTATAACAATAGAAAAACAAAAGGATTACCTGAAGCTTACCATTGAGGATAATGGTGTAGGCAGAACAAAGGCTGCTGAAAACACCAGGAGGAAAGGAAAAGGATTGAAAATGATCAGCGAGTTTTACGAGATACTGAACCAGATCAATAAGAAACCGATACGGTATACCATTACCGATTTGAATCTAACATCTGACACGGCAAAAACCCCGACCGTTACAAGCACCAAACTGTTGCAGGCAAGGCAAGTCGACCGTTCAGCCTCTGCGAAAAAGCGTCCAGGAATTTTTTTGCAGACATAATTGAATAATTTTGAGTCCGCTGGAGATTTACTATGACTAAATACCTGGAACTGACGATAACCGATACATTAAGTTTCTGGAACGATTATATTGAAAATTATACGTTTAATCCTGAGAACAAAAAGTATTTCGTTGCCTGGTATAGGTTACCTGATGATTGGGTTGCAGAAAACAAATTAAAAGCTGATAAGCTGGAGGTCATACTTAAACAGATATATGGTGAGAACTGGCGTCTGGGTAATGGTGATGGTTCAAGATATCAGGTCCTCGACATTAAAGAAAATATTCTCTCAAACGAGGAAAGCTCTCAAAAGCCCTGGCTTAATGAAAAGAGAGTTTGTTACATAATTACTGATAGTGATATTATTAAAGAATGCCAGCCCACAGAACTTTAAGCAATAAATTTCTGCATGCACCCAGCGTCCCAGGGCGGAAAGAATAAAGGCAAAATCAGCACATGAGACTTATTTCTAATATTCAAATTTTGGTGATACGCCAGACCAACTGTCTGGTTGGGATTTTCCTCCATGCCAGGTTTTATCTCCTGCCGAGGACTAAAAATGCAGTCGTCCCAACGTCATTCATCTGTCCTCGCCAAAACTTGTGAAGATCGATCTGACCTTTTCTGTGGCGCGAATTATTTTTTTAATTTATGAATACCATGGGTTAAAACCCATGGCTACCCATGTGTCACCCCTCCGGGGTTGAAAAATCACATTATGTTTTCGGTCATGTGTTTTTCGCCTGACATCGGAACTCAGACCCGTGTTTGAAGAGATAACATCTCAGACGGCAAGTAATTTCGAATGTCGATTAACGAATGATGAATGAAACAATGAATGTGGGCTTTGGCCGATTGGGATTCCGGGTCTCACTATTCTCTTAATGAATTTCTTTTTAATTGTTTCTTGATCACTTCTTCCTGATGCTTCATCCTGTTCGCCCGGAATGACGGTTTTGTTGGAGAGGTGTCTGGAATTACGTTTCCACTTCTGAAATCATTATTCATCATTGGATATTCATTATTCAAATTTTGAATGTCGATTATCGAATGATGAATGAAACAATCAATGTGGGCTTTGGCCGATCGGGATTCCGGGTCTCACTATTCTCTTAATAAATCTCTTTTCAATTGTTTCTTGATCACTTCTTCCTGATGCTTCATCCTGTTCGCCCGGAATGACGGTTTTGTTGGAGAGGTGTCTGGAATTACGTTTCCACTTCTAAAATCATTATTCATCATTGGATATTCATTATTCAAATTTTGAATGTCGATTAACGAATGATGAATGAAACAATGAATGTGGGCTTTGGCCGATCGGGATTCCGGGTCTCACTATTCTCTTAATAAATTTCTTTTCAATTGTTTCTTGATCACTTCTTCCTGATACTTCATCCTGTTCGCCCGGAATGACGGTTTTGTTGGAGAGGTGTCTGGAATTACGTTTCCACTTCAGAAATCATTATTCATCATTGGATATTCATTATTCTAATTTGAATGATGAATGTCGATTAACGAATGATGA
The DNA here is from genome assembly GCA_043774805.1 of Cyclobacteriaceae bacterium. Classification (GTDB taxonomy): domain Bacteria; phylum Bacteroidota; class Bacteroidia; order Cytophagales; family Cyclobacteriaceae; genus ELB16-189. Next base: position 85,088 of record JAYVTB010000162.1, on the reverse strand, counting down.
ATGAGACAATGAATGTGGGCTTTGGCCGATCGGGATTCCGGGTCTCACTATTCTCTTAATGAATTTCTTTTTAATTGTTTCTTGATCACTTCTTCCTGATACTTCATCCTGTTCGCCCGGAATGACCGTTTTGTTGGAGAGGTGTCTGGAATTACGTTTCCACTTCAGAAATCATTATTCATCATTGGATATTCCGTATTCAAATTTGAATGATGAATGTCGATTAACGAATGATGAATGATGAAGTAAGGAAGATCATGACATCCTCATCACAATCCGGTATACGTAAACGGGGTGATCGCTTTTAGCTTCGCTTTTAAGTCGCCCGTAATTTCCAGGCCTTCAATAAAGGTGTGCATACTTTCCTGGGTGATCTTTTCATTCTTCCTCGTAAGTGCCTTAAGTGCTTCATAAGGGTTTGGATACCCTTCTCTACGCAGCACGGTTTGTATTGCCTCGGCTACTACCGCCCAATTGTCTTCAAGGTCCTGATCAATCGCTGCCTGGTTAAGTTCTAATTTGTCAATTCCCTTTTCCAATGACTTGAGAGAAATAAACGTGTGTGCGAGGGGTACACCGATATTTCTTAGTACCGTTGAGTCCGTTAGGTCGCGCTGTAACCTTGAGATTGGAAGTTTGGCAGCGAGGTGTTCGAACACGGCATTGGCTAACCCGAGGTTTCCTTCCGCATTTTCAAAATCGATAGGGTTTACTTTGTGCGGCATAGCGCTGGATCCCACCTCGCCTTCTTTGATTTTCTGCTTGAAATAATTCATGGCCACGTATTGCCAAACATCACGAGTGAAATCGATGAGGATGGTGTTGATCCGCTTGAGATTATCAAACAAGGCAGCCATGTTATCGTAATGTTCAATCTGTGTGGTAGGGTTGCTGCGCATCAGTCCCAGCTGAACATTTACAAAAAGATTGGCAAAATGATTCCAGTTGATTTCCGGATAAGCAACATGATGCGCATTGAAATTTCCAGTGGCACCACCAAATTTTGCCGAGTATGGAATGGTCTGAAGCAGCTCAAGTTGTTTTTTCAAACGCTCAACAAATACATATACTTCTTTTCCTAACCGGGTGGGAGACGCGGGCTGTCCGTGGGTGCGTGCCAGCATGGGAATATCTTTCCACTCGATGGAGCGGGTCGTTAATTCATTGACCAGTTTATCCAATGCAGGCAAAAATTCACGGTCCATAAACTCTTTAATGGAAAGTGGTATGGCGGTGTTATTGATATCTTGTGAGGTGAGTCCGAAGTGAATGAACTCTTTATACTGTGATAAGTTGAGTTGATCAAATTTTTTCTTCAGGAAATATTCAACCGCTTTTACATCGTGGTTGGTGGTTTTTTCTATTTCTTTGATCGCAGCAGCATCTGCTTCACTGAAGGTTTCATATAAACTACGGAGATTCCCTTCCAGGTCTTTTGAAAATCCAGACAATTCAGGCAGCGCGTAAGTGAGTGCAATAAAATATTCAACCTCCACGCGAATGCGGTATTTTATTAATCCGAATTCTGAAAAGTAGGGAGCCAATGGCCTGGTTGTTCCGGCATAGCGCCCATCCAGAGGCGAAATAGCAGTAAGAGGATTTAGTTGCACAGGATACTCATTAAAGCCCGAAATTACGAAAATGAATTGGGATTAGGTGTTCGTTGATCCTTTAGATAGGTTATCACTAATTTGCCGGACATTTCTTAATTCAAGAATATCAAGCAGGTCCTTCGGTCGTCCTGATAATTCCTTGCAATGAATTAAATCCTCAAAGCTTAATACTTTAAACACTCCGTTTCCAATTCGATTTTCTTCCATCTTTTAAGTGATATATTAAAATCTTTTCTTGATTGATCAGATTTCATGCCTTCGTATAGACCCGGTAATAATTCAATTTTAAAATAATCCAATGGTAACCGCAGTATGGTTTTATCGGCATCAAAGACCTACACCAATATAATCAACCTCATACTGGTTTAAGGTAAGTATAAAATTCTCTAAAATATCTTTTAGCTTATCGCTTAATTCCATTTGCTACCTTCAACTCAATAATGTTAGCATTATTAGATTCGTCAGGAGATACTGCTTTGGCTGAACGGAGGTAATAAGAAAGTTCCATCAGCTTAAGCATATTGATCATTCTTTCAGCCGGGCTCAGAAGCTGATAGGAAACAAGTTTTTCCATATCCTTTTCGTCCCTTGTAATTACTTCCACTTTATTCATTTAGTAAAGTTACGGAAAAATAAAGTGACTATTATTTGTGATTTCAAGGGGTATTGTTAGTAGCCTTTATTATTTGGCTCTGAAGTTCAGTTGAACATAATATCTAAATATTATACCACTCGTACTATTTAGAATTGTTCATTATTAACTTTTTATAAATTTGCACCCCTTATGTATCGACCGGCAGTTTTAGCAGTACTCGTATTACTCATTTTGATCTCTCCGATGGCTTATTCTCAGAACAAGCCAGGCACTGGGCTGTCGATAACAAAAGCAACTGGTGCCATTAAAATTGATGGCATCCTCGATGAAGAAGACTGGAAGTCTGCTGCTGTTGGCGCCAATTTTTTTCTTAACTACCCAACGGATTCAATAGCACCAACTTTTCAGACAGAAGTGAGGGTTACGTTTGATGATGATTTTTTCTATGTATCCTACGTATGTTATGATGACAATAAACCGAATGTCGTTCAATCCCTCCGCAGAGACTTTGAGTGGTCACTTAACGATCATATGGCCATGTACCTGGATCCCTATAACGATCACACCAATGGATTCTATTTTGGTATTTCGCCCTATGGTGTGCAGCGTGAGGGGGTGATGTCAGGCGGTGGATCAGGTCAGGATGGGTACAATAGTAACTGGGATAATAAGTGGTACTCTGCCGTGAAGCGTTTGGATGATCGTTGGATTGCAGAAACAGCAATTCCATTTAAGTCATTCCGATATAATCAAGGTCAGCCCTGGAACGTAAACTTTGTTCGCCAGGATTTAAAAAGAAACCAGGTTTCCAGTTGGATTGCTACACCTATTCAATTTTTTCCATCATCGCTTGCCTGGACTGGGCAGCTGCAATGGCAGACTCCGGCTCCGCATGCAGGTACCAACATTTCATTGATCCCCTATACCGTTGCCTCCTCATCAAAAGATCATGAGAATGGAACATCAAAGAATACATTCAATGCTGGATTTGATGCCAAGGTGGGTATTACCCCATCACTTAACCTTGACCTCACTGTTAATCCAGATTTTTCAACGGTGGAGGTGGATAAGCAAGTTATTAACCTGACGCGCTTCGAATTTCAATATCCGGAAAGAAGACAGTTTTTTTTAGAAAACAGTGATCTGTTTTCGGCACCCGGATTCACGTCTATTACACAACCCTTCTTTTCACGAAGAATCGGATTGGTCAACGACACCTCTGGTTACCTGGTACGCGTTCCTATTTCTTACGGTGCGCGAATCAGCGGTAAGTTGGGACAAAAATGGAGAGTAGGACTAATGAACCTGCAAACCAAAGAGAAAAAGTCATTGGGGTTGCCGGGTCAGAATTACACAGTGGGCGTATTGCAGAAACAAGTTTTTGAGCGATCAAATGTGGATGTCTTTATGGTGAATAAGCAATCGATGGGATTGGGTGAGTATGACCCAGATAAGTACTATCATGAAAGCCTGGTAAAAAATGTGTGGAATGGAACCGACACCGTGCCAAAGCTCAACACGTATAATCGTGTAGCTGGCGTTGACTTCAACCTGATCACGGCTGATAACAAGTGGGGAGGAAAGGCCTATTATCATCATTCCTTCGATAACTTTTCTGATAAGGATCAGTATTCATTTGGTGGTTTCGGAAGCTATAGCAGACGTCACTTTAGTTTCATGAGTGGATTTATAAGCCTTGGAAAAAATTTCAATGCGGAAACAGGGTTTGTTCCGAGCCTTGCTATATACCCAGGTACGATTGGTGGTCTTTCAATGATGGATCTGAAATTCTATCCGAAGTCAGGACCATTAGTATTAATAAACCCAGGTGTAACGTACGATACTAACTATATTCCTGATGGTACACTTACAGATCGAACCATCACCCTTCGCTCAATAATGAACTTTAGAACCACGGCAATATTAACTGCATCATTAAAAAATATTTTTCAGAAGCTGCCTGCCGACTTCAATGTATTAGACCCCAAAGGAGATTCAACCTTCCTTAAGGGAGAGATGTATCAATGGAATGAAATTGAAATAAAGTACATGTCAAATACACGGAAGCTTTTTACGTATATCGTTACTTTAGGTGGTGGCCAGTTTTATAATGGAAACAGGATTGGTATTGCCGGCACGATGTCATACCGTGTTCAGCCTTATGGAAGTTTTTCTCTGACGTATGATTATAATGACATCGTTCTGCCACCGGCTTATGGAAGTGCTAAGTTTGTTTTGTTAAGTCCGCGGTTAGATTTTACTCTAACAGACAAATTGTTTCTAACTACGTTTGTTCAATACAATAATCGGTATGATAACGTAAACTTAAACGCACGCTTTCAATGGCGATATAAACCGGCCTCTGATTTCTTTATTGTTTACACAGAAAACTACCTACCAGAGCACCTGCAGAGTAAAAACCGCGCATTGGTGCTGAAATTTACCTATTGGCTTAATATATAGGCTAGTTTCAGGCTTTTATTCTAAAGACTATGGACTATCAACCATAGACTGCTAATTTTGCAATAGGTATTAACAACTACTCGTATGGCTTTCATTTTTTTTAAGAAGAGTGAGAAGAAAGAAGTGGCATCCGTTCATAATGGTCCACATTATTTTGATTTGAAAGTGAAGAGCATTGTTCAGGAAACAAAGGATGCTATCAGTGTTGTGTTTGAGCAACCAGCCAATAAGATCTCCTACAAGGCAGGTCAATTCTTAACCTTAATTGCAACTGTTGAAGGCAAAGAGGTGCGCAGAGCCTATTCACTAAGTTCGTCACCCTTTACCGATGCGGATCTTGTAGTCACCGTAAAGCGTGTTGAAAAAGGCCTGATGTCCAACTGGCTACCCGATCATCTTAAGGTGGGTAATTCTTTAAAAGTGATGGCGCCTACCGGGCACTTTACCACAGAATACAAAAAAGAAAATAAGCGACACCTGATCATGTTTGCCGGAGGCTCTGGCATTACCCCAATGATGTCGCTGATCAAAAGTACACTTACCCAGGAACCAGAAAGTATCTGCTCTCTTATTTACTGCAACCGCGATATTGATAGTATCATCTTTAAAGATGAGTTTGAAAAACTACAGATCACCCATGCAGGAAGATTGCATGTGATCCATGTGCTGGATAATGCGCCTATGAACTGGCAGGGTTACTCTGGCTTGCTCAATCATGAGATGCTTACTAAATTATTTGAGCGCATACCGGATTGGGGAATCGACAGGACTACGTACCTCATGTGCGGTCCTGAAGGAATGATGAAAAATGTTGAGGCGCTTTTGGCTGAGAGAAAGATCGCCAAAGAAAAAATATTTAAAGAGAGCTTTGTTCAGGGTACCATCAACAAAGAGGAAAAGAAAGAGGAGGTAAAACCTTCCGGTGAGAAAAAAGCGCGGGAGGTAACGATTCGTTATGATGGGCAAGAGTATAAGTTCATGGTAGAACCTAATCGCACCATTCTGGAAACGGCTCTTAACAATGGAATTGATTTGCCCTATTCCTGTCAGAGCGGACTATGCACGGCATGTCGTGGAAAAGCATTATCCGGCCAGGTGAAGCTGGATGAAGAAGAAGGCCTGTCACAATCGGAGCGTGCCGAGGGTTATGTGCTGACATGTGTGGGTCATCCGATGACGGATGATGTAGTGATAGAGATTGGATAAATCGAGATCATAAAAAAACTCCCGATTAGCTCGGAAGTTTTTTTTAGTGCTTATTTTTTCTTAGGCGCTTCAGGAGGTGTTACTTTAAATCCATGTTGCATAAAGAAATCATTCACATTGTAGAATGACCTGCTAAGTTCAATTTTTCCATTTTTAACTCTTGAAACACTATTCAACCAAAATTTAACGGGGGAGTTTCCGTTCTTATAATTCACAGTGATTACGGCCCATTCCGAAACCCAGTCACCTGGAAATTTGCCATCAGCAGCAACGGTAAAGGCAATTATTCCCGCCCTGTTATAATCTATGGAGGCAAATTCTTCTCTCCAGATTCTCGCCCAGTTTGCAATTTCTTTTGCCCGATCAGTGGAGTCATTTAACCCAGGCCCATAACCTTTATAGTTATCAGCAAGAAAGGATCCCAGTGATGCGGTATCGCCTTTCACTATGGCATCGGTGTATTGCTGAACAAGGGCCTTATTACTTTCTCCTACAGAATCAACGGGAGTAGGAGGTGGTGGAGGTGCAGGTTTGGTGCATGCTGCAATTATGAATAAAAGAACTACCAGGATGAGGGGAAGATTTTTCATATGTTTTTGGTTAGGTGGAATTGAATATACATTAATTTGTCCCGTAACACACTGTAAACCAATGAATAAATCTAAAAAAGCTTATCTGGGTAAAATTTAAGGCTTTGAATAAGTTCGCTTTAACTCTAGACCGTCAAAGCTTACAGTTGAAATTTTTCCGTTGGCGCCTAGTTTAAAAGTGACGTTCAATTTTCCATGCCATCGCTTGTCGTACCAGCCCCGAAAAGTATCATAGTGCCAATGGCTAACCCGAGCTTTTAAATATTGATTGGCAACGAGTATCAACTCGTCATTTTCACGAGTGATGATCACTTCTCCATAAAGAGGATCGGTATAGCGACCGGTGTACTCATCCATTGACAATGATGGTCTCGTGTTGGCTACACGTGCCTCCTCAAATGTTTTTTCTGCTTTAGCTGCACCTGCCTGAATGTTTTTATAGAGTGTATAAAATTCACCACTCCAATCACGAGTGCCACCGGTGCCAAAAAGGTCAAAGGCTTTAAACATTAATGCATGCCGCACCTCAGCATGATCATAATTACCGAAAATATAAATAGCTAATTTACTGTCGGGCAATTGACCGTGAATAGCCGTTTCTCCCGCTAGACTTCCGGTATGATAGTTAATTTTCTTTCCCATGTAATCCTGTTGAAACCATCCCAGGCTATAGGTGGTCCAATTCGGTTTTGTCAGTTGTGCGGTAGGGTAGAACTCATTGGCGGTCACCATGACTTGTGGTTTGAATAATTCAACCCATGTGGAGGACTTCACCAAACGTCCACCGGAATATTTACTACTATCTAGCATACATATCGCCCACTTACTCATGTCGTCCACACAGGACCACACACTACCCGCAGGTCCGATGGCATCTGCATTGGTGCGTTCGATTACCGCGATTTTATTATCAACCCAATGATGTGGTTGCGATTGATTAGGGTCTTTTACCATCTTAAGCATCGGGTAAGTTCGCGTCATGCCCAAGGGTTGAAAAATTCTTTTTTGAATAAATTCTTCCCAAGGTTGACCACTAACTTTTTCAATCACTTTGCCGGCATAGAGATAAAAGATATTTTGATAGATAAAACTTGACCGTAATGAGTAACTGGGTTTTACCATTTTCATTTTAGACAAGACTTCATCACCTGGAATTTTCATGATGCTCCAAAAGAAATCAGCATTACCCACACCTGAATTATGGGTAAACAAATCCCTGATTTTTAATTCGCGGGTGACATACACATCATACAATTGAAAATCGGGAAGGTAATTAATCACAGGATCATCCCACTTTACTTTGCCTTCATCTACCAACATAGCCATACAGGTTGCCGTCATCGCTTTTGTGGTAGAAGCACACGCAAAGAGCGTCTGGGCGTCAACGACATTAGTAGTACCTAATTGCCGCACCCCATATCCTTTTTTTAGAATCACTTTACCATCTTTCACAACAGCTAATGCAAGTCCGGGCACCTGATAAAGATTACGTGACTTTTCGACATAGGCATCAAACTCTTTGACCTTGGTTTCGATAGTTTGTGCTTTTGATGCCGCGAAGGAAAAGAGAAGCAAACCGATCAATAAATTTATTTTCATATTTTCTAATACTTAGTCTAACCAATGATATTTTTTTAAGAGAGATAATACCACCTCTCGTTTTTCTTCCTGTGGTGTTGGAAGGTTGCATAGCATGATATAGGTAATTCCTTTTTCTGGAATGCTTACAAAGTCACCATAGAAACCTCCTTGTGTACCCGTGTGATAGATCATTTTAAATCCATCTTCCGTCTTACCAATAAACCAACTGTATCCGATGAAGGGAGGCGTTGTACTTTTCCAGTTAGGGAACTGCTTGATTGTTCGTGCGTCTTCGATCGTTTTTGCATCGGAAAATGTTGCATGGCGTAGTGCCACTTCATATTGAGCCAGTTCTTCTACAGAACTCCACACACCACCATTTCCTGCTGCGGCAAAGGTTGGTTCTTCACCATAGTCTTTTTCGATAAAACTGTCTTTGGTTTTTAGATAGGCATGGGAAACTCCCGTAATTGGAAATGGTCCATCGGTAATCACGCTGGTCTTCATTCCGGCCGGGTCAAAGATTTTTTCTTTCACCACTTCCTGCCACTTTTTGGAAGTTACTTTTTCAATGATCAATGCCAAACCATTGAACGCTGGATTTGAATATTCAAACTGAGAACCAGGTTCGAAAAGCAGAGAGTCATTTTGCTTTATGGGTGCGAAATTTTCTTCGTCTTTAGCAGTAAGTAAAAACAAGCTGTCTAAAAATACTCTACGGTTATCAGGAAGACCTGAGGTATGAGTCAGTAAATGATGTATCCGTACTTTGTTCGCGATGCCAGGATTTTTAAAGTCATTAAAGTAGCGCGCAAGACTATCCTGTAATGATAATTTACCCTCGTTGGCAAGATCCAGAATCACCTGTGAAACAAATGTTTTTGAAATGGATCCGGTGTTGAATAAAGTCTGAGGAGTTATTTTTTCTTTCGTTTGAAGATCAGCGAGTCCATAGCCTTTTGTAAAAATTACTTTTTCACCTTTCATGATTAAGATGGCTCCTCCCGGGCCGGTTGCGTTGAAGGCACCATTGAAATAGGAATCCAGTTCTTTTTCAAGAGTTGGTTTCTGCTCACACCCAAGCATAATAGTTAAGAAAATAAGCGTAAATAGACAGCGGAACATAAATTCAATTTCTTTTTTTTGTGCTGAATAACCAATGGGTTATCGTCATTTCTTATGACTGATATTCTTAATACTCCATTTGGTTCATGTGTAAAGATCACTTCAAAAGTTTGATGTTAATAAAATAACCAGGTTAAATTTCTTTATTGGACCAAATTACTCACTAACTATAAAAATTGATGATTTTTATTATCTACTTTTTATGGCCTATATTTAATTCTTAAATATTATAACAAATATGGAGACTTCCATCTCTTTTGCTTCTAAAGATGAGATTTTTGGGTATTACTCTTTAAAAGGATACAGAAAAAAATTCTTAGCTATTGCACAGGGATTATCGACTAGTTATTTAAGCCAGCGTCTTGGTTTTACCCTTAGAAAGTTGGTGCTTCTAAATAGACTTAAGGTAATCGATGGAGAGTCTTTAGGGATTAAAGCTCGTTTTTATCCATTAGATAATTTGGCAGACCGACTCTTTCTTTTTTTACCAAAGATATTTGAGACGGACGAATTTAATTTTCTAAAAAGGAATTTAAAGCCCAGTTCTATTTTTATTGACATTGGTGCCAATTCTGGTTTTTATAGCCTTGTGGCTGCCAGGTCAATTGGTAGAGAAGGAAAGATAATTGCCTTTGAACCTAATCCTGTTATGATTGCCAGGTTTAAATTGAATATATCAATAAATGACAACAATGATATCATTCAGGTCATGCCTTTTGGATTAGCTGATCGAGCTACTGATTTTGATCTAGCATTGGATCCTAATAATCTGGGTGGTTCTACTATCGTTAAAACTAATCGTCAACATATAGTAAAAATCAAATGTGTGCCATTACTTGACGCAATAAAAGATAAAGTAAGTCGAATTGATTTTCTAAAGATCGATATCGAAGGAGCAGATGTATTAGTAATGAATGCTTTTTTTAAAACCGCACCACCATCACTATATCCAAAATATATTATTATTGAAACGGATGAAGGACTTGATTTAGAGGCGTTTGGTTATGTGGCGATTGCAAACACAAGAGCCCATAATACAATATACCAGCTCAGATAAGTTATAGTACATTGAGTAATTTCTAAATTAGTCTTGTGCTTCTCGTTGCGTATTGATTCGATGCTTCTGGTCTGAGGAAATATTTTGAATTGTCCATTCAATTTTTTTTTGAAATTGATGTTTTCTGACTTTGCAATTTTGTTTCTGGCAGATCTGACATGAGAAATCAAGGCAGCCATCAGAATGTACATACAACTCAAGCGTTTCGCCAAACTCCTTGCGCACGAGCACAGCCAGTGCATCAATTTCGTGATGAGCTTCATGTACGTTTAGATACCATGGAATAGTAATATGGGCGTCTAAATGAAGCACGGGGCCATATTTTATGATACGCACGTTGTGAAGATCAATCCAGTTCTCAGTTCGGTTTTGGTTTAGCAGGGTAACCATTTTTGCCAATAGATCATGATCCGTTTCATCCATGATCCCGGCCACGGATTGCCGCACAATTTTATAGCCATTGAGCAAAATAATTCCCCCAAAGAAGATCGCCACTGCGCTATCGAGCCAGTTTACTTTGAAGAAGTAGATGGCGCCAAGACCAACTATGATTCCTGCCGTAGAGTAGGTATCGCTATGCAGATGTTTACCGCTGGCTATGAGTGCATAGGAATTATGATTTCTTCCAATCCGAATGCACCAGCTGCCCATGAGGTAATTAATAATCGCGGTGGCTGCTATCAAGGCCAATCCATAATCTATTTTATGTAATTCGCGCGGATGAAGTAATGACGTAACAGACTCATAGAGGATCAGAAGAGCAGCAATAACTATTAGTGTGCCTTCTACTGCCGATGAGATAAACTCAACTTTTCCATGACCGTAAGGATGGTCTTCATCGCGCGGCCGTGCGGAGACCACCAAACTATATAGTCCTATCAGCCCGGCAACCACATTTACAATGCTTTCCAGTGCATCGGTGAGGATGGCAACAGAGTGTGTGAGAAAATAGGCTACAAACTTAATCATGAGTAGTGCTATAGCCACCACCACTACGATCCGTTGTATTTGAATATTTTTTTGCGCTGCGGTCAAGATGATTTCTGTTTCTTTCTCACAATACCAACGATAGCTACCAGGGCAATTACGGTCCAAACGGAATTGATAAATGTAAAAGGATAGGCTTCTTTGTAAACACTGTTAATAATTAAAAACAGGGCGCCAGTAAGATTAAGGAGTTGAAAAGTAAGGGAATCAGATTTTAGGCGCTGAGAGCTATTCAGGCCATAAGCTGCTACTACTTCAATTGAGCCCAACCAGCCTAAAATTTCAATGAGGAGATTCATTCAAGAAAGTTTATTTCCTCATCTTCACTCTTAGCAAGTACATGTCATTTGTTATGAAGAGCGTTTTTTCATCAGTGGAAAGTGCGCAGTTGGCGGCCGCTTCCGGTAGCTTTATTTTTCCAAGTACCTTAGCGGATGGACTGAATATCCAGATACCACCAGGACCAGAAGAAAAAATAGTTCCATTACTGCTTACCTTAAAGCCATCGGGTGAGCCTTTTTCCCCCTCGATATAATCGGTGGAGAAAAATATTTTTGCGTTAGTTAATGAATCGCCCTGCAAATCGAATGAGTACCATTTTGCTTTAGGTCTATCTGAATTCGCTACATATAAAGTCTTTTCATCCGGACTTAAGCCAATACCATTCGGCCGGGTAAGGGAGTCAACTAAAAGAATGACGGTTCCATCGGGCTTAACTTTATACACACCTTGAAATGGAATTTCTTTCGTAGAGTCCTCCATCTGCTTGGCCAATCCATAGGGCGGGTCAGTAAAATAAAAGTTACCCTGCTTATCAAACACAACATCATTGGGACTATTAAACTTTTTTCCATTGAAATCACTGGCCAGTGTTTTGAAATCTGGTTTGGGATTTTGATAGTCTGAATTTAATACAGCCACCAGTCTGTCGCCATGCTGGCATAAAACCAATTTACCTTCATTGTTGAGTGTGAGACCATTGGAGCCCATCTCTCCAGGCCGGGGTGAAGAGCCTGTGTAACCTGAGGGAGTCAGGAAGACTTCTGCTCCTTTTTCTTCTGTCCATTTGTACACCTTATTTTCCGGTACATCTGAAAAGAGTAACATGTTTTCTTTCTCTACCCAAACAGGTCCTTCGCTCCAGGTATATCCTTCGGCCAATATTTCAATCGTTGCATCCGTAGCGATGATTTCATCCAGTGCCGGATCAGTTCGTTCTATGGAACCAGTGGTCTTGATTTCTTTGGTTTTGGTACTACATCCTACCAGCATAGCGACCAAAATGATTACGATTAATGTTCTCATTGGATATTTTTTTCCGATGGAAGATAGGAAAAATAGACTACGATTTAATGAGAAGTTTTTTAAGCGACATAAAATGAAGTATGTATGCCAGTGGAACCAGAAAGGTGGGTAAAAACGCATACGGAAAATGAGTAACGATAGTACTTGCAGGTTCATTGTCGAAGACTCGGAAAGGCGTGGGCATGGACAATAATGCAATGGAAACGATGTTGAGAAGCAGTAATAATCCAAAGATGTTCCAGCCAATCATCCACCCTTTATTATTCACAAAAAATCGTGCAGCAAAAACAGATGTAATCCCCGCAAGGATGTCAAAGTTCCTACCTTCAAATGTCATTTGTTCTGGCAATTGGTTTTGAATGAAGAGCAACCAGAGGGCGATTTCAACAAACACACGAAAAATCTGGAGTTGTGTGAGCACTTTAAGATTGAGGCGTATAACCACAGTTTTCATATCGGCTGTAAAGAGCAGAATAATCGTGGAGATCAAGGGGATCAATAGCAAAGGCATAACATTCAAAGGAAAAATCTGAAAGTTGCCGGTATAGCCTGAGATCGAAGCCGCGGTCACCAGCAAGCCCCACGCAATCAGGCCTGACAGTGTAAATCGGATGATGCGTTTCTTTTTCACTTCTATCCACGGTGTCAAAAGAATGGCTGATTTTATTTCTTTAAAAAACAGGCCAAAGAACAGGATGGTGAGAAAAGGAAAACCAACTGACGTGAGAATGTTTATTGTTTCCATAAGACTATTTTTTACTCAATTATACGCCAGTAGTCAGGAATCGAAGGTAACCAAAATTGCTATTTTTTAATGAATTGTGTCGGATAAGCACCCGTCTTTTGATAGAACAACCGGCTAAAGGAACTTGGGTTATCAAAGCCCAATCGCGATGAAATCGTTTTTACATCCATGTTTTCAGCACATAGTAATTCTATACCTTTTTCAATGCGCAAATGGCTAATAAATTGTGCCGGAGTTTGACCAAAAACTTGCTTGAACAATCGAAGAAAATGAAACTTTGAAAGACAACTTACCTTGGCTAACTCATCGAGGGTGATAGAGGTATGGTAAAAGGAATAGATATAATCGGTGGCCTCAAATAACCTCCGTATAATTTCTTGCCGTGTGGATGACTTCAGAGAATTCAGTTGAGCAGGTAGTGAATGTAATAGTACTTGTTCCTCTACGAGGTGAGTAACTAATTGGTATAACAATTCCTCGGTTTTCAACGCGCTTTGGTTGTACAGGTCAACCAATTGCTCTTGAATAGATACTACGAAGGAATCTTTTCTATAAAGTTTATTATAAAAGTGTATAGTTTTTCCGGTGAGATGATTGGGCTGATCAAGTTGCGTTTCTTGTTTTTCAAGAAGACTGGTTGAAATTTCTTCCATCCACTTTTCACCAAAGTGGATATTGAATGTTTCCGCTTGCGAATTTTTATCAACTTCCAACGTATAGTATTGATCTGCGTTGGTGAGAAATAGGTAGTCTTGCCCGATTGACGCTCTCTTTCCGTCTACTTTTACGAAAGTAGCACCGGATAGATTGCTGAATAAGGAAAATGGGCCCCGGATATTGTCTCGATAGATTGCCTTGGTTTTGACGTTTAGAATTACCGTTGGCCATCCAGATTGAGTAAGCGGTGTGCCATCAAAGGTTCTTTTGTTAGCGAATCTTTCCTCTGATTGCTTTTTAAGCCAGGCTAAATCGGGAAAATCGTGAAGAATCATACTTAGTCAACGGTGTAAATACAAGTCAGGTTTCAATCGGATAGTCCTGGGTGCTTTCTTAGCTTATCAATTTCGAAAATATCCGATATCGCTTACACACTTTGCCATCCAGTTTTTCACATTCGCCCCGCATAGGCCTGTTATGTTCTAGTATCAAGTGACTGTCCATTATTTCAATACGATGTTTGTTGGCAGATTCAATCATGGACTTACCCATCAGGGCACTGATACCGGTGCCGCGATATCCATTTTTGATAGCCCCCAGCATAAGATTGAGTTGCTTGCTTTTACGCATCGCGTTCAATACGTAAATAAACCCAATAGGAAAAAGTTTTCCTTTTGCTTTTTGAATGCCAGCACTCATGTCGGGCATGGCTACTACAAATGCAATGACATCACCTGACGTGTTTACAACGACTTTGACATATTCCGGATCCAGTACTGGGAGGTATTGATCAGCGAATTTTTTCATCTCTGCTTCCGTCATGGGAGTAAAGCCAAAGAGAGGGGCATAGGTTTCATTCACCAGCCGAAGCACGGGGATTATATAAGGCCTTAATTGCCGTTTCGATTTGAACTCAAGCAAATTTAACGTATGATTTTTTTTCATCCGCTCGTGAATTCTGTTATAGAGTGGAGGTACTTCCTTAGGAATTGGCATTTGATACGACACGCAATCTATTTCTTTGGAGTATCCTTCTTCCATGACTAACTGAGGAAGGTATTTCGGATTGGCAGGTGTTGCCAATACTGGCAAGTATTCAAGGCCTTCAATCTGTAATCCCTGGGGATCTTTATCAGAAAAGCCAAACGGGCCGATTACTTTATTCATCCCTTTATCAAGCGCCCACTTTTCAACAGCATTGATTAAAGCGTGAGCTACGTCCTGGTCATTAATACAATCGAAATTAAAAAAACGAGCCGTTTTCTCCTGGTGAGTTTCGTTATAGGGATGATGGATGATGCCCATAATGCGGCCTACCGCTTTCCCATCTTGATAAGCAAGCATTCGCATGGTTTCGCAATGTTCGAGGGCTTTGTTTTTTTTACGATCGTGAAACGCCCACTCATCTTCATAAAATGGAGGCACCCAGCGCGATTCGTTTTGATAAATATTTTTGCAGAGATAAATGTATTCTTTTAGGAGGGCCTTACTATTTACCGTTTTTAGTTCGAGAGGCATTTCGGTATGTTTGTGACGTGTCAATATAGTTCATTTTAAAATCAGATAAGCATGCTCGTTACTGAGAAAATCACCAGACCCAACCGCACCTTTCTTCCTGAAGACTTTATGATTTCGGATTGGAATTCATTAAAGCCGTTCTTTGAAAATTTAGTAACGCGGGGTTTGCCTGACCTTCAATCATTGAGAAGATGGTTGTCCGATCGAAGTGAGTTAGAGTCGGTGATCAGTGAAGACATGGGGTGGCGCTATATCAAAATGACTTGTTTTACTGACAACGAAGAATACAGTAAGCGCTACAAGGATTTTGTCGAGAACATTCAACCGCAGATTGCTCCATTGGCTGATCAGCTAAATAAAAAGATGTCGGCATCACCATTTCTGATTCAACTGGAGTCAGAACCGGGATTTAAAATTCTGATCCGTAATTTGAAGAAAGACATTGAATTATTCAGGGAGGAAAATATTCCATTATTCACACAGATCAATACTGATACTCAGAAGTATGCGCAGATCTCCGGAGCAATGACGGTAGAAATTGATGGTAAAGAACTTACTCTGCCACAAGCCGGTGTAATATTGCAATCAACGGATCGTGGTAAACGGGAAGAAGCATACCGAAAAATTGCAGCGAGGAGACTAAAAGATAAGACCGAACTTGATGATCTTTTTTCAAAGTTGATTGGGTTACGGCATCAAGTATCCACGAACGCTGGCTTTACCACCTTTCGGGATTACATGTTCAAATCCTATGGACGATTTGACTATACTCCACAAGACTGTTTTGATTTTCATGATGCCATTGCGAGTGAAGTAGTTCCTATCCTCAATGAACTCAGCAAAGAGCGGAAAGAAAAATTAAACGTGAGTTCGTTGCGTCCCTGGGACAAAGCAGTTGATCCGGAAGGAAGAGAGCCATTAAAAGCGTTTGATAATGGACAGGATCTTACGGAAAAATCAATTGAGTGTTTTCATCGTTTGGATCCTTTTCTTGGTCAATGCTTATCGATAATGAAATCGATGGGTCATCTTGATTTAGAATCCCGAAAAGGAAAGGCGCCCGGTGGTTATAATTACCCATTGGCTGAAATAGGAGTGCCATTTATTTTTATGAATGCAACGTCCACTATGCGTGATATGACCACCATTATGCATGAGGGTGGGCATGCTGTACATAACTTTTTGACAAAGGACTTGCCCTTGAGTGATTTTAAATCTCCTCCGATGGAAGTGGCTGAGTTGGCTTCCATGTCGATGGAATTAATTTCGATGGATGAATGGGATGTTTTCTTCCCTAATTCTGACGATTTGAAAAGAGCTAAGCGCGAACAACTCGAAGATATTATTGAAACACTTCCCTGGGTAGCTACTATTGATCAGTTTCAACATTGGATTTATGAACATCCGACACATTCGCAGGAAGAGCGAATGAAAAGCTGGAACACCATATTTGCAAGGTATGCCGATACGATCACAGATTGGAGTGGTTTAGAAGAAGGCAGGGACTATGGTTGGCAAAAACAGCTTCATTTATATGAGGTTCCATTCTATTATATCGAGTACGGAATGGCTCAGTTAGGCGCCATAGCGCTGTGGAGGAATTATAAATTGGATAAGAAGAAGGGTTTGGAGGGCTACATGAGCGCATTGAAGTTGGGAAACCTCACCACGATTCCTGAAATTTATAAGGCTGCGAATATTAAATTTGATTTTAGCAAGGCGTATATAAAGGAGCTAATGGCTTTTGTAAAAGAGGAGTTTGCAAAAATCTAACTGCGTGCCTTGTCGAGTAAGTCACTTAGATTTTTAGCCTCTTCTTTGGATAAATTAAGGAAATGCAAGTCCATGTTGTTAATGGATTCGTCCAGTTTATTCAACTGATCAAGCCCTGCTTCAGTGATGCTGATATCAGAAGCTCGCTTGTCATTGGCGCATTGATTTTTTTGAACAAGATTTTTCCCAATTAATCTATCCAACAGACGAGACACATCAGAATTTTTATCCAACATGCGGCTCTTGATTTCTACAGCAGGAATTGGCTTGGGGTACTGGCCTCTTAAAATCCTTAGTATGTTGTATTGCTGCCCGGTGATGCCGAATGGCTCAAATAGATCTTTCTGTTTATTCTGTATCCAGTTGGCCGTAAAGAGGAGATTAAGCACCGCCTTTTGATTGGCGCTTTTAAATTTGGTCTGCTTTATTTCTTCTTCTATTTTCATGAAAAATAGTGATCACAACCGGTTGATTGTGATCACTAAATAATTCAATTTAATTAACTGGTACTACTTTAATTAATTCAAGTCTGGCGATAAAATCAACTTCATCGGCCACGACCAGTTCGCCTGAAGCTAATTTATTGCTCCATTTCACTCCGTAGTCAAGACGATTGATTTTGCCGTTTATTCTGAAACCAGCTCTGATAGCTTTACCGGTATCTACAGATCCGCGATAAGTAACATCAAACGTAACTTTCTTGGTAACATCGCGCATGGTTAAGTCTCCATTTAATGTATAAATGCCATTATCTCTATTTAAAACACCTTTGAATTTTATTTCAGGGAATTTCTCAACGTTGAAGAAATCATCTGACTTAAGGTGGTTATCGCGGTTTTCTATCCCTGTACTGATAGATGCAGTCTTAATGGTGAATTCAACATTGGTACCTTTAAAGCTATCACCTTCACTTACAATTGAGCCATCAAAGTCTTTAAATTCGCCATTCACTTCTGCGATGAGATTATGAATTACAGTAAACTGAATGCTTGAGTGACCTTTGTCCACTTTCCATGTCGTTTGTGCTGTTGCAAATCCGGCTACCAAAAGGAAGGCAGCGATTAAGTTAAATTTTTTCATGTGTGTTAATTTTAGTGAGCATTTTGTTTTGCGGTGCAAGTATACCACCAGTTTTTAAATAGATGTTTAAACATCTAATATTATTTTGTTAAATACTTGTTAATCAGGTGATAAATGTTTCAATTACCGAATAAGGGGGTTACAAATTCAGGTAAATAGGGGAGCTTGTTTGCAAATAAGACACGGTTTTATGTTGACCAAGTCTGATAAAAATTAAGGGCTGCAGACTTATCTTTCTCAATGTTATATTTTCAAATAGAAGTCTCGGGTGAGGATTTTATACGCTGCGGTCCACTCTTCACCAATCTCCTTTTCATATAGCACCAATGACTCCTTTTTGATTTCATACTTTTGAAGATGAAGTTCAAACAGTAATCGCTCAACAGGTTTATTGGTGCGGGCTTTAAATTCGCAAAGCCTGTGGCAATACCATCCTGTTTCTTCCGCCAGGGAAATAAAGCGTTGTGCTTCGGCAACAGGGAGTATTAGGCATAGCTTTCCTTCAATAGCTAACAATCGTCTTGCGTGCTTGAGCAATTGTAATGGGGGTAGTGATTCCGTATGTCTTGCCCGGATTCTTTCTTCAGAAGGAGGTTTGGCACTATCAATGAAGAAGGGAGGATTACTCACAATCAGGTCGTAGGCAGTAGATTCAAATTGCTGGAGAGCAATGTTTTTAATGAGAATTTTTTCAGGCCATGGTGAAGAAGCAACATTTTCCTTTGCTTGTTCACAATCCTCTGAGGAGATATCAATAGCATCAATGTGTGTATTGTGTTCAGATCGTTGAGCCAACATTAGCGCAATTACTCCTGAACCAGATCCTACATCAAGAATTCGATTAGCACCGCTGATACCTACCCATGCCCCTAGTAACACACCATCGGTTCCCACCTTGTGTGTACATCGGTCGTGCTTTACAGAAAACTGCTTGAAGTGAAAACTGTCATTGGTCTTCCTTGCCATCTAAATTACGTTGTGATAGTCAGACGTGAATGGCACCATGATAGATGTTGTTTTCCCACTTATTTAATCTCGGATTCATCATTCCAAACCAAGCGGAGGAATTAGTGCAACTAAAATCATGGTAGGATAGCCGTAGGGGAGCTGCGGACTTTCATCATAATGATTTAAAACCTGATAGCGTTTGATGGCATTAGCGTGATGATCGGAGTGACGCTGCAGTTGAAACAAAAAGAAGTTGCTGATCAGGTGACTGGTATTCCAGGAGTGAAGAGGATTTACTCGCTCATATTTTCCATGTGGCAACAGTTTGCGCACGATCCCATAGTGTTCTATATAATTAACAAGCTCAAGCAGCGAAAAGGCAATGACACTTTGAACAAAAAGGAAAGCGGGTATCTGCCATTGAATAGTACTGTGGTTTACGCTGAAAACATACGTTAAAACTATGCAAAAGAGTGAAGGCCACAATGCAAACCAGATCATTTCATTCTCAACACTCAAAACGGATTTTCCCTTGCCCTGCAATCTTTCGTTTTCCAATTTCCATGCGTGCATATATCCATGCAACACCGAGCGAATCCAAAAGGAATAGTAGCTTTCATTTTTTCTGGCTGTAGCCGGATCTTCCGGTGTAGCTACAGATATATGGTGCCCACGATTGTGTTCTATATAGAAATGCATATAACAAACAGTCATCAGAATCAGCTTGCTGTAGAATCGCTCCAGTCTTGACTTCTTATGACCGAGTTCGTGTGCTATGGTGATTCCAATGCCTCCAGTCAATAAGCTTACGCTGACGGTGAAGCCAATCCACTCGGGCATTGTGTTGATCTTTCCGGTTGTGACAGCAAAAGCACTCCAGATTATGAAGCCGAATTGAATATACGTCCACAGGTAAGTGATGAATCTGTAATAGAATTCTTCTCCAACAATTTTTGCTTCGCTTTCGGTTACATTTCTCTTATCTATTCCAACCAGGTAGTCAATCACAGGAATCAGTAGGAATGCGAAGGCTATGGTCATGTAATTCCACCAGCCACCAAGATAATACCCGCACATAATTAGTGCGGGCAGAATAAAAGCAATGAAGAAGGTTAGTCTTTTATAAATCCTCATATTCAAAATTACAAAAATGAAAGCAATCGAGATGAATAACCAAATAAAACGAATGCATTTCGCAAGTTAACAGTGTTGCCGTTTGCTATTACTGTTGAATGCCCAATAATGTCACTTTCAATTAATTAGGTTACCTTTGCTAATTATTATTTAAAAACATTAATGAAATCATTTGACGCCCTGGGACTTTCCGGGCAACTGGTGGAAACGATCCGCCAAATGGGTTTTGAATCACCCACACCGATTCAGGAGCAAGCAATTCCAATTTTATTAACCGGAAATACTGACCTTGTGGGGTTGGCACAAACCGGTACCGGCAAGACCGCTGCCTTTGGTCTTCCACTCTTGGAGTTGATTGATGACTCTAACCGTTCTACGCAAGCTCTGATTCTGGCGCCAACGCGTGAGTTGAGCGTGCAGATTACCAGTGACCTTGAGAAGTTCTCCGCTGGGATGAAAAATCTGAGTATGGTTACGGTGTATGGCGGAGCCAGCATCAGCGATCAGATTAGAAAAGTAAGAAAGGGAGTACAGATTATTGTAGCTACTCCCGGCCGTTTGATTGATTTGCTTTCACGCAAAGTGGTGGACTTAACTTCTATTCGCTACGTGATTTTAGATGAAGCAGATGAAATGCTCAACATGGGCTTCAAGGAAGATATCGATGATATTCTTTCAACCATGCCTAAGCAAAAGAACGTGTGGCTTTTCTCCGCTACCATGCCTCGCGAGGTAAGAGAGATTTCGAAAAACTACATGACCAATCCCCATGAACTTACTATGGGCGAGCGCAACCAGGGCAACGAGAACATCGACCATCAGTATATTGTGGTGGATGATCGTGATAAGTACTTAGCCTTGAAGAGATTTGTAGACTATACACCCGATATTTTTGGTGCTATTTTCTGCAGAACGAAAATCGATACGCAAAAAATTGCTGAGCATTTAATTAAGGACGGATACAATGCCGATTCTTTGCATGGTGACCTTACCCAGATGCAACGCGACCGTGTGATGCGTAGTTTCAAGAACAAGACACTGCAACTTCTGGTGGCTACGGATGTGGCCGCACGAGGTATTGACGTGAGCGGGATCACACACGTGATTCACATGAACATGCCGGATGAAATGGAATACTATACCCACCGAAGCGGACGTACTGCCCGTGCGGGTAAGAAGGGAATTTCCCTGGCAATAATTTCTAAAAAAGAGATCGGTCGTATTCAGCAAGTGGAACGTAGTTTGAAGAGAAAATTCTCGAAGATCAATGTGCCTACCGGTGATGAAGTGTGTCAGAATAAATTACTGGCGCTTGTTCACAAGGTGAAGCAGGTAGAAGTGAATGAAGAGGAAATTGATTCTTTCTTACCGGAAGTGTATCATGAACTGAAAGACCTTACCAAAGAAGATATTATCAAGCGGTTTGCTTCGATTGAATTTAACCGTTTTCTCGAATACTATCGTGATGCAAAGGATCTGAACAAATCAGAAGGAAGGACCACAAGATCGTACGAAAGTAGTGATGATGGTGCTGATCAGTTTATCACCGGTGATCGCATATTCATCAATGTTGGCAAGATGGATGACCTTGAAAAAGGAACCTTGTTGGGATTGATTTGTGATTTTGGTGAAGTTACGGGAGATGTGGTTGGAAAGATTGACTTGAAAGGTGCTTATTCATTCTTCGAAGTAGACAAGAAGTACACCGAGCAGATCATGAAAGGCTTTGAAGGTGTTGAAGTGCGCGGAAGAAAAGTGAGACTTGAACTTTCAGGCCCTCATAAAGAGCAATATTCAGAGAAGAAGAAAGAACGCTTCTATGGTTCTAAAAAAGAATCGTTTGGTGGCGGAAGTGGTGAAAGAAGAAGCGGTGGAGGAGACCGCAGAAGTAGTGGTGGCGAGAGAAAAGGTCGCGGCAGATATTAGTTTCTAATTATTGAGCTAACTCTATTGTTAGCGAGATGAGTTGTCAGGGTATTTCTGGTAACTCATTTTTTTTAGTACTACACAGGTTTGAACTGTTCAAATGCTTCTTTGCAGGTGTGACAATAAAAGATAGCTCTGCATAGGGTAGGACCAAAAGGATTTTTTAATTCTGTGTTCGTTCCATTGCAGCGTGGACAGATAGCGGTTTCTAAAATTTCAAGATCAGTAAATATTTTAGCAGAGGGTGGAGGTGCCAATCCAAATTGCTTTAAGGATTGCTTTCCTTTTTCTGAAATCAGATCGGAACTCCACGGTTTTTTGAAGCTGATGTTTACAGCTATATTTTTTAATCCACGATTTTTTAAAACGCCTTCGACTTCATTCTTCATGTATTCCATCGCGGGGCAGCCAACAAAAGTAGGGGTCATCTCCACGATAACTTTTTCTTCATCAACAATTACATCGGTGATAACACCCAAGTCAACCAACGAGAGCACCGGAATCTCCGGGTCCTTCACCTCTTCCAGCCATGCATAAACATCCTCTACTCGCGGATTCATTTTATGGATAGGTTATGTTGAATGATCCTGCTATGATTTGATTCAGATGGTGTTTTAAATGCTTTACGTAATCAGAAGCAAGCCACCGCAATGAATGGTTGGAAGGCATTACCTTTCCAGTGTTGCATTTCCGATCATAATGCTCTGTTGGCATTGTTCTCAAGATAGAAGCAATTCGTTCATTCAAAAGCCTCCACAATTCTATCACATCGGTATCGTTCATGTGTTGATAGTCATTTGCACTTACCCAAAAATCCTGATCGTAAACTATGTTGGGTTCGTTTTCATACTGTCCAACTACAAACCTTCGCAGGTTGTTTTGCCCAGAGTCGATTAAGTGGCCAAGCACTTCTTTCTTGCTCCACTTGTTTGCGTTTGGTTTTGCATTAAATGTATCGGTGTTTATTGCCTTGATTTTGATCGAAAAGGCCGAAACGATTTCCTGTAGTTCTGTTATTGTTTTTTCCATTACCATTCAGCGGTTGGGTCAATCTTAAATACTTCACTCATTTCATCCAACAAAGGCTGAAGGTGTTCACTATGTTTTCCAATTCTGCCTCCAACGTTTGGTTGAATGATTTTTATATCAGGCATGTGTAGACTCGTTTGAGCTAGTATTTTCTGAATCTGCGTCAGCCACTTCGCTTTTATATTTTGTTCGCCTTCAAAGATACTAGTGTTAATGATTTCCTTTTCGTAAGGAGATTCTTCAAACATTCCCAATGCGAATGGCATGGCATACACTAATGATTTTTGAAGGCGCTCTATGCTTTCGGGCGTTGCTGAGCCAAGTTGTTTGACCCAAGTGTTTGCATGGAGTGTATGGTATCGCAATTCGCCACGGATTTTAGTGGCTAGTTGAGCCAATGGTTCATAGGAAGATCGAGTCAGCACTTCGAATCGGATGGCCTCCGCAGTATCATACAGAAAATGTCTGATCAAACTGAAGTCGTATTCTGCGTTCGGCAATTCAACCAGAAGGCAATTATGAAATTGAGTTGCATTTCGCGTGAAGGCAACTGTATCCGGATCGCGTTCTCCTAATTGATGGAGTATAGTATAAAGCGCCAGACTTTGGCCGATTTTATCCTGGGCCATGGATGAGAAAGCAATGTCTTCTTCAAGCAGCGGTCCCAAGCCTGTCCATTCTGAATTACGATGCCCGAGGATGAGTTGATCATCGGCCATTTTGTACAGAAGTTCTTTTAGCGCAAATTCATTCATGATCAGGTTATTTGCTTTTTTCTAAAAACGCTTTCAACTTATCACCTCCCTTGTAATCCGATGCATCGCGGAACTTCTTCTCAGGCAACGTTATCCAAAGATCTTTTTCTTCCGGTGTTGTAAATCGGATTTTATCTGTCTCGATTGACCATACATTGTACACTACTTTTCCGGTATTGTATTTTGCCTTGGCTAAAGCGATAGCTCCTAATGGATTTGCGGCTGAAACGGAACCCACATATATATGCTGCTTACCTCGTTTTATCAAATGATAAATTTCAAAGAGCATTTTTGTACCTGTTTGCTCTGGAACTTCTGGAATTAGATCATACGCATTTTTTTCTTTGTCAGTCATGGGAGAAACATGTACATCGCGCGTATCCACTACATAAAGGGATGTACAGGTAAATCTGCGTGTGAATGCTTCTTTCGCCAGTATGTATGCCATTTCTAAATTGGGGGCATGCACGATTCCTTCATGCTGAAACGGTTTTCCTTCCTTTGGCTCCACAAATACTTCAAACGTACCAAACTGATCAAGAGGTGCCTTGGGATTAATTATTTTACCGGCTTCCAACTGAGGCAGTCGGTTTACACGAGGATCTAGTGATTTCACTTTATGGAGCTTTTCAACTATAATCTTATTAAATTCTTAGTGGGTAAGGGTTTCATGTCCCATTCAATCACTTTCGGGATTTTGGTTGTGAAATATTTTTATCAAATTTAATCCCCATTTATGAAATACCTTGATCTGATATACATGCTTGATGTTTTATCCCGATACTATCCACGGTATTATTCCACCGAAGTTTTTCTATTAGCTGATGATATTCTTAAGTGGATTAATAATGAACTCCCCCAGGACAGTAGTGCACTTCACTACCTTCAAAGTATGTACGGTTCTCCTGCAGCCGCGCTGAAATCAATATGGAAAGAAATTCAATTGTTGGCCGGGCCTTTCCTTTCCAATAATTGAATCATTACGCTAACGGCATGACGTAACTTGTTTGCGAAGATTTCAATGCTTCACGTACCCATTTGCCTCTCGTTTCTGCAACCCTTCTTACTTCAAGTCTTTCCTTGTTACAAGGTCCGTCACCATTAATCACTCGTTTAAATTCTTCCCAATCAGGCTCTGTATATTCCCATCGTCCAGATTCGTTATTTTTCTTCAGGTTAGGATCAGGAATGGAAAACCCTAATTCCCAAATCTTAGGTACATACATATCCAGAAACTGATTTCGCATATCATCATTGGTACCCATCTTCACTTTCCATCTCATTAACACTTCCGTGTGGGTAGAAATTTTATCTGGTGGTCCGAAGAAATGCATCATGGGACGCCACCAACGGTTGAGTGCCTCTTGAAACATATCTCTTTGTTTTTGAGTGCCAGATGCTAAATAGATCACACAATGGTGTCCGTACTTTAGATGAAAGGATTCTTCTGCGCAGATCCTGTCCAGTGCCCTGCAGTATGGCCCATAACTACCTTTTGCATTGGCAAGTTGATTCACAATTGCACCGGCATCTACCAGCCAAGAGATAAAACAGCAATCGGCCCAGGTAAAAGTTGGATAGTTAAAGACGTTGGAGTATTTTGATTTTCCGTTAATCAGGTCATCAATCATTTGCTCCCGCGACTTCCCAAGCGTTTCGGCAGCACTATAAAGAAGTTGAGCATGACCCACCTCATCCTGTACTTTAGCAATCAATGCCATTTTTCTTTTGAATCCAGGTGCCCGTGTTATCCAGGTTCCTTCAGGAAGAGCACCAATAATTTCACTATTAGCATGCTGCTCAATCATGCGGATAAGTTGCTTTCGGTACAACTGAGGCATCCAGTCTGTAGGCTCGATTTTTTCTCCCCTGCCAATCCGATCTTCAAACTCAGCCAGTTTTGTAGGATCTTCCTGTGCTATGCTATCGGTTTTTACACCTTCAAAAGTATTTCCACCTCCGTACATAATTGGGTTATTTTGCGCCTAACAATCGTTTGCAAATATAATAGGGTTGGATCAAGATTAGTTAATCCAGGCATGCAAAAATAATTGGAGTGGAGGAAGCTTAAAATTTTCTCATGCCATTAACCAGCATATCGGCCAGTTGTTGACCCAGATTTTGAGGGTCAATTTTACTGTGAGGATCATACCACATCGGCATCCAGTTTAAGGATGAGAACAGTGTCATAACGGCCAGCTTCTTATCAATAGTCTCTTTAAACTCACCATTACGTGTCCCTTCTTCAATAATGGTCTTGAAACGGTTGATATAATTAATTCGGAGCAAAAGGAATTCTCTCAAATGAGGCTGACTCAAATGGCGATGCTCATTCATGAATACGGCTGATGCGGTAAGGTCTTTTGCCATTACCTGTATGTGACCGATAATCCCCAATTTGAGCTTTTCGGAGGCGGTTACATTTTTCTTTTCAACGTCCATAAGAGACTTTCTGAATTCAGTAGCCATGTCGAAACACAGATGTTGAAGGATTTCTTCTTTAGACTTGATATGTGAGTATAGACTGGCAGCTTCAATTCCAAGCTTTTGTGCCAGATCGCGCATGGAGGATGCCGCATATCCCTTTTCACGAAATAATTCAGCTGCACTCCTGATAACTTGTTCTTTGCGGGAAAGATTAACTGCTGCTTCCATTTTCACTTGAATCGTTGGGCTAAGTTAATTAATTAAATTTGATAAAATTCAAATCCTGAATAAAATGAAATTCGGTTCTGTGAGGGAGTACTTTTATAAGTTGAATACGGTTGGCCTCCAACTCATGATGCTTCCCCTTATTCTGTTCATTATATTCTACTCGAGACCGATCATCAAGCTGCCTGAGTTGACACTGTTTACTAAGGAGATCTCTGTTATTCTTCTTTTTGTGACGGGAGGAGTAAGTATCATAGCCCTAACGGCAGTCCAGATTATTACCAAAAGGAAAGCGAACACAATTGCAAAAGAAGTCGGCCTGGGGATTAAGCTTGAGAGACTTGGACGGGTGCTAAAAAATAAAATGGTTACTTTCTCCATAATGATTTTACTTATGCCCCTGATGTTGATTGTAACCGATGAGCAGTATTTCAGTATTGCCTTTGGCATATTGGCACTTTGGTATTTTTTACAATGGCCAACACCTGGGCACGTTTGCCGGCTGTTAAAGCTAAAGGGTGATGAGCGAGAGATGGTCATTACGCGCGGGGATGCATTCAAGTAAATAAAGAGCCCGAATAGTTTAAACTATCCGGGCTTCTGCTTTTGATAATTAATTTCTAGAAGGTTACGCCAAAACTAAAGGCATTTAATTTGGGCCCCTTGTTTTCGATGAAGAGTTCGTTCAGATCATAATTGAAGAACAAATCAAGATCCTGAAAACCGATCTGGGCTCTTATACCATAGCGGATGTTGTTCAGATAAAAATTGTCGTGATCTTTTGGTTTGCGCTCATCACCATTTTCAACTAATACTTGTTTTGAATAACTATCGATTCTATATCCGATATATGGGCCAACACCTATGCGAAATGATTCCGAATTTCGTCCATCAAAAATACTTGGCTTTCTCCTGTTACTACCGAAGTCGACCATGGGCACGATAGAGGCCTGAAGGTAAGTGGCAGTAAGTTTGCTCTTTTTGAATTCAGCGTCTCGTGTATCCAGTGCAAATATTACCGTGTTGTCGTCTTTCGTGATTTGCGTTTGTTCGTTTTGAAACTTGAAGTTATACCAGCTAACCCCCAGGCTCCACTCCAGGTAAAATTTATTGGCCAGGCGGGTGCGTTGCACAGAGTTAATACCCACATACCATGAGCCCCAGGGCTTGACCGTGTAAAGGCTATTATCCTGGTCAGGGAATTTTCCACTGGAGAGATAATTGTTCATACCTAAATCAAAATTGAATGATTGGTGGGTTCGTTTGCTATGCCATTTTTCGTGGTGGTGATCGCCATGACTCCAATCTTCTTCTGAAGTTTTATCTACTGTTTCAGTTTTTGTTGAGTTATTTTCGATTGTATCTTTTTTCAAATATTCCTGCGATGAATGAAGATTGGCGCTGGTATCTTTTTTCTCCAGTTTGGTAATCAGATCATTTATCAGGGCCTGGAAGTCATAGCTTTTAAGGGTTTCCAGATCATTCTTATTCTGTATGGTAAAGGTGATCCTGCTGGCTTCTCCGACTTTAATAACAACAGTATCAGCTGCTTTTGTTTGTGCCTGTATAAACGTTCCTGATAACAGGAGGGCGAAGGAAATGCTAAGTCTCTTATTCATATAGGAGTGAATTATTAATTTCTTTTAATCTTATCTTTTTTAAAATCGAGTGCGAATAACTGATTTTTTGTATCGCGAATAATACTAAGGTCGGAGTCACCATTTTTTACATCCCGTGCAGCATCCAGAATTTTCTTCAGACCATAATTTCCGTCTTCATTAGCCTGGGCTACTTCTGCAGTCGGAGTTTTAGATATTGATGCCAACGTGAATTCAATTACAATAGGCTTCTCTGGCTTTGTGGTTTGTGTAATAAGAGCAGATTCGGTTACCATTATATTTTCCTGAATGTCTTTTTGTACCTCACTACTTTCCATAGCTACGTTTTCCGTATCGGAGTTTTGAGGATCCTTATTTTTTACTACGTTTTTATTTCTTTTCTTAGCCGTAGCTTCCTTTGCGGAATGAGCAACATTAGGCTTAACCTGCACAGGAACTGATTCAATTATTTTTTTATTCTCATTTAATGGGGCAACTGTTTCTTTTGTGTTTGTAAATTGTGCGGGGCCGGTCGTTTCATTTCTATTCAAAAAATACCATCCACTGATAATGGCTCCAAACAACACAAGGGCTGCTGCCATCTGCCAGACAAAAAATTTGTTATTTTTTTTTGTTAATCCAGCTTGAACTTTCTCCCATGCCTGAGGTGAAGGTGGTACTTTGTGCTCACTGAGCGAGTTCTTAAATAGTTGGTCGATGCGCTTGCTCATATCAGATCGTTTTTTGAATCAAATTCTTTTCTAGTTCTCCTAGTCTTTTTTGCAAGGCTACTCGTGCGCGACTGAGTTGTGACTTCGATGTATTTTCATTGATGCCTAATTGCTCTGCAATTTCTTTGTGTGAGTATCCATCAATGGCATACAGGTTGAATACAATCCGATATCCTGCCGGCAGTGATTCAATCATTTTCATCAAATCTTCGGCCTGAAGTTGACTTTCCAGTTTATCAAAATCGGGTTCACGGTCTGCTGCTTCAATATCCATTTCCAGGTACATGGTTTTATTTCTTCTGAGGTAGGTAAGCGATTCATTCACTACAATTCTTTTCATCCATCCTTCAAAACTTCCTTCCCCTTTGAACTGATCAATGCGGTCCAGAATTTTGGTGAAGGCGGTGATGAACACATCTTCGGCTTCCATTTTCTCTTTTATATACCGACAGGTAAGGGCATGCAACTTACCGGCATAGCGGTCATACAGGCTTTTTTGAGCCTGTGCGTTTTTTCGCCTGCAGCCATCAATCAGTTCTATTTCTTTAGCCCGGTATATAGTAAACTCCATTAATTTCGAATTCAGTAACAAGATGCGAAACGGCATGCCGAGGTTGCATGAACCTAAATAATTAAGAGACTTATTTAATACAATCCCCTTTTGGATGAGCTCCTGGAGGTTAAAAACGGGAAATGAACCAGTTGGTTTTATGAACGGCCTGATGTTTTATATGCCGTTGAAAAGTTCAAAACTTTCGAGATAATCGGGAATGATTGTTTCCCAACCCATTTCTTCAATTTTCTTTGAAAATGTATTGGCACTTTGGATTTCGCCATGCGTAATAAAGGTCATTTTTGGAGATTTTTTGAAGCCTCCAAGCCATCGAAGTAATTCATGTTGATCCGCATGAGCCGAAAGGCCGTTGATTTCTCTCACCTGGCATTTCACAGAAACATCTTCTCCAAATATTTTTACTGTCGGTTCGCCTTCCAGAATTCTTCTGCCTCGTGAACCTTCTGCCTGAAAGCCAGCAAAAAGAACTGTATCATTTTCTTTTGGCAAGCGATGATATAAATGATGCAGTACCCTGCCACCGGTGGCCATGCCACTCGCAGAAATTATAATACCAGATCCCTTTAATTCATTGAGTGCTTTTGAGCTTTCGCGGGTGTTACAAAAATGAACATGAGGGTCATCAAAGATGCTTATTAGCTTTCCAGCTGATTGCGTGACTTTTATTTTATGTTCATCGGAGTGGCGCTCATATAAATCAGTAACACTAATGGCCATCGGACTGTCTATATAAATGGGTATGGCAGGCACTCGCTTTTTTTCCATTAGCAAGTGGAAGTAATAAATCAATAATTGTGTTCGTCCTACCGCAAAGGCGGGAACAATAATTACACCGTTACGGTCATTGGCTTCATTAATGATCTTTGATAAGTCTTCTTCTACCTTATCCATTGGATTAAGCCGGTCGCCATACGTGGACTCAATTAACAATATGTCAGCTTCGGTAATTGTTTTGGGAGGATTCATGATCGGATCATCATATCGTCCAAGATCACCTGAAAAGACAATTTTCTTTTTTGAGTCACGTCCTTCCAGCAATAGTTCCGCGATGGCTGAACCCAGAATATGACCTGCGTTGTGATGTATTAATGAGAGATTTGGGAGAAGCTTTATTTCTTTTTCAAATCGAACACTCTCTACAAATTCGAATACGCGCTCAGCGTCTTCTACTGTAAAAAGTGGTTCTGGTTTATTGTGTTTTGAATATCCTCGTTTGAAAGCAAAGAGGGCCTCTTCTTCCTGAAGTTTGGCGGCATCTTTCAACAGGATCCGCATCAGATCTTCGCTGGCATGCGTGCAGATGATACGACCATGAAAACCATCTTTCACCAATCTTGGCAAATACCCGATATGATCAATATGGGCGTGTGTGATTACAACCAGGTCGATCGTTTCAGGCTCGATGGGAAGTCGATCCCAATTGCGCAACCGTAATTCTTTCTGGCCTTGAAAGAGACCGCAATCAATCAGTATTTTTTTATTATCAACCTCCAGCAAATATTTTGAGCCGGTTACGCTTCGGGCTGCACCAAGAAATTTCAGTCGCACTTTCATGAATGGAAGTTAGTATATCCTATTCTGAAAGATACCAAAAAGCCGAATTGACAGATTCTTAATTGAAACTTAGTTTCTGTTAATTATCTCCGGATCGCCACGGTGAGACACTGAACTGGCAACTCCTTTATCAATCTCAAGTTTATGGTTAACAAAAACCTTAGCAGAAGAAGCCCCCTGTGCATCAATAATAGCGTGGTTAACCTGGTAATTGTAAGCTCGCAAGCCACAGGCCCCGGTCAGGTTTGCTTCTAAAAATTGACCTTCACCTTTTAGCTCAAGGGTAGAGGCTCCGGTTAACTCAACCGTAAGATTTTCAGCATAGATATTTCCATCGCCATTCACAGCACCCGTCAGCTTTACTTCAATATCTTGTTCACGAAATCCTTCAAACTTAAGTTTCCCTGCACCTTGCACACTTAGCTCTTTTAACTGAGGCATGGTAATCGTTATTTTAACCTTGTCATTATCAAAAAATTCTCTCTTCCAGAAGGACTTATCTTTGCTGTTGTATTCGATGACTAACGTTTCTTGTTCGTTATAAACCTCATATCGCTTCTTCTCATTTTCAGGGCCATCCAATTGCACGGCATATACATCACCCTGTTCGATACTTACATCAAATAAACCGGAGAGATCAACCGATTTGAAATCTTTCAGTCCATATTGATCACGCATCTCTATTACTTTTCTTTCGGATGGTTCTGAACAATTCACGCATTCAAACCCGTCTCTGGTCATTCTCCAGGTCTTATTGAAATTGGAATCCCTGTAACCGTCATATTCACCATAATTGTTATCAATGATGTGCCACATACCTTCTTCAATAACGAAAAGTGTATTGTACGGAATGAATAGATCCATGTCTAATCGTTGTGCTCTGAATTTAGAATCCTTCTTAAAAGTAATGTTAGAATCGAAGGTGATGATACTGTCGTTTTGAGAAATATTGTATTCAATCATTCGGGCGTTTTCCCCAGCTACCTTTCGGGTATTTCCTTGCGCTTCAAAACGTTGTACCAGTTTCAATTCGGTACCTTCATATCCTTTAATTTCAAGAGAGGTCACATCATAATCATCAAGTCCAACTTCATTCACTCTTAGCACCGGGATTTTTCCAGCCAGGGCGAACGTTTTTTCTTCCCTGTATTCGCCCTCTTCTTTGAAGGCATATATGATTTGTGGGATGGTGAAACTTAATATACCAGCACTAATAAAGAACAATACGAACATCGACCAGCCAACCATGGCATTAAATACAATTTTTTTCGCAATGATTGAATTACCAATCAGAATAATGAACAAGGTGGGTATAGCGGCCGTGAGGAAGGCGAAGACAATTGTCCAGGTTGAAAAACTATTTCTTAACGCCTCCATGGGAAAACCTATTTCATTCGTAGGAATATCCCACCAGGATGGTAGTGCTGCAATGGAGATGAATCCAAACACCAGTCCTGCTGTAATTAATATCCCGATGAACATAGCGAGTCCGCTAAGCGTGATGGCGATGCCAATGAGTGTACGCATTACGTCAACAATCACTTTAAAGAGAGGACCCAGAAATTTAGAGATGCCATCGATGATCATAGCGATAAGCCGGAAGGGGAATAATACAATTTTGGCAAAGACACTTTCTTCCTGCCCATCTTTTTCATTCAGGTTTTTCTTTACGGTTGTTTCGATATTTGAAAGAGTGACTGGCTCTCCTTGCATTTTCATTTTTTCGGTAATCGTCTTTGCTTCTGGCAAGGCCATCCAAAGAATGATGTAAGCAAGGAGTCCGATACCCCCAAAGAATCCAAAGATGACAAACAGCACACGGATCAGCGCAATATCAGCACCGAAGAACGCGGCCACACCACTGGCTACACCGCCAATCACTTTCTTCTCTCTGTCGCGAAACATTTTTTTAACTGTGGTTTCCTCTTCTAGTTCTTCTGAAGCAGGGAGAGCAATCCATAGAATGATATAAACAATTAAAAGGCCGCCATAACTTCCGAGCACTAATAGTGCAAACAGTAAACGCGGCCAAACCGGATCTATATTAAAATAGTGCCCCAGTCCTGCGCAAATACCACCAGCTATTTTTCGTTTTGTGTCTCTATATAATTTTTTTGAGGCTTCCCGAGCTGTTCCCGATGATTGGCTTTTACTCTGCTTTTCTTCATGGGGAAATTCAGCAGCACCCAATTCTTGTTCTTCAGCAGCTTTAAAGTCATTTACGCTACCCATGGTGGCCACAAGACCATTCACATCCTCTAAGGTGATTACCTGTTTCCCTTCATTGAGCTTCGCTAAAAATATTTCGGCAATGCGGCTTTCAATGTCGATCAGAATTTCACTGCTGTCTTCAAAGGAAGCGAAGTAGCGTTTTATTGAATCGAGGTATTTGCGAAGGGTTTCGTATCCGTCTTCTTCAATGTGAAAGATAATTCCGCTGATGTTGATACTGATATTCTTTTTCATATTCGAACGATCGTTATGAGCAGGGTTAGTTGAGTTAGCTATTGGATTTTGATTTGATCATTTGAGTGGATTGAGCAAGGTCTTCCCAGGTTTCGCTTAACCCTTTCAGAAATTTATCACCTTCTTCAGTCAATTTATAATACTTGCGCGGAGGTCCGGATTTGGACTCCACCCATTTGTACTCTAACAAACCCGCATTTTTCAGGCGGGTGAGGAGTGGATACAACGTGCCCTCCACCACAATCATTTTGGCGGCCGTTAATTCATCCAGCATATCTGAAGCATATACTTCACCGCGTGAAATAATATGCAGGATGCAATACTCCAATATGCCTTTTCTCATCTGTACTTGTGTGTTTTCAAGGTTCATACATCCATGTGTTAAGATCTGATCTCACATGTTATACGCGAAAGTACTATGTATGGCCAAGTACTGGATATAAATATTTCTATTTATTTCATAAATACTTGTTAATCAGATATATAAAATTTGATATTTTGCTTAATACTTCCTAATGAGTTTGTTCAATGGCTCTTCCACGGTCCACCATAACCCCAGAGAAATAAGATTCAAGAGTAGAAAAGTGAGCAGATAATCGTTGGGCAGGTAGCTGTTTATCAGAGAATAGAAAATTCCCACATGAATCAGATAGAACGTATAAGATGCTTTCCCCAAGGTGACAAAAAGCGTAGAACTTAGGACTTTATTCAGTAACGAGGCTTCAGTAATCAATCCATAAAAGAAGAGTGCAATTGCAGTCGGAAGCAGGAAGTTGGCTGTAGCGATTTTCTCAAAACTATATGATGAGGTAGTATCAGTCATAGTTAGTATCGTCATTAAGATCACTGTGCACATTGTCAATGCTACACCCAGTAAAGTGAAGGCAACACCCTGTCTTATTTTTTTCAATTGGGCATGGAACAAAATCACTAGGCCGGCACCTATTAAAAACTCGGCACATCTTCCAGGAAAAGTATAAGTAAACAGAAAATTATAGCTATTAAAAAATCCATAAAAGTTGACATTCGAAAATACACTTACCAGCAGGTACCCTATGATAATGAATACAACAGTGAAGTAAAGGAGAAACCACTTGCTTTTTCGAAACCCGAGAAACAGGAGAGGAGCAGAAATATAAAAGCATTCCTCAACTGTTAAACTCCATCCTTGCCCTATCAAAGTGAATTTTAAATCATCAAAAAACCCTTTGAGGAAAGTAATATTCATAATGTAATTAAAAAGAAAATTTTGATCCACGCGGTTTTGTGAAGAAAATATAATCAGGGTTAACGTGGTGAGTAAAAAATACATCGGATACACGCGCGCTATTCTGTTTTGAAAATATTTTCTTAGCCATGGTCCCTGTAGTGTTAATGATTCATAATATCTCAATGTGATGAGAAAGCCACTCAGCACAAAAAATATGCTTACTCCGATGTGAAATTCATTCACGAAATAATGAATAAAATTTCCAAACCGTTCAGATGTAAATGGATTAGTGTGATGAAGGTAAACCAGGTATACGGCAATGGTCCTGATGCCAGTCAAGGCAGGAAAGATGAGTGGTGGTTTATTGCTATCCATGCTTTGTGAAGAACACGAAGAAAAATTAAAATAACAACAATTGCCTCTTATTGAACAGTAATGATGCTACTCTATTTTATTGTCGTTCCACCTTCTTTAACCTTACTAATTCCGGTCTATTGTCGTATTTTTGAAACCGGAAAATTAATATGGCCAAATCTTGTCCGAACGTCATTAATACATTGCAGCTTTTTGAGAAAGGATATGTTGGTACGTCAGTGAATTGTACAGGCATTGCATTCTGGATTATTCTTTCCTTATTACTGCCGTTTCATGTTGCTCATGCGCAATTTCAAAACGAGTGGATAAATTTTAGCCAGCAATACTACAAAATTCAAACCGCCAAAGACGGTATTTATCGACTTACCTATTCGGATTTGCAAAATGCAGCAGTTCCTGTGTCTTCCGTTGACCCTCGTTTGATTCAGATTTTCCACCGTGGGCAGGAGCAGTCGATTTTTGTTCAAGGTCAGTCGGATGCTTCATTGGATCCTGGAGATTATATTGAATTCTTCGGACAGGCAAATGATGGAACTCAGGATAAGAGTTTATATAAACCAAGTTCTTCCCAACCACATAACTATTATAATTTATTCAGCGATACTACGTCTTATTTTTTAACCTGGAGTATTGGTGCCGTGCCCGGTAAGAGGGTCACTTTGTTTGATGAGGTAAATGTCAGTAGCGTCCCAAAGGAAACATTTCACCATGCAGAACATCTTGTTATTAATCATACGCAGTATTCAGCCGGATTTACTGTCAATGACTATGTGCAATACACGCATTTTGACATTGGTGAAGGATGGACGGGTAATTCAATCAGTCAGGGGCAATCCATTGAGTATATTATTGACGATGTTATTAACAGGGAAGCAAGTTCAGGAAATCCTGAATTGGAATTACTGATCGTTGGCCGGGATGAACAATCACATGCAGTTGAAATTTTTGTTGGGCCCAATATCAGTTCTTTGCGATCGATAGGTTCGCAAATGTTTGATGGTTATGTAAGTCTTAACGTAACTCTCCCATTAACATGGAGCGATATTGGTGTGGATGGAAAATTAGCCGTGAGAGTCAGTGCGGCAGCCGCTACCAACGCTCGTCCGCAATTCAGTATCTCCTATTTGAAGCTGACACATCCACAAAATTTTCAAGCCAATGGATTAATTGAAAAGGTATTTCGTTTGCCCCCTAAGGTTACCGGCAAATCCTATATCGAATGGGACAATGCTCCTTCGGTGATGCGAGTGTGGGATATTACTGACCCTACTGCAATATTTTCAATTGGTACACGAATTTCCGGTACCTCCCTGACGGCAATGGTTGGATCAACGGAGACGTCTCGGAAACTTTATGCATTTGCTTCAACGAATGCATCGACTCTGAAAAAAGTTAGTTTCAGATTAGTTGACCCAACGCAGTCAGATTACATCATCATCTCCAATACATTGCTGATGAAGCCGGCCTCGTCTTACAATGATCCGGTAAAAGCTTACGCAGGTTATCGCGCTTCCGTTGAAGGAGGTGGGTACGATACGTTAGTCATATCTGTCGACCAATTATATAATCAATTTAATTATGGCGAATCATCCCCGCTTGCCATCTATGAATTTATGAAATTCATGGTAGGTAAGGGACAACCGAAGTATTTGTTTTTAATTGGTAAAGGGAGAGATGTGAGTGCGGGGTATTATCGAATGATAAATCCTGACGCAACAGTTTCAAAAGATTTGGTTCCTTCTGCAGGGTTGCCGGGTTCGGATATGAATTTTACAGTTGGACTGGGTGGAACTAACTATGAACCAGCAGTTCCAACCGGCCGACTTTCAGTTACCAAACCAATTGAAGTCGCCAATTATCTGAACAAAATAAAGGAAATTGAAAATCCTGACACAATTCAAGATTGGCAAAAACGTGGACTTCATATGAGTGGTGGAATCCATGACTATGAGCAGCTGGCATTTCGAGGATATCTGGATGGTTTTAAATCCATAGCTGAAGGAAATTATTGGGGGGGATCGATTAGCACGATTGCGAAGCAACAGCCAGATCCGGTTGAACTGATTGATATTTCAGACCAGGTAAACGAAGGATTGAACCTCATTACCTATTTTGGCCACTCCGCACCGAACCTTATTGAAATTGATATAGGATTTGTGACCGATCCAGTATTTGGTTATAACAACCAAGGAAAGTATCCTGCCTTCCTTATTAACGGTTGTAATGCGGGAAGTTTTTTTCTGAATAACGAATTGCTAGGTGAAAATTGGGTCAATGCGCCTAATTTGGGTGCACGAAATTTTATTGGTCATAGTTCGTTTGGATTTGCCTCTACTCTTCGAAGTTATTCTGAATATTTTTATCGCATTGGGTTTGCAGATTCAATCTATATCAGGAAAGGAATAGGAGCTGTTCAAAAAGAAGTTGCGCGACAATACATGAACGCAACAGATCCTTACATATCGAATGTTACTCAAGTGCAGCAAATGATATTATTAGGTGATCCCGCAGTTCGTCTATTACAACATAACGATC
Source organism: Cyclobacteriaceae bacterium (assembly GCA_043774805.1). GTDB lineage: Bacteria > Bacteroidota > Bacteroidia > Cytophagales > Cyclobacteriaceae > ELB16-189. The sequence goes on along the minus strand of JAYVTB010000162.1, from coordinate 47,306 downwards.
CGGATTATATGATTGACAATTCCTCACTATCGTTATTTTCTTTTGATGATAAAATGATAACGTCACTGACTGATTCATTTGCTATTAAGATAACTGTTCGGAATGTTAGTGTAGTAAAAAATAAGCCAGTTAAAATTAAAGTGACGCGCACATTTAACAACGGAACTTCAGCTACCTATGATTCGCTTTTTTCTCCTTTGATTTATCTGGATACATTATTTTTTAAAATTTTTCGAGAGGAAGAGGATGGCTCTGGCAATAATACATTTCTGGTGGAGATTGATCCAGAGAATAAAATCAAGGAACTGAATGAAAATAATAATAAGGCGATTTATAGCGCATTGATACCCTCTAGCGCCACCTTAAATCTTTTCCCTATTAATTATGGAATAGAAAGTAATTCATCCGTGAAGTTCATCTGGCAATCCAGTGACCCGCTTTCTGGGAAGCGTGACTATCAATTTGAAATCGATACCACTCGTTCATTCAATAGCCCATTCAAAAAGTCAGAATTGGTATCTGGTAAAGTGATGGCGAACACTACCGTTGAACTTCTGGATACGGATTCCACGGTTTACTATTGGCGAACAAAATTTGATAAAGGACAAATAGGAGAGAGTCAGGATTGGAACATGTCATCATTTTCGGTAATCAAGGAAAGTCCAGAAGGATGGGCACAGTTGCAACAAGATCAAATTAAGGATAACTTTTTCAATGGATTAATCAGCGATGGAAATGGAACGCCATTTCGATTTGAAGAAAGTAAGACTTCGGTGGAAGTTAAAACATTTGGAAGCCTTAATCCTTTGCCATCCACCGATGTATCAGTGAAAATTAATGGAGCTGAGTATAACCTCGCCAATCAAGGCCAACCTTGTCGTAACAATACACTTAACTTCATCGCATTCAACAAAACTACTGCGGTACCTTATGCCGGTATTCCATTTATTTTTCAGGATCCACGCACATGTGGTCGGGTTCCACAATTGATTAATAGTTTTACCTCTCCTGAATTGGAAACCGGTTTAGGTGATGATTTATCGGCCTTCATTAATGCAGTTGGTGTGAGTGATTCCGTAGTTATTTTTTCAATCGGAGATCCGGGCTATACAAGCTGGTCGTCAACAGTAAAGACGAAGCTTGGAGAGTTGGGGGTTGGCTCAGCAGAACTTAATTCATTAGAGGCTGGTGAACCAGTTATAATTTTTGGTAAGAAGGGTGCCTCACCGGGTACAGCTTCTGTTTTCAAAACTCCGCTTACGCCAGCCAATGAGCAGTTGATTTTTGTAGCAAAGGAAATTACGGGAAGAAAAACAGAGGGGATTATGAAGTCTGTTTTGATTGGTCCGGCTAAGGAATGGATGCAATTTAGAAGAGTCACTCCTTCGATGGAGTCGTCTGACCAGGTGGCGTTTAAAATTTATGGAGTAAACCCATCTAGCGATGAAACATTAATCTCGGCTGATGCTCAAAATGAATTTGATTTAAGTCAGGTTTCGACTGATGAATTTCCCTTCTTAAGAATCGTTTTTGAAGCGAAAGATGAAATCAACCTAACTCCGGCAGGTTGGAAAAATTGGATCGTATTGTATGAGCCGGTGGCAGAAGGTGTACTTTTTTATAAAGGAAGCGCAACCCCAAAAGAAATTCAGGAAGGCGAAGGTTGGAGCACCCAGTTTGCTTTTGCGAACATCTCGACTAAAAATTTTCCTGATTCTTTGAATGTGGAGCTGGATGTAATCACAAAATCAAATCAGCATCATCTCATTAAAAACTTTAAGATACTTGAGCCGCCACCAGGTGACACAACATTCTTTGAAGTGTCATCATCAACTGTGGGAAAAGCTGGATTGAATGATGTAAATGTCTTCGTAAATAAGAGAGTAGTTCCAGAACAGTATTATGATAATAATTTCGCCAGCCTACTTAACTATTTGCATGTAGAAGCCGATCAAACCAATCCCGTACTCGAAGTTACCTTTGAAGGACGGCAGATTCGAAATGAAGAATTTGTTTCTTCTCATCCTTTCATTAGAATAAAATTAATAGATGAGAATCTTTTTATGTTGAAGAAAGATACGCTTGGTCTGACTATTCTACTAAGTAATCCTTGTAGTGGTGGTAATTGTCCATTCAAACTCATCCCATTAAGCAGCGGTGCAGTCAAATGGTATCCCGCCACTTTAACTTCTGATTTTCATGTTGATTTTACACCATTAAATTTGACAGATGGTGAATACACTCTTAAAGTGGAAGCCGCTGATGCTAGCGGAAATGGGAGTGGTACTGAGCCGTATGAGATTACTTTCAATATCAAATCGGAAACAACATTAAATTTTAATGGTGTTTATCCCAATCCTTCATCGGTTGGATTCTATTTCAACTTTGACCTCTCTGGCAACACATTACCCGATGAGTTTTCACTAGAGATATTTTCTTCAACGGGTCAGTTGGTGAGCAAGTTTGGAATTGATGACGTAAAACAATTTTATATCGGGACCAATGAAATAATATGGAATGGGACTGATGCGACCGGTAAATTACTCGCGAATGGAGTTTATCTCTACTGCCTTCGAATAAAAGCAGGGGAGGCAAATTCGATTAACAACGGAAAATTGATCTGGGCCCGATAAAGATTAATGATGGTGGCCGCCAGGACCGTGAATATGTCCATGAGCAAGTTCTTCTTCGGTGGCAGAACGAATCTCTAACACTTCCACATCAAAGTTTAATTCAATGCCTGCAAGAGGGTGATTGGCATCAACTGTTATGGACTCTAGCCCAATTTTGGTTACCGTCACTACTGATCCCTGGTTGGTCTGAAATTGCATTCCTACTTCCACTTTTTGATCACCGAATGCAGTGCGTGGAACCTGTTGAGTCAGCTTCTCGTCTTTAACACCATATCCTTTTTCAGGGCTTACTTTGATATTGAATTTGTCACCCTTTGATTTGCCTTCAAGGCCTTCTTCCATTCCTGGAATGAGGTTGCCGATACCATGAATGTAATGTAGAGGATCTCGACCTGAACTGGAGTCGAGAATATTTCCTTCATTATCAGTGAGCGTATAGTGAATTGCCGCTACGGAGTGTTTTGTGATTTGCATATGTACCAAAAGTTTAAAAGAAGTGACAAGTAATTTATTTTGGCACCTCTGGTCTTAATTTTTTTAGTTAATAATGAGTGGTAAATATCAAACTTTTTATTCAAAAATATTCCCACTTTCAAAAAACTTCAGTTTGGAGTTTTTTATTCATCAGCTACATGTTACTGTAACAGGGTCTTCGTTTTATTGGGAATTCAAGTTGACAAGCGTAATCCAATTCACTTTAAAAAACAAAAAACCGAAAGTTCATGGAACTTCCGGTTTAGTACCTAAGGCCGGAATCGAACCGGCACGCCCGAAGGCACACGATTTTGAGTCGTGCGCGTCTACCAATTCCGCCACTCAGGCATTTTTTTTGGACTGGGCTGCAAATATGTGTAATCTTTAAATCCTTTACAATTTTTATAGCTCGATAAATTTCTCAAGCGAAAATGCCTGACTTCTTTCCGCGAACAGTGTTTTAACGCGGCCCCACACCTGTCCGAACAATTCTGACTTTCGATAATTATCCAGCGAAGTGGTGTTGTCCCAGTGGCTTAGTGTGGTAAAGCAGGTTGGATCATCATAATCCTTTAGAAGCTGCAAGTGAGTGCATCCTTGAAAATTCCGGATGGCCTCTTTATTATGATTAAAGATCTCAAGAAATTCATCTACTCCGGCTTCCGTAAAATGCATTCTTACAATTCGTATAATCATGGTGATGTAAATAGTAAACGGCTAGCGATAAGGTATATACAAGAGCTAAGGCTCATGGCAGGTGCCTTATTTCGATTTATTCTTCAAACGTAATATTTACAGGGCTATCATATTGCAAACCCAGCAGTTCGCTTCCATTTCCTTTGTTAATGCCTATTTCCAAAAGCCCGAGGCTATTGAAAAGTACAAAGCAATCACCTTGTTCAACCTGATGATAGTCAGTTTGAATACGTCTGGTTTTCTCTCCTCCAAACTGAATGGTGTAATTTTTTCCTTTGCTTAGAATATCAAAATCCTGTTTGAGAATATTAGTGATCAGGTTTCCATAATTATCAACCCGCATAACATGTCCTGCAATGATTCTTCGTGTTGCTTTCACTTGCCTGTTTAGCATCCTCTTAAAATCAGTGAGTGGCTTTCCAATAGTAGAGATGGCGACACCACTGGCCAGGCGGGCGGCAGCTGGGGCAAGGATATCTTTTTCAGGGAATGTAGTTTGGATTGGATTGATAGAATTCAGCGACACTGCGACTTGATGATTTTTGTCGCTGATAAGTCCAAGTAGTCCATTATCAGTGCCCACAAAGAAGTGATCCTCCAGTTGAATAGCAATGGGTTGTTCCCCCTTGCCTCCGTTGGCATCCACGCCAACAAGATGCACAGTCCCTTTTGGGAAATCGCGGAACACCGATTTTAAAACGAACGCTCCATGAGCAATATCGCAAGGCAAAATTTTATGACTGAGATCAATCAGATTTAATCCCGGATTTACGCTTAATATTTTGGCTTTGATGGCTGCCACATAGTGGTCAATCTCCCCGCTATCAGTCAGTAATGTAACGATGGCCATCTGAGCAGTGTACCCGGTTTTAATTTAGGTGAACCCGGGATTTGTTTTACTTTTGTGTTTCAAAATTAAGTTATTTAAAAGTCATTTTACTCATTGATAGAGAAAACCATCACATTAGAAAATATTCCGCTCACTGATTTTTTGGGAGTTGAAAACAAGAATATAGCAGAATTGGCATTGGCTTTTCCGAAGAGCAAGATTATCTCACGCGGCAATGAAATCCTTGTAAAAGGGGAGGCGCCTGATATCATACAGATTACGGATATACTGAATTCACTGATGGATCATTTTCATCAGTTTGGCAGGGTGACGGAAGAAAATGTTCGCGGCTACATCGCTCAGGAACAGCAGGATTTTGTGCCTGAAGATTCGCCTGATGGAATAATTATTTACGGCACTAAGGGTTCACCCATAAAAGCAAAAACAGTAAACCAGCAGCGCCTGGTTAAAGCCATGCAAGACTATGACTTGGTGTTTGCGTTGGGCCCTGCCGGAACTGGAAAGACTTTTATTTCGGTAGCTATGGCGATGAGGGCGTTGAAGAATAAACAGGTAAAGAAAATTATTATCACCCGGCCTGCGGTAGAGGCTGGGGAGAATCTTGGTTTTTTGCCAGGTGACCTGAAAGAGAAAATCGACCCATATCTACGACCGATCTATGACGCACTCAATGACATGATTCCATTTGAGAAACTCAAATTCTATATGGAGCGTGAAATCATAGAAATAGCACCCCTCGCATACATGCGAGGTCGCACACTTAATAACGCTTTCATTTTACTGGATGAAGCCCAGAATACGACACCCATGCAAATGAAAATGTTTCTCACCAGAATGGGTCCGGATTCAAAAATGATTGTGACGGGTGATACCTCTCAAATTGATTTACCATCTAATCAACGCTCGGGGTTGAAGGAGGCAGTAAGAATTTTGATGGATGTCAATTCAATAGGATTTGTGGAGCTAAATGAAAAGGATGTGGTAAGACATCGCTTAGTGAGAGATATCATCGAAGCCTATGGAAAGGCTAAGCCTGAGTAAACTGATTTGTTATGCCTGCTTATGTTATTGCTGAAGTTTCAATCCATGATCCTGAGGAATATGAGGATTACAAAAAATTGACCCCGCTATCAATAAAGCCATTTGATGGTAAATTTATTGTAAGAGGTGGTAAGACTGAGACGTTGGAAGGTGATTGGAATCCCGAGCGAATTGTAGTGCTCGAATTTCCCAATCTTGAAAAGGCAAAGGCATGGTGGAATTCGGACGAATATGCTCCGCCAAAGCACTAAGACAACGAACCGCACATACAAAAATGATTGTTATCCCAGGGGTTGAAGGGTAACCCAATATAAATCAGATCATAACCATTTATAACAATGTGTTACGTAATAGCTCAATAAACCCTATTTTTGCCGCTCAATAAAAAATACCCTATTGGGTGCATTAAATACCCATAAAAGAAATCCTTTTACTCAGTATTCCGTTATTTAAACCCGTATGGCAGAAAAGAGTAGCATTTTTGATATGATCGGCCCAGTAATGATCGGCCCTTCAAGCTCTCATACCGCTGGGGTGCTGCGGATCGCCAAAGTAGCTGTCAAGATGTTAGGAGCTATTCCGGATAATGCCGAAATCATTTTCTATAACTCATTTGCCAGAACTTATGAAGGTCACGGAAGTGATCGTGCAATTCTTGCCGGGCTGATGGATTTTGATACCGATGACAAGCAAATTAAGGATGCCATCGAAATCGCTAGCCGTTCTGGATTAAAATATCACTTCAAGTCAGTGGGTAATGCTTCCACATTGCATCCTAATTCGATAAGATTAGTAATTAGTAAAGGAGACAGGTCAATTGAAGTTCTTGGTGAGAGTAGAGGAGGTGGGGTAATTAATATTGCTGAAGTGAATGGATTCAAAGCAGATTTTTCGGCCAGTTTAAAAACGCTGATTATTTTTGCTGACGATATAAAAGGAAGTATTGCTTTCATTGCTAATGTTCTTGCTCACGATGATTGTAACATTGCCACCATGTCTGTTTCCAGGAAGGGAAAGAATGATTTGGCTTGCCAGGTAATCGAGATGGACTCATCGATTAAGCCTGTAACATTTGAGTATTTACGGAGTCTAAGTTGGGTAAAAGAGGTAATTAACATACCGGCTATAGTATTATAATTTATGATGAAGAAATTATTTGTAGTGAGTGTTTGCCTGTTCATGTCATTGACAGGGTTCACACAGGAGAAGAAGACCTGGACACTTCGCGAATTAATTGATTACGCGATTGCGAACAATCTAAGTGTAAAAAGAAGCACCTATGGTGTTGAGTCTTCTGAAATTAATGCGTTGCAATCAAAGATGGCAATGCTTCCAACATTAAATGGCAATGGCAGTTATGGTTTTAACTGGGGTCGCACAGTTGACCCCACCACAAATATTTTCACCACGAATCAAGTGAGGTCGTCTAATTTAAGTGCAACCAGTTCTTTGTTGCTGTGGAATGGGTTTCGCCTTTTCTACAGTATGAAACAGGGCGAAATTGATCGGGATGCTGCCAGTGAAGATTTGATTAAGTCCAGAAACGATGTCATCCTTAATGTTATAGTGTTATATCTCAATGTTGTCTTTAACAAGGAGCTTTTTAACGTAGCTCAACTTCAAGTGAAGTCAACACAAGAGCAGTTGGATAGAACTAAAAAACTGGTTGACGCAGGATCTGTTCCATTGGCAGATCTTCTCAATCTGGATGCTCAATTGGCGACCAACGAATTGACAGTAATACAGCGAGAAAACTCTTTAAATTTATCATTATTACAGTTGAAGCAAGCGCTCCAATTGCCTGCATCGGCACCAATGGATGTTGAGCTACCTTTGTTGAATATAGAAAGTCAACTCATTATAAATAAAACAGCCAATGAGATTTATGATATCGCTACCATGACGATGCCTGAAATCAAAGCCGCTGATTTGCGCAAGAAAAGTTCTGTATATGCGTATCGCGCTGCAAAAGGAAATCTTTACCCACGCCTCAACTTAAACGGGTCGTATTCAACTATCTATTCAGATCAGCGCCAGCAATTTTTCCCGGATGGAGGAACGACTTCGCAAATTTCTCAAATCGGGTATGTACAAGGCGTTGGTACACCTGTATTACGAGAGATCACTACTCCATCGGGACAAGTCATGGTTCCCTCAATCGGGGATCAATACCGCGATAATCGTGGTCGAAGTGTCGGGATCAGTCTGCAGGTTCCAATTTTTAATGGACTTTCAACCCGTTCAGCCATGAAGCGGGCAGTAATTAACCGCGAGATAGCTGAGATTTCTTTCCAGGAAATCAGCAATACTTTAAGACAAACTGTTGAAACCGCGTACAATAACGCTATTGCGGCCAGCAAAACATACCAGTCAACCGACAAACAAGTGAAGGCGCGTGATGAGGCGTTCCGTATGACCAAGCAACGATATAATTTAGGTGCTGTAAACTTTGTGGATTACCAGATAGCTGAAAACAATTTATTCCAGGCAGAGTCTGATTTACTACGCGCTAAGTACGATTTTATTTTCCGCAAGAAACTGCTCGATTTTTATCAGGGCTTACCTCTCGATTTCTAATTTCAATTTATCCCAGTTAATTCCCAATGGCAAAGCAAAAGAAAAAATCAAACAAGTTACTGTATATCGTTATTGGTGCAGTTGCCTTCTTAATCATATTAGTATTCGTTGGAAGATCCCAAGGGTGGATTGGAAAGCCGAAAACCATTGAGGTGGAGTTGGCAAAGGCCAAGAAGACATCTATTACGGAAAAAGTGAGTGCCTCTGGTACGGTGCAACCTGTTATAGAAGTGAAATTGGCACCAGAAGTATCAGGAGAAATTATAGAACTAAATGTCGAAGATGGTGACTCTGTGAAATTAGGTGAAGTGTTGGTTAAGATCAGACCCGATCTATGGAGAAGTCAATTGGAACGATCTGAAGCAGGATTAAATCAACAACGGGCAAATGTTGAATCATCGAGGGCAAATTTATCACGGGCCCAGGCTACTTTTATGAGGGCTGAGCAAGATTACAAGCGCCAGGAAAGACTTTGGAATGAGAAAGTAATTTCCGAATCCGACTGGCAATTGGCCCAACAGAATTTTAAGATCGCAACGAATGACCTAAAATCTGCAGAACAGTCGCTGGAAGCGTCCAAATTTGTTGTGAGCAGTACGGAAGCCAGCGTGAGAGAATCCCGTGAGAACCTTCGGAAGACTACTGTAAACGCTCCTATGAAAGGAGTGATTTCAAAACTAAGTGTTAAAAAGGGTGAAAGGGTAGTGGGTACTGCCCAGATGACCGGTACTGAAATGATGCGCATTGCCGACCTGAACAAAATGGAAGTGCGTGTGAATGTGAATGAAAACGATATTGTTCGGGTGCACTATTATGACTCAGTAATCATCGATGTTGATGCATATGGAAACATCGGAAAGCAGTTTAAAGGAATTGTTACCAACATTGCCAATACTGCCCGTGACAAACAATCTACGGATGCTATTACGGAATTTGAAGTGCGGATATTGATATTGCAATCATCATACGAAGATTTGATTAAAGCAGGAAACCGCTACCCATTTCGTCCAGGGATGACGGCAAGTGTTGATATTATTACCACACGAAAAGAAAATGTTTTATCGGTGCCATTGGCAGCCGTAACTACACGCAACCCTGACGAAGATAAGAATGGACCTAAAGAAGGGAATGATGATGACGATGAAAAGAGAACCGTGACGGACTCGAGCAAACCAAAGGCAGAGAAGAAAGAAGATAAAGTAGTTGTTTTTGTCAATGAAGGCGGGGTGGCTAAAATGAAAGAGGTAAAGACCGGAATTAGCGATTACGACAATATTGAAATTATCTCAGGATTAGCCGATAGTTCTGAAGTTATCACCGGACCATTTTTAGTGGTTTCCAAACGATTGAAGGAGGGTGATAAAGTAAGTTTAAAGAAAGAAGAAAAGAAAAAAGATGATGATGCTGACAAGAAGGAGTAGCACCTTTCACTAAATCCGAATATCAAGAGCCCGCCTGATTAAAAGGACGGGCTTCTTTTTTATATTATCTTTGAATTATGATAAAACACCCATGGCACGAAGTATCCCCCGGATCAAATCCTCCTGAGTTTATTAACGGAATCATAGAAATATCTGCAGGCATGCGCACCAAGTATGAGGTAGATAAAGAGACCGGATTACTTAAACTGGACCGGGTTTTATATTCATCCGTTATCTATCCTGCCAATTACGGTTTCATTCCCCAATCGCTAGGCGATGACCTTGATCCGTTGGATGTCATGATCTTATGTCGTGAGCCTATTCAACCACTTTGCTTAGTGCCATGTCGGGTTATTGGAGTAATGCAAATGATTGATCAGGGTTTAGAGGATGATAAGATCCTGGCGGTTGCCGATAATGATGCCAACACAAAACATTTAACTGATATTCGCGAATTGGCTGTCCATTTTAAATTAGAATTGAAAGAATTCTTCGAGAGTTACAAGCGACTGGAAAATAAGACCGTAACTGTTCCCGACTTTCAAGGCAAAGATGTTGCACTGGAGGTGGTGAGCAGGGCATTAAGTTTTTATAAAACCAAGTACTAGCGTGTTATTGTGAATACCAACTTTCAGTCTTTCTTAATAATTCAGACAGCTTTTATTGGCGATGTTATTCTTGCCACTGCCCTAGTAGAGAAGCTGAAAAAATCATATCCGAATGCATGCATTGATTTCCTTCTGCGAAAGGGTAATGAATCATTGCTCGCAGGAAATCCAAACATTCAAGAAGTCATTATCTGGGATAAGAAAAACGGGAAGATCAAAAACCTGCTGAAACTAACTTCCTATGTAAGAAGTAAAAAGTATGACTGTGTAATTAATGCTCATCGGTTTGCAAGTTCTGGCTTAATTACTGTCTTATCAGGCGCAAAAATGAAGGCTGGGTTTGACAAAAATCCGTGGTCTTTTTTATTCACCCATCGTATAAAACATGACCTGGAATCAAGCCTGCATGAGACGGATCGCAATCAAATGTTGATTGAATTTATCACAGATCATCATCGGGAACGACCTAAATTGTATCCCTCGGAAAAGGACTTTGAAAAAATTCACGCCATCGCAACAGGTAACTATGTTTGCATTGCTCCAACTTCAGTTTGGTTTACAAAACAATTACCGGCAGAGCAATGGATTTCTTTTCTGGACTCAATGCCACCAGGTATTAATAACATCTTCCTTTTAGGAGCACCTGCAGACCGATCTATTTGTGAGCAAATAAAAACGCAAACCAGACATAAGTTCGTTATAAACGTGGCGGGCCAGTTGACCTTTCTTGAATCGGCTGCGCTTATGAAAGGAGCAGTAATGAATTTTGTGAATGACTCAGCGCCCATGCATATGGCATCGTCCATGAATGCTCCCGTGGCAGCTGTTTTTTGTTCTACCGTTCCTTCATTTGGATTTGGACCACTTTCTGAAAAATCATACGTTGTTCAAACCTCCGAAAAGTTGAATTGCCGCCCGTGTGGATTGCATGGCTATAAGAAATGCCCTCAAGGTCATTTTAGATGTGCAACAACAATTTCAACTCAGTACCTGGTAGATTGTCTGAATTAGTTGCTCTCAGAAATTTTTCAGGTGTCTATACACAAGATGCATGGGCATGCCCATCACGGTGAAGTAGGAACCATTAATTTTTTCAATGGCCACAAGGCCAATCCAATCCTGTGCCCCATATGCACCTGCTTTGTCGTACGGTTTATAGTTATCGACATAAAACTCAATTTCCTCTACTGTCAGCAATTTGAATGTTACCTCAGTGTGATCTTCAAAACATTCTATTTTTTCCTTACTGAATAGGCAAACCGCAGTAATGACGGTATGAGTCTGACCACTCAATTTACTGAGCATGTCAATGGCTTCTTTGCGATCCAGTGGCTTATTAAGAATTTCATCCTTTAGAATAACAACCGTATCCGAAGAGATGACAATTTCATTCGTGATTTGCTCTTCAAATACGTTAGCTTTTTTCCTGGCCAGGTATTGGGGTACTGCTTTGATATCCAAATCAGGAGGAAAGGATTCATCAATATCCGGTGATTGTGCCCGAAAGATAAAACCAGCTTCCTTCATCAGGTATTGCCTGCGTGGAGAACTAGAAGCGAGAATAAGGGGGCGATTGAAATTCATCTTCTTTAATTGAACTGAATAAAAATCCACAGATCACTTTCGGATAAAAATAGGTTGATTTTTGAGGCAACGTGTAGCCGCTGTGACAAACGCTCTTCACATCTTCTATGGAAATATCTTGAGTAATGATTGCCATTTGAGCATCACCCTTAATCACTTTGGTCAGGCACTCTGAGAAGCTTCTTTCAAATGAAATGTTTTCTGATTTGCGTTGGTCTTTGCCAGCTATTCCAAGAATTTTATCAATGATAAAATAGTGTAACACGGTTAAATCCAGCTGCTTTACTTCCTCGGGGAAATCCCATTTTAATTGATCGATCGCTTCAGGCTTTAACCGAACTTTCAGGATTTTACTTTTTAATAAAATTCCAAATGCCCATTTTTTTCCCAACATGATTTCATTAAGAGTATCGGCATCTTCTATTTCCTTCACGATAAAATCTTCGTGAAATTTTTGCACGATTTGCTCTTCATTGAAATCAGGAACATCGTTAATTAAGCGATGTGTTGGCAATATTCTCAAATCACCTGCTTCCGTATTGGTGAGATACATGAGATGGAAGTTGTACCCCTCCATGCCCGTGTGATCCGGATTCTGTTTTGCCATTTTCCTTTTATAAAGCAACGAGCCTTCATAGCGATGATGACCATCGGCCAGAATAATAGATTTGTCTTTAATGAAATCGATGAAGTTTTGTATTACATGAGCATCCTGAATCACTCCCAACACATCGCGTACGCCCTGGTAATCTTCATGCTCATAAACAGGACTGGAAATAGCCTCATCCATATATATTTCCAGGGAGAAAGTATCATCGGTATACAGTCCATGGGTTGGGCTCACATGTAATTCTGTTTTTTCTAATAACTCAATGCGGTCATTTACTGATTTTGGGATCGTATTTTCATGACGTAGGATAACCTTCTCATTCCAATCATAGGTTCGGATATGACAGATAAAACCTTTTCGGCAGTACTCTTTAGCAGAACCCGATAATTTAAAAAACTGATAGTACACATAGATGGCTGGTAACTTATCCTGCATAAGCACACCTTGTTTTTTCCAGGCTTGTAATAAGTGAGCGGCTCTGTTGGCAGCGTCAGGTCCTTCCGGTACCGATAGATGTATCGAGTTTAACGGATTTTGATAAAGTAATTTTCGTTGCTTTTCAGAGACTACATCAAACAGCGGTGAGGTGAGAGTATCTATGTTTTTGGTGAGGAAATCATTATACCTCCACGCCTTGATTGGTTTTATTTCTGCCATTTAGTTCAACCGGTTTTTTTTCCAGTTACTCGCTGAAGAAGTGGATTGTTCTATATTAGCAGGAGTAGTTTTGATTTCTTTAATAATCTGACTGGCTAACACGGAGGCCAGTAATTCTTCCGCTTCGATAGGCTCATCTTCCAGTAGTTCAGGTTTGAAATACTTTTCGACAAACTTCGTATCAAAATTACCAGATCGAAATGCTTCGTGGTTCATGACAAACTTGCAAAAGCCAAGCGTTGTTTCCAGTCCTGTGATTTCATATTCATCAATCGCCCGGATGGTTTTCTGAATGGCCTTCTCCCTGGTTTCATCATGACAAATCATTTTTGCAATCATCGGGTCATAATAAAATGGGATCGACATTCCTTGCTCAAAACCATCATCCACTCTTACTCCATGGCCTTGCGGTCGTTTATAGGTTTTTAATGTTCCAATGTCTGGTAGAAAATTGTTGGCTGGATCTTCTGCATATACCCTTACCTCAATGGCATGTCCATGAATGGTAAGTTCATCTTGTGTGAAAGGTAACTTTTCACCTTCGGCTATTTTGATCTGAAGTTTCACCAGATCAAGTCCGGTGATTTGTTCTGTTACCGGATGCTCCACCTGCAGGCGAGTGTTCATTTCAAGAAAGTAGAAGTTCTTATTTTCATCTACAATGAATTCAACCGTGCCTGCATTGTAGTAGTTGGCTGCTTTGGCAACATCGACTGCTGCGCGGCCCATTTTCTCACGGAGTTCCGGAGTTAAAATAGATGATGGAGCCTCTTCGATTACTTTTTGGTGTCTTCGTTGAATCGAGCATTCGCGTTCAAAAAGATGTACTACGTTACCATGTTGATCTCCAAAAATCTGAAACTCAATATGACGAGGCTGCGCGACATATTTCTCAATAAACACAGAGCCATCACCAAAAGCAGAAGTCGCCTCGCTAATGGCTCGTTCCATTTGTTCTTCAAATTCCGGTTCGTTGTTTACGATACGCATTCCCTTTCCACCACCACCGGCACTTGCTTTTATTAAAATCGGATACCCAATTTCACTTGCAATTCTTTTTGCTTTGATGATATCGGAGATAGGTTCTGTAGTTCCGGGCACCAACGGCACGTTGAACTTTGCAGCGGCAGCTTTTGCGGCAAGTTTACTTCCCATCAATTCTATCGACTCAGAGGATGGTCCAATAAAAATTAAACCAGCCTTTTTTACTTCTGCCGCGAAATCTTCATTCTCAGATAAAAATCCGTAACCGGGATGAATCGCATCTGCGTTCACCAGTTTAGCTGCATCGATGATTTTTTGAATCACCAGGTACGATTGTGATGACGCTGGTGGGCCAATACAAATTGCTTCATCGGCAAACCGAACATGTAGGGCATTGCGATCTGCTTCGCTAAAAACGGCAACCGTTTGAATGCCCATTTCACGTACACTACGCATGATTCTGAGAGCGATTTCACCACGATTGGCAACCAGTAACTTTTTGATTTTCCTCATAATTATTCCCTAATGCAATGCTAACGATTATAAGCTAAGCTTAAAAGCGAGCTTTTTTAAAGTTCTTATATAGTCTGGGTTTATTTTTTTATTTTTGCCGCAATTTTAGCTGATAATCAGTTCGTTTAAAACTGAAACGGCAACTACAATTTGTTCACCGAAAAACAACCGAAAAAATGGTCGACTTATTTGAAAAGTTAACGATGGAGGCCGGCCCGCTGGCCAAGTACTCGCATCTACCTGATGATTATTTCTTCTTCCCCAAACTGGAAGGTGAGATTGGTCCTCGCATGAAGTTTAATGGAAAGGACGTATTAAACTGGAGTTTAAATAACTATCTGGGTTTGGCCAATCATCCTGAAGTAAGAAAGACGGATGCAGACGCAGCGGCAAAATACGGATTAGCTTCTCCAATGGGTGCACGCATGATGTCAGGTAACTCCGTTTATCATGTAGAATTAGAAAAGCAGTTGGCTGATTTCGTAATGAAAGAGGACGCCATGTTGCTTAATTATGGCTATCAGGGAGTTTTTTCAATTATCGATGCACTAGTCGATCGCAAAGACGTGATTGTTTACGATTCTGAATCTCACGCCTGTATCATCGATGGCGTGCGCTTGCACATGGGGAAAAGGTTCGTTTACCCGCATAATAACATAGAGAGTCTGGAAAAGCAACTTCAGCGTGCTACCAAATTGGCTAATGAGACGGGCGGAGGTATCCTCGTAATCACTGAAGGTGTGTTCGGAATGTCGGGTAACATGGGTGATCTCAAAGGCATTTGTGAACTTAAGAAGAAGTATAATTTCAGACTGTTTGTTGACGATGCTCATGGATTTGGTACCATGGGTGATACAGGTGCTGGTGTTGGTGAAGAGCAAGGAGTGCAGGATCAGGTAGATCTTTATTTCTCAACCTTTGCAAAATCTATGGCCAGCATTGGAGCATTTGTGGCAGGGGATAAGAGAATTTTGAAATACTTGCGCTATACCGTCCGCTCGCAGATTTATGCTAAATCATTACCAATGCCATTGGTTATTGGTGGGTTGAAACGACTGGAATTGGTGAAGAAGCATCCGGAAATGCGGGCTGATTTGAAAAAGATTATGGCTGCAATTAAGAGTGGTTTAAAGGAAAGGGGCTTTACCATCAATGAAACGCAGACCCCGCCTACACCAGTATTATTTAAAGGAGGGGTTGGCGAAGTGGTAAATATGTTAATGGATTTGAGGGAAAAATATGGCATTTTCTGTTCAGGGGTTATCTACCCGGTAGTGCCAAAAGACGTAATAATGTTCAGAATTATCCCTACAGCTGCTCACACGCTTGAAGATGTAGAAGAAACCCTAAATGCCTTTTCTGCGCTAAAAACTAAGCTTGATAGCGGCTTTTACAAGAGAGAGGAATTGATTTCGGTAACTAAAATCTAACTAAAATGGGTTTTTGGCTTGTTTTTAAAGGTTTTTAGTTAAATTGGCATTAGGAAATCAATTATAAATCTTAAACATCCTATAAAAATGAAAAAATTTGAAGAACTAAAGACTCTAATTGCATCCCTTGAAGGCGATGCTGATAAGTTCTACAACAAGGGAAATAGTGCAGCCGGAACCCGAATCAGAAAGGGTATGCAAGACTTAAAGAATGCTGCTCAAGCAATTCGTGCCGAAGTACAGGAATTGAAAAACAAGGCAAGTAACTAATCACGAATAGATTGAAACAAGAAAAGGCCGGATCTTCTGATTCGGCCTTTTCTTGTTAAAGCGCTTTGTAAAGCTCAGTAATTTTCCTTTGCAACCCTTCGGATGATTTGGTCAGGGGTAATCTCACATAAACACCACATATTCCAATTAAGTGTAACAGGTATTTGACGCCAACTGGATTTCCCTCTTCATACATGGGGCCATTGATATCAATTATTTTGAATTGAGCGGTTTGTGCCTGTGCGGTCTTTCCCGCATAAAAACTCTCCTTGATCTTTTGAAATATCTTTGGCAACGCATTGGCCATGACAGATATAACGCCAACGCCACCAATAGCATAAATGGGAAGCGTGAGCATATCATCACCGGAAATCAACATGAAGTCCTTTGGTTTTTCCTTTACTATTTTCATGCATTGCTCCAGGTTGCCCGATGCTTCCTTGATGCCAACAATTTTTGGATTGACCGTCAGTCTCAACGTTGTCTGTGCTGAAATATTGGAACCTGTTCTGCCAGGTACATTATAAAGGATGATTGGAAATGAGGACGCTTCGGCAATCGCCATGAAGTGCTGATAAATTCCTTCCTGCGATGGTTTGTTGTAATAAGGACTTACAGACAAGAGCGCATCTACTCCACGCAGGTCAGTAGATTTGATTTCGTCTATTACACTCTGCGTGTTGTTGCCGCCAATTCCGTAAACTATGGGCAGCTTTTTCGGATTATTCGCCAATACAAACTTTAATACACTCTTCTTTTCTTCCTTGGTTAGTGTCGCTGATTCCCCGGTAGTCCCCATGACTACAAAATAATCTACTCCCTTGGCTGTATGAACCAATAATTTCTTAAGGGACTTATAATCAACTTCACCGTTTTCATTAAAGGGTGTTACCAACGCCACACCGGTGCCAAAAAGTATTCTCATTATCGCAACTGACTGGTATAATTGTACATTGTTTCAATTAGCCCCTTGTTTGTCCCGTTTTGTTCGATCATCAATTCAAAATAAGGGCTTTCCATTTCGTTGAACTTACCCACTCTGCAGTGGGCTTTACTTCTTGCCAACAGATGCAAAATTAATGGATTTGATTCCTTATCTATATAAAACAAGTAGTCAAATGGAGTCTCCGAGAATTTTAAAGCATTTTGGGCAGTAAGGTCGCCCCAAAAAGAGATGTCCTTCACTGTAAAGAAATCAAACTTAAACTCGTGGTTGGTCTTTTTCTCGGGCAGGAACTCCAGCACGTGAACTTTTTTACCATCGTGCTCCAATCGATGTATTAATTCCTTTATGGCGTCATGTTTTTCTTTGTCCTCTACAGTAAAGGTGATCCCTACATTTACAGCTTTTTTATAGGGCGTGTTGGCCCTGACTGTTTTATTTTTTTTGAGTGCGTTTTGGGTCCGCATATTCAGAAATAGCATTTTAAACATGGTCGAAATCTAATAAAGTATCATCAAACTTGGGTTCTAAATCTTGAGCATAGCTTGAAACTCTTCTTCTGAGATAATCTTCACCTCAAGCTTTTCTGCTTTTTCCCGCTTAGCCGGTCCCATATTCTCTCCTGCCAATAAATAGTCGAGCTTTCCTGAAATAGATGAAAGCACTTTTCCACCATGTGCAATGATCACCTCTTTCAACTGCTCTCTCTCATAGTTTTGAAACACACCAGACACGACAAATGATTTTCCTCCTAACACGTCATTGACAATAGCCGGTTCTTGTTGGGTTGATTCAAACTGTAACCCTGCTTTTTTTAGTCGATCTATTTCCTTTAGGTTTCCTTTATCGTGGAAAAAGTCAACAACACTCTGGGCGATTTTTTCACCTACTTCAGGGGCTTCCAGCAGTTGCTCATAGGAGGCCGATGAAAGCCCATCAATATTTTTGAAGTGACGGGCCAGTTTCTCTGCTACTGTTTTACCTACATACCTGATGCCGATACCAAACAATACATTTTCAAAGCTCTGCACTTTCGATTGTTCAATTCCAGCCAGCATATTCTGCGCAGACTTGTCTTTTACTTTTTCAAGTTTTAACAAATCTTCTTTCGAGAGATCATATAAATCGGCAGGGGTTTTTACTAACCCTAGATCAAATAATTGCTTGATGGTTTGTTCGCCCAATGAATCAATGTCCATGGCTTTACGCTGAATAAAATGCTCAATACGTCCTTTTATTTGAGGCGGGCAACCGTTCTCATTGGGGCAATAGTGGTTTGCTTCTCCTTCTTTACGAATCAATTCGGTGCTGCATTCGGGGCATGTTGAAATGTATTGAGCCGGGTGCAACGAAGCTTTTCTTTTCTGAATGTCTACACCGGTCACTTTTGGAATAATCTCACCTCCTTTTTCAACAAATACATAATCGCCAATGCGAAGATCAAGTCGTGCTATTTCATTGGCATTATGCAGCGATGCTCGTTTCACGGTGGTGCCGGCAAGGAATACAGGTTCCAGTTCAGCAACAGGTGTTACTGCACCAGTACGTCCAACCTGATAAGTGATACCGTTCAATTTTGTGCTGATGCTTTCCGCTTTGTATTTGTAGGCAATTGCCCAGCGCGGACTTTTAGCAGTGAAGCCTAATCGTTCCTGTTGCTCAAGGCTGTTTACTTTTACCACTACACCATCCGTATCCAGCGGCAATTCCGATCGTTTATGTTCCCATTCTTTAATGTAATGTAATACCGCCCCAATGTCTTTACATTTCTTATAGGTCGGAGATACTTTAAATCCCCACTCTTCTAACTTATGAATGGAGTCCGCATGCGTTTCTGCCTCGTTATCCTCGCCAAGCAGATAGTAGGCATAGCAATCAAGTTTACGCTTGGCCACTTCGGCCGAGTCCTGCATCTTAACTGTTCCGGAAGCTGTATTTCTTGCATTGGCATACGTTTCTTCACCAATATCTTCCCGGTCTTTGTTGAGTTGTTTGAAAACCTCCTTAGGTAAGTAGACTTCGCCACGCACTTCAAACTTTGCCGGTATGTTCTTTGATTTTATTCGCAGTGGAAGACTTCGAATGGTCTTTATGTTGGCGGTTACATCATCGCCACGCACCCCATCGCCACGGGTCACGGCTTTAGTCAATAATCCATCTTCATAGATCAAACTGATGGATACCCCATCAAATTTCAATTCACAGAAATATTCATATTCTTCGCCCTCTAAAATTTTTGCAACTCGTCCGTCAAAATCATTTAGCTCTTCTTCAGAATAAGTGTTCCCTAAAGAAAGCATCGGATATTGATGATAAACTGCAGCGAACTCCTTCGCGATCGTGCCACCAACCCGCTGGGTAGGAGAGTCCGGAAGCCGAAGTTCGGGGAATTGATTTTCTAATTGAATTAATTGCTCCAGGAGTTGGTCAAACTCGTAATCGGAAATCTCTGGTTTACTTCGTTGGTAATACAGATCATTATGGCGACTAACCTGATTCGTTAGTTCTTGAATTTTCTTTTTTGCTTCTTCTCCCTTCATAACTGGCTTATAAATTTATGAAATTCAGTACCTGGCAAGCAGTTAATGCTGCCGTTTCTGTGCGAAGGCGATTGGGCCCCAGGCCAACTTTTATAAAACCATTTTCTGTTGCCAATTGTATTTCATCTTTACTGAAATCACCTTCTGGGCCAATCAGCACCAGGTAACTTTGGTTCGGTAATGCCATCGACTTGAGTTGATGTGGATTGTCTCTATCTACGTGACAAATGAATTTCTGATCAGCTTCGCGTGAGATTATTTCCCTGAAGAGGGCGATATCACCGATATAAGGCAATCGCGCCTGCCCCGATTGTTTCATGGCGCTCACGGCTATTTTAACAAAGCGATCCAGATTTACTGTTTTTCGTTCTGAGGTTTTACATACCATCAGGTATATTTTATCAATGCCAATTTCAACAGCCTTTTCAACGAACCACTCTGTTCGATCGATATTTTTAGTTGGAGCAATGGCGATCGAGATGTTAAAATCGCGGACTGGAATTTCTTTTTTTTCGATGATGGTAAAACGGCATTTTTTTTGTTCGGCATCCTGGATGATGGCTCGGTATAAGAATCCATGACCATCGGTCAATTCAAGCGAGTCACCTGTTTGCATGCGCAATACTTTAATGGCATGCCTCGATTCATCAGGATCTAAATGATGAATTCCTTGAGAAATGTCAGGTTGATAAAACAAGTTCAATGATGATCAGGAATAAGATTGCTGAAGTTTTGCAACAAGAACAACGTACTCCTGCATTGCCTGATCCTTGGTTGTTCCTTTTTTAGAGACCCAGGCGTCAAACTTGGCGATTGCCTTGAAATCAAAGCCTCCTGGTCTTTCACCCGATACATCTCCATCGGTGGCTTGCTTGAATAAAGCATATAGATCGAGCAATTCTTCGTTGGAGGGTCGCTTGGTTAGCTCTTTTGATTTGGCTACGGCTGCATTGAAATCATCTAAAAGTGCCATAAAGTGTGAATTTAATATTCGCTATACTCTAATCCGGAAGAGCTTTCACCATAATGTCTTTGTAAAATACTTTGCTCTTCGGATCATGTCCCTGCAAGGCTATGGTGCCGCTGGAAAGTTTTCCGTTTTCTCCTTCTGTATAATCATTGATTACTTTATCGTTGATCTTTACGATGATTCTTTTGCCTTGCACAATGATGTGCTGTGTGTACCATTCATTGTCCTTCACAAAAACTTCCTTTACATCCTGTATGCCATAAACGCTTCCGGTTTTGCGCCAATCGGTGTGAGTTTGGTTTACCTGTATTTCATAACCTTTAGAGGGCCATCCAGTTTCCTGAAATTCAGTATGGATAAATAAACCAGAATTTGAGCCAGGCGTTGTCATCACCTTAAGTTTGAACTCAAAGTTTTTGAAGTTATGATCCATGAATGGTCCTGTGTAAAACAAGTGGGCACGGCTACCAAACACAACGATCATTCCATCCTGAATGCTGAATGTGGCAGGATTTTCACTTGCCTTCCAGCCATCGAAGGTTTTGCCATCAAATAGTTTTGTCCAGTCGGATTTCTTATTCTGATGAACATTAGTATAAGAAGTAAGCATGAGAAACAAGGCACCGATGATAACGAGTTTCGCTGTTGATTTCATAAGTTTTTTTTATTGAGTAAATGCTAATGAACCGGTTATTAATGACGAAGAAATTATGATTTGATGTACGTGTGAAGGGAACGAATTGAAAATTATAATCCAAAAAAAAGCTGGGTTATTATTCCAGCCTTTTGATGTTAATATCTATGGTTTTATCTTTTAGCAAGTGCCACATAAGGACGCAGATTAGGGCCGGTATAAATCTGACGCGGCCGACCAATCGGCTCTTTATTTTCACGCAACTCTTTCCATTGTGCTATCCATCCTGGTAAACGACCCATGGCAAACATCACCGTGAACATGTCTACCGGTATACCGAGTGCTCTGTAAATAATTCCAGAATAGAAGTCTACGTTCGGATATAACTTGCGCTCCACAAAGTAAGGGTCCTTCAAAGCAATTTCTTCCAGTTTCATTGCGATTTCAAGCGTTGGATCATTTACTCCTAGCTTGGACAGTACGTCATCCGCTGCCTTCTTGATGATCCGGGCACGCGGATCAAAGTTTTTGTAAACACGATGGCCAAAACCCATTAACCGGAATCCATCATTCTTATCTTTTGCTTTGTTTATCCACTTGTCCACATTTCCGCCATCTTTCTTAATTTCTTCCAGCATCAGGATCACTTCCTGGTTGGCTCCTCCATGCAATGGTCCCCATAGAGCATTGATTCCTGCAGAGATGGATGAATAGATGCTGGCTTTGGAAGAGCCTACAATGCGCACAGTAGAGGTAGAACAGTTTTGCTCATGATCGGCATGCAGTATCAATAACTTATCGAGCGCAGAGGCAACAATTGGATCAACTTCAAAATGTTCTGCAGGAAGAGCAAACATCATTTTTAAGAAACGGGAACAATAGTCTAATGTGTTATCCGGATAATTCACCGGATGTCCAACTTCGTTTTTATACGCCCAGGCAGCAAAGGTTGGCATCTTGGCAAGCGACCGCACAATACTCAGATAAACTCCTTCTTTAGAGCGGTTTGGATCAAGTGATTCAGGATAGAACGCTGTCTGTGCGCAAAAGAGAGAGGAGAGAACGCCCATGGGGTGAGAAGTAGATGGAAAGCCATCTAATATCTTCTTGATATCTTCATGCACCATGGTGTGCTTTTTGATATCGTTGCTAAAGACACTGAGTTGATCTGGAGTGGGCAACTCGCCAAAGATAAGTAAGTAGGCCACCTCCAGAAAAGTAGATTTTTCAGCAAGGTCTTCGATGGAATATCCACGATAACGAAGAATGCCATTATCACCATCGAGGAACGTAATGGCACTTTTTGTTGCACCAGTATTTTTATAACCAAGGTCAAGGGTTACAGCACCGGTCTGCTCCAATAAATTGCTGATATCAATGCCCAGTTCTCCTTCGCTACCTTCTACGATTGGAAAAGTATATGATTTGCCTTCAATAATTATTTCTGCTGTCTTTGCCATGATTAAGGTCGATTTAACTTTAGTTTTAAAGATATAGGGTTCAGCGCGTACAAAAAAGTTCCTCGTGTAAATTAGTTATTGCCTAAAATCAGTGGCATGCCATCCTTGCCAGAACCTATAACAATGATTTTGCTGTTGGGAGATTTTGATAATTCTAAGGTTGCTTCTATTCCTCTCATTTTCAACAGTTTGTCGGTTAAGCTATTATTGATGATGTTGTTGGCGCGCGATTCACCCTCCGCAGCTATACGCTTACGTTCTGCTTCGCTTTTTTCCTTGTCAAGTCGAAACTGGTAGGCCAATGCTTCTTGCTCTTGTTGTAGTTTACTTTCGATGGCAACTTTGATTTGTTCCGGCAGCATAATAGAACGAATCAACACAGCGGTTGCGTGTACGTTATTCTTATTAAGGATAGCTTCCGTTTCACTTTTGATGGCCGTCTCCACTTCAGCACGTTTGGTCGAGTATATTTCTTCGGCCGTAAATCGACCCATTACCTGCCGCACGGTAGATCGTACTTCCGGAATGACAAGAACCGTTTCATAATCAGTGGTAAATTGTTCATGGATATAGCCGATTCTATCTGGTATGGGGTAGTATCGGACGGTGACATCAATATGGATGGACAGACCATTTTTATCCAGCATATCCATGTTCTCTTCTGATGACATTTCATTCACTTTGTAGATATATACCTCGTTCCATGGAGATTTCATATGTGTTCCAGGTCCTACCACATTATCTTTGTCGAGGCCTTTTCCGAAGGGATAAAACATCACTGCTCGTTCAGTAGCGCTGATCGTGAAAAACAAGCTTGAAGAAAGGGCCATCACTACGATGAAAGCAATGATGCCTAAAATGATGAAGGGTAATTTTCGATTATTCATAATATTTAATTTTTGTTTTCATTTTCAAGACGTGGCAATCCAAGCAATTTTCCAATAATCAGCATAGCATAAAGCACACCCCAAACTGATTCAATAATGCTGATATTTTTGATCAGTTTGGTTGGTTTAAGGTCCGAATCGATTCCACCTAATACACTAAAGCTGTAGGTAACACACTCTGAATAGTTTGGCAAACCTAATTCGAGATCAACACCTAAACTTCCGGGTCTGGCAATACTAATCAGATCATAGAGACTGCCAAACGAAATGCCGACCATCAGAAAGACACATGCAGCGCCCCAAAGTTTATCTGCGGTTATAAACCCTGCAGAAAACATATCGCGAATAGCAAAGCTGATGACCGTTACTTCAATAGGGAATAGGATGCCATGAAGCAGGAAGAGGTAAGTTTGCCGATCAGCAACATGCACAATCTGATAGTAGGGAAATTCGACCAAGACGCCTGCCGTAACGATGCCAAAGAGCAAAATGAGGATGGCAACAATTAGAATCTTATTGGTGGTGAAGTTACGAAGCAGATCCCAAAGCAAGAACGCATAGATGGCGCCAAACGATGAGAAGAGGGTGATAAGTAGTTTTGAAATTGATGATTTGGAGTCTTCCAAAAGGGGCTCATAAAGCAATAATCCGGCAACCACCAATACGATCTGGATAACCACCACATTGCGATAGTCTTTTGCCTTTTCTTTTTGAAGTTCAAGCTTGCCTAAAAAACCTTTTAATGAGGGATGAAACATAGTATGCAGGATGTCTTGCGAAGCTAAGAATTGATTTCAATAAATCGGGTAAAATGAGTAGTGGTAAAAAATGAAAAAAGCGATACCCTTTCGGAAATCGCTTTTTCAGAAGGTAAATTCTGAATTTTTAATTGGTAGAGCCTGAGCCTTCGCCTGTACTTTCAACAGGAGCAGGAGTGGGTGTTGGTGCTGGCTCTGGAGTAGGAACAGGTGCCACTACTACAGGCGCAGCAGCAACTTTCTTAGGTGCTGATTTCTTTACCACTTTTTTCTTAGTCAATTGCTTAACTATACTTGCAGCTTTTTTAGCGACTTTCTTAACTAGAACAGCAGCTTTCTTAACTACTTTCTTAGCTGCTTTTCTAGCTACTTTTTTAACAGCTTTTCTTGCTGATTTTTTAGCTGCCTTCTTCGCTACTTTTTTGGGCTTTGCTTTCCCTTTTTTAGCAGCCTTTTTTGCTTTCTTTGCCATAGTGAATCAGAGTTTATTTTATTTGGTTGTTTGGTAAAAGTCAGAGTTTTGTAGTTACACCTCTAGTAAATGTAAAGACCAATTTACTTACCTCTGCTAAAAGTAACAACTTTTTTTTGTGATTGGTCATGGTTGAACAAATATGTATTGAGGTAATAAGAGTTTGTTGAGGTAGAAGCAGAGTAAGGATTCAATCTAAGAATCATTTAGTAGCCAGGCAGCATCTCGACAGCGTTCACTTTGGTAACCTAAATGTCTTCTGAATTCTCAGCCATTGAAAGGGCCAGGTTCACCATGCTTTTTCGGCTGGCATGATCCGGAACTTCCCAGGTTAAAGCCGGTGAACTTAAGTTTGGTTAAGGGATGGATTAATGGATATGTGGTTCTTTACCGTCAGTCAGGAATCTGACATAAATCGCCTTTTTAAAGAAATTGAAAAATTCAACTAAGAATATTCTTAGTTAGACGGCACGATTTCTCAGACACGGGCCGGATAGTCATGCCGCAAACGAAATTATTCATTAATTGGCTAATTGGTTTTAGCTAAAATGAAATATCATTGCAGAAGTTATTTTAAGAATGAACTCACCGGGTTGCGGAAGTATAATTTGACACTATATAGAGGCTTTAAACTAAAGAACAGTATGAATGAAATTAGATTAGCACTTGACAGGGAAATGCCTGAAGATTTTGTGATTAAAAATGTTGGTGGTGTTGGTATGGTAAAAAGTGAAAAGACCAGTAGCCCGGAATACATCACCATACCTCACAGGATGGAAGAAAACAGGCAGTACCTTTCTACAATTTGTGAATTGTTTGCTGGAAAGCCAGTATGGTACAGAACGGATGATACACCTACCTATCGAGCCAATAAATTGCAGGGAACAGAAAGAATTATTGAAGAAGAGAACCCATTATTAGGCTTACGAGGAATGCGCAGGTCATTATACTTTGAAGATACTTTCAGAAAAGAGCTGGAGATGTTTCTGGAAGTTCAGGATAGAAATAAGAATTTAGGCTTATTACTGCCTGTAGTTCATGATAAATCACAAGTTGCGAAGGCACAGGAGATATTAAAGGATTATAACTACCAGGGCAAGATTGGCATTATGCTCGAGATTCCATCCGCTGTGCTTACGGTCAATGAATTTATTGATCTCGGCATTAGCTATTTCATGGTAGGGATTAATGACCTGACCTCTTTTACCCTTGGAATATCGCGTAGAGATGAATCGGTTAAAGATTATATCAATTATCGTCATCATTCCATGACCTATCTGTTTAATCACCTGAAAAAATATCACAATGATTCCATTGAAATTGTGATCGGTGGCGAAGTGGGGGATAACCTCGATTATTATAAAACCTTTGGCTTTGATGCCATGGCGGTTCCGTATAAAAATATCCACAAGGCGATTGACGAAGCAAAAACGGTAAGGTCAACGGTCAATATGTCGTAAGATTCAGGAAGCGTACTACGGTTTGGCTTACAAAGCAACTTGTGGTAGATCGTGATAAGTAAAGAGTATTATCCAATTGGATTGGGACACCGCTACAATCCCCATTTCAAAATATCGCTTTGAGATCAATTTCTTCAGATTACCCAAAATCTTCAAATAATTGGCATAATTGAAGTATAGATATCAAATTATATACCCGATAAGGTATATAATATATCAATTCCATTAAAATTATACCCTATAGGGTATAATAACACGAATTTCAATATATTTATACCCTATAAGGTATAAAATATGCAACTAAATGAGTTCATAAAGGAAAAGAGAAATGCCGCAGGGCTAACGCAACCAGAGCTCGCTGAGAAGGCTGGCGTAGGCTTGCGCTTTATCCGCGACCTTGAGCAAGGCAAACAAACCCTAAGGCTTGACAAGGTAAATCAGTTGGTGCAGCTTTTTGGTTATCAGGTTGGGCCGATAGAAATGAAGCGTGCTGATGGAGCAGAGACAACCAGCGCGAGTGACAAAACGAATGCAAAGGTGATTCGAAAAAAGAAAAGTCATGAGAAAGGCTGAGATAAAAATGCATGACGTCACTGCAGGCTGAGGAATTAATAACTACCCCTCGCCTTGTCATTGATCTCGATGACATGAAATACTGGTTAAACAAAAATGATTTCTTCAATAAATATATTGAGAATGATGGTTTTGGCCTTGGCCCTCGAATGAAAAGGAGTCTTTTCACTGAGTTATATCGTAAACTTAGTTCAATTAATTAATAATTACCGAATCATCACTTGAGAAACCTAAACATCCCGAAAAAGGTGTTTAGGAGTTTGCTATCAAAACAACTATAAATTATCTCATTCACCTCGCCAAGCCATAGTTCAATTACTGTGAAAAGAAAAAATTGGATCAGAGATATAAAGCACTAACCCAGTTTCAACTGAGCTGATAAGTCATTGAAATATTTCTTCGACCAGATGTCAAGCTTGTTGCCATCGGGAATAAATCGAACGACATCGGCTTTTACTTTTTCCATATCAACCGAATTGATTCTGTTGATTAACAATTTTCTGAATTGTTGTTCAGTCAGTTTTTCTTTTTCAAGATCTCCGCTACCGTGGGCACGTTCAACAAAGTGTTTTAAATTCATAGCAACGCCTTTCTTCACATACCATTCGAAATCATACCAGTCACGACCTTTCACATTTTCTTTCCATTTGCGAAAAAGCAGTGCGTGCATTTTACCGGCAAAGAGGTACGGCAAGGCAAAACATTTCACATAGAATGAAAAAGGTCGCAGCAGCAGCTTCTCTTCAGTTTCAAAACCAATAGGTGGATCTGTATCAACTTCAATTTTGATTTTGATGTGAGCTTGCTGTGAGAGACCGCTTTGCGGAATGATGCCTTCCAATACAAGCTCTTTCCAAATCGTTTCTGATTTCAAAAAAGCGGAGTCAACGTGAGTATCCTTTGCTTTCTTTTTTTCTTTGATGGACACCTGCATGCCCAACGCCTGAAATTCATTCTGAATGGCGACCAGATATTTGTCCAGGGAAAAGTCAGAATCGGGCTTCAGAAGGGAAAAATCCAAATCTTCCGAAAAGCGATCAAGTCCATGAAATATGCGAAGGGCAGTGCCACCATAAAATGCAGCCTTCTCAAAGAAGCCACCGCGATACAAGCCTGCGAGCGCAACTTCCTGCATGATCTCACGAAGGGCTGATTGTGCCTCGTCCTTGTTCTTCGCATTATATTCGGCCAGCCAGTCTTTGATCATAATTCCTGTATCACATCAATAACCATTGATAAACTTTCTTCTTTCAGGCTTCCTTTTAGCCAGGTCATCATTTCTTTAGCGTTGAGTTGTCTCAACGCATCTTCATCCATTCGCAAGTTTTCAAGCAGGAATTCTTTTGCGGCCTTCCTGCTGCGAAGCAACAATCCTGAAGTGGTGATGATTTTATCACACAATGCTTTTTCCGGAGACGCCACCATGGCGTATTGATCATCGGCAAGTTTTTCGGATCGAATTCCAAATGCATAGTATGGCAGTGGAAGTCGCATATAGGTAAAGGTACCCAATGGTGTATTGAATTTTCGAGGAGCCTGAGTAGTCATTGACGCGATTTCATAAACACGTTCCGGAATAAGGCCGTGATAAGACAACGCGGTTTCTACCGATACGTAGCTAGGACCCAAAATATGATTGGCCAGAAGAAACGGTTCTGGTCTTCCCTGCCTACCGGCAGGCAGACGGTCGATGTTTAAAGCCGGACCAACAACATATAACCCTTTTTTGATCGATTGAATGACGCCTTCTTTTGCCAACTGATAAATTTTATCATTGGGCCGCTCATAATCCTTAAATATGGACACCAGCAATTGATGCGACAATGGCTGGTTCGACAAACGCGTAAGTGCAGACATATAATCCATATTGTAATATTTTGTAAAGATAAACGAAATATTTCAGATTATGTTATCAATATTTTACAAAAAAAGACGAGATTCTAGTGTTTCCTGTGGCAGTGTACCCACAGTAACGAGTTTCTGACCTGTGCTGATTGCTGTCTTTGGTAAGAAAAACAAGGACATAGAAGAAAATGAAGTTACTTCCCAATGCAAAACTTAGAAAAGATGTTTTCTAACAAATCATCAGTTGTAATCTGTCCTGTGATCTCACCAAGATGATGTAAGGATTGCCGGATGTCCATGGCCAGGAAATCTCCCGTCACTCCGGAATCTAGCCCGGTTGTGACCCGCTGAAGTGACTGATTGGTTTCTACCAGCTTTTGATAATGACGAAGGTTGGTGACCAACACATCTCCCTGCCGCACTTCATGGATCTGGAACTTAGCTAGAATATGATCTTTAAGTGTATTGATGTTGGTCTTTGAAGATGCGGATATCAATATAAAGTCACGACTTTCAATGGCTTTCAATATTTCAGGATTTGCCCGGTCTAGTTTGTTCCCGATTTTCAGATAGGGGATACCCAAACTCTTAAGCTCCCCTTCTTCAGTTTCTAATTCCTGAAGATTGGTATTCGAGAGGTCGAATAGATATAAAATTAAGGAAGCCTTCTTCATGCTCTCTCTCGCGCGCGATATACCCAGTGACTCAATCACATCGGTGGTCTCCCTTAGCCCTGCAGTATCCATAAATCGAAAACTGATTCCGCCCAGTGTTATCTCATCTTCAATGACATCGCGGGTCGTGCCCGGTATGTCTGAGACGATGGCTTTCTCTTCATTAAGCAATGCATTGAGCAATGTAGACTTGCCTGCATTAGGCTTCCCAGCGATTACCGTGGGTATTCCGTTTTTGATCACATTACCCTCATCAAAAGATTGGATAAGTACCCGAAGGTAATTCATGATTTTGCTCACCAGGTCAGCAAGGTCCTTGCGTCCGGCAAACTCCACATCTTCTTCACCGAAATCCAATTCCAACTCAATCAGCGAGGCGAAGTGAATAAGTTCATCGCGCAGGTGTTTTATCTCTTTGGAGAAACCTCCCCGCATTTGGTTGATCGCGGCCTGCCTGGCATTATCATTTTCCGAATTGATTAAGTCAGCTACGGCCTCTGCCTGGGCAAGATCAAATCGACCGTTAAGAAAAGCTCTTTTAGTGAACTCACCCGGACCAGCAAGCCGGGCACCATGGTTCAGAAATGCTTTGATAATTTGTTTGACAATAAAGGGTGAGCCATGGCATGAGATCTCCACCGAATTTTCCCGCGTAAATGAATTGGGCTCTTTAAAAAGGGTCACCAATACTTCGTCAATTGCTTTGCCATCGTCTTCGATGGAGCCGAGGTGCACCGTATGTGAAGGTTGATTCTCCAGGCTCTTTCCTTTGAATAACTTTTGTGTAAGGTGTATGGAATCTTTTCCGGACAGACGTATGACAGCGATGGCACTAATACCCTGCGCGGAAGCCAGGGCGATGATGGTATCATCAATTGGTGAAATGGAAGACATGGCGGCAAGTTAAGGAGTAAAATGCCAACCGCGATTTTGTTGCCGGATTGATTTCATCCCTGATTAATCAGCGCCCTCCCTGACAATCAACACTGGAATATTAACCCGGTGACGAACGGTATCAACGGTCGTTCCGAATATGAGGTCTTTGACCCACTTGTGTCCATGGGCACCCATCACCAGTAAGTCTGCATCAAACTCATTGACAATATCGGGGATGATCCGCTTTGGGTTTCCAAACCCGATTTTTATTTCAACCCTGTACCCCTGCTCCTTCAACTGAGCTGCATAGTTAGTAAGGGCCGTTGCATCTTCACTTGATTCATGGTCAGCAATCTCACTTCCGTACCACATGGCTCCGGCAGTTTCCACGATGTGCACGAGTAAGTACTGGGCACTTTTGCCTCCCTGGGCAACAGCGCTGCGTATCGTCATTGAATCGATCGAGCTAAAGTCAATCGTTACTGCAATCTGTTGATAAGGTGTCTTGTTTAGGCTGATAAGCTCGGTGGCTGATCCATGAGGGGAGCGCGCTGATTTTTCGCTTCTTCTTCTATCCATCAAAGGTTTAAAGGAGATATAGAGTAAGAGCCCTCCTGCTGCTGAGCAGATCGGGATCACCGTGAGCCAAACAATCCAGGCTTTATCCCCCGCACCTTCGAGCCAACTGGATAACTCTTGCAACACCAGCTTGGCATTCAGTGAAACAATAATGAGAGCGATTGTCCATGCGGCAATTTTCATCCACGGCCTGATGGCAAACACGCCCATTTTTTCTTTATCACTTGTGAAATGGATCAATGGGATAATGGCAAAACCTAATTGAAGACTGAGTACCACCTGGCTGAATACCAATAATTCTCCTGTTTTTCCTTCTCCATATAAAATAATGACGATGTAAGCAGGAATGATGGCGATGATTCGAGTGATCAGCCTGCGTATCCAGGGTGAAATCCGAAGG
The DNA here is from genome assembly GCA_043774805.1 of Cyclobacteriaceae bacterium. GTDB lineage: Bacteria > Bacteroidota > Bacteroidia > Cytophagales > Cyclobacteriaceae > ELB16-189. The sequence continues at coordinate 15,887 of JAYVTB010000162.1, read as the reverse complement.
TTAAGATACCCCTCCATCACGATCTGGCCGGCCATCGTGCCAGTGATGGTTGAACTTTGTCCTGCAGCAATTAAAGCAACTCCGAACATGATGGAAGCCCACTCACTGCCAAGTAAAGGTGTGAGGAATTTGTATGCATCCTGGATATCAGAGACTTCATACATCCCTGCTCTGAAGAAAGTAGATGCAGCCAACACCAGTATGGCGGTGTTAACGAAGAATGCCGCATTAAGCGCAATGGTTGAATCAATGATATTATACTTGATCGCACTCCACAATCCTTTTTCACTTGGATCAATTCTTCGTGTTTGGACCAACGATGAGTGGAGGTACAGATTATGAGGCATCACCGTAGCACCGATAATTCCAATCGCAATATAAAGTGCGGCATCAGAAGGAAGTGAAGGGATAAATCCTTTGACCAACTCGCCCATGTCGGGACGGGCCCAAATCATCTCCATCAGAAAGGAAATTCCGATAATAGCAACCAGGGCGACAATGAACGCTTCAATCTTACGCATGCCATAGCTTTGCAGAAATAGCAGGATGAGTGTGTCCAATACCGTTAATGATACTCCCCAAATGAGGGGCAATCCGAACAGCAGTTGCAAGCCTATTGCCATTCCCAATACCTCTGCAAGGTCAGTCGCTGCAATCGCAATCTCTGCAAGCAACCACAAACAAAAATTGACGATGGGGTGATAAGAAGTTCTGGAGGCCTGGGCCAGATCTAGCTGACGAACCAATCCAAGTCGCGCGCTCAGACTTTGCAACAGCAACGCCATCAGGTTTGACATAAATAGTACCCATATCAAGGTATAACCAAATTGGCTGCCACCAGCTATGTCGGTAGCCCAATTGCCAGGGTCCATATAGCCAACACTCACCAGGTAAGCGGGGCCTAAAAACGCAAATAATTTTCTCCAGCCTTTTCTGTTGGTTACATCTACTGAAGCATGGACTTCGCTGAGTGATTTTCTGGAATGAATATGTTCTTTCATATCATCCAGCCACTAAGATGTTTTGAGATACTTCCTTCGAAATGAATACCCGATGGTCATCAATCAGTATCTCCATCGATTCATCGTATTCTTCTTTTCCTAGAATTTTGATCTTGATGCCTGGCTTTGCTCCAATCTTGTCGAGGTATTTCAACAGGTTGGAGTCAGAATCTTTTACAGCTGAAATTTTTCCCTGATAACCTGTCTTCACCTGGTCTAAGGATATCAGGGGCTGTAGTTTTAGTTTTCCCTTACTGTCAGGAATCTGATCTCCATGAGGATCGACTGTCGGGTATCCCAGAAACTCATCCAACTTCTGAATGAGCCTTGGTGAGTTGATATGTTCCAGTTGGTCCGCCACCTCATGTACTTCATCCCAGGTAAATCCAAGTGTCTCCACCAGGAAGGTCTCCCATAGCCGATGCTTGCGAATCACCATCAGCGCTTCTGTCTTTCCTTTAGGGGTAACATTCACGCCATAATATTTTTCGTAGGAGATAAATTCTTTAGCCGAAAGTTTCTTGATCATATCAGTGGCTGACGCAGCCTTTGTGCACATGGCTTCGGCCAATTCGTTAGTGAGTACTGCTTTTGAGCCGCCATCAGAAAGATGATAGATGGCTTTTAAATAATTCTCTTCCGTAAAACTTAGCATAGTAGTTCAGCCCAACCGCAAATATAGAAATTTAGGTTAGTCTAAAAAATAATTTAGACTAAAACATTGTCAACTGCCGTAAGTAATAGGGTTTCTTCAGATGCCCAGAATACACCCGTTGGAGGCGCAGTGTAAAAACGAATTTGTCTCATTTTATTTATCAGCGAAGCAGCATCAACAGGTGAGTTGAAGTCAATGGGAATGGCAGCCGGATAAGGCGCACATAGCTCCACCCATGGCCAATAATCCTGAATAAGAACAGGCAGGGCGGCCGACAGATATTCATAAAGCTTTGTAGGAATTTTATTTTCCGTATGAGGGGAGGTGGGGTAATAGACAAAACCAAAATCGGACCTGGCGATGTGAGAAATTATTTCCTCATGTGACACCAGATGATCCCCACCAATTACAGAAATGAATGACTTATCCAGAATGGCGTCCTCCAACTTTTTCAAAGTTGAAAGCCTGGCACAATAACCAATAATGAGAAGCCTGACGGACCGATCTTCCTGATATAAACCTGTAGCCAATCGGATGGCCTCAAATACCCCTGTGCTTTCGCTGATCGTTCCGCTGAAAAGTAGGTTGATGGTTTCACCGGATTTGGTTCGCTTAAAGCCTTTAGGCAACAAGCTTTTGTTCTCCACAACAATGAATTTGTTTCCAAAGAATTTCATTTCTTTTTCAAAGCCTTTTTCTGCCAGAATGAAGAGGTGAAAGAACCCGGAAAGCAGTATCTCTTTACCCCTTACCCAACATGCCAATAACGGCCTGACCAATGAAGGAAAAGTGTCTGTCCAAAGAATATTCCGCCAGTAATTCTCCTGAACATCATAGATGATCCTGCAGCCAAATAATATTCTGAATGCTACAGCAACTATCAGTAATTCATGGGTATTAACTATGAATACATCAGGCTTTACTTTATATCCTTTTCTTAAAATAAAGAGGGGTGTAAGCAATCTTCGCAGACTTAACCGATTAAAATTTGGGTGAGAAATAAATTGGATGCTATGATGACGGGGCTCCTTTTGAGAGGGATATCCGATGATGAAAATTTCGTAATCGGGATTGCTGGAAAGCGACTTTGCCATCTTCTCAAACATGCGGGTATCGTCAACCGGTTTGAGCACTGAAGCAAGGACTATTCTCTGTTTTTTCATTTATTGCAAGCCGATTTAAAATTAGGATATAAATGGAATTGAAAGAATTAATTGAAAAAGCCTGGGTCGATCGCGAGTTGCTAAAGTTGGCAGAGATTCAATCAGCCGTGCGCGAAGTGGTGGCGTTGTTAGACAAAGGAAAGCTCCGTGTTGCTGAACCTGACGGTGAAAACTGGAAGGTGAACGAGTGGATTAAAAAGGCCGTGATCATGTATTTTCCTATCCAGCAAATGGAAGTGATTGAAGTGGGTCCATTTGAGTTTCATGATAAAATTGCGTTAAAGAAGGACTACAAAAATCTGGGTGTAAGGGTAGTTCCTCACGCCATTGCCCGGTACGGATCGTTTGTCAATAGAGGTGTAATTATGATGCCTTCATACGTAAATATCGGGGCTTATGTAGATGAAGGCACGATGGTAGACACTTGGGCTACGGTAGGCAGTTGCGCCCAGGTAGGGAAGAACGTACATCTGAGCGGAGGCGTAGGTTTGGGTGGGGTATTGGAGCCCGTGCAGGCGGCACCGGTTATCATTGAAGATAACGTGTTTGTGGGTTCCCGGTGTATTGTCGTAGAGGGAGTAAGAGTAGGCAAAGAGGCAGTATTGGGTGCCAATGTGGTGCTAACGGGTAGCTCAAAAATCATCGATGTTACGAATGCGCAGCCGATTGAATATAAGGGCTATGTTCCTCCTCGTTCCGTGGTGATTCCGGGTACAATACCCAAGAAGTTTGCCGCTGGTGTGTATAACGTTCCTTGCGCCTTGATCATTGGCACACGCAAGGAAAGCACAGATAAAAAAACATCTTTGAATGACGCATTAAGGGAAAATAATGTTTCTGCCTAGTAATGGATGTTACCCAGCTTCGTGATTTCTTAGTGGCTTGGTGTCTTCGCGGTTCAGAGAATGCTGAAAATACAAAGGCAATGAACAATGCGTAACATCAGTTAGTAAATAGAAGGACTTTTGTGGTACCTGGCAATGGACTAGTTTTGCAGGCATGATCAGGATCACGTTAAGTGTAATCTTCCTTGTTGCTTTAACCGCGTTTGTTGCTCACAAGCAACATTCAGTCACAAAGAAAAATACCTCATTCGGAAAGGGAGAACAACTTGAATATAAGGTGAGTTTTCTTGGAATAACGATTGGAAAAGGCATCACCACAGTTGATACGAAGAGCTATAATATTAACTCCAGACCATGTTTCAAGATTGACGCGTTTGGTGAAACCTCCGGTATTTCCTGGATATACAGAGTCAATGACAACTGGGGAGCATATATTGATACGGCCTCTTTTGTTACGCATGTTGCTTACAGGAAATTGCGCGAAAATAATTACCGAAAAGACGAACTGGTAGATTTTGACCACGTAAAAAGGAAAGCGAGGGTCAAGGTCATGAATAAGAAGACCGGTGTTTTTGAAGTGGTCAACGACTACGATATTCCTGATCAGGCCACCGATTTAGTGGGAGGATTTATTCAGATGCGCTTTTTTGATTTCAAAAAAATTAAGGTTGGTGATACAGTGGCTATCTCAGGATTTTTTGAAGATGCCTCCTACAAACTTAAAATTATTTACCGAGGCAAAGAGACCATTTCCACGGGCGTGGGAAAAATACCTTGTCACCTGATGGTACCAATCATGCCTGACAATAAACTTTTTAATGGTGAGAATTCAATCAGTGTTTGGCTATCCGATGATGCCAACAAAATACCAGTTAAGATTCAGGCAAAAATGTTCATTGGACGTACTGGATTGGAATTAATTTCTTTCCGGGGTCTTCGAAACCAGATAAAGATTATTCAATAATCGGAACAGAAGAGGGCTTTCCGTAAAGGGAAACATTTTCGTCTGAATGATTTTTTTGAGCCTCAGCGAAAGACCACCTCTTTCGTTGGCATACGTTTTGTCATTCAATGGGTCATAGTTACTTTTAAACATGAAATTGTTCTTGAAAGGGTTGTTTGTAGTGATCGCTCTGGCGTCTTTTTCAGGCGAAAAACGAAGAGATTTCATTCTGGTCAGAAATACCAGCTTTGGCACGGGTGAAGTGCTCGACTACCGGGTCAACTTTGGATTCTTCACCGTGGGCCGGGCCTCTACCGTTGTTGAAAAGAAAATCTTCACTATGAACTCAAGGCCTTGCTACAAAGTAGATGCCTATGGCGAAACCCTTGGCTTTGTTTCCTGGATCACCAAAGTAAATGACCAATGGGGAGCTTACATTGACACTGCCGCACTGGTAACTCATATATCCTACCGAAAAATTAAAGAGGGCAACTACCGCAAGGATGAAATAATTACCTATGATCATGACAAGCAGGAAGCGGAGGTGAAAGTGAGGAATAAAGAAACCGGCATTTACGGAGAACCTAAATTCTATAAGACTCCTGAGAATGTCCGTGATATGGTAGGAGGATTTCTTTATCTGCGTGTTATTGATTTTTCAAAATATCGCAAAGGGGACACGCTGGCGATTTCGGGCTTTTTTGAAGACACTCCTTATAATATGAAAATCATTTATTCCGGTAAGGAGAACGTGAAAACAAAAATTGGAATTATCCCCTGCCACAAATTGATCCCGGTGATGCCTGATAATAAAATCTTTGATGGGGAGAACTCCATTACCTGCTGGATGTCGGACGATGGCAACAGAATACCTATTAAGATCCAGGCCAAAATGTTTATTGGCAGTACTGGAGTTGAATTGATTAGTTTCAAGGGATTACGGAATCAATTACGCGTTGTCCGTGATTAAGTTTTCATTTTCTTTCTACCTTTCGAAATCAATAACCTAACCAATTATTTATGCTAAAGGAATTTAAGGCGTTTGCCATGCGTGGCAAAGTGATCGATCTTGCCGTGGGAGTCATTATCGGTGGTGCCTTCGGTGCCATCGTCAGCTCTTTTATAAATGATGTGATAACTCCTTTACTTTTAAAGCCTGCGCTGGAAGCGGCCAACCTGACGAAACTGGAAGATCTCACGGTTTTCGGAGCAGTAAAGTACGGCATGTTTTTATCCGCGGTCATTAATTTTGTCATCATTGCCTTTGTTCTCTTCCTAATCATAAAGGGTATTAATTCCACGAAGAAAAAAGAAGAGGCTGCTCCTCAGGCTCCAGCAGCACCTCCAGCCGACATACAGTTGCTCACGGAAATCAGGGATTTACTGAAGAAATAACTAGTCCTTCTGGTTTGGAATAAAAAAGGAGAGTATTCAACTCTCCTTTTTTATTGAGCTCTGATATTGCTTTTCGTTCATGGGCCACATGATGAAGGCATAGGCTAGAAATCCAAGAACAGTCCAGGTTACTAATCCCACAAAAAATAATTCCCACGAAAACTGATAGTTCAAATCCGATCTACGAACAAAGTATTTGAATAATTCCGCCCCCAGATATACCGGCCATGCAAATGGTAATACCCCATTGCGGAATGCAAACTGCCATCGTCCCGCTTTTCTCTTCTCATTCCAGTCGGTTATAAACTGCTTTTCTTTTTCCGGGCTCATTTTCTAAATCGTTCGGCTACTTCAAGTTCTTTACTGCCCGCTTTATATAGGTAAAATCCACTTCCGGTTTTTACCCCGCGGTGTCCTGCCTGCACCATGTTTACCAGCAATGGGCAAGGCGCATATTTTGGATTACCAAAACCGTTAAACAGCACCTGAAGAATCGATAAGCAGACATCCAGTCCGATAAAATCAGCCATTTGCAACGGCCCCATCGGGTGAGCCATGCCTAACTTCATTACAGTGTCAATTTCTTCGACTCCTGCTACGCCTTCATATAATGAATAGATCGCCTCATTGATCATGGGCATCAAAATGCGATTGGCAACAAAGCCCGGATAATCATTTACCTCCACTGGAATTTTATCCAGCTTCCGGGATAACTCCATAACCTGCATCGTCACCGAATCACTGGTGCGATACCCACGAATTACTTCTACCAGCTTCATGATGGGGACCGGGTTCATAAAGTGCATGCCAATCACCTGGTCAGGGCTTTTGGTAACCGAGGCAATCCTGGTGATAGAGATGGAGGAGGTGTTGGTAGCCAAAATTGTATTTGGTCTGGTGTTCTCATCCAACTCTTTAAAGATCTTTAATTTCAGGTCGATGTTTTCCGTAGCGGCTTCAATTACTAACCCGGCATCGCGCACACCTTCTTTCATGAAGGTAGTCGTGGACAGATTAGTCAACGCCTTTTTCTTGACCTCTTCACTGATTAAACCCTTTTCTACCTGTCGGCCAAGATTTTTTGCGATAGTTGCCTCTGCCTTGGCCAGCGCTTCTTCGGATATGTCAATCAGGGTAACGGAAAATCCATGTTGGGCAAAAATGTGGGCAATCCCATTTCCCATGGTGCCGGAGCCAATGACTGCTATGTTTTTCATTCAGGTAGAAGTTAACTTTATAAATACTTTGTGTTTCTATTTCTATTCGTTGGGGGAGATCGAAACTTCCTTGGCATATCCCATGGCAGTAAACCGGATCACTAACTGCCTGCCGGCTGTCACCTTGTCGTTACAACTTTTACCCGGGTCGATGTCATAGTAGTAGAATTTTTGATTGCGCTTGTAGAGTTCATTATGATCAGGTCTGCCCAATAATTCAATGATGTCTTTTTCTGAAAGCCCTTTGAGTTCATCTTTCTGAATTTTCAATTCTTCCAGAATGGAGAGCCTGATTTGTTTGCATCCATCTTTGTCATCTTTCCATTGAGCCAGGTCGATGGGGGCAAGATCAGGAAGTGGCTTTCCACATGCTATTATTAATAAGAACAGGCTAACCCAGGAAAGCTTTTTCATAAACTCATTTAGTAATGATTACACGCAACTCTCAAATTTTAGAATAGAGCCAAAAATCAGGCAAGATCAAATCTAAAATATCCGTTAGTTTTGCGCTCTAATTTAATCACATGATCTTAAAGATATTCAAAGGAGTTTGGTTCTTTTCCTTATTGGCCTTATTCGGGCTGTTCTTCTATATGTATGCCGGGCTACCTGTTGAAGTGGTCTTCTCCGAGGAAAAGGGAGTATTTACCATTTCCAGGAATGGATTTTTTTACTCTTCCATAGTGCTCTTTGCCATTATCAATACTCTTGTGTTTGTCGTAAATAAAGTATTAAGCAATGGTGATCAGGGCTTTAGTGCCTGGTTTTACGGACTGATCTCCACCTTCAATTTTTTCTTTCTCACTTCATTGGGTTTCATCCATGTTTTAAATGGAGGCGATCGATATGATTATAGTCAGATGGGCCCGGCTGTCTACGGAAGTCTGATCTTAATTTGTAGTTGGATGCTCTTTTGGCCTGGATATCTCTTATATAAAAAAATCTTATCCAAATAAGAGGTACGCTTGAGGGAGTTTTGATTTCTGAAAATCAATCACTTACTACCCGTCACTTTATATTTTTTTGTAGGAGGCAAATTTTTCAGGTGCTTGAAGTGACCATAAAAATTAGTTTATTAGACGTGATTTGAGTCCTGATTATTTTTTGAATCACTCCAAATCAGTGTTTTAGACCCTGAATTGAAATAGTACAATGGAATTCGGGTCAATTTTTTAAACTTTGCGCGATTTTTAAAGAGAGTTATTAACATGGCGAAGGAGATGGAATACAACGAATCGAGTATTAAATCACTCGATTGGAGAGAGCATATCCGGCTGCGCCCGGGCATGTACATTGGCAAGCTGGGAGACGGCTCGGCCAAGGACGATGGTATCTATGTGCTGGTGAAGGAGGTGATCGACAACTCCATTGATGAACACATGATGGGATACGGAAAGATTATCGATGTGAAGATTACTGATCAGCACGTGATGGTGCGTGACTACGGTCGCGGAATACCATTAGGTAAGGTCGTTGATGTAGTTTCGAAAATCAACACAGGTGCCAAGTACGATTCAGGCGCGTTCCAAAAATCAGTGGGGTTGAATGGCGTGGGTACCAAAGCCGTAAATGCGCTATCCAATTATTTTAAAGTTCAGGCTTTCCGCGAAGGAAAAGCAAAGCTGGCAGAATTTAAGAAGGGAGTTTTAACATTGGATGCCAAAGAAACAAAGACAGAAGAAAGGAACGGCACGTTGGTGGAGTTTGAACCGGACAACACCATGTTCAAACATTATCACTTCATCCCTGAATACCTGGATGATCTGATGTGGAACTATGCCTTTTTAAATGCTGGTCTCACGATTAACTACAACGGAAGAAAGTTTTTCTCCAAAGACGGACTGCTGGATTTACTTAAACAGAAATCCGATGCAGAAGATATTCGCTATCCCATCATACATGTTAAAGGTGAAGATATTGAAGTAGCACTTACACATGGCAGTCAGTATGGTGAAGAATATTACTCCTTCGTCAACGGACAGAACACGACACAAGGGGGCACTCACTTAGCTGCTTTCCGCGAAGGTGTGGTGCGCGGTGTACGTGATTTCTATAAGAAAGATTTTGATGCAGCGGACATCCGGGCCAGCATTGTTGCTGCCATTGCCGTTCGCGTGCAAGAGCCTGTTTTCGAGTCGCAAACCAAGACAAAACTGGGTTCAATGAACATGGCACCGGATGGCGCTACTGTTAAAAACTTTGTCGGAGATTTCGTCTCGAAGGAACTGGAAATCTATTTACATAAGAATCCTATTGTTGCTGATGCGATGCTCAAGCGCATCTTGCAATCAGAGCGTGAGCGCAAGGAAATTGCCGGTATTAAAAAACTGGCAAACGAAAGAGCGAAGAAAGCAAACCTTCACAACAAGAAACTTCGCGATTGCCGTTTCCATTTTGATGACGAGAAAGGAGAGAAGGGTGCCGAGTCCATGATCTTTATCACCGAAGGTGACTCAGCAAGCGGTTCGATTACAAAATCACGTGATGTAGAACGACAAGCTGTATTCAGTTTACGAGGTAAACCACTCAACTGCTTTGGTCTCACGAAAAAAGTGGTGTATGAAAACGAAGAGTTCAATCTTCTTCAGCATGCACTGAATATTGAAGATGGCCTTGACGGACTTCGTTATAATAAAGTTATTGTTGCCACCGATGCCGATGTAGACGGTATGCACATCCGCTTATTGCTGATGACGTTCTTCCTTCAGTTTTTTCCCGACTTAGTAAAAGCGGGTCACGTTTATATTTTGGAAACCCCGTTGTTCCGGGTTCGCAATAAAAAGGAAACGCATTATTGCTACAGCGAAGAAGAGAAGCAAGCTGCCGTCAACAAACTCGGAAGTAAACCCGAGATCACCCGATTCAAAGGATTAGGAGAGATTTCACCAGAAGAATTTGGAAACTTTATTGGTGACGAAATCCGTTTGCAACCGGTGCGCATCGATGCGGAGAAACACTTGCAGAAAATCCTGGAGTTCTACATGGGCAAAAACACACCCGATCGTCAGGAGTTCATCATCGAAAACCTGCGCTTTGAATTAGATGTGATTGAAGAAACTGAAAAGGAAGAAATAGAATCGTAAATAATTAATTAGGCGTCAGACCGTTCAAAGCGGTCAGACACCTTTACAGAGATTTAAGATGAGTAAGAAGAAAGCGATTACAGACAAATCAGTAAGAAATGAGAATGGAGACATTGTTCATGGCTTAGTGTCATTGGATGGTCTTTATGAAAACTGGTTTTTGGATTATGCCTCGTATGTAATTCTTGAGCGTGCCGTGCCGCGCATTGAAGACGGATTGAAACCGGTGCAGCGCAGGATCATGCACTCGCTCAAAGAAATGGATGACGGCCGCTTTAATAAAGTGGCAAACGTAATCGGTAACACCATGCAATATCACCCACACGGTGATGCTGCTATTGGCGAGGCAATTGTAAATATTGGTCAGAAAGATTTATTACTTGATACGCAAGGTAACTGGGGCGATGTGCGGACTGGTGACAGTTCAGCGGCCCCTCGATATATCGAAGCACGCTTGTCAAAGTTTGCGTTAGATGTAGTATATAACGCGCAGACTACCAACTGGCAACTTTCGTATGACGGCCGCAAGAAAGAGCCGATCACCTTGCCGGTGAAGTTTCCGTTGTTGCTCGCTCAAGGAGTAGAAGGTATTGCCGTAGGACTATCAACAAAAATTCTTCCCCACAACTTTTGTGAATTGATCAAAGCATCGATCGATGTGTTGAAAGGCAAGAATCCAAAAATTTTTCCTGACTTCCTTACGGGAGGTATTGCCGACTTTACGGAATACGATCAGGGTATCCGTGGAGGAAAGATTAAAGTAAGAGCGAAGATTGATATCATTGATAAGAAGACTTTAGCCATTCATGAAATTCCATTTGGAACGACTACAAGCTCGTTGATGGATTCCATTGTGAAGGCGAGTGAGAAAGGAAAGATCAAAGTAAAGCAAGTAGTCGATAATACGGCTAAGGATGTGGAAATTCAGATTCACTTACAAGCTGGCCTTTCTCCTGAAATTGCCATTGATGCCTTGTATGCCTTCACGGATTGTGAGGTTTCGATTTCGCCAAACGCGTGTGTGATTGTGGAGGACAAGCCTCAGTTCATGAAGGTGAATGACATTCTGCGATACAACACTGAGCAAACGGTAAAGTTGTTGAAGCAGGAGTTAGAGATCAGGAAAGGAGAGTTGATGGAAAAAATCCTTTTCTCCTCCCTCGAAAAGATCTTCATCGAAAAAAGAATCTATAGAGATATTGAAAACTGCGAAACCTTTGAAGATGTTATCCTCACTACGGACAAAGGATTAAAGCCATACAAGAAGCAATTCTATCGGGAGATCACACGGGATGATATCCTTAGGCTGTTGGAAATCCGCATCAAGCGTATTTCTAAATACGATACGTTCAAGGCCAATGATGTATTGAAAGACCTGGAGAATGAACTGAAGCAGACACTTCACCACCTCAAGCATCTTACTGATTATGCCGTGGCGTATTACCAAAACTTATTGGAGAAATACGGCAAAGGTCGTGAGCGTAAGACGGAGATCAAGAGCTTCCAGTCGGTGACAGCAACGGAAGTAATTGCCAACAACCAGAAGTTGTATGTAAATCGTGAAGATGGTTTTGTTGGTTATGGCATGCGCAAGGATGAATACCTCTGTGAATGTTCTGAACTCGATGATATCATCGTCATCCGCAAAGACGGCAAAGCATTAGTAAGCCGAATCGGTGAACGCAAATTTATGGGTAAGGATATCCAACATATTGGTGTGTGGAAGAAAGGCGATGAGCGCATGGTATATAATTTAATATACAGCGATGGCAAGAGTGGTGTCACGTTTGCCAAACGTTTTGCGATGCCCGCCATCATCCGCGACAAAGAATATAATTTAGATCAGGGCAACCCGAATAGTAAAGTGCATTACCTCAGTGCCAACCCCAACGGTGAAGCCGAGATCGTAGAAGTGAAGTTGAGCCAGGCCAGCACAGCACGTAAAAAGATTTTTGACTTTGATTTCTCTGACCTGGAAGTGAAAGGCCGTGGAGCACGGGGTAATACCATTACCAAGTACCCGGTGCGCAAGGTCGACTTTAAAGAGTCAAGAGGTTCAACGTTGAGTGGATTGGATTTGTGGTTTGATGAAGCGAGTGGTCGCCTCAACAAGGACAAGCGCGGTAAGTATGTAGGCAAGTTTGATGGAGATGATCAGATCCTTGCGATTACAAAAAGTGGTAATTATAAAATCACCAACTATGAACTTACCAATCGCTATGAGCCAGAGAAGACCATTCTGGTGGAGAAGTTCCATCCCAGGAAGGTGATCTCTGCGGTATATGTGGATGGTGAGAGCAAGCATTATTTTGTGAAGCGTTTTTTAATAGAGACGAACACATTGGATAAGGAGTTTGGTTTTATCTCGGAAGGCATTGGTTCACGACTCGAATATGTGACCACCTCCGAAACACCAGAAATAGAGGTGGAGCTGGTGAAAGGAAAAGGCAAAGAGAAGGAGATCGAAACCATGAACATGGAAGAGGTAGTGGATGTGAAAGGATGGAAAGCGCTGGGCAACCGGCTCTCGCAGCACAAGGTCACGAAAGTGAAGCCCATCGAAGAGGAAGACAGTGGCGATGGCGATGAAGACAGCGAGTTAGTCGAGACTAAGGCGACCGGAACCGGAAAGGGTACCGAGTCGCCAAAAAAAAAATATAGCAACGAATCCTCCTTCGTTGAAACTTCGGGGGACGAGGAAGACTCAGTCAACGAACAAGACGAACCCGAGCCCATCATCGAAGAAGACGGCCAAACTGCTCTCTTCGGTGAAAGCAAAACCAACGAAGGGCCGCTCGTCAGCGGTCAGCCGCCCAAAGCCAAAGGCCCAAAGCCCAAAGAAGCAGAGCAAGCCGATCTCTTTGAAGAGAAGAAAGAAGTGAGTAGTAAGAAGAAAGGAGTTGAGAAGTCAGAAGATGAGGAGAAGAGCGAAAAGACGTTTACTGCGGGTGATTCGATTGAGTTTGATTTGTGATCATAATAAATTAAAATGGTATACTTGTTGGTTGTCATAATTCAGGTGGTTTGTTTCCTGTATAAACGGAAAACCAAATGAGGCTTGACAGGGTTAAGCAAAAACTGTCGATGAGTTTAACTTTCTGGATGTCGAAATGCGGCTATTCGGTGCTGAAAATTTCATAGATGAATTTAACTGCAAACCTTCTACGGTCGAGATTGCCTGCAGAGTACGAGGCATTTGACTTTGCCTGATCGGGATTGAACATTCTACGGTCGAAATTGATTGCCGAGTACGAGGCATTTGAGTTTGGCTGGTTGAGATTGAACCTTCTACGGTCGAGATTGCTTGCGGAGTACGAGGCATTTGACTTCGCCTGGTCGAGATTGAACATTCTCCGATAGAGATTTACTGCGGAGTACGAGGCATTTGAGTTTGGCTGGTTGAGATTGAACCTTCTACGGTCGAGATTGCCTGCGGAGTACGAGACATTTGAGTTTGCCTGATCGAGATTGAACATTCTAAGGTCGAGATTGCCTGCGGAGTACGAGGCATTTGTCTTTGCCTGATCGAGATTGAATTTTCTACGGTCGAGATTGAAATACAAGTGCGTGTCGTTAAGAATCAAGTGCACGAAAGGAGGAGTGATGGAACGTGGTTCGAAGCACTGGGTAGCAAATGTATCCGACTACTTCGTAAGGTTGATAGCACCGGTACCTTCGTAACTTAACTCATCTATAGTCACGTTGTGTTTGAGAGACTCGTAGCTGCATTTTTTGTGTTGCTGTTTTAGTGAAAAATAAAGTTTAAGAATAAAATATTTTAGAATGGAAACGTTTGGTATAGTAGTTGTATTACCATCAACATAACAACAACATGTTATGTCACATATAACCAATTTGCAGGCCTACCAAAGTTTGATAGGTTACTGCACCGGGTACGGAGGTAAGTACAATCCCGGTCGCCAGAACCTCCGCTTAGAAGCACTTCAGGCACAACTGGAAGCGGTCCGCCAGTCGCTTGAACAAGTTAAAGAGACCAAGGTGCACTTCATCAGTGAAGTGAATGAGCGCAAGAAGATTTTTGCTCAGTTGTCCGTCATCGCTGCCAACGTGTTGCGTACGATGGTAGAGACCGGATCAACGGAAGAGCAAATCGCCAGCGCCCGGATGTTGATAAAAGGTATACTGGGCTATCAGAAGGCTCGTGTGCCAACAACAACAACTGGGGAAAAGCCGGCAGAGCAACCTTCGAAGCACTCGTCATTGCAAATGTCGTACTGGGCTAAGAGCGATGCGTTCTCACAACTCATCATGCTGGTATCGGCTGTGTCAACGTATCAGCCAAGCGTTCCCGAGTTAAGTCTGAATGGCTTAACCACCAAGCTGGCTGAATTTGAAGCCATCAACCAGCGGGTAGTGGCAGCGCGGGTGCAATGGAGTAACGCGTTGGCTCATCGTACCTCGGTCATGTATACTGATCACGACTCACTTTGGAAGACGGCCCGATCAGTGAAAAATTACCTGCGCATAATGCTAGGGCATGAGAGCGAGCAGTTTGAACAGGTAAGTAGAATTTCAGTAACCAAACTCCGTTAGCCATGATTGCATCTTTAAATTGAATACCCCTGTCGCAACGCAGGGGTTTTCTACTTTTTAGAGCGTAACTGGCTTTCCTTTGATTTTACTCCTGGCAGATTTGATCATATACGAATACATGACCGGCAACATCCTGCCATTTCAGATTTTCACCGGCAAACACTTCAAGCATTTTAGGACATTTTGAGTAGAGCTCAACGAAACTTTCCTTGTAGTCGCTCTTTTTCACTTTTATTGCTTTCATACCATCGGAGACGAAGAGTAACGACTTGTCTTTGCCACCGGTTAGTTTAACTCCCGCAAGCCCAATACCCATTGTTTCATGGGCATTCGGATCGACATATACTTTTATCTTGCTGTCAAACCCGGGATTTAACAATTGAAGGAGTCTTATTTTTCCTTCTTTATTATGACTAAGTGCAGTTTCAAAAATAAAGTATTCCCGGTTTATGATTTCATCAAAGTTGGTATTGGTCGCTGCTTTGACAGACTCGGTGGATTCCGTAATCAATTCCAGCTTAGCTAAACCGGACGTCTTAATGGTGAGTTTTTTGATTTCCTCCGGTTTTAGTTTTCTCTTTTCTCCACTTTCAAGTTTTAAAGTAACTGTATTTAAATAACCGTTGCTGCCAGATCCCCCTACAAATTTTCCAATCAGTTCATCACCGGAGACTAACATAGCCGTGCAGGGTTGGTTATAGAGAACGGTAAAATCATCTTCTTCCAGAGGCGTAACAAAGCCCTGGCTATTGCCAGAAGCAACTGCGCAGCACACCAATAATAGAATCGTTAAGTTTCTCATAAGTTAGGTTGGGTTTTAAAAATTAAATGTTTTCATAAGTGGAGCGTTATAGATTTATCTTTAATGGAGAGAAAGTTATTCCTTCAGAATGAGTTTCTGGTATTAAATTTCATTCAATTCCTGGCATTTTTTCATACTCATCCGAACCTTTCGTATGAGTTGAACAATAACGCATTATTCTTGATTGCTTGTGGTATTTTGCTTTGAAAGTAAGGAATATAAGTAGGCC
>JAYVTB010000161.1:0-3801 GCA_043774805.1 Cyclobacteriaceae bacterium | reverse complement strand
AATTAGTGCCACTTTAACTCCAGAGATGTCTACGCACTCTCCTACAGCGTGTCATACCGGACGAGTAACTTTATTTAAGTCCTGAGTCTACTCTTTCACTCGATCCGGTATCCCTTGGAAGCAACACTAAAGTGACTAAGAAAAGCATTCCATAGTATGGTCACCATTACCGATCGGGATACCGGGTCACGCTTTCTCATCGCTTTGAATTTTATTCAATATTTATGAGCGTGTTTCTTATGTTACAATCATCCTACGTGACCGGTATGACAACGACATAGATAAGTTTTTGATGGCACCATTTCAAATTAGTGCCACTTTACTCCAGATGTCTACGCACTCTCCTACAGCGTATTATCATGCGTGACCGGTATGACAATTTCATAGGTAAGTTTTTGATGACAACACTTTCCTGTCGAGCATCGTCTCCGTTTGCGGTTGAAGATCATTTCCGCTATGCCCAGCATTTTCCCATCGATCAAACATTAAATGCCTATTGATCTTATCCAGCCGATAAAATGGACTGATTGTATCTTTATGGTGAGTTGGCTACGCTTGTTCGATGGCTTCTAAAATCACCAAACATGCTTTTTTAATTTCTTCTTCCGTAATCGTAAGGGGAGGTGCAATGCGAAAGCTATAGGGGTGTGATAAAAACCAATAACAAATCACTCCTTTTTCTTTGGCATAATTAACAATGTTGTTCACCGTATCTGCCGATTCAAAATCAATGGCAAACAACAAACCGATTCTCCGAATCTCTTTGATTTTGGGATGGTGTATCAACTGCTCGATCAATTGACCTTTGCGTTCTACGTGTGCGAGCAGGTTTTCATTTTCGATAACTTCCAACGTGGCTAGCGCAGAGGCACAACAAACCGGGTTTCCACCAAAAGTAGTGATGTGACCCAGCATCGGATCGTGCGAGAGTGTTTTCATTTTCTCTTCTGACGATATGAATGCTCCGATCGGCAAGCCGCCACCAAATGCCTTGGCCACTGTGAGTATGTCGGGCACTATTCCGAAATGTTCAAAGGCAAATAATTTTCCCGTGCGCCCCATGCCACACTGTATTTCATCCAGTATCAATAAGGCACCCGTTTCATCACAACGTTTTCTTACGGCTTGCAGATAATCGCGATCAGGAATTCTTACACCGGCATCACCTTGTATGGTTTCCATGATGACACAAGCTGTTTGACTAGTAACCTGTTCAAGATTATCTGGGTTATTGAAATCGATAAATCGCACATCCGGCAACAGTGGACGATACGCTTGTTTCTTCACTTCATTACCTGACACGCTTAAAGAACCATGGGTACTTCCGTGATAGGATTTTCTACATGAAATAATTTCTGTTCGGCCAGTAACTCTTTTAGCCAGCTTCAATGCCGCTTCATTCGCTTCTGTTCCTGAGTTAACATAATAGCAGCAGTTGAGCGAAGGAGGGAGCAACGAGATTAATTTTTCGGCAAGCAGGTTAGGTGTTGATTGAATATATTCCCCATACACCATAATGTGCAAGTGCTTGTCGAGCTGATTTTTGATCGCATTAATTACATGCGGATGGCGGTGACCGATGGCACTAACACCAATGCCTGAGATCATATCCATATAGCTCTTTCCATCAGGGTCATAGAGATATACTCCTTCTGCACGCTCAATGGGAATAAGAAAAGGATAGGGTGATGTCGGGGCCAGGTGATGTAGAAATGTTTCTTTGCTGTATTCCATTCTTCAAAGCTACAATTTTTACGAATTGTCAAGCGGCTGACGTATTTATGACTTGTTTTTTTATTACTTCGCCTATGATGGCACGAATATTACTCACGATATCAATCATTTTTGTGATATGCGGTTGCATCGGCACCGATTATGTGGATGATCCGATTGTGGGTGAGCGAATCGAACTAAATGTTTCTCAACAGGCATTGATGGTAGGTGAATCTTTTGTTGTGATCGCCACTTACTTCGATCAGTATGGAATTGAACAGACAACCGGGTTTTCATGGACTTCCTCCAATATTAATGTTGCCACTGTTGATTCACAGGGTGTTGTTAAAGCGATTGGTGCCGGGCAAGCCATGGTGGTTGCGGCTGTGGGGAGCACGATTAGTTCATCGGTAAACATCACCATAGTGGAAAACGCCAGCCAGGTTGCCCGTGTTGAGATCACATCTCCATCTAATAAAATTTCCCTGGCGATCGGGGAAAGTCATACTCTGAATGTTTTGGTTAAAAATATCAATGGCGAAATATTGACTGACCGTACGGTGCAATGGTTCAGTGAGAATTCATCCATCGCCACGGTCAATGATGGAATTGTTAAAGGTGTTTCCAGTGGCCTGGTTGACATTCATGCAAAAGTAGAAGGCGTAAAAAGCAACTTGTTAAATTTCTCCATTGGCAGCGGGCTTTCAGGTGCCTTCATAAGCGCAGGCGGTTATAAAGCAATTGGCATGGCTTCATTGAAGGAAGTGAATGGAGATGTGGTACTCGAGTTTAGTAGTAATTTCGAAACCAGCTTTGCCTTAGGCACTTTCGTTTACATGGCTAATGTAACGAATGGCTCACAGGTAAAAGCAAACGGACTTGAAGTAGAACAAATAACTACCAATGGAGCAAAAACATTTAATCTAAGTGCGCTGCGATCGGACATTAAACTCACGGATTACAAATATGTAATCATCCTTTGTAAGCCAGCTAGTGTTACATTTGGCTTTGCGGAATTGAAATAGCGATGAAGAAGACGATCCTCATATTCCTGCTGTGTATAGCCTCCTTCTATTTGATGGCCGGTGGGGGTTGGCCGCAACCTCATCGGGGTGGGTATTTTAAATTGTCTCAAAACTATATACGCTCGGCTTACTTCTTCGGGCCTGATGGTTCGATTGTTGACATTACTACTGTTCAATTGTTCACTACCAGTATTTATGGTGAATATGGGTTTACGAAGCGCCTTACCGGGATTGTTTACTTTCCTTTTTTTGTAAGAAACACGTTTAATGAAACGGTTTATAATCAAAGCGGTCAGGTAGTGCCAGGCGATGAATTTCAATCCGTTGGAGATACAGACATTGCCTTTAAGTATGCCATTCTAATGAATAAACCAGTTGTGATGAGCGCTACGGTTTTATTTGGTTTACCTTTTGGAAAATCAAGTGGCGGTGCAGGGCAAATTTTGCAAACCGGAGATGGTGAGTTTAACCAGATGATTCGGATAGATGCCAGTGGTTCTTTTCATCCAACGCCCATTTATGTTTCAGGTTACATCGCTTTCAACAACCGCACACAAGATTTTTCTGATGAAATCCGCTTTGGTGGAGAGGTGGGATTAACGCTAAAGAAATTTATCCCGATCATTAAATTCAATGTAGTGCAATCGCTCTATAATGGTAATGCAGAAGTAGTTCAGAATGGAATTTTCTCCAACAACACGGAATATGTTTCACCCACGGTAGAGTTGAACTATCAATTGAAAGAAAAACTGGGTGTCTCCGTTTCTGGTGGTTTTGCATTTGCAGGAAAGAATATTCTTGCCTCTCCCAACTGGAGTGCAGGTATCTATATGAAGTTGTAAAAAGAAAGACGCCCGGTGAGCGTCTCTCTTTCTGTTTTAACTAATGCGTTTATTTTTATTACACTTTTGCTAATTCCTGAACCAGGTCAATGAGTTTGTTGGAGTATCCCCACTCATTATCATACCAGGCCACTACTTTTACAAACTTATCATTTAAGGCGATACCAGCTTTAGCATCAAAAATGGAAGTACGGGCATCTCCTACGAAATCCTGTGATACC
>JAYVTB010000160.1:0-48811 GCA_043774805.1 Cyclobacteriaceae bacterium | reverse complement strand
CTTTAGTTTACAGTTTTCAATGCTGTTTACAGCCGATTCAAATGACTTTCAGTCAATGCATTTGAACCTATGGATTTTTAATCCATAGTTCGTTAAGTTCATGAACTTATCCACCGCCAGATCTTCTCACCGCTGGAAGGAAATTGGTGTACGTAAGACTGTTGGTGCGCGTAAAGTCCAATTGTTTGTTCAGTTTATTTTTGAATCTATGCTTCTCGCCTTTCTTGCATTAGGGCTTGCGGGATTAATAAATATCATTTCACTGCCGTTCATTAATAATGCCATTGGCAGACAACTTTCGATGTGGCCATTACTGGAGCCAACAAACTTGTTCATTGTACTGCTCGCCACGATGGGATTAGGGTTGATGACTGGTATTTATCCATCGCTGTACATGACCTCATTCAACATGTCGAAGGTGCTAAAAGGTGGAGATTCAACAGCGGGTAGCAAGTCAATCTTTCGTTCAAGCCTGGTCGTTGTACAATTTGGACTTGCGCTCGCTATGATCGTGAGCACGCTCATCGTGGTGCAACAACTTTCTTTTATGAAAAACAAAGACCTTGGATTCGATAAGGACCAGGTGATGCTGATCGACATGAACCGCGAAGTCAACGAGAAATTTGAAATGCTGCGAACAGAATTGAAGCGCAATCCGAATGTTCGTGGTGTTACTGCCAGCGGCCAGCGACTGGGAGAAAATTTCCACCAGACTTCTTTTAAAGTGAAAGGAGACACTGGCGTGTTCAGCATTACGCCTTCAAACGTCAATGTTGATTACGAATACCTTGACGTTTATGGCATTCAACTAAAAGATGGCAGAAAGTTTTCAAAAGATGTCCTTCGCGACAAAGACTTTGCATTCATCATCAACGAGTCGTTTGCCCGTGAATTGGGAATTAAAGATATCATTGGCACACAAGCTGGAATGGGTTGGTATCCAGATGATTCTCTGGGGACCATCATCGGGGTGGCGAAAGATTTTAATTTCAATTCACTCCATTATAAAGTCAATACCCTTCAAATGTCGGTGCATCCTGAATGGGGCTATGATGAAATGTCGGTGAAGATCGATGAAGGTAACGCTGAAGAGGTGCTTGCCTTTATCAAAGCTACCTGGGAGAAGCACATCACCTATCCATTCGACTACTCGTTTCTTGATGCGCACTTTGAAAGCCTCTACCGCTCTGATAAGCAAATGAGTTCGGTGGTAAGTATTATGGCAGGCCTTGCTATTCTTATCTCCTGCATGGGACTGTTTGGTCTTGCGGCCATCACTACGGCACGAAAAACAAAAGAGATTGGTATCCGAAAAGTGTTGGGTGCCACCGAAGCACAGATCACCGTGCTGCTATCAAGGAATTTCACTTTTTTGATCATAGTATCGTTTGTGTTAGCCAGCCCAATCACCTATTGGTTGCTGCAACAATGGCTTAACAGCTTCGCCTATCGCATCACCATTAATCCGTTCATATTTATGTTGGGTGGCTTTGTAGCATTGATTATTGCGTTGCTCACCATTGGCTATCATACCATCCGGTCTGCTAGAAAGAATCCGGTGAATTCTCTTCGGTATGAATGATAATTGTGGTCTGATTTAGCAGTAATTCAGATTTAAACCTGCGTGCCAGGCACGCTTTGGTTACAAGGATCGTTGGAAAGTGCTGAATAGCCGGCATTTCGTTATATTTTTTACTTTTACCTTACTATTCTTACTCGCCCGCTAAAGGAAATGGCATACCCATAACCTGATAAATATTTTATATTTACAAAGACCTATTCATTCATCTACCAACTTGACTATGACATTGCTTCGAAGACTGCTCACTCTCCTTATAATGGGTATATCCATGATGGTTACTGCTCAGCAAAAAGCCAAACCCACTGTAGCCACTATTGCCGACTTCGCACCGGAAACATTTTCTGAATTGAAGTTGCGATCAATTGGCCCTGCGGTTACTTCTGGTAGAATTTCAGACTTTGCCGTAAATCCCAGAAACTCCAGTGAATACTATGTAGCCACTTCCGCTGGGGGAGTTTGGAAGACGGTCAATCATGGAGTTACTTATTCGCCATTATTTGATGAGCAGGGATCTTATTCAATTGGTTGTGTTACGCTTGACCCATCCAATGCAAGCGTAGTGTGGGTGGGCAGTGGTGAGAATAATAACCAACGCGCAGCTTCTTATGGTGATGGCGTCTATAAAAGTGAGGATGGCGGAAAGAGCTGGAAGAACATGGGATTAAAGAATTCCGAACATATATCCGAGATTATCATTCATCCCACTAATCCTAATATTATTTATGTTGGAGCTTACGGTCCACTTTGGAATGAGGGAGGTGATCGGGGAGTTTTTAAATCTACTGATGGCGGTGCTACGTGGACGAATGTAAAGTCGGTAAGCGCCTTGACAGGGTGTAATGATCTGGTTATGGATCCGCGAAATCCGGAGGTGTTGTATGCTGCCTTTCATCAGCGTATGCGCAAGGTGTTTACCTATATCGGAGGTGGTCCTGAATCAGCGATTTATAAAACAATAGACGGTGGTGCCACCTGGAAAAAGGTAGAAGGTGGTTTGCCTTCGGGGGAGATTGGAAGAATTGGATTAGCGATCAGCCCGGTCAATCCTGATGTTCTATACACTGTGGTAGAAGCAAAAGAGGATAAAGGCGGGATCTTTCGATCAGCAGACAAAGGAGGGAGCTGGGAAAAGAGAAATTCATTCTCCACCTCTGGAAATTACTATCAGGAGATCACGTGCGATCCCTTTGATGTGAATCGCATCTACATCACCGATTCATATTATAAAGTAAGTCATGACGGTGGTAAAACTGTTTCAAACCTCGGGGAACTTAATAAGCATATCGACAACCATTGTATCTGGGTTGATCCTATGGATGCCAATCATTTGTTGGTGGGATGTGATGGTGGAATTTATGAGAGCTGGGATTACGCCAAAACGTGGGACTTTAAATCCAACTTGCCAGTGACACAATTTTATAAAGTGGCTACCGATAATGCTTTGCCATTTTATGGGGTTCATGGAGGAACACAGGATAACTTAAGTTTAGGCGGACCGAGTCGCACTACTTCAGGCAATGGTATTGTCAATGCAGATTGGTATGTCACTTCATTGGGTGATGGATTTGAAACACAGGTCGATCAATCCAACCCTGATCTCATTTATGCTCAAAGTCAGTTTGGAGGACTGCTTCGCTTTGACAGAAAGAGTGGTGAGTACTTACCCATCAAGCCCATTGAAAAAGAAGGAGAGGAGGCGTATCGCTGGAATTGGGACGCACCTTTACTAATCAGTCAACATGATAATAAGCGATTGTATTTTGGTGCTAACAAATTATTCCGCACCGAGGATCGCGGTAATTCGTGGACCGTTATCAGTCCTGACTTAAGCAGACAGGTGGACCGCAACAAGTTTGAAGTGATGGGTCGTGTATGGTCTGTAGATGCCATCGCTAAAAATGGAAGCACGGATATTTTTGGTCAGCTCACCTCGATCGCTGAATCCAAACTGGATGCGAACCTGTTATGGGTGGGCACGGATGATGGACTCATTCAATTGACCAATGATGGTGGAAAGAACTGGACAAAGTTTGATAACCTTCCTGGCGTTCCTGCCATGAGTTATGTACACCAGATTATTGCATCTCTTCATGACAAGAGCACTGCGTATGTTTGCTTCAATCACCATCGCTATGGTGACTTCAAACCGTATGTACTGAAAACAACCGATGCGGGGAAATCGTGGAAGTCAATCAGCAGCAACTTACCCATAAGAGGAAGTGTCTATTCAATAGCCGAAGATCATGTTGATCCAAACTTACTATTTGTCGGAACAGAATTCGGACTGTACTTCTCCGTTAGCGGAGGTGCCAGTTGGACACCGTTGAAAACAGGATTGCCCACTATTGCTGTGCGAGATCTGGAAATTCAACGCAGGGAGAATGACCTGGTGCTTGCTACGTTTGGAAGAGGATTCTATGTGCTGGATGATTATTCATTACTCAGAAACCTGAAGAAAGAAGATTTCAATAAGCCAGCGATGTTGTTTCCAGTGAAGGACGGATTGTTGTTTGTAGAGCGATATCCGCTAGGCTTGCGCGACAAAGGACATTTAGGCAGCAGCTATTTTTCAACACCAAATCCTGCGGTAGGCACGGTGTTTTCCTATTACCTCAAAGACGATATCAAAACCTTAAAACAGAAAAGAGAAGATCGTGAAAAGTCTGGCTACGAGAAAAAACAAAAAGTAATGTATCCCAGCATGGATAGCATGCGATTGGAAGATCAGCAACCAGAACCTTATTTGTTATTCACCATTAGTGATGCAGCTGGAAATGTAGTGCGTCACTTAAAGACGTCTGCAAAAAAAGGATTGCATCGGCTCGTCTGGGATTTCAAATATGCAACTCCAGCGCCTGTTAACAATCGATACGCGCCAGCGCCAGATCAGTTGTTTGGAGGTGCGGAAGAAGGACACTATGCGTCACCTGGAAAATACACGGTGACGATGTCAAAATATGAGGATGGCTTGTTAACGGATTTAGTAAGCTCAACTTCGTTTACCGTGAAGCAACTCGATCAGGGCAGTCTCCCTACGGACTTTACCGCGAACGTAGCATTTTATAAACAAGTGGCTGATCTACGCAAAGCCGTGTCTGCCGCCAGTGACTTGCTGAATACGATGGATCAACATTTGAAAAATATCAACCTAGCCGTACAAGACATGCCGGCTTCTGCAAAGACAATCTTGGAGCGAGCTGCTACCACAAACAAAGCATTAACGCAAGTGAAGATTAAATTATTAGGTGACCAGAGTAAGGGAAGACGAGAATTTGAAACCATCCCGTCTGTGAACGACCGTGTTTCAGGAATTGAAGCAAGTGTATGGGGAGCCACCGCTCCAATTCCAAATATTTATGTTGATTCCTATGCTGTTGCCTCCAAGCAATTCACAACTGTTTTAGCTGAAATGAAAACGATTCATCAGCAGATTGAACAACTGGAGAAAGAGCTCGAGATCAATAAGGCACCTTATACACCGGGACGTTGGCCTGAGTGGAAGGGAAACTAATAGATTCTGCTAGTACGGAATTCTCAACTTTCATTCCTATTTGCTTCATTATTCCTCTTCTTACTTCTCGAATGATCATGACCTCAAAGAACAATTCAACAACGCAGCCAAATCATCAGATTTCATTTGTTATATCCATGTTGATTGGGGCAGCGCTCGGTTTTATGGTTATCTCAGTGTTTGTTTTTGGAGTAGATGAACCTAACCCAGCGTGGGGAAAATACTGGATGATAAGGCCTTTGATCATTACGCCACTTGTTGGAGCTATGGGTGGCTTGTTTTTCTTCGTGATGAAATATCTGAGTTCAAAGATGAGATTCAACAAGACATTGGCTATTATCATTGGTTTGCTTGGACTCACTGTTGCCCTGTGGATTGGAATTGTTTTGGGACTTGATGGCACGATGTGGGATTAAGCGTTTAACAACTCGTTCTCAACTCCTCAGTTCTTTTAACAAACTTTATTCGCAAGATCTGTAAGTAATAAAATCAATTATGAAAAAAAATATTCTCATCACCGGTCCCTCAGGAAATTTAGGACAGGCACTGGTGCAGAAATTCACTCAGCAAGGTGATCACATCATTGCTATTTATTCTCCTGGACGGGCAGTTCAACAAGAAGGAGTCTCGGCTTACGAAGCGGATCTTTCCAATGAAAAATCGGTACAAGGGGTGGTGGCTGACATCATTCAGCATCATTCTACCATTGATGCCGCGTTATTAACCGTGGGAGGTTTTGCCATGGGTTCACTTTCTGATTCCAATCTGGAGTCCGTTAAGAAAATGATCGAGCTTAATTTCGATACGGCTTACAATACCGTGCACGCTGTATTTCCCTCGATGGTAAAACAAGGTGGAGGGCGAATCGTGCTGGTGGGAGCAAGACCTGCGTTGCAGTCTCAAGCGGGAAAGGCGATGGTAGCCTATACTTTATCCAAGTCATTGATATTTAAATTGGCAGAACTCATCAATGCAGATGGGAAAGACAAGAATGTGGTTTGCTCCGTGATTGTGCCCAGTACCATCGATACTCCTGCTAATCGCAAAGCCATGCCTGATGCTTCATTTGACGATTGGGTTACTCCGACACAGATTGCCAATACTGTTGCTTTTCTGGTTTCTGATGATGGTAATTCTTTACGTGAACCGGTGTTGAAATTGTATGGAAATGCTTAATTGCTAAAGTCAATATCCGGTTGATTTATTTTGCGCTCTTTTGCTTTACCGCCTGTAAGCCTTCTCAATGGTATTTGAAGTGTGAATCTATAGAACCGAACCTCCCTGCGGTTCATGGAGACCTGATAAATACCCGGTAGATGCGGCCAAGTTTAGCGTATGATTCTGTAGAGATTCTGTCTTTAAAAATCACGATAGGTTGCCAATATTGAAGAATTACTTCGTGCTATAAAAAACAATCATTATGAAAAAGATAACAATTATTGCAATGTTGGTGAGTGTGACGGTCATAGTCTATTCACAAGCACAGGAAAAAGCAAAGAAAGTCGTTGTGCCTGAGGTTATAAAGCAGGCCTTTGTAAAGAAATTCCCGAATGCAGAAAAGGTAGGATGGTCTATGGAAAGCCCTACGGAATATGAAGCTGAATTTAAATTGAAAGGAGTGGAAACTTCTTCCAACTTTGATCAGCAAGGAAAATGGCTGGTAACAGAAACGGAAATAAAATCGTCACAGTTACCGGCAGCCATTCAGGCGATACTTAAGAAAGATTTTGCTGGCTACAAAGTAGAGGAATCGGAAAAGATTGAAACATCCGCCAGCGAGGTATTTTATGAAGTAGCGCTTGAAAAAGGAGAATCCAATCTGGAAATTAAATTTTCTCCTGACGGAAAAATCATGAAACGTGAGGAGAAGGAAGAAGAAAAAGATTAGAGGCTTTCAATACTTCAGGGATATCTCGTTGGCATATTCTATTGGGCTTGACTTCCATCACAAAAGCACATCCTTATAAATCCAGCTGGACTTATAAATCCCTTAATGGACCAATTCTTATTATAAATTTGATGGTTAATTCAAGGCTTTGGCAGGATTCTTCAACCAACTATTACAAATACTCATTTACGGAGGCATCCTCCAGGGAGTGTTCATTGTGCTGCTGCTCAATAATAAAGGAGTTCGAAAGGGAAGGGCTAATTTCTTTCTATCCGTACTGTTACTTGCCCTGTCCTTCAGCATAGCGCACATCTTGTTTGCTGGTGAAGTGATCACCCACTTGTCGGCAGAGATCTATTCAATTGGAGACCCGACCTTTTACCTTATTGCTCCTTTGCTTTGGTTCTATGCACGTGAGCTTTTTGCCTTTCTTTCTGATTATCATTTTCTCTCTTTCTTTTCGATCAGTCAATTCCGCTATGTTTCTTTCTTTACTGGAACGCCAACATCGGTTCATCACCATACTGTTCTGGATTACGATTGTCGTTCAGGTTTCATGGTACCAGGTATTAGTGCACAGGCGATGGCTTGCTTATCAAACACTCATCGAACAGGAAGAATTTTTTAAGTGTGTAATTTATTGTTTTCAGCGTTAAGCGGAATAAGTAATACCAGAGCTTTACTTTCCGAGTTTTTTCAGTTCTTCTTTGAAAGACCCTTCCTGTGGCGATATCTCAATCGCCTTTTTTAACTGTTGACGTGCTGACACACTGTCCCCCGAGGTGGCATAGCCTTTCGCCATATGATAATTCGCCCAACCAGAACCAGGAAACTGTTCTACATTGAATTTAAACATTTCAAGCGCATCCGTATACATCCTGTGTTGCATGAAAAGATAGCCGGGATAAGCAAGAGCAGCTTCATCTTCACTCCAGATGTAAAGCTTGTGCGCTGAGGTATCAGCTTTGGTCTTTTCGAAAAACGCTTTGGCAGCATCCATTCCTTCTGCTTTCATTATTTCGGCAAACTTAAATCCGATCAGTTGTCTTCCAGGTAGCGGTTCAATGTCCATCAGGATATCTAAAAGTGCAGCTGCGAGATCATAGGAGCGGAACAGTTCGTAGTTGGCAACGAGCATGATGGAAATATTTTTCTCTGGTACAAGTAAATAGAAACTCCGGAAACCGGTATCTCCGCCAGAGTGACTTATCATTTTCACGCCATTGCGTTCACCAAGCCACCAGGCAAGGCCAATCTCAGGTTTATCTTTCATGTTTACAGAGTTCGTCCACCAAACATCATAGGTTGAATCAGCGAGGATACGTTTGCCATTGTATTCTCCGCGATGCAGATGGGCAAAGGCATAGTGGGTCATCTCCAGTACATTTGCGTTGAGCGTACTGCTCGGTCCGTGCGTGCGGTTGTACGGATATAATTTGCTAACAATGGGCTTACCCGCCCATTGATGTCCACTCACGCGAAGGGAGTCAGGTATTTCCGGGTACAAAAAGCTGGTGGTGTTCATCTCGAGCGGCTTCAAAATATTTTGACGCACATAGGTCTCAAATGACACTCCGGATATTTTTGCAATCACAGCTCCCAACGTTTCAAATGCGGTGTTGCTATACCGCATATTTGTGCCAGGAATAAACAGCATCCTGTCGTTGGCCGTGCTTTTCACGAACCGTTCCAGTGCGCCCGAATCGTATTGTGGTTTGTCCCATTCATAGTCATCCACATCACCGATGCCTGACGTGTGGTTGAGCATCTGCCGGATGGTGATGTCTTTATAATAGTCATCTTGCTGTCTGAAATAGGGGAGATATGTAATGAGTTTTTCATCCAGGTTAATCTTCTTTTGCTCCCACAACTGCATGATGGCGGTGGCGACAAAAGTTTTTGACACCGAAGCCCAGTGAAAGACATGGTGTGGGGTCAGCCGCTCTTTGGTTTCGATGTTTCGGTATCCGAAGGCGCCTGTATAGATCACCGAATCATTGCGCGTGATGGCTACGGATAATCCGGCAATGTTTAAGCGGCCAACGGTTTCGGTGATGTAGCCATCTAACTTCTTTTTGAGAACAGTGTCTGCAGGAGTTTCGGGGACAGGTTTGTTACATGCTAAAAGCAAGACTGCAACAAAAATGAATGACAGGTATTTCATCAGCATTTTGCAAAGACGATAATTATAATAATAATTCTATTTAAATATAGCGGCAATTTATTGAACTGAACGCCAGGAGCATTAGTTTCTCAACACGGTTGGTCGATTTTTTTAAACTATCTTTCCAGTACCAGGCAGGTATAAACCGCGACACGATGAGACTAAAAAACAAAATCGCCTTGATCACTGGGGGAGCCAATGGAATCGGACTTGCTACGGCCACGCGCTTCGCCAAAGAAGGAGCTCAACTTCCCTGACAGCAAAAAAATAACTAGCCACTAAGGCACCAAGTCACTATGAACCACAAATCAAATAGTGAAACTTAGTGTCATCGTGCCTTCGTGGCAAAGAAATAGTCAGGTGCTAATATGAAATTGAAAAATAATTTGCCACTAAGACACCAAGTCACCATGGGCCACAATCAAAATAGTGAAGCTTAGTGTCCTCGTGCCATTGTGGCAAAGAGATAGTCAGGTGCTAATATGAAATTGAAAAATATTTGGCCACTAAGACACCAAGTCACAATGGGCCACAACGAGCCTCGAATTGCAAAACCCCAACTGAAGGCTGTCTTGTTAGTCCTTGACACGTAAAGACTTTTTCTTGTATTCTTGATACTGCCAAAGTCAGCCAATGAATAGAAAATCAGAACGTTGCATAACACGTTAGTTGTTAACCGATAAACGAATGAGAAGTACCGTTCAAAATTAATCTTGGAAATCTGTTTCTTAATGTTAAGAAAAAAACTACTTTCAAACATATCAATCGGAAAAGGTTTATCTTTTGTTAGTCACCTCGCTTAGTATTTTTTTTGAATATTATAGGATTTGATGGAGGCAATAATTTGTGAACGAGTCAATTGAAAGTACAAGTCAATTTTGGCCGGTAGTTGTCTATGGAGCTACCGTGTTGAGCCTGGTAGGCGCCATGCTGGGTATATCCTATTTTCTCGGTCAGCGCCATAAAGACCGAGCCACAGAGGAACCTTATGAAGGCGGTATTTTAAGTACAGGTTCGGCAAGTCTTCGTTTCTCCTCTCAATTTTATCTGATTGCCATGTTGTTTGTGATTTTCGATGTCGAGACCATGTTTATTTTTTCATGGGCCATCGCCTTTGAGGAGTTAGGATGGTATGGGTATGGTGGCGTAATGATTTTTATTGCCCTGTTGGTAGTGGTCCTTATCTATGAATGGCGAAATGGTGCCCTCGATTTTGGGCCCGATGGTAAAAAAATACTAAAGGCTTCTAAGAATATTCCACTAAAAACATTTCGGCAATGAAGTGGTGGATGAACAAGCCCGGCCAAACATCACCACTAACAGGAACAGGATCCTTCGAGGAAACTATTCAACAAAATATTTTACTTACTTCTGTGCAGGCCCTCCTTGGCTGGGGAAGGAAAAATTCCATGTGGCCTTTTCATTTTGGCTTGTCGTGCTGCTTTGTTGAAATGGCCACCAGTATGACGCCCAAATATGATGTGGCCCGTTTTGGGGCGGAAGTAATTCGGGGAACTCCTCGTCAGGCAGACGTTATGATTATTGCGGGAACCGTATTTATTAAAATGGCTCCCATAATTAAACGCTTGCACGAACAAATGATGGAACCTCGTTGGGTGATTTCCATGGGCTCGTGCGCCAACTCCGGTGGAATGTATGATATCTATAGCGTAGTGCAGGGTGTTGACAAGTTTCTTCCCGTTGATGTTTACGTTCCGGGTTGTCCACCGCGGCCTGATGCTTTTATGGAAGGCCTGATGTTATTGGCCAAATCTGTTGGAAAAGAACAGCGGCCTTTGAGTTGGACCATAGGTGAACAAGGTGTGATTAAGCCGGCAAAAATTTCTGTGAAAGAGACGAAGATTCAATACCGCAAAGACATGGTTAGTTTTCGGTCTCCTGATGAAATATAAATGAGAGTATAAAACGAATGTGTATATGATTGAATTGTTTGCTTGTGAAACTTCATGTCTAAGTGCTCATATGTTTCGATGAGCCTTTCTTTTGTCACGAACACATGAAGAAATCATGATGCTGTTATGTGTAAAATTTTTAAACGTTAGTGGATGAGTTAGGTAATAATTGATGTAGGCATAAATTCAAATCCCGTGGAAAACGAACTAAGTCCAGCGGAACAGGTTAAGTTGCGGTTCGGTGATGACATCATCGCTGAGCCGGTGACAAAAGACCATATTGTTTCGTTGTGGCTTCCCCTGGCGAAATTGAAATCGGTGTTATTTTATGTAAAGAATGAGCTACCAAAACCTTATCGACTTTTATATGATCTCACCGCCATTGATGAACGCAGCAGAAAGAAAGTCCCGGAATATCCATCCAACGGATTCACGCTCGTCTATCATCTCTTCTCGTTCGATCGCAACGAATTTATCCGATTTAAAATAGCCCTTTCGGGCGAATATCCTTCAGTTCCATCCATCACCAACTTGTGGGCTAATGCCAATTGGTATGAACGTGAGGTGTATGATATGTTTGGCATTACGTTCGAAGGTCATCCACACCTGAAAAGAATTTTAATGCCATCCACCTGGGAAGGTCATCCATTAAGAAAGGAACATCCTTCAAGGGCAACAGAGATGGGACCGTTCCGCCTGTGGGATGAAAAGCAAGACCGTGAACAGTCTGCTTTGCAGTTCAACCCGGAAGAGTGGGGCCTGGCACGTCAGAGTGAAGATTCTGATTTTATGTTTCTCAACATCGGTCCACAACATCCGGGCACACACGGTGTGTTGAGAATCATTTTGCAATTGGATGGTGAAGACATTGTGGATGCTGTACCCGACATTGGCTTCCATCATCGGGGAGCTGAGAAGATGGCCGAACGACAATCGTGGCACACCTATATTCCTTATACCGACCGCGTAGATTATTTGGGTGGAGTCAATAATAATCTGGCTTATCTATTATCGGTTGAGAACCTAGCCGGAATCACTATACCTCCACGAGCACAGGTAATCCGGGTAATGATGTGCGAATTCTTCCGCATAGCCAGTCACTTGGTATGGTTTGGAACTTTCTCACAAGACGTTGGACAACTGTCGCCCGTGTTCTACATGTTCACAGACCGGGAACGAATTTTCGATGTGGTAGAAGCTGTATGTGGTGGTCGCATGCATCCAAATTGGTTTCGAATCGGAGGAGTAGCTCAGGATCTTCCTAAAGGTTGGGAGACGCTTGTGAAAAAATTCGTTGATTATTTTCCGACCAAGCTCAGAGAGTATGAAAAGATGGTTCTTCAAAATTCAATATTCAAAGCAAGAACCGTTGGTATTGGTGTTTTTACCTTAGATGAAGCCATTGAATGGGGCGCTACTGGCGCACAATTAAGAGCCTGCGGGCTTGAGTGGGACTTCCGTAAGAAACGTCCTTACTCGGGATATGATATGTTTGACTTTGAAGTTCCCATCGCCCAAAATGGTGACTGTTATGATCGTGCAATCGTGCGTGTAGAAGAAATGCGACAGAGTCTGCGCATCATTGATCAGTGCATGAAGAATATGCCTGAAGGTCTTTACAAAGCTGATCATCCACTCGCCACACCGCCAAATAAGAAAAACACCATGAAGGATATTGAAACGCTAATCACACATTTTTTGAGTGTAAGTTGGGGGCCGGTGATTCCTCCGGGAGAATCCATGAGCTGCATTGAAGCCACGAAAGGAGCGAACAGCTACTATGCGATCAGTGATGGCAACACGTCTCCTTATCGCATGAGGATACGCACACCTTCATTTGCGCACATGCAAATGTTGCCTTATATCAGCAAAGGTTATACGGTAGCGGATATGCTTAGCATTTTAGGTGCGATGGATTATGTGTTGGCAGATATTGATAGGTAGTTAAAAATAGGCAGTATGATAGAATTTAGAATAGAACACAGTTTAAAAAATATGAAGTATCAGTATAGTCATAGGCAAGGTCGAAAATTTGGAAATAAGCTGTTGCTTACTGCCCATTGCCTACTGCCTATTTTTTAATGATAGTATGTTGTCATCAGAAGAAATAAAAGAAATAGAGCACGCCATCAAACTGGTGCCTCATAAAAAGGCAGCCAGTGTTGAAGCGTTAAAGGTAGTTCAAGAGCACCGTAGATGGGTATCGGATGAAAGCCTGCGTGATGTTGCAAAATTCCTGGACATGAGCGCAGAGGAATTGGATTCGGTAGCTACGTTTTACAATATGATATTCCGCAAGGAAGTAGGCAGGCATGTTATTTTAGTTTGCGACAGTATCAGTTGTTGGGTAATGGGTTATGAAAATTTACGCGACCAACTCTTCAATCGGCTAGGTATTAAGTATGGTGAGACAACACCCGATGGTTTATTTACGGTGTTGCCGAATTGCTGTCTCGGTACGTGCGATTGTGCGCCCGCTTTGATGATTGATCATGATTTATATCGGAATGTAACAGTTGAACAGTTAGATGAAATACTAATGAAGTATGTCTGATTCCGCCACTAAGCCTCAAAGACACAAAGGATCACAATCTACTTTGTGCAACATTGTGCCTTGGTGCCTTCGTGGCTAATAAGAGAATTGAAAAAAATGGAGAAGCCATTAACAGAACACATTCGCAAAGACGGCCGACCACTTACCCTTAAAGAGTATGAGGCAGTAGGTGGTTATCAAGCGTTACGGAAAATTCTGAAGATGACTCCGAAGGAAGTTCAAGCACTCGTGAAAGATTCCAATCTGAGAGGAAGGGGAGGTGCTGGATTTAGTACGGGTTTGAAATGGAGTTTTGTTCCGTTGGATACTGCCAAGCCAAAGTATCTCATCACCAATGCAGATGAAATGGAACCCGGTACTTTCAAGGATAGGATTTTGTTGGAAAGCACACCGCATCAGTTAATCGAGGGAATGATCTGTGCTGCTTATGCCATTCAGGCAAATATCTCATACGTGTATTTGAGATGGGCTTACAAGACTGCCGCGCAAGCTATTCTTACTGCGATCCATGAAGCCGAGGTTGCGGGATATCTGGGAAACAATATTCTAGGATCTGGTTACGAACTGGAGATGCATCTACACACCGGAGTCGGGCGTTACATGTGTGGTGAAGAGACAGCCTTATTGAATTCTTTGGAAGGCAAACGTGCCACTCCTCGGGCTAAGCCGCCATTTCCCCAGGTAAGCGGACTATTCGGTAGACCCACTATTGTAAACAACGTGGAGACACTGTGCTGCCTTCCACACATTGTTAATAAAGGTGCTGATTGGTTTAAGAAATTAAGTTTAACTGGTGATGCCGGAACAAAACTTTATGGTGTAAGCGGCAAAGTAAAAAAACCGGGTGCCTGGGAGTTGCCCATGGGCGTTACGCTTCGCGAATTGATTGAAGAACATGCCGGTGGAATGCAGGATGGATTGAAGTTTCGCGGGGCATTGCCAGGAGGAGCATCAACGGATTTCCTGGTGGAGCAACATCTCGATGTAAAAATGGATTACACTTCCGTGGCGGCTGCCGGAAGTCGACTGGGTACTGGGACTGTTGTAGTCTTGGATGATAAAACTTGTCCCGTTGGATTTGTAGAGAACCTCGAACATTTCTTTGCTCAGGAATCGTGTGGTTTTTGTACGCCATGCCGGGAAGGATTGCCTTGGGTTGAAAAGATTTTATCGGCCATTGATACTGACGGAGGCACGATGGATGATATCAAGTTGTTGGAACACCACACCAAGTATCTCGGACCAGGCAATACATTTTGTGCTTTTGCTCCCGGTGCGATGGAGCCGCTGCAAAGTGCACTGAAATATTTCCGCGATGATTTTGAAAAGCATATTCATGATAAAAATTGTTCATATAAATCGGCCAACAAGGCGCCAAGACACGAAGGTTCATAGTGCAACTTAGTGTCCTCGTGTCTTTGTGGCAAATTATGTAAGTATGGAATTTGAGAAATTAACGATACAAGAAGAAGACATTGGACAAGCGATAGTGAAGTCTGCTTTCAAAATTCACAAAGCCCTTGGACCTGGACTTCTCGAAAAGGTGTATGAAGTATGTCTAGTTCATGAATTGAGAAAAAGCGATTTGCTGGTAGCCAGACAACTTGATATTCCAAGTCAATATGATGGAATCACATTTGATGAAGGACTTCGGTTGGATATTCTGGTGGAAAATAAAGTGATCGTTGAAGTAAAAGCTGTTGACTTAGTGAACCCGGTGTGGCAAGCACAAGTGCTTAGTCATTTAAAACTTACCGGACCTCGTTTGGGTTATCTGGTTAATTTCAATGTACCGTTGATGAAGGAAGGAATCAAGCGATTTATTGTTTAGACTAAAGTTAGTAGATGAATAAGAACAATTTGCCACTAAGGCACCAAGTCACAAGGGTTCACAAATCCAATCGTGCAACTTAGTGTCCTCGTGTCTTTGTGGCAAAACATATAATGAAGCAAAGCAAAATAGCCACTAAGGCACCAAGACACAAAGGTTCACAATCTTAGTCGTGTAACTTAGTGTCTTTGGGCAAACATAAATTGGCAAACAAAAATAATGGTAACGATCTACATCGATAATAAACCATACGAGGTGAAGCCAGGTAAGAACCTGCTCGAGACATGCCTGACTCTCGGCTTCGACCTACCTTACTTCTGCTGGCATCCGGCAATGGGGTCAGTCGGGGCATGTCGTCAGTGCGCCATTAAAATCTTCAAAGATGCGGATGATAAATCGGGGAGACTGGTGATGTCGTGTATGGAACCCGTTGCCAACAATCAACGAATTTCTATTACAGACAAGACCGCTGTTGATTTCCGTGAAGGAGTGATTGAATGGCTCATGACCAATCACCCGCATGATTGCGCAGTGTGCGATGAAGGTGGTTCGTGTCACTTGCAGGATATGACCGTAATGACTGGTCATGCTTATCGCAGATTCAACTTTAAGAAACGGACGCATGTCAATCAAGACCTGGGTCCCTTCATTAATCACGAAATGAATCGCTGTATTCAGTGCTACCGATGCGTGCGATTTTATAAAGACTATGCCGGAGGCGAAGATCTCGATGTGTTCGCTTCGAAGAGTAATGTCTATTTTGGCAGGAGTGAACCGGGCACATTAGAAAGTGAGTTCAGCGGCAACCTCTCTGAAGTTTGCCCAACCGGTGTGTTTACGGATAAGACATTAAAGCAACATTATACGCGCAAGTGGGACCTGACCATGGCTCCCTCCATTTGCCAGCATTGCAGCCTTGGGTGCAATATTATTGCAGGCGAGCGCTATGGAGATTTGCGTATGATCGCTAACCGCTATCATGGAGAGATTAATGGATACTTCATTTGCGATCGCGGCCGTTTCGGGTATGAGTTTGTCAATGCTAAGGATCGCATTCGTCAACCATTATACATGGGCCAGCCAGTTGAGGGTGATAAAGCGATCAATGAAATTTCTGAATTGCTAAAGAATTCGAAAGTCATTGGCATTGGTTCGCCACGGGCATCGTTGCAATCCAATTATGCTTTAAAGAAATTGGTTGGAAACACAAATTTTTACAAAGGGGTCTCCAAACATGAACAAGCGCTGACAGAGTTGGTT
Organism: Cyclobacteriaceae bacterium; assembly: GCA_043774805.1. Taxonomy (GTDB): domain Bacteria; phylum Bacteroidota; class Bacteroidia; order Cytophagales; family Cyclobacteriaceae; genus ELB16-189. Next base: position 32,108 of record JAYVTB010000160.1, on the reverse strand, counting down.
GCATCCATTTTAAAAGATGGATCAGTGAGGGCACTCACGATGAAAGAAACAGAAAAAGCGGATGCTGTTTTCATTTTGGGCGAAGACCTGACCAACACAGCTCCTATGCTTGCATTAGCTGTGCGACAATCGGCAAAACAGCAGCCTATGCTGGAGGTAAACAAGCTGGCCATTCCCGAATGGAATGATGCTGCCGCACGTGAACTCATTCAGGATAAAAAGGGACCGTTATTTATAGCTACGGTTGCTGAAACAAAATTAGATAACATCGCTACGAAGACGTTCCATGCAGCACCACAGGACATCGCGAGACTTGGTTTTGCTGTGGCTAATATAATTGATTCATCAGCACCGAGCGTTTCCAATCTTAGTGAAGACGAAAAGGTGTTGGCCGATATAATAGCGAAGAGTTTGTTGGCTTCTGAACGCCCCGTAATTATCTCCGGCATTTCCTGTCAAAGTGAGGCCGTTTTGAAAGCAGCAGCGAATGTTGCTTCGGCTTTGCATAAGCGGAATCAGAACACGGGAATAGTTTTAACGCTACCCGAATGCAATTCACTTGGTCTTGCCTTGATGGACGGCCATTCACTAGAAAACGCATTTGAAAAAGTAAGAACTGACCAGGCTGACACGGTGATCATTTTGGAGAATGACCTTTATCGACACATCAACGCAAAAATGGTTGATGAGTTTTTAACGAAGTGCCAGTCAGTCATCGTGATTGACCACTCACCACACGCAACAGCATCGAAAGCACAATGGCAAATTCCTGCCGGCACGTTTGCAGAAGCGGATGGGATGATGATTAACAATGAAGGGCGAGCTCAACGCTTCTTTCAGGTCTATGAAAAGTCAAACGTTAAGGAAAGTTGGCGGTGGATCATGAATATGGGATCAGCTGTTGGCAATACTTCAATCCAACAATGGAAAAATTTCGACAGCATAACTTCGGCATTAGCCCATGAAGAAAAAATCTTCAGCGACATTGAAAAAGTTTCTCCTTTATCAAGCTTCCGAATGATTGATGGTCAACGTGTTCCGCGCGAACCCCATCGATACAGCGGACGTACTGCTATGCTTGCCAATGTTGCGGTGAGTGAGCCTAAACCTGCAGAAGATCCTGACTCAGGTATGTCATACACCATGGAAGGCACACGCGCTCTACCACCATCAACGATGATACCATTCTACTGGTCTCCGGGATGGAATTCTGTACAGTCAGTCAACAAATACCAGGAAGAAGTTGGAGCTGCCTTACGAGGTGGCGATCCTGGAATTCGATTGTTCGAGGCAAGCGGTAAACAGTTGTCCTTCTATAATGACGTGCCTGAGAAATTTAAGTCGGGTGACAATAAACTTTGGATTGTACCCATTCACCACATCTTTGGTTCTGAAGAATTAAGTGCGAATTCAGCCTCCGTATCGAAGCGTGTGCCTCAGCCTTATCTTTTGATGAATCAGGAGGACGGAGCTAAACTCAAATTAGCCGAAGGCGAGTCAATCGAATTAGAAATGGATGGACAACAAATCAAGCTACCCGTGAAGTTGAGCACCTCGATTTCAATGGGTGTGGCAGGGCTTCCAGTCGGTTTACCAAAACTGTCTTTTTTTGAACTGCCTGGGTGGGGATTATTAAGAAGATAAGCTATGGATGACGCTACCATAAATAAACTGTTGATTATAGCCGGAGTGTTGGCAGGCTTGCTGCTGGTTGCTCCCGGGCTCATCTGGTTGGAGCGCAGACTTCTGGCGTTGTGGCAAGATCGCTATGGTCCTAACCGTGCGGGTCCATTTGGACTACTCGTGGTATTGGCCGATACTCTTAAATTATTTTTCAAGGAAGATTGGACGCCACCATTTGCCGACAAAGTTATTTTTACACTTGCGCCTGGAATTGTGGTGGTGACGGTCTTAATGAGTTTCATCGTGGTGCCATTTGCTCCCGGTGTAATCGTATCCGATTTAAACATTGGAATTTTATTTTTCCTCGCCAACTCATCGCTCGGTGCTTACAGCATTATTCTTGGAGGCTGGGCATCCAACAATAAATATTCTTTGCTGGGCTCAATGAGAGGAGCTGCCCAAATGATTTCTTACGAAGTGTTCATGGGACTAGCCATGATGGGCGTGGTATTACTCTCCGGCTCATTCAGTATGCACACGATCGTAGAAGCACAAAAAGGGATGTGGTTTGTGGTCCCACAATTTCTAGGGTTTGTTACTTTCTTTATAGCCGGCATTGCGGAAACGCATCGCTTACCGTTCGACATACCCGAAGCGGAAAGTGAATTGATTGCCGGGTTCCACTCTGAATATTCCGGGATGAAGTTCGGAATATTTTTCGTGGGCGAATATCTGGGTATCATATTGATCTCTGCGGTTACGGTTGCACTTTACTTCGGAGGTTGGCTTGGGCCCGATTTTCTTCCACCGTTGGTTTGGTTTGTGTTGAAGACGTTTGCCTTCATCTGTTTTTTCGTTCTGTTGCGTGCGTCTCTTCCCAGGCCGCGATACGACCAGTTAATGGAATACGGATGGAAGATTTTACTGCCGCTTACACTGCTCAATTTAGTGGTGACGGCAGGAGTGGTTTTAATGAATAAATAATTTGATGGTATGCACACTTTAGAATACACTGCACTATACTTTGTGAACCTTAGTGACCTCGTGTCTTTGTGGCTTAAATTCTTTGCCCCCTTTTGTTCGAAAGTAACTAATTCACAAAGCATCACAGCCTCGTTTTTTCGCCAATTGCAAATGGATAATAATCTAAAATGAATTACTATGTTTAGCATCATCCGAAGTCTGTGGCTCGTTTTCCTTCACATGTTTCATAAGCGTGAAACAGTTCAATATCCTGAACAAAAAAATAAACTCTCTACGCGATGGAGAGGAAGGATTGTGCTAACCCGTGATCCTGATATGGGCGAACGATGTGTGGGCTGCTATCTATGTGCAGCAGCTTGCCCGGTGGATTGTATTTCGCTTCAGGCAACGGAAGATGAAAATGGCAGACGATATCCTGAATTTTTCAGAATCAATTTTTCACGATGCATCTTCTGCGGCTACTGTGAGGAAGCTTGTCCTACCTATGCTATTCAACTGATTCCCGATTTTGAAATGGCTGAATACAACCGCCAGAATTTAGTGTATGAAAAAAGTGAATTACTGATTGATGGCCCTGGCAAATATCCGGGATACAATTATTATAAAGTAGCTGGTATCGCCATTGGGGGGAAAGGTAAGGGGGAAGCAGAGAATGAGGCACCACCTATAGATGTTAAGAGTTTAATACCGTGATATGCTGATCATTTTTTACATAGCCGCTACCGTAGCCGTGATTGCCACTTTTCTCGTGATCATACAACACAACCTGGTGCATGCGTTACTCTATTTAGTCGTGTCTTTTTTAGCGGTGGCAATGGTGTTCTATGTACTGGGCGCTCCGTTTATTGCCGCTCTCGAAGTGATCATTTATGCAGGCGCCATTGTAGTGCTGATGATTTTTGTGATCATGATGCTGAACCTTCGGCAGGAATCCGTAGCTCAAGAGAAACAATGGCTCAATCGCCAGATCATCATAGGTCCTGTTATCCTTGCCATTGTTCTGGGAGCAGAACTACTCTATATGTTATCGTTCGAGCCAACCTCAGGTTTGGAAGGTAAGGTCATTGGAGCGAAGGCGGTGGGTCTGTCACTGTACGGACCTTATGTGATTGGCGTTGAGCTGAGCGGCATTTTATTAATGGCGGGCATTGTGGGGGCCTATCACCTCGGTCGACAAAAGAAAAAAGTAACGCATCGATTCCTGGAAAAGCAAGAAGAATGAGTGTCATACCTGCTGAATATGGTTTAGTGCTCGCCTCGGTGCTGTTTATACTGGGGTTAATCAGCTTGCTGATCAGGCGTAACATTATTTTCATGTTGATCTCGGTTGAGATCATGTTGAATGCTGCAGGCCTTGCTTTTATCGTGGCCAGTGCCCGATGGGACCAACCCGATGGGCAAGTGATGTTCTTGTTTATTCTTACGATGGCGGCAGCCGAAGTTTCCGTGGGATTGGCGTTGATCTTACAGATATATCATCAGTTAAAAACACTCAACAGTGATGAGGCTAGTAAAATGAAAGGATAGAATGAAAATTAACGTTATCAATTTAATAGCGCATGGTATGACAGTGCAATTGCTTAGAGTTGGAAATGAGAAATATAGTATGGGTGTAATTATAAGAAGTTTTTTTTAATGAAAGCTTGTGTAGTTAATAACTGGACTTACGCAAGTCTTATGAATTCTTAGTGTCCTTGTGACTTAGTGGCAAAATAATCTTTGAAAAATTTAGCCACAAACGCTCTAAGACACAAAGGTACACAAGGACAAAATATCTTTACGTAACTCCAGTTAGGTAATAAGGTTTGAAAAGTTCAACGGTAATGTTGTTGATGAATGCATCTCAAGAATAAATGAAAGGATAGTATGCGCGACCTGCTTTGGTTGATACCGATTTTGCCGTTTGCCGGATCATTTATCCTGATCGTGGCTGGAACGAAATTGCCGAAGAAGCTGGTGCCCTTGATTGGATCGGGGAGCGTGGGTTTATCAGCATTGATTACGATTTCGATCGGGATCGATTTCATCACATCTGACAATCGTATTGCCCATCAAGTACTGTGGAAGTGGATTGACGTTGCTGGCTTTAGTCCTGACTTTGGTCTCTATCTCGACTCGCTTTCCCTCACGTTCATTTTCGTCATCACGTTTGTAGGATTTCTCATTCATGTATACTCGGCTGAGTTCATGGCTGAGGATGAAGATTACCCTCGCTTCTTTGCTTACCTCAATTTGTTTGTAGGCTCCATGCTTCTTCTTGTGCTGGGAGATAATTTAGTATTACTCTACTTTGGATGGGAGGGTGTTGGTCTGTGCAGTTTCCTGCTGATTGGTTTCTGGTATCAGGAAGAGAAAAATGGATACGCAGCCCGTAAGGCATTCATCATAACCCGGGTTGGCGACACGGCCATGGCCATCGGATTGTTCATGATTTTCAAAGCACTCGGCACTGTAAACATTATGGACATTCAGGGGCAGGCACCTGCTGTCTGGACAGTTGGCTCTCAGCAAGTAACGATTATTGCACTCTTACTGTTAGGTGGTGCGGTTGGAAAGTCGGCACAGCTGCCATTACAAAGTTGGTTGCCCGATGCCATGGCGGGTCCTTCACCGGTGAGTGCGCTCATCCATGCTGCCACAATGGTGACGGCAGGGGTTTACCTCATCGCCCGCACGCACGCTATTTTTGAATTGGCGCCTACAGCTCAATTTGTTGTTGGTGCCATTGGCGCAGTCACATTATTGTTGGCTGGATTCAGTGCGCTCACACAATATGATCTCAAACGTGTGCTTGCTTACTCCACCATCAGCCAGATTGGTTATATGTTCCTTGCATTGGGCGTTGGTGCCTGGTCATCGGCTGTCTTTCATTTTATGATTCACGCATTTTTCAAAGCGCTTCTCTTCCTCGCAGCGGGTGCAGTGATCATGGCTTTACATCATGAGCACGACATGTTTAAGATGGGTGGTCTTCGCAAGAAACTTCCCGTCATCTATTGGACATTCCTGATCGGTGCAGCATCGCTCGCGGCTTTGCCGTTGATTACTGCCGGGTTCTATAGCAAAGATCAGATTCTCTGGTTGGCTTGGGCAGGTGAAAAAGGTAACACCTGGTTTTTCCTGGCAGCGTTGATCGGTGCCTTCATAACTTCGGTCTATACGTTCAGAATGATTTTCCTGACGTTCTTTGGAGAAGAGAAAACACACGTGTCACATGTTCCCGGATCACTGATCAATATCCCGCTGATTGTACTCGCAACATTATCAACACTGGCAGGCTTTATGGAACTACCGCATTCATTCGGTCACCTTCAATTGTTCACAGACTTCTTGAATCCTTTATTACCCGCTACGGTCCTCCAACCCGAAATCGAAAGCACGGAATGGATGATACAATTGTTAGCTGCAGCACTCTCCATAGGCGGGGCATTGGTAGCCTATTTTTTCTATGTAGTACGACCAACGCTTCATACTCAAATCAAAAGTGCCGTTCCACAGTTGCATAACTTTTTGCTCAGCGGTTGGCGGTTCGACAGTTTGTATGATTGGGTTTTTGTGAAGCCGTTTGTTTATCTATCCAACATCAACAAAAATGATTTTGTGGATTGGCCTTACAATGTGTTGGTGAGTGTTTCGGGCTTTTTTCACCGGATGTTTTCGTTCACACAAAGCGGCATCTTACGGTGGTATTTAATAGGAATCGTGATCGGAGCAATTACAATATTAACACTGGGCTTATGGATGTGATGCTTCCAATATTCATAGTATCACAAATGGCAGGCGGTATCCTTGCCTGGATAGCTTCGCAAAAGAGTTTGCTATTGACACGATGGATCTCTTTATTGACTCTTGTCTTGAATTTCATCGGTGCCATCATGATATGGTTGCAACAATCGGAGGGAGGAGGAACATCATCGTGGCTGCTCGACTACTCACTTCCGTGGATTCCACAATTCGGCATTAACTTTCACCTGGCACTGGATGGATTGAGTTTACTAATGTTGTTGCTGACTTTTTTTCTCGGGACAATTTCAGTTCTCATCTCCTGGAAAGAAATTCAAAACCGCGCAGGTTTATATCACTTTTGTCTGCTGTGGGTGCTGGCCGGCATCACCGGGGTGTTCCTGTCTATGGATTTGTTTTTGTTTTTCTCCTTCTGGGAAGTGATGCTCATTCCCATGTATTTCCTCATTATCATCTGGGGTCATGAGAACAGTCGGTATGCGGCTTTCAAGTTTTTTATTTTCACCCAGGCTAGCGGATTGTTGATGTTGGTAGCGATTCTGGGATTGTATTTCGTACATGGAAATCAAACAAGCAATTTCACTTTCGATTATTTTCAACTGTTGGGAACAAATATGCCACCCGGTGTGGCGATGTGGCTGATGCTTGGATTTCTTGCGGCCTTCGTGGTGAAGTTGCCTGTGGTTCCATTCCACACTTGGTTGCCCGATGCACACTCGCAAGCTCCTACCGCAGGAAGTTTGATATTGGCTGGTCTGTTGTTAAAGACAGGTGCTTACGGCTTGTTGCGGTTTATCATTCCGTTATTCAGAGATCAGGCTATGGCTATTGCACCGTGGGCTATGGCTGTTGGTGTATTGGGAATTATTTATGGAGCCATACTCGCCTTTTCTCAGACCGACCTGAAACGATTGGTAGCATATACTAGTGTCAGTCACATGGGCTTCATCATGTTGGGTGTATTTTCTTTTAATGAGTTGGCTGCCCAAGGTGTAGTCATGCAAATGATCACACACGGCATCAGCACAGGTGCCTTGTTTATTTTGGCAGGATTTATCTATGAACGCATTCACACCCGCGACATCACACGCATGGGTGGATTTTGGAAAAGCATGCCGTTTCTCGGAACATGTGGTTTGGTTTTCGCCATGGCATCATTAGGATTACCTGGCCTTGGAAATTTTGTAGCCGAGTTTCTCACGTTAGTGGGAGCGTGGCAGGCAACACACAAACTCACTATTATAGCAACCATAGGATTAGTGGCTGCCACCATTTATTCACTCCGCATCCTACAAAAAGTATTCTATGGCCCGCAATCGCCTACCACTGTATTGGTTGATCTTTCAATGCGTGAAAGGTTAGTCATGGTAGCATTGGTGGTTTCCATTATATGGCTTGGATTATTTCCCCAATTAGTGTTAGACACATCCAGGCAATCTGTGAAGGTGATCATTGAAGCCCAAATGTCACGCAATTCTGGTGTGCGTGCCCATAAGCCAACGACTCAAACTAAAATAGTAGCAATCAAACGGAAAGGAGGTAGTAATGAGTAAGCAAGATCTGTTAAGCGTAGTGCCACTCTTTATCCTTACCAGTGCATCCATTTTGATTTTGTTTTCAATTGCCATTAAACGCAATCACAAGGTGATTTACATAATCACTGCTTTATCCTTGTTAGCTGACTTCATTTACGTGACTATGGCCGATACGCCTGCCGTCTGGAAGTTGGAACCTCTTTTCATTTTTGACGGCTTCGGAAAATTTAACGTTGGATTGATATTAATCACGGCAGTCGCACTCACCATGCTCTCGTATTCGTATTTTGAGCAACGCGAAGAGCGAAAAGAAGAATATTATATCCTGCTCATACTAGCCACGCTCGGTGCGTGCACTCTGGCGATCAGCAAACATTTTGTTTCACTGTTTTTGGGACTGGAAATCCTTAGCGTTTCACTTTACTCCATGATCGCATACCTGCGTAAGCGCGAGCGTTCTGATGAAGGTGGAATCAAATACCTGATCATCGCTGCGTTCTCATCGGCCTTCATGTTGTTTGGAATGGCGTTGATCTACTATGCCACCGGCTCGATGGATTTTGCAGTCATTGGTAATTACTTATCCACTCTTCAGGAGTTACCCATCATTATGGTTGCCGGATTTGGTTTTGTGCTAGTGGGTGTTGGATTCAAATTAGGAATCGTACCCTTTCATATGTGGACAGCAGATGTTTATGAGGGAGCACCGCTGCCCGTGACTTCCTTCATTGCAACTGTTTCGAAAGGTGGCGTAGTGGCGCTGCTCGTCCGGTTTTTTACGATGGTAAATGGATATCAGTATGATTCGCTGATAAACACTTTTACTGTGCTGGTCATCGCATCCATGTTCGTGGGAAATTTTCTTGCCCTTCGCCAGCAAAATGTGAAGCGTCTGCTGGCATACTCATCGATATCTCATCTAGGATACTTATTGGTTGCTTTCCTGGCAGGTGGAAAATTAGGTATCGAAGCTGTATCATTTTACCTGGTTTCATATTTTATTACAACCGTAGGCTCTTTCGGTATACTTACCTATTTGTCAGACAAAGACCGTGATGCCGAACTGCTCGATGACTTCAAAGGGTTGTTTTGGAAAAGGCCGTGGACGGCAACAGCTTTCAGTGCGATGTTACTTTCATTGGCAGGCATTCCACTCACCGCGGGGTTTGTTGGAAAGTTCTATGTCGTGGCAGCCGGTGTGAATGGCAACACGTGGCTATTGGTGATTATGTTAGTAGTGAATAGCTCGATTGGGTTGTATTACTACATCCGCATTATCGCCATCATGTGCGACCGGGAAAATGTGAATGAACAATCCTCAGCAACATTGAGCCCATCTCTTTACCTGATCAGCGGGTTTTCTGTGGCAGTCATTACCGTTGCATTGTTATGGATTGGGATTTTCCCAGGAGGACTTATGGCATTGATCCGTTCATTATTGAATCCATAATGCTGACCCTGAGCAATTGAATATTAGGTATAGGTTATCTAACTTGAAATGAGTAGTTTTATTTAAGTCTGCAATAAGTTCGGCAAAGAACAATTAAACCATAACGCTATGAACTTTAAACCCGAATTCGAAAAAAAGAACCTCCACGAAGCGAATTATGAATTGATCGCCAAGTACATGGTCCCTCTGAACAATATGGTAACTTTTAAGCCGGATCAGAGCATACAGGAGGCCATTGCCATTATCCTCGATAAAAAAATTTCAGGCGCCCCTGTGTTGGATGAACATCGTCACCTGGTTGGTAATCTTTCGGAGAAGGATTGTCTTCGGATTATCATTGATAGGGCCCAGCTCAACCTGCCGGTGGAGGGCAAGAAAGTTTCTGATTACATGTCCACTAAAGTTTTCACGTTTTCACCTTCAACCAATGTGGTGGAGGCAGCCATCGAATTTCTTAATTCACCCATCCGCAGATACGCGGTGGTGGAGAAAGGAGTTTTAATTGGAGAAATCAGCCGCAGGGAAATACTTCGTGCTGCACAGAATATTAAATCAACCACCTGGTAACTAATATACGTTCACCAAGCTGTCAGAAAAACCTTTCTTCGAACTAAAAACATACCGCCATGGATATCACTAAAAATCCAAATGAAGTTCAATATGAAACAATTGAAAAATATATGGTGCCGTTGAGCAATATTATAACCTTTAAGCCGGATCAACCCATCCAGGATGTTATCGCCACCATAATAAGTAAAAAAATTTCGGGTGCACCTGTGTTAGACGATCAACAACACCTGGTAGGTATGATATCTGAAAAGGATTGCCTGCGACTCATTGTGGACCAAGCCTATCATAACATGCCGGCTGAAACAAGAAAAGTTTCTGATTACATGACCGTGAAGGTGCAAACACTTTCACCCAAGACCAACATCGTTGAGGCTGCTATGGAATTTTTGAATTCACCGATTAGAAGATTTCCCATCGTTGAGAATGGCATGCTGATAGGGCAGGTGAGCCGTAGACACATATTAAAAGCTGCTCAAGATTTAAATTCGACTAGCTGATAGCCCATCTGCATTCATTCTCATGATCGTTCAGATTAGCTTCTTCGTACCCGAGTGGTAAAACAAATAGTCTTGGTGGAAAAGTCGATTGCCACTAAGACACCAGGACACAATGGATCACAAATAAAATAGTGCAAATTAGTGCCTTAGTGCCGTTGTGGTAAACAAATAGCAATGGGAAAAAAATACATTGGCCATTAAGACATCACGACACAATGAATCATAAAATGCAACTCAGTGCCTTCGTGCCGTTGTGGCAAAACAAATAGTCTTAGGCAAAAAATCGATTGGCCACTAAGACACCATGGATCACAAATCAAATTGTACCACTTAGTGTATCGGGTGTCTTGTTGAAATGATTCTTCTAGGCTAGTCAAGTTTTTTGTTATGAAATTCAACCCAATGTATTTAGGGTTGGCTTAGGTTGAAACCTTATTCTGGCCAATGAAAAAAACGTTGCTTATTACTGGTGGCATTGCGTTGTTATGTCTGCTCCTTGTTTTCAGGCTACTGTTTAGTCAGCGCAGTGGCATGAGTGAAGAGAGGGGATGGTTTACCAAAGCATTGCGTTATGAGTTTTCCGCTCAGGTTGATAGTGTATGGATGTTTAACCCACATACTGGAAAACTTTGGGGACACCTTACTGCAGGTGACCCGCAGACCTTTCGCGAAGACAGTTTGAAGACTTCATTTAAGGAACACGACATGCTATACCTGATCTTCCATCGGTCAGGGGATTCAATCGTCTTCATCGTGCCCAATGGTGACGTGGTTGCCAAAGGCGATAGCGTTCGGGTAAGCTCACAGAAAGATATCATACAGTTTTTCAGAAATGGAGAGCAAGTGGCAACCCACCCGCTGAGTGCTACGCTTACGGGGTATGGTCGACCATTCTTTCTTAAGGGAAACAAGAAGTAAAGCAAGATCTTGAACCAACCAAGTTGTTTGTACTTGCTATAAGGTCTTCACTAGCTAAAATGAGTCTTAGCTCTAGACCACATTGTTTTTGAAACGCATGCAAGTCGAAACCGGTTTCAATTCAATTGATAGCGGGATACGGTAGCTGGAGAACATTATTGAATAGCTGCTTTGTCAAGTATCCTCTTATTGCAATTCAAAAGTAACCTCTACATTACCATGGCCGAGGGCGGCAGCCAAACCGGATGGATTATCGACACGGCCAAGTCTTGTATAGCTGTAAGAGGTTGAAAATGTTTTGTAGAAAAGTACTACTGTACTAGCCCCATACATCATCAGGTCTCCATTTTGGATAGTTGATTGGTTTGACGCATTGGTCGGTAGATTGCTGGAAAGATTAAAATATTTCTCGTTTCCGTTCAGCTCAATCATATTGATGGTCATTGGAAGCAATGCCTTAAAGGTAGTTGCTGTGGCGTTTTTCTCAAGCGAAGCCGAGAACGTTGTCGAGCCAATCCTAATTTTGATTTTACTATTCATATCGTCTTTATTACCGATAATTTTACTTGCAATCGGTTGGTCTGTAGCAAGAGCTTGTGAAAAATATTGTAAAGCATTTACAACGATAATACCCGTACCTGCTAATGATGTTTGCTGAATGAATTTTCTTCTTGAGTGATTTTTGTTATGTGACATTTCAGTTTATTCTTTAGCAGTAATATGCTTTATAAATTTGGCAGGGATACCACCAACAATAGCGTTTGCAGAAACATCTTTGGAAACCACTGCTCCGGCTGCCACGATTGCGTTTTCGCCAACGGTTACTCCCGGTAGTATCGTTACTGCCGCACCAATCCAGGCATTTCGCTTTATGACTATCGGTTTACAAATAAGAGATTTCCGCTCAGATGGGTCCACTGGATGATTTTCAGTTATGAGATTAACCTTAGGTCCAATAAGAACATCATCTTCAACTATAATTCCACCCATATCCAGAAAGGTGCAGGCATGATTTATAAATACGTTTTTCCCTAAAGAAATAAAACGACCAAAATTGGTGAAGAATGGAGCGAATACCGTTGTACTCTTGTCCAGTTGTGTACCAATTATCTCACTAAGCCTTTCCCGTATTTGGTCTACGTTGGTGGATGCGTTGAGTTCGGCAAACAATTTTAGGGTACGAGAAACAATCTCCAGCACTTTAGGATATTGAGGATCATCCAGTCGGAACTGTTCACCTGCTTTCATCCTGTCGAAAATATCTTTGCTGTTTCGGTGATCAGTATTTTGCTTCTGTAACTTTTCCATTTCTACTAAATTGAGATGTAACAATTGTGCTTTTCCATTACCCTCTGAAAGGTAAGAAACTAACTGCGGAGTATCGTCACAAGGCAATTTGGAACTGCCAATCTTGACAATTTACTATCTTATCATACTACGTCTTCCGGTTTGTTATTTGTCCAATTCAAACGAGGACTCACTAAAGTCAAATATTTCTGAATTTCGTGGGGTTTACCTCGTGTTAATTGTAAAAACTAAAATTGCCATAAGGAGTACCTGGCTTAAACAATTCCCGGTTATCAAGGTTTTATAGCTATGGCAAACATTTTAATTGTAGGTGCATCCTCAGGCATAGGTTCGGCCTTGGCAAAACAGTTGATAGCGCTTGGGCATCACGTGTACGGAACGTATAACAAAACTAACCAGCTCACAACCGGCTTTACAGTATATCAATCACTCAATGTGTTGGGTGAAAAGATAGATTTGAGCTTTGTACCCGATGTATTGGACGGATTGGTTTATTGCCCCGGGGCAGTGAACCTAAAATCTTTCCCCCGGATTAAGCCAGAGGATTTTATCAGCGACTATCAATTGCAATTGGTGGGAGCAGTAAAAATAATTCAAGAATGTTTGCCTAAATTAAAAAATGCAGCCAACCCATCCATCGTTTTGTTTTCTACAGTGGCTGTGCAGACTGGTTTTAATTTTCATTCATTGGTCGCCACATCAAAAGGAGCGGTGGAAGGATTAACCAAAGCATTGGCGGCTGAATTTGCCCCAAAGATAAGAGTCAATTGTATAGCACCCTCGATTACAGATACTCCGCTAGCAGGAACTCTTCTCAACAGCGAAGAAAAGAAAGAAGCCAACGCACAACGGCATCCACTTAAAAAAATTGGCAAGCCACAAGACCTGGCAAACCTCGCTGAATTTCTTCTGTCAGAAAAATCGAGTTGGATCACGGGGCAAGTGGTCCATGCAGATGGTGGCATGTCGAGTCTTAGAATATAATGATGAAGCGACCGTGGAATATTCCGAACTTGCCAGTGTATAGTTTAGCCACTTACCATGAACAAAAGGTAAACATGAACATCTGCACCTATGTCTCGGCAGTGAGCATGAACCCCAAACGCTACATGGTGGCGGTCTATCACCAAACAAAGTCATTATTCAACATCCAACAAAGCAATACGGCCGTTCTTCAGCTATTGAATAAGGACCATGTTTCATTGGTAAATACGCTCGGCAAAAAAAGTGGCTATCACTATGACAAGCAATCTTATCTCGCCAAAAGGAAGCACATCGCGAAATGGGAGGGATTGCCTGTGTTAACTAACTGCGCTGCCTGGATGAAACTCAAAACGTTATGGGCAAAGAATGCTGGCGACCACACCTTATTTTTATTTGATGTCGTGACGTTCAAAACCAATCATGAAAATATACTTACCCTTGATGATTTGAGAGAAAGGAAACTCATCCGCATTTAACCGATAGACAACTATGAAGATGCGGCAAAAACAAGACTTTCCTACAAAAGATTGCATCGTATGTGGCCGACCATTTTCATGGCGCAAGAAGTGGCAAAGCGTTTGGGAAGAAGTCAAGTATTGCAGCGATAAATGCCGGATGAGTAAATCTAAGAACTGAGATGAACGCTGCTTCCATTATTTTCCCACATCAGTTGTTTGAAAAGAATCCGATCCTCAAAAAGAATCAGCCTGTCTATTTAGTAGAAGAGAAGCTATTCTTTACGCTGTACAAGTTTCATAAACAAAAGTTAGTGTTCCACCGCGCCAGTATGAAAGCGTACCAATATTTTCTGGAAACTAAGGGATATGAAGTCGCCTACATCGAGGCGATGGAAGAAATTGCCGATGTTCGAAACTTGCTTGTTCATTTAAAAAAGAATGGCATTGGTGAAATCCATTATTGCGATACGGTTGACAATTGGCTGGAAAGGAGAATCGTCCAGCAATCAGAAATGTCCCAATTAAAAATAATCCAATATGATTCACCCCTATTCCTACTGAGCAACGAACAAGTAGATGCTTACTTTTCCGGAAAGAAAAGATTTTACCAAACAGATTTTTACATTCATCAACGCAAGCAGTTTAAAATTCTAGTCGATGAGGAGTTACAACCAACAAGCGGTAAGTGGACCTTCGATATCGAAAACCGACTAAAATATCCCAAGGGTAAAAAGCCACCCACTATTCAGTTTCCAAAACCAGACGACTACTGGAAAGAGGCAGTGGAATATGCGAATAAACATTTTGCTGATCACTATGGTGAAATAAACAATGTATTTGTTTATCCTACTACCATTGCAGAAAGTCGCGCATGGTTAAAGCAATTTCTGCAACATCGTTTTGCCGAGTTCGGTCCGTACGAAGATGCCCTGGTGATTCAAGAAAATATTTTGCATCATAGCCTTCTCACACCCATGTTGAATGTCGGGCTGCTTACTCCGAAAGAAATCATAGAGGAGGCAGTAGCTTTTTCGATCGAAAATAATACTCCTCTCAATTCGTGTGAAGGGTTTGTCAGGCAGATTTTAGGTTGGCGTGAATTTATCCGCGGGGTTTATCAACACAATGGCACGCTGGAGCGGACTACCAACTATTGGAAGTTCACACGTAAAATTCCTGAATCATTTTGGAATGGCACTACGGGTATCTTTCCGATTGATAGCACCATTAAAAAAGTATTGGCAACCGGATATTGTCATCACATTGAACGGTTGATGGTGTTGGGAAACTTTATGCTGCTCTGTGAGTTTGACCCCGATGACGTGTACAAATGGTTTATGGAATTGTTCATCGATGCGTACGATTGGGTGATGGTGCCCAACGTGTATGGCATGAGTCAGTTTTCCGATGGAGGATTGATGGCCACAAAGCCCTACATCAGCGGAAGCAATTACCTTATGAAGATGAGTGATTATGAAAAGGGTGATTGGCAACAGATATGGGATGGACTGTTCTGGCGATTCATGCACACGCATAGAGATTTCTTTTTAAAGAATCCGAGGCTGGGAATGTTGGTGAAGACATATGATAAGATGGATTGCGAGAAACAACAGAAACATTTGCAACATGCCAATGCATTCTTAAGAAGATTGAATGCTGAAATAGAAAATGGTTCAACAAAATGAAAACTCTCAGTTTGATAGATATCGACCGCATTATACAAATGGCATGGGAAGACCGCACCACGTTTGAAGCTATCGAATTACAATTCGCGTTGAAACAATCGGAAGTAATCAAACTGATGAGAAAAGAATTGAAGCCCTCCAGTTTTAAATTGTGGCGCGCTCGCACCAATGGCCAACGAACGAAACACGCTGCCTTCCGTAGCCAAGACATTGATCGTTTTAAGTGCTCAAGGCAGAAATCAATCACTCATAATAAAATCAGCAAGAGATAAAAGCAACTAATTATTCCATAAATTGAATACCGGCATGAGGATTTTACTTACAGGCTCGACAGGTTACATTGGCCGAAGATTACTCCCCGTTTTGGTGGAAGCAGGGCATCAGGTCGTTTGTCTTATGCGCGACCAACGCAGGTTTGATTGGGATGACTTCTCGCAAGAATTCTTAAAGCAAGTTTCCGTAGTAGAAGTTGATTTGAATGATGCCGGATCGTTTAAAAAATTGCCCAGCGATATTGATGTTGCTTTCTACCTGGTGCACTCAATGAGTTCTTCCAATCCGAACTTTACCGATTTGGAAGCACAGTCGGCACAGAATTTTGTTCAGTACATCAATCAAACTACCTGTCAGCAAGTAATTTATTTGAGTGGTATCGTAAATGATGCCGATCTTTCAGATCACTTACTTTCACGAAAAAATGTGGAAGATGTATTGAGGCAGGCAAAAGCACCGCTTACAGTACTGCGGGCCGCCATCATCATTGGTTCGGGCAGTGCTTCGTTTGAAATCATCCGCGACCTGGTAGAAAAACTACCAGTGATGGTCGCACCGAGGTGGCTCAAAACAAAATGCCAACCCATTGGCATACGCAATGTGATTGAATATTTGAATGGCGTGATATTGAAGCCTGAAACCTTCCACCAAACATTTGACATTGGAGGAACGGAAATTCTCACCTACAAACAAATGCTGATGGGCTTTGCTAAAGTGCGCGGGCTGAAGCGACTCATCATTACTGTTCCAGTATTGTCTCCTAAACTTTCATCACTGTGGTTGCTCCTCGTTACGTCCACTACTTTTTCGCTGGCAAGGAGTCTGGTAAGCAGCATGAAAAACGAAGTGGTGTGCAATGACAATCGGATATTAGACATCGTGCCAATTCGGTTGTTCAGCTACACCGAAGCATTGCAATTGGCGTTTGATAAGATCAGTCAGAAGAACGTGATCTCCAGTTGGAAGGATTCTATTTCGCTTTCTACCATGGAGAAAAATTTCCTCGACTATGTACAAGTGCCCGAACATGGTGTGTTCCGTGACAAGCGATCGGTTTCCTTCATCCGAAAAAAAGAAGAAGTGATCGAAAATATTTGGTCGATTGGTGGCAACCGTGGTTGGTACTTCGGAAATTGGATGTGGCACATTCGCGGGTTGATGGATAAAATGGTAGGTGGTGTGGGCTTGCGCAGAGGTAGGCGCAGCGACACTGATTTGAAAGCAGGAGATGCGTTAGACTTTTGGCGTGTGTTGGTAGCCGATAAACCAAATGGAAGATTACTGTTGTATGCCGAAATGAAATTACCAGGCGAGGCATGGCTCGAATTTAAGATCAGAGAAGAAGGCGATAAAAAAGTATTGCATCAAACGGCTACTTATCGTCCACTCGGTTTATGGGGTCGATTGTATTGGTACTCGGTATTGCCCTTTCACGGATTGATCTTTCCAAAAATGGTGAAGAGGATTGTGGAGAGTTGAATGTTACCAAATGGATATCTATATGTTAAGCATCGTCTCCCGGGAGGGGACGATGCGAAGTCTTCATCGGATATTGGGTTCAACAGAGAGAAGCAAAGTTTTGGCCTATCGTCCCCTTTGGGCAACGATACTTGACACAAAAATGGTGAAGAAGATCGTGGAGAGTTAAGTGTAATCAACGGATATCTATAGGTCAAGCATCGTCTCCCGGGAGGGGACGATGCGAAGTCTTCATCGGATATTGGGTTCAACAGAGGAAAGCAAAGCTAGGCGTATCGCCCCTTTGGGAGACGATACTTGACACAAGGATGCCAATGATCTCGATTATGAAGGCAAAATAATATTTCCTTAATCACGCTTCCTCTTTATTTTTAGACCAAAGCGTTTTTCCAAACGCGTGCCAGTCGAACCCGGTTTCAATTCGGTTGTGCCGCAGTGCAGGAATCTGTGTGGTGATCAACAGGGTAGTTGCAGGAAGGTAAGCGATGTGATGTTGGGGGATTTGATGTTTAATGGCTTTGATCATTTTGAATTTGACGCCAGCATAAAACTCCTGCACCGATTTCTTTAGCTTGTCGATGTTGTCCATGCCATACATGACCATCACTTCGGGTTTATGAATACTCATCTTATGGAGGATGTTGTGCATGCGACTTTCATACACATGTTCCTCGTAGGCCGAGCGACTTTTCAGAAATCCTAATCTTGGCAGGTCGAGCCAACTGTAGTACCATGCGTGGTTATGAGCCGGTAAAGGAAACAGTCGAAGCAGGGCCTCACTTTTTTCGGATGCCAATGCAAATGAATTTTTCTGATAGGCAAGCAGATCGGGTAGAGGTTCGTTTTGGTAGCCGTGCACAAAGGCGATGATATTTTTCCACTCACCATGCAGTATGGCCTGGTGATCGAACCTGTATTCGTAGAGGTTACTGAACAAGTCTGCCCTTGGGCCACTCACTGCAAAGGCCACTTGCCGGTAGAGGTCGCGGATGTCGCAAAGGGCTGGAGCATTATCTAGACCATGTTCGTTGTGAAAATAGGTAAGCTTATTGGCTACTTCCTGTGGTGTGTCGCCACCACCTTCTTCATAGCCAACGAACCATATGCGGGCCTGCCACGATCCATAGCCATAAAAATTGTCGATCCAATGTTTGAGACGTTCCTCTTTGATAAACATTACTTAAAGATTGTAAAGGTGCTCTAAGGTAGCCATTTGTTTTGGTTGAGAGCCAATCAAGCCATGGAGCTTTAGCGGGCCGAGTCCGTTCCTCGCGATCTCTATTCTATTTTACAACTGTCATGTTGAGACTGTCAATCGCTTGCGGGATTCCAATATGTGCGAGGCTTTTGCCAGCAATATACCTGGACAGAATGTGAAGCTTATAAAAAAATTACCTTTAATTTCATGAGTTTGCTGATGAGGATTTCCTTTGCATACACATTATAATTTGAAGCTCTTTGCCGACACCTTCAATGAGTTTTGTTCAGGAAACTATTTCAATAGGGTCAAAATAAACTTCTCCGGTAGAAACATCATGATAAGCGCTGACAATTCCAATCTCCTTTTTTTCAATCCTGGATTTCAAGTACGGGCTTTGTTCTAAAATCTCTTTCACTGAATGTTCTGCGTTCTTCCTCGATACCGTCTCCATGATTTTGCTTTCATCTTCTTTGCTGACATTTGGATAACATCCGCAAGCAATAGCGACATTTTGAATTTTGGAAGTGACCGTATGCATGTTTTCATCCATAACATTGGCTAAGGAAAGTGCTACCGCTCCGCAGCCTGAATGTCCAACTACTGCAATGAGCTTTGCGCCCAGCTTCTTCACTGCAATCTCAACGCTTCCAATAATTTCTGGATTAGTGATGTTGCCCGCAATGCGGATGGACAGTAAGTCACCAATGCCGGCATCAAACAATATTTCGTGTGATGTTCTGCTGTCGATGCAGCCAATCAAAACGGCCATTGGATTTTGTCCCAACGCAGTGGCATTCACCTGGTGTAATAGATATTTATCCGACCACTTCCCATTCATAAATCTTTCATTGCCAGCTTTCAACAGATTCAACGCTTCGATTGGTGTTAGTTTTTGTTGGGTCTCTTTATCCAAAACGTTGATGAACTGAATATGGTCGTTCAGTCTATATTTATCCTTTAGGCCTAGAATATTAAGCTGAATATTTCGCTCTGGAGCCACAACATCTTTATAGTCGTGAATAATTTCCAGCACATCATTATCTATATAGTCAGAATAATTAGCATCAATCAAAACTTTCGAATTTTCAGGCACATTCCAAAGCGTTTCTTTAATGGAGGCTTTATTAAAGAACGAAACCTGATTTGGCAATTCTATCTTCAGCACTTCTCCGATGTGCAATTTATTTTCTTCCTTAACAAACGGGTTTCTGTAATTGCTGCGTAACAAATAAAATACGCTAACCATCAAACCGATCACAACACCGATGAGTAAATCGGTAAATACAATGGCGACAATGGTTATGATAAACGGAATAAATTGTTCCCAGCCTTTCGCCAGCATTTCTTTAAAAATAGAAGGCTTGGCTAATTTATATCCTGTCATGATTAAAATGGCAGCCAGGGAAGCTAATGGAATAAGATTTAATATCGGACTTAAAATTAAAATACTCACCAGCAAAAACAGCCCGTGAAGTACGGTAGACAGCTTCGTTTCATTTCCCGCCTCGAGGTTTACCGAGCTTCTAACGATTACCGAGGTCACAGGAATGCCACCGAAAAATCCCGCAGCAATATTTCCAACACCCTGTGCGATCAATTCTCTATTGGGTGGAGATTCTCTTTTGTGAGGATCGGTCTTATCAATGGCCTCAATATTTAACAAGGTCTCTAGTGAAGCAATGATGGCAATGGTAAACGCAACGATCCAGACCTGATAATTTCCAAGATGAATCAGATTTGGAATATGAATATATGAACCTAAATCTTCCGTGTCTAACGGTAGAATATTGACCAGATGGGTTTGCTCTATTGCCAATGCTGGAAGACTGGTACTAAAAATAAAATTGAGCAACACACCCAACAACACTACAAACAATGAAGCAGGAAAGAATTTTATTTTTTTAAAAGGTGATTTATCCCATAGGATGAGCACCATAATTGAAATGAATCCGATAATGAGCGAACCCGGTACGATAAAATTAAAAGCAACCAAAAGTTCAGAAAAAGTATTTTCACCATCACGTTGAAAAAAGGTAAAATCATCTGCCGCATTGCGATCAAATCCGATGGCGTGAGGAATTTGTTTCAAAATTAATATAATACCAATCGCGGCTAATAGTCCTTTAATGACATTGCTGGGAATATAGCTGGCAATGAATCCAGCTTTCAACAGTCCCATCACCAACTGAACTACTCCTGCAATAATTACCGCAGTCAAAAATATTTCAAACGTACCCAGTTTGGTGATCGATGAAAGCACAACGGCAGCAAGTCCTGATGCGGGTCCGCTCACACTCGTATGCGACTTGCTTAATAGTCCGACCACAATTCCACCCAAGACACCCGAAATGATTCCTGAAAACAACGGAGCACAGGATGCCAGTGCTACGCCCAGGCAAAGCGGCAGTGCCACTAAGAAAACCACAATGCTGGCGGGTAGGTCGTTTTTGATTTTACTGGTTATCATTTTTTTGCTTTTAGTTGCTATGTTGCGAGCGACCTATATTTCACATGATCACTTCAAAATTCTTTGCAGTTGTCTTGCCGTTTTATAGCCGCATTGAGAAGCAATATAATCGATGGTGTATTCAGGATTATTCAGTAATGTTTTTGCGTGCTCCTTGCGCAGACGGGTAAGATACTCAACAATGGTTAATCCGGTTGTTTCTTTAAAAACCCGACTTAGATTCCTTGGGCTCATCGCTACTCTTTCGGCCAGCATTTCAATGGAGTTTTCCCTGGAAAGATTCTCCATCAGATAGTCCTGCACCTCATGAATTTTAGGGTTTATATGATTTCTAAAATCAAGGTAGATGCTTTGTTGCGAATGGGAATGGTCCCGCCTGTGATAGACGACAAGCCCACGGGCCACCTTATGTACAAAGCGAGAGTCTTTTAAATATTCCAAAATACCCAACGCGAGATCAATTCCTGCGCTGATACCTGCACTAGTGTAAATATTGTCACTCTTCACATAAAGAATATCCGCCAATACTTTTGCTTTTGGAAAACGAACTTGCAATTCTCCTGTCCTTCTCCAATGCGTGGTGCATTCCTTACCATCCAGCAAGCCTGCTTCGCCCAGCGCGAAAGCTCCGCTACAGATGGAACATGTATTGACCTTGTTGATGGCACATTCCTGGATCCACTTAAAAAAATTCTTTTCTGCTTTGAACTGTTCGCTGTGGACATAATCATTGTCCATGCCTGGCACAAATAAAAAGTCGCCTTCCTTCAGATCTGCTTCCTCATAACTTTTGATTTTTCCGAACGCTACACCTGCGGTTGATATATTCTCAGTATGATACGAGTAAAATTCAATGGTTGCGTCAAACCCATGCATTTTGGCTTCGGTAAAGACCTGAACTGGGCCCGCCAAATCCAATAACTCAACTTGAGGTGGAACGATGAATGCCAGTTTCATTGGGTGACGAAGTTTGTATTCACAAGATGATCATAAGTTAGCGCTTTCATAACGGGATGTCGGTAAATATTTATGGATATCGTTTTAATCTCTAGCACACATTAAACGTCCGCTGTCTACTTGATTCTTTTGCCTACTCCAACCTCCAAAGCAATACTTTCCATATTACTATCTAAGTAATTAATGTCAGATCCTTTTGTCGGCCAGGGATAGAGTGGAAGGTACACACGAAAGCTGAAGAAACAATTCTTCACTCCTTTTCTAAAACTATACATCACTCCATAATCCGGACTTAAAGAGCTAACAGAACTGCTTACATTTTCAAGATCAGGATGATGCAAGGTTTCTTTGAAGGCCGTGTACTTTACACCAGCCATTATAAAGAAGGAATGAGACGTTTTCTTCAAATAGAACGTTCTGCCAATCCCGAATTTTTGGTTAAGGGAATAGTTGTAATCTGTTTTTATATAATTGAAATCGCGCTGCGTGATATTATTGATATTAAAGGATGAGTGAGCGGCCAGGCTAAGCCGTTTGTTGACATTCCATTGAGCCAGGTTCGAGATCAGAAGATCTACTCCAAAATTGGTGTGGATGCCAATGGCGGGTACAAGCGTTAGTTGTCGTTCAGGTAAATTACTATTTCTCAAAGATTCCTTTTGTGCCATTGCCTGGAAAGACAATAATATGAGTATAAGTGAAAGGTGTGATATAGTTTTCATATAAATTTCATTTAAAATGTGTGTAAATATTTTTGACTTTTTTATCGTGAACGATGTTCGAAATAATATTTCAGGCCCAGAATTGTATTGGGGAACTTGGATCCCATATGGCTCAGATTCTCCTCTCGGTTTTTGGCTATCGCTATGTTCGGGTAATTTTTCAAAAGAGTTTCATAGAACGCCTCAAAGGGGGCTTGCATTCTGCCCGCGTTTTCCATTTCCCCTATACCCATGAACACCAGTTGCTGTCTTTTTTTGTTGAGCTCTCTATTTTCTTTTTCAAACAGCATGGTTACTTCATTGTCGAACCATAAGGAAGGACTTAACAAGAGGTAGTTGCCGAAAAGTTTATTGTCGACAGCAAATGCATAACCACCAAACAAGCCACCATAAGAATGGCCAAGGATCACCCGACCATTTCGTGTGGTGTCTGCGCGGTAGCGTTGCTCCATAGTGGGGATCAGTTGATTTCTAATAAATTCTAGAAACTGGGGAGCTCCACCTGTAACAGAACTAACTTCTGTTGGTGTATAGTCGATACTTCGGTCGTTACCATACCCGATGCTCACGACAATCACATTGTCGACTGACTGATCGTTGGATATTTTTTGGCAATGGTTGGCCACAAAGTCAAAGTTCTCATCTCCATCGAGTACATAGATTGTTGAATAAGAATTATTGGTTGAGCCATAATTCCCTGGCAGTGCTACTTTAATACGGTACGTGGCTCCGTTAGCATCCGCTTGAAGAGTAAACTCCTGCGTGAGGGCAGGGCTGAACGTTTCTTCCTGGCAGCCTACAAGGAGTAGAATTACTGTCAGTGTTAGAAACGCGATTTGCGCAATGGGAAATAATCCTGGTGTTTTTTTCATAAAATTGTTAGTTTAAAAATTGAAATTTGTTTCTCTTGACAACACAAAGTTGGATGAGCCGGCACTTGAATCATAGGTCAAGCCTGCGTCATAAAAGGACAAACTTTAGATTAAAAAAAAGGAGACTGATGAGTCTCCTTATTGGCCATGACGTTAATCGCGAACGATTAATTTTCGGGAGAAAAAATTAACCCCTGATTGGGAATCCACTTATCATATTCCATGTATTCTACTACCTCGCGAGCCATTTTCTCACCTTTGATTTTTGAGATCAGATGTAATGCTCCATCAATGCCCGCAGAAACCCCCGCAGTGGTAATCACGCGTCCATTGTCAACAAATCGTACATCCGACAGTACCTTAACGTGTGGAAATGCTTTGCGCAATTCTTCTATGCGAGTATGAAATGTAGTTGCCGTTAAACCATCCAGGAGACCAGCTTTACCAAGGATAAAAGCACCTGAGCATACCGAGAGAAAATATTTGGTTTGCTTTTCCCGGCTCAATACCCATGAAATTACTTTCGGGTCGTTATAGGCAACTACTGAATTTCCACCAAAGAATACCATGACATCTGCTTGTGGCGCATTGTCGATGCTGAAGTCGGGAATTATTTTTAAAATGCCTTGCGACACAATCGGGTCTTTTGTTTTTGATACGGTGAATACTTCAAAGCCCGCAGCCGCAAAGGCTTCCATCGGGCCGGCAAAGTCAAGTACTTCAACGCCATCCTGCAGGTAAAAGCAAATTTTAAGTTTTTTCATAAGTGTCGTATTGACTTGTTCAATATTATTTAGAGCTGTGGCAAATTCAATTTTGAATAAAATCAAGATTAGTAGTTGAATTAAAAGCGCCATTGAGTATTTCATTGTATTTTGTTTACTGTTTTAAATTAATTCTTTGATCGGGCAGTGTGTCATGCTTCCAGCTAATTGCTATGGCCATCGAGGCGCTACTTCATCATATGGTGATGGTGGTGCTGAGCTGGTTTTTCTGAGTAAGGCATGCTGTCATCCACTACATCAAAGTGGGCCATCATCCCGGCTGCATGGTGTTCTAAAATGTGGCAGTGATACATCCAGGTGCCCGGACGGTTATCGGGAAACCATGCAATCTTGACCTTTGTCTTCGGAGTAATGTTGTAAGTGTCCTTCCAGGCTTTGTATTCCGGGGCTTTACCGTTTACTTCAATAACCTGGAAGAAAAAACCATGCAGGTGAAAAGGATGATCCATTCCGCTGCTATTGTCTATTTCCCATATTTGCAATTCGCCCACCTTTACCGGTTTGTCATTGTGATGCTCGTGATCATTTATTTTAAAGTCCATTCCACGCTTTATGCTTGGCACTTCCGAAAGCTTTACTTTTCTTGTTATTGGCGCATCGCTCGGTGCCAATGGTTCAATATGTCTTAGTGTCTCAGGAATAAACGCTCTTGACTCCATTCGTTTCCCTACGCTCACGGTGGCGAATGTTTCGCGTTTTGCTTTCAAAACTGTAACCCGGTTGTAGGGCAATGATTCGATAGCAAATGTTTCACCTTCATTGAAAGGGCCAGCTGCAATATCGAGTCGTTCGCCAGGAACAATTAAAGCCTCTATAACCGTTCTCGGATGCTCCAGCAACCCGCCATCGGTTCCTATGATTTTAAATTTTTTACCGTTGAGATATAACTTGAAGTATCTCGCACTGGAGGAATTCACAAATCGCCATCTTTCTATCTGCCCTGCGTGCATATCTATTTGTAAATTTTCTTTACCATTGATTAGAAGAGTATCTCCCTGGCGACCATCATGCCTTTCTATCATGCGCGGAAGGAACCAACGAGGAGTAGTAAATTTATTGCCTGCCGAAAGTTTCATGTCGTCAATCATAAAAATTCTTTCACCGTCAGTAACGGGGTCTGTTTCATCGGTCACCACCAGTGCTCCATACATGCCTCTTTCCATTTGTACCGTTTCATTGGTATGTGAATGATACCAGAATGTTCCTGTCTGAGCTGCTGCGAAACGGTATTCAAATACTTCACCGGGTGCTATTGGCTTTTGAGTTCCGTCTGTTCCGTCCATGGAGGCCGGGAGACATAAGCCATGCCAGTGCACCAAGGTAGGCTCAGCCAGATTGTTGGTGACACGAATAACCATGGTATCCCCAACAGTTGCTTTCAACACCGGGCCGGGGACTTGTTTATTAAAACCCCATGCTTCAATGGTTTTACCGGGAGCTATCTCCCAGTTAAATACACTTGCTTCAAGATGGTACGTCACGATCTTAGTTTGATTTTTCATTTTTTTAAGGTTTAGAATTTGCCTTTGATGAAACAAAGGTGGGCGGCTCCAACCTATGGTCATAGGTCAACAGGGCGTCATAAAAGGACAACTTGATAATTTGCTAGACATAGAATGTCTGCCGGAGCGCTAGCGAAGCATTAGAACAAGCCATCGCAGAAGCGGGAGCCGTTCGCATCACCTTGCTAATGGCAGAAAAGTGGCCATCGGTGCCGTGATCATTTTATTTAACCCGATATTCCAGGGCCCGGTCAAATCGCTGATGGGTAGCAAGATAACATCCACCTTTATGATGCTATTGGTTGGTGCTGTTGCTCTATTATGGAATGATGAGAAAGATGTATGATGAAGGAAATGGGTGACAAAATGAATTACGCCTGTTGCAATTAGGGAGCGCGGCAGCCACAATGTTTGGCGATGTGGAACTGAAAAAACGATTTATTTCAGCTTCCAAGCCATAACTTTGTTATCTATTCCATCTATATCCATTATGTGCTTAACTTCCAGTTCGTAATTCTCTTTGCATAACGGACAGTTCATTACCCAAGATTCATCGAAGCCATTCTAGTCGTCAGATTCCTTAGTAATTGTATAATTGCCGCTCCCACATGGACATGGCTTATCGGCTTCGGATAAAGTTTCCCAACTCATTTGCAAAGTTTTATACCTTCAAGGTAATTAATTTCAATTATCTTAGATAGTTGATTAGTTGAATTAATAACCAAACCTTTAACAAAATAGAAGAAGCTGGTTTCTTTCTCAAGAAATTGAAAAGAAACTACAACAATAAAAGACTATTTAGATTTTACCTTAGTGCATTCCTTGGCTCTGCCAGAAGCATAATGTGGATTTTTCGAGCCGAATTTGGAAGTTCTAAAAAGTTTACCGACTGGTACAATAGTCGACAGCCTACAAAAGAGGAAGGAGAATTGTTTGAAAAATTTACTGAACTTCGTAATACCACTACTCACGTAAAACCAGTTGTTCCAGTTTGGTACGTAGGTGCAACTTTCACTATTCCCAAAGATTTTAATCATGTGGCTCTCAAGGATAAAAAAATGATAATAAGGATATCAAAAGTAGACAAGGATGGAAATCAGGAACTAACATTTACATCTGACGATGGAAGGGAGTTGGTTGGGACCATTTCAGATTATAAAATACTAACCGGCTTAGGAGAAAATGAGGACCTATATAGTTCCTGTAAGCGATATCTAATTGTTCTGAAAGAAATTTACAAAGAGTGGCTGTCGGTAAACAGTTAATATGTCATAGTCTTATTTCCGTAATCTTTTGTCAATTAATTTCTGACGAATAGATTGAATCTTATAAACATCATCGTTCGTTAGTGAAAGACCGGCCAAAACTTGTGAGTCGTTCTTTTCAAGGACGTCAATAATCGTAGACTTGTCTTCGAAGGATGAAGTGTAAGTTTTAAATTTTGAATCAGTGATCTCCTTGTATGGCACAGGAATCTTCTTAAACTCTTTTGGAGTCAACTCCAATACGCCACCACCATAATAGCGTCCTTCCATCTCTGCAAAACACAACGAAAGGGAATTATAGAACGA
The DNA here is from genome assembly GCA_043774805.1 of Cyclobacteriaceae bacterium. Lineage (GTDB taxonomy): Bacteria > Bacteroidota > Bacteroidia > Cytophagales > Cyclobacteriaceae > ELB16-189. Next base: position 4,523 of record JAYVTB010000160.1, on the reverse strand, counting down.
GTAAATAAGATTCTCTATAGTGTGATCATCCTTCATGGTGATCTCATATGCCGAGTCAGTCACGTAAACGCCAGCATTATTCTTTAATAGCTTAGGATATTGGTGACAGCGTTTAAAGAAAAAACCTTCAGGTGGATCGGATACGTTAGGGACAACGAACCATCGTTCTCTCTGAAGAGACTTATATCTTTTGTGAACTTCTTCCTTGACACCTAGTCTCAAGTAGCCTTGAATACTTTTTGAATATGAACGCTGACCTTTATCCTTAAACTTCAGAAATTTAGCTGGCAACCCAGATTCTTGTAATGCCTTAAGATCATGCACGTCAAATACGACACTACCATTCACAAAAAAGCCTTTTTGGATTATTGGTTTCGATAATGAGCCAAGTCGATATTTTTTTTCTGTGTCGTCATCGATGATGAAAAATTTGTTTGCCCCAGTAACAATGCCAGGTTTAGATGTACAAAAATGCGATACTGGTTTTAGAGTTGATTTAAGTTTGCATAATAATTCGATTTCCTCACCGGTCAAAATGTGATGAATCCATTTAATGTCGGACTTAACAAGCGAATCATTTTTAGAAAGCACAAAACTGTCATTTTCAAGTTCCGATTTGTCTTTTATTGTCGTATAATAAATGCCCTTACTTACCGATTTCTTAAAGCCAATAAGGATTATAGTGTCCTGCCCGATTGAGTCAAATAAAAGATCATTGAATGTGAACAACTCAATTCTTTCAAATCTTGCCTTAAGGAAATCACAAATAGGCTTTGCAAATTTAGCCTGAAGAAGTTCAGCTGGAAGTACAAAAGCCAATACTCCATCGGGCTTGAGAAGTTCTGTACATTTAATTAAAAAAGATGACCAAATGTTCTTGACAGTTGTGGCATGTATATCAACCGACTCATGAATATTTTTACATGTTTCTATTTGAACTCCATTGAGCAAGTTTTTCTTTATGTATGGCGGATTTCCAATACTTAAGGAGTAACGCTCCGAGTTTGTATCCTGCCATTTTAGAAAATCACCGCATTCAAAATGAAATTGAACATTTTTCTTGCCAAAGGCCTTCGATAGTTCAATTGCTTTGTCAATCTCAGGCTTTAACTTCTCTATGCAGGTAAATGAAACTTTATTGGATTGATTTGTTAATTGGGTTTTACAGGCTCTTATGAAGCCTCCATCACCAACGCTAGGCTCAAGAATCGTCAACTCATCTTTTGTGTTAAATCCAGACAAAACATGTCTAACTATAAATTCCGCCAAAAATGAAGGCGTATAATATGAGCCGTTCTTTTTTTGTTTAGTTCTCACTTCTCTAGTTTCTTAAAATGAAGGTACTCACGAATCTTCTGCTTTTTATAGGTTTCTCCATTGGTTAAAATACTCATGATACTTCTCATAAGTTCTGATAATGCGATCTTTTACTTCCGGCTTTATACGCTCATCCTCGCTTAATTTTTCTATTTCCTCAATCTCGGGGTCCAATTGTTCAAGTAAGTAAATGATTGCGTGTTGTGGTTTATGTAGTTTCAAAGCAAAATACATCCACTTCCCTAAGTCTGTGGAGTGAATTATCGCGCCTGAATCAAGTCTGGTGAATTGATTATTGTAATCATCATCACAAGGATCAATAAATCCTTCGTTATTCTTGTTTGGTATGTTTTGATCATTAGTAGGCCACTTTTTTCTCTTGGCATTATTGCATGACCTACACGAATAAACCAGATTACTGTAATCTGTTGTTGCCTTAATAGTTAGTATGGCTTCAGGTATAAAATGGTCTACTTCATAGTATGTTCGCTTCCAAACATCATGTGAGTTGCAATATCCACACCTCGACACAAAGTCGATTTTTAATTCGGGCTTGTGATCTCCGTGGCTTGTAACTGCTTGAGTTATATTTCTCCTTTTTGGAGTATGAGGACGGAATACGGGCATCACTCTGTTATTTTTTTAAGCTCTTCAAGAATCTTCTTTGTGTCTGCCGCAAACTCGTGCAGTTTTGTGATACTCGCTGGCTGAATTAAATTGTCAGGAAATACTTTACTATCTGGGTCTATCTTCTCCAAAAACTGATACTTTTCTGTTAAAATTTCTTCCTCTTCACCAGATAATCCCTCTGAGTTCCTTTTTTCAACAAGATTGTTAATTGTCTCATCGGCTTCCTGGATGGACTTATAATAATTTTCGATTTTGTTTTGAACCCGCTTAATTAGAATCAAAGGCTTGCTATTTAATTCCTCTTTGAGTCTAACTATTTCATTATCCATCACTTGAGCCAATACATCATCTTCATCCTTAGCAGTTATTATAAAAACCGGGAAATATGGATACTTTTTTCTCAGAGCATCAATCACTTCATCTCCATTAAATTGGATGGCGTCCGCTTCCTTTAACTCAAAGTCCGCAATCAAACAGTCCAATTTTGCTTCCTCTATTTGTTGAAGCATCATTTCCAAACTTGTTTCTGGGCTAAGCGGAAGAGGAATTATGTCAAACGAATCCTTTAATCGAAGAGTAAATTTCGAAACCCATTGTGATTCTTCGTCTATATAGCCAACTCTAAACTTAGGCATTATGTTTGTCCGTTTAAATCATCTTTTCTTAATGGGAGATATATTCCCAGTTTAAAGCCATCATTAATCTCAAGAATCTCAACTTCACCTTTGTAGTCTTCTATAATAGCTTTAGCTAAATACATTCCAATCCCCGTACCAATTTTGTTTCCCCTTTTGTCAACCTTTGATGTCTCGAATGGAAGAAATATTTCATTAGGTCGTTTATGATAATCCTTGGAAAGACCGGCACCATTATCAGCAAAAAAAACCTTTAAGAGCTTTGTGTCCTTTTCAAATGATAACCTAACCATTCGTGATTGGCCGTCTTTACGCCTTTTAAATGAATCTAATGAATTGATAAGAAGGTTATTAAACAAAGTATCAAAGTCGATTGCAAAAGCTCTTAGATGTGTGGGACTTTGAAGATTATCTTGAAGTATCATCTTTACTTTCCTCCGCTCTAAAGCATTTTCCCAATTTTCTTTAAACGTTGTGAAATAATCTGAAATATCAAGATTGGTTCGTGTTCTTTTATCCTTTTTTAATGCCGAGAGCGAGTAATCTAACCAATGCTTTATTTGAACATCCTGCTCCCTCATGTGATTGAGCATTGAGAAAGGATTCTCCTCGTCAGGAAGTCTCTTTACTTGTTTTGCATCCAATAGAGACTCCAAAACAACTCTCATATCATCAGTTCGTGATACAAGAAGTGCCCTCAAACTTCTAAGCTCGTGAGCAAATGAAGCTACAATCAAACCAGTTCCTGATAGACTTCGAAGTAATCTAATTTCATTGTCCTTTTCTTCAATTTCAACTTCCTGTACTTGAATCCCTTTTGCAAGAGTAACTTCGGTTTCAGTTGGTTGATTTGTAGTTGGTTGGGAAGTAGCTGGATTGTTAACAGTTCCTTGTTCAGTCCTTTGCTGCTCCTCTAAAATTCTTTTAGCTTCTTCTGCCGCTTTTTGCTTTGCTTCGGCTTCAGCATTTACTTTTTTACCTAACTCGGAAAAGGAAAACATGATGATGTTTCTGTCCCTTTCAAATCGAGCTATTATTCCAAGTATGATTGCCTTAAATAAATCAAAGACTTCATTTTCCTGAATTCCTTCTCGGCCTGACTTATCTTGAAAACTAAGGTTTGTAAGCCTCGAGATATTTATCGTACCCGAAATTTGATTTGGTCGAATACGATAGGCACCAATTCTTTGACCAGCTCCCTGCGGGCTTTGGCCTTGTCTTTCTCCAAGTTTAAGCCAGTCCTGGCCATACTCACCGTAGGGCCGAACTCTAAAGTCGTCTCTGAAAATTTTAACACCTCCAAATTTCTTTAACCATGCTTTCCTTGCTGCACTATTAAAATCCCTATAAGGATATTTCTGTGTATCGGATTCAGATTTGCTATCGCTCTTTGTGTTTTTGAGGAAATAGAATGTAAAAGTGAATTTCCCTATTCGCTCTAACAGATTGCTTGTGTCTACTTCACTTTGACCCTTTACTAACTCATTGATTAGAACAGAGCTTTCGATCTTATCTTTCTTTAGTGATTCAAGATCATAAGGCGGTTGCTGCATTAACGACATTGCGAAGACGTCTGAGTATTCACCTTCAATACGAGCGACATCTAGTTCATTTCGCTCAATTGTGATTTTGACAATTTTGGTTTCATCATCAAGATAGTTAGCGCTGAGCTTATAGTCGTAATCGTCATAATACGCTCCTGATAACTCTCCGAATTCGAATGGTGATGCTTTTGAGAAAAGTGCTATAGCAAATATTGGCTGTTCCTTCGGAGGAATTAGAATTTCTAAGTTCTGGAATAGCTTAGCAATCTCTTCTTCAGTCCAGATTTCATTTAACTTCGAAATCTTAACTCTACTTTGTCACAACTAAGTTGCTGATTTTTGGCTACTTCCATAGTATTGGTGTTTAAGTATTTTCAGTTTTTTAAATTCACTTAGC
>JAYVTB010000159.1:0-7139 GCA_043774805.1 Cyclobacteriaceae bacterium | reverse complement strand
CGCTTTTTTTTTCAACACTCAAAGTTAAGCTATCGTACTGATTTTCAGTATAATTGTTGTGACAAAGTAGAGTTAAGCTAACGTTTTGAGACCAGTTAATTACTTAACTTTCGATATTCTCACCTGAACTATGAAAATCATTAGGCGAATTTTATTGGGATTGCTCATCTTGATGCTATTAATTATAGCTATTGGATATGCTTACCTTCAAACTACCAAACCTTCCTACTCCGGGCAACTCTCGCTCTCCGGATTAAAAGAACCCGTTGATGTCTTCTATGACGATTTTGGAGTTCCCCACATCTACGCTCAAAATGAAGAAGATGCCTATTATGCCTTAGGCTATGTCCATGCTCAGGATCGGTTATTTCAAATGGAAATGATTCGCAGAGCTGCGGGTGGACGTCTTTCGGAAATACTAGGGCCTGATCTGGTAAAGACCGACAAACTCTTTCGCACGCTTGGCATCAGCAAATTTGCAAAAGAGCATGCTGAAAAATTTCTCAGCTCAGATACAGCTGCATTTCAACGATCCGCATTAGCGTACCAGAAAGGAATTAATCAGTTTATTAAAACGGGAAAGATTCCGCTTGAATTTTCCATCATCGGCATACCAAAAGAAGAATTTAAACCGGAAGATATTTATCTCGCTATTGGATTCATGTCGTTTGGATTTGCCGAAGGGCTGCGTGCCGATCCTGTACTCGAAAAAATAAAAAAAGAACTTGGCGCTGATTACCTGAAAGACCTCGCAGTGCAGACGCCAGCCAATGCAGTAACCATTAAGAATTTTAGTGGCCCAGTGAAAAACAAAGCCACCGATTCCCTGATTTCCTATTTAAGTGATGCCCTTGGAAATATTCCGGTGCCGCTGTGGCTAGGTAGCAATGGATGGGCTATTGGTGGTGAGCGAACTGCTTCCGGCTTTCCAATTCTGGCCAATGATACGCACATCGGTTTTTCACAACCAGCCGTCTGGTATGAAGCTCATATCGAATATCCCGGATACAAATTTTATGGCCACCACCTTGCCGGAATTCCTTTTGGTTTGCTGGGACAAAATGATTTTTGTGGTTGGGGTCTCACCATGTTTGAAAATGATGACAGCGATTTTTTCACAGAAGAATTTAATGATGAAGGAAAAGTAAAATATAAAGGCGCATGGGTGGATGTACAGTGGCGAAAAGAACTGATTAACGTAAAAGATAGCTCCGCCATAGAGATCACGATCCCGGTAACACCACATGGAAATGTAATCAATGGCATCAACGAATTGGTGAATGAAGATCAACCCACTTCGCTGTGGTGGCTATTGAATCATGAAACCAATTATGCTATTCAGGCTGCCTATAATCTGAATCATTCGAAGAGTTTTGCGGACGTAGAGCATGCCGCTTCTTTATTTTCAGCACCCGGTCTAAACCTGATGTATGCCGATAAAACAGGAAACATTGCGTGGTGGGCAGTCGCGAAACTTCCTATTCGTCCAACTCATGTAGTCTCCAAATTCTTCCTTGATGGAAGCAGTGGCAAGGATGAATACCTGGGATTTTATGACTTCTCAAAAAATCCACATGCCGTGAATCCTCCCTGGGGATATGTGTATTCCGCTAATAATCAGCCTGACACTGTTGAGGGTATTTTATATCCAGGTTACTACTATCCAAGAAGTCGTGCAGGGCGGGTAGAGGAACTGATCCGTGAAAATAAAAAATGGACGCTGGATGAAATAAAAAAAATAAACCTCGATGTTACCTCACACATGCATGCAGATATCGCTCATGAAATCGGTGCGGTATTGAAGGCCCTCCACAAAAGTGAACTCAACGATATTGCCTCGCAATTGGCAGGATGGAACGGTGAACATCAAGCTGATCAAACTACTCCTGCTGTCTACAATAACATTTTATCGCACATCATGCGCATGGCAATGGCCGATGAACTTACCGTCAAAGCATTCGAAACATTGGCAGCAACCTCTATACTCAAAAACAGTTACGAGCAATTCATCAAAAATGAAAATTCACCATGGTGGGATGATCGAAATACGGATGCAAGAGAAACCCGCGCCATGATTGTTGAAAATGCAGCACATAAAACGATTTCATTGCTTACGTTTATAGCCGGGTCAAATCCAAAAAGCTGGAAGTGGGGAAAGATTCACACCCTCACGCACAATCATGCATTTAATTCAGTGAAACCACTGCGCAAATTTTTTAATGTAGGTCCCTTTGAAGTCAGCGGTGGTAGTGAAGTAATCAATAACCTTCATTACAAATTGGATACTACCGGATACTTCCGTGTTGAAGGCGGCCCTGCCCTGCGCAAGATCACTGACTTTGGCGATCCGGAAAATGGCGTTACGATTACTCCTACAGGTCAATCAGGAAATGTAATGAGCAAACACTACAGCGATCAAGCTGAAATGTTTGCCACGGGCAGATTCAGAAAAATGCTGATGAATCGTGAAGAAATTAAATCAACGTCAACCCTACTACAACTAAAGCCTGCGGCAAAATGATCTCGTCCATGAACATAGAACAACTTCGCGCACAAACACCCGGATGTAAAACCAAAATCCATTTTAATAATGCCGGTGCATCGCTGATGCCACAGTCTGTGATTGATGCTATGATTCAACATATCGAACTCGAAGCCACTATCGGTGGTTATGAGTCATCTGACCTGAAAGCAAATGAAGTTGAAGGATTTTATGAATCAACCGCACGATTGGTCAATGGAAAGGCCAGTAACATTGCATTTACGTCCAGTGCCACCAATTCATTTGCTCGCGCACTGTCCTGCATCCCCTTTCAGGAAGGTGACTCCATTCTGCTGGCGAATGAAGACTACATCTCCAATCAAATTGCATTTCTTTCCCTCCAAAAAAGATTTAAGATTGAAATTCTGAGGGCGGCTAGTTTGAAGGATGGTGGCGTGGATGTGGAGGATATGAAGCGGTTGATGGACGCGCGTGATCCTAAATTAGTTTCCCTTACCCATGTTCCAAGTAATTCCGGTCTTATCCAGCCAGTCGAAGAAGTCGGCCTGCTATGCAAAGAGAGAAATATCTACTATCTCGTAGATGCCTGCCAGTCGGCCGGACAGCTACCGTTAGATGTTCATAAAATTCATTGCGATTTTCTAAGTGCAACGATGCGCAAATTTTTACGCGGACCACGAGGAGCGGGATTTCTTTATGTGTCGGACAGAATTATTCAAGAGAAGCTGGAGCCACTTTTTATTGATATGCGCGGTGGCGACTGGGTTACTCCCGATGAATACGAGGTGCGTATGGATGCCCGCAGGTTTGAAGATTGGGAACTCCCCTATGCATTGGTATTAGGTAGTAAAGCAGCGGTGGATGTTGCCAACTCATTAGGCCTTGAAGCCATTCAACAACGAAACACCTATTTATGCGATCTCTTCCGAAAAGGAATTTCGGCAAGCCCTGGTTTGCGTTTGCTTGATATCGGGTCTAAGCAAAGTAGCATCATCACGATAGAAATACCAAGACACAACGCAAGCGAAGTCTTGCAAGGCTTGAGAAAGCAACATATTAATACTTCCATCTCCAACAGACATTTTGCTTTACTTGATTTCGAAGCGAAAAATATTGATTGGGCCTTGCGCGTCTCTCCCCATTATTACAACAGTGAAGAAGAAATCGAACTACTTATTGATACATTGAAAAAATATCAAGCGTGAAATCTCCAAACACTATTTACCTGAAAATGTGATAATCAGGCATGGAGAATCCATGTGACATGAAATAAAAAACGGGAACACATGAAATTCAAAGATGCCCTATTAAGCACGTTAATCGTTGAAGTAGGCGTGGCCTTGCTGGCGGTGATTAATTATGGGGCAAGTCTGGAGACATTGCAAGCCGTAACACGCTTTTCCGGACGGGTGTCGTTGGCTATTTTCAGTCTGATCTTTTTATTTCATAATCACAGGCATATCAATGTCAAATCCATCTTATCCGAAAAGTATTATTCAATTTTTGCCATCGCCCACGGTATTCACCTTCTTCAACTCTTGTCATTTGTATATTTGTCAGGAAATGAATTGATCCCCATCCGATTGGCAGGTGGGTTTTTGGCTTACCTGCTCATCTTTATAATGCCCTATGCGCAACTACAGTTTGAAGCAAACAGAATTTCTCTTAAAAAATACTCTACCCTTACGCTGATCTATCTCTATTATGTGTGGTTCATTTTCTTTATGAGTTACCTGCCAAGAGTGCGCGGCACATTACCTAACGCAGGTGGCTCTTATTCAGAATTTGTGGTACTGCTAGCCTGGGTTTCCTTAATGCTTGGAATAAAATTACAGGGTTTACTGATGAGCAAAATTTCACTTAAAAAATAACTCAACGTAAACTCCAGCCTCACTACCAGATGGATGAAATTTTTGAAAGCTGAAACTGTGGATTCTTCTTTTCCAATTGTACCTGGTTGTAGGGCTTGTTGGGAAATATAATTTCAGTCATTATTCTTTCACCATCATTAACAAACACCTCCACCGAGGACAGGTCAACGTAGATTTGCATTTTTCTGAACTCTATATCCGTCATATCCATCCGGTGCACAGCGGGAAATTCTTTGCTGAAATTGACGATCCCAGAAGCGGTGCGATCGAATGAAAGCATTCCCTGCTTAATCTGAATCGTTACCTTTTCACCTTGATCATTGGAGAGGGTGAGTAAAAACTCATCAGCGCTTTCCTCCACATCAATATCAATGAAATAGAATGGATGATCCAGTGTAGTGGTGGCATTGAAGGTTTGAGCTTCCTGCAATATGGTGGTTAACTCTTTCACCGGTTTAAACTTCAATTCATAGGCGTCTTCCTTTTTGTTCAGTACCACCTCACGCGGCAGTGTGGTAGCGCTTCTCCAGGCCTTTGTTGGGACGATATTGGCATACTGCCAGTTGCTCATCCAGCCCATAAACAATCTGCGCCCATCACTGGAAGGAATATCCGACCAGGTAACACCTGCGTAATTATCGGCTCCGTAATCAATCCACCGTGTGGTGGTATCCTGCGGAGTAAAATTCTTTCCATCAAAGTTGCCTACAAAATATTGAGTTGCCGATCCACCTTGTGGTCCACCCGGATTGATACTGACAAGCAGAACCCATTTTGTGTTTCCTTGTTCATCTTTCAACGGAAATAAATCAGGACACTCCCATACGCCACCATGGGCGCCAATAGTTTTGCCAAACTCACTGAGTTTGCTCCACTTCTTCAAATCGGGAGACCCATAAAACTCAATATGATCTTTTACGGCTAAGGTCATCACCCATTGGTTGCTCACTTCATTCCATGAAACTTTAGGATCACGAAAGTCGCGAATACCGGGGTTGCGCAACACCGGGTTGTGATCATATTTGGTCCACGTGCGTCCTTTATCAATACTATAGGCAATACCCTGCGTTTGAAAATCAATTCTACCTTCGCTATCGCCAACCGGATCATGATAGGTATAGATGGCCACGATTGGAGGCGTTTGGGTCGTTCCCAGTCCGCTGGTATTTTTCCAATCTACCACCGCACTTCCACTGAAGATGTAACCTAATTTATCCGGATACAAGGCGATGGGAAGCCACTCCCAATGAATCATATCTTTGCTTACCGCGTGGCCCCAATGCATTGGTCCCCAAACGGTACTATCCGGATAGCATTGATAAAACAAATGATACTCTCCTTCATAGTACACCATTCCGTTGGGATCATTCATCCATCCGGTTTCGGGTGTAAAATGGAATTGCGAACGAAATGCCTCATAAGTAATAGGCACTGATTCGCTCTTGGAATTCTTATCTTGCTGGCAAGCACTTAGAATTAAGATGATTATAAATGATATTGGAACTGTCTTCATGGCTTTAAAAAAAATATAAGAGGTTCATGATTTAAATAAAATCTTTAAAAGATGCGATGAAAGCAAAAATGTGGAGATAAAACTACGTGACTTGGGGCACTAAAAATAGCCTTCATTGCGTTTAATGGTTTCGAAACCTAACAAACTTAAAGAGAAAATGAAACGTGATGAATTTTTGAAACAGCTCGGAGCTGCCGCCTTGCTTGCCTGTGCCACATGTGGACTCGATTCCTGCAGTACTCAAAATGATCCTGCACCAACCAACGTAGACATGACCCTGGACCTTACTACCAGTCAATATTCTGCACTAAATACGGTGGGAGGCTCTGTTTCCTCCAATGGAATTATTATCGTTCGGCTAAGTACTACCGAGTTTACCGCCCTTAGTCGTTCCTGCACGCACGAAGGAACTTCCATCAACTATCGGTCAAGTCAAAAGGACTTTCTGTGCCCTAATCATGGGGCCCGATTTTCAACTACCGGAACTGTATTGCAAGGACCAGCTACCAAGTCACTGGCAAAATATAACACTGAATTAACAGGAAGCAGCTTACGCGTATTTTCCTGAGGGAAATAAACAGAATGAAGAGCTAAAGATGACCTTACTCTTCAGTCCAATAATCAATCACCGTTACTTTATCGAGGTAAGGTTTCAATACCTCAACAAACGCCTGGTGATCGGGATGCACGAGATAATCATCTCTATCTTTATCGCTGTAAAAAGTGGCAAAGAAACAATGCGTTAATCCCTGATTCAGATTTTCAGGACTGCTGTTCTTTCCCCATTCAAAATCTTTGACCAAGCTGATCTTTCCCTTTAACGCAACAAATGCATCTTCCACCTTCTTTACATCATCGGGGGTAGATGAATCAGTAAACTTAAAGAGCACCACATGGCGCAACACTTTCTTTGGCGCTTCTGATTTGGGATTTTGTGAACAAGAGGTAACCAGCATAGCAGAGAGGAGTAAAAAGCAAATTGTTTTCATGTGTTATATTTTCTGTTAGTGATCACGTAGAAGGCCTGAAGTATAATCCTATCTCGTATAAGTACCAACAGGCCGTTTCTGGTATCATTAGAAAGTTCAAGTTAAGATTGTAAGACCATTTCGCAAATGCCCTTCATGTAATTACCTCTTGCAAGTAGCCTTTCTTCATACTCATCCGAACCTTTCGTATGAGTTGAACAATAACGCATTATTCTTGATTGCTTGTGGTATTTTGCTTTGAAAGTAAGGAATATAAGTAGGCC
>JAYVTB010000158.1:0-60211 GCA_043774805.1 Cyclobacteriaceae bacterium | reverse complement strand
CTCAGACTTAAGCAGTTTTACAGTATAGCGTATCATTTGTAAATGGGTTTTACAAATATAACAATATTACGTCATATTATACTTAACTTAACACTAGTTAGACGTCAAAACAAAATGCTTATTTTAACCAGCGCTGACACCATCACCAAATGCTGCACTTTCGGTGAGGTTTTTACGAGAAGTTTACCCTACAATATCGGCCAGATAAAGCCGGTAGTATATTCTGAATTTATACAATCCTCAGTCCGTGGCTATTATAATTTTGGCTTTATAGGTCGTGAAAAATTTGTTGTGGAACAATCCGGAAATGAATTGACCGCTCCGATAATAAATTTCACGCTTCATTCAGGAAACTCGTCATTCGATTTTGTGAATAACATTCTTCAACCTTATTTTTACAAAAACCTATCTGTTGGCGATACCTTAACATTGAAAGAATACCAGATTCTTTATCGAATTAAATAGAATGGCAAGGACTCATACCGGATATCACCGAATCGGATTTCAGCTAGCATGGCTACTGGTCTTCAGTATTTATGCCTGCACTGAAAGCGATCCGGTTCCCATCATTTATCGCGACCCTCCAACACTATCAGATGAGCCCGCAGATGTAGCCGTCCAGTGGGCTAACATGACGTTGTATACCCTTAGGTTTTCTGCCTTTAATACGCCAACCTATTCATCCAGATCGTTAGGCTATCTAGGCTTAGCCATGTATGAATCTGTGGTGAATGGTGATCCTAATCATCGCTCCATGAGTGGTCAACTCAATGGACTGACGCTTCCTGTACCAAAAACAGACAAGGTTTATCACTGGATTTTATCGTTGAACATTGCGCAGGATACCTTACTAAAATTATTATATCCCGTTCCCGCGAACTCACACCGCTTTATTCACGCCCGAATTGACTCTTTGTCTGGAGCGATATTCGCGAAACAATCCGAAGGGATTGATCCGGAAACGGTAAAGCGATCCATAGAATTTGGAAAAGCTATTGCCCTTACAATTTATAACTGGTCCCTTACGGATGGAGGTGATAAAGGCTACGCCCGGAATTTTGAGCCTGATTTTATTTTTCCTACTGGATACCTCCCGTAAGAGGCCAGACGGTTAGCCCCTATCCCTTACATCCTCATTGGGGTGAGAACCGCACGTTTATATTTAACAATAGCACTATACTCGTTCCGCCCATCACCCCCTTCTCTACGGACATAACTTCGGATTATTACAAACTGTATGAGGAGGTATACAAAAAAGATAAGCTACTAACACTGAATGAAAGGGAGATCGCGGCCTGGTGGGGAGATGACCCAACCGAAACATTCTCACCGCCTGGTCATTCGTACTACATGGCAACTAGGGCAATAATAATTAGTAATGCTGGAATTGTAAATGCTGCAGAAGCATATGCCCGGGTTGGGATAGCAGTTGCAGATGCTTTTATCAATTGCTGGAAAACAAAATACACGTATTTCAACGAGAGACCATCAAGCTTTGTAAAAAAATACATTGATGCCACCTGGGTACAATTCTGGCCCGAACCTCCCTTCCCTGCATTTCCTTCAGGGCACTCCATGCATTCTGCAGCTGCGGCCACTGTATTGACAGACCTTTTTGGTGAAGATTTTTCATTTACTGATCACTGCCATGATGGACACCGCAGGAATGATGATGTGCGTTTTCTTGATTTAACATATCCCGCGCGTAGCTATTCAAGTTTTTGGCAAGCCGCCAATGAAAGTGCGTATAGTCGATTTCTCGGTGGTATCCATACCCAGCAAGATAATGATATCGCTCAAACAGAAGGACAAAAAGTGGGCAAGAATGTTAATTTGCTGCAATGGAATTAGTGAAAATTCCGCCTAAGTTGACTAGTTCATTTCGCGGCAAAGTGACAACTAAAAGTTAAGTGGAAAATTGTGGTCTTGATCGTATCGATTTTTCTGTGGATATCAAAGAATTCTCTAACTAGTTTTGGCGATGGAAAGCAGGCGGTCCTGGTGTCAAGCATGGTCTCCCGGCTCTGGGACGATGCGCCTCCAAGGCAATTCCTCACCCGCATCTTTGTAATGTGTTATCCATAAATTTTCTGACGTTGCTCGTTTAGTTCGTAGAAACCATGACTAAACGATGCGTGTCGTCCCTGAGGCGGGAGACGATACTTGACATGGATTTACCCTGAACAAATTTCTGATTGGTTATATCTGTGCTGTCTTCAATTATTCAAATTAGAATATAAGGGCTTACCGCTAATCCTTCTTCCACTGGGTTAACTGGAGGCTCTATCCATTTGCCTATTGTTTATTACTTGTAATGCAAATCTAAAGCATTATTCCAAATGTAAGCCCTGTTTTCAATAACCTGTAACTAATTTTATCTGATTTAGTAGAAGGATTTGAACCTGCAATTCTCTGGGGTACGGTATAATCAAAATTCGCTGAGTTAAAATCAACCTTTAAGCCGATATAAAATTTCGAGTTAATCTGGTAATTGATGTTACAATTAACGCCTAACATTATTGAACCAGTTAAATCGGATACGGCAAAAGAGTATTGCGTAGTGAGGAATTCAAAATTATAATCAGGAGGTGAAATCTTTGCAATTCCAATTAATGGAGTGAGCGTAAAACTTAACTTTTTAAAGTAAAATTTATACCCTGGTCCGATTGCAAGCGAAGTAACACGATAGTCACTATTATGAATAGAGCTAAAATCAGGATCATAAATGTTGTTAATGTAATCCAGAACAGGCTTAGTGTTTACTGAATTTATTGAATGGTGTGCATTTAAAGTCGCTATCCAATGGTGACTTAGATGGTAAATAAAATCTAATGAAATAAACTGTCCGTTTATTGCGGCACTGTTGCCCTCCTTATCAAAACCAAAACTATTGGTCGTAATTGATTTTTCTGGGGCGACTTTACTGAAACTACCAATCGGAACAGCCAACCCATAAGTAAAAGCAATAGCCCATCTTGGAATTTTTTCCTGTTGCGCAATTGAGTACGTGCAGATAGAAAACAGGATACAAGTAAGTAACAGTATTTTCATATAATGATTTGAAACTTAATAACTTCTATATCACTTTTGGAAAAAGCCTCTCTAATGACTTTTCCATGCTTTAAGAAATAGAATGGAACGAAGGCTGCCAGTGCAGATTTATCGAAGCTAGTTAATGATTGTGGCATAGAAAACCCGATTAACCAAATCGTTTTGCATTTAGAAACCCGATCGGAAGAGGTGTTGATCCCTTCATAGCAAGGTCAGCCAGAATCTCACCAACCACGCTTACGAATTTGAAACCATGACCGCTAAATCCAGTTGCAAAAACAACGTTCTTGTCAAACTCTGGTAAGTAATCAATAATAAAATTTTGATCTGGTGAATTGGTGTAAAGGCAGGTTTTCATCACAAGGGTATTCTCGTAACCATCCGGAATAAACTGGTTTAAAAATTCAATCAATGTTTTTTCGTCTGATTCCTTTCTGTCTCTGTTCACAGCATCGGGGTCGGTCGCATCGGCTCCGGGAAAATGTAAAGCAAGCTTCAACCCCAATGGCCCGCCAAAGGTGCCGACTGGAAGAATCGGGAATCCATAAAAGTCATACTCTCCCTTTTCCAAAATCCAACAGGGAAATTTTCCGAGCGCAAAATTGTCCCACTTTTTTGGTTTCATCCAGGCAACAGCTTGTCTTGTAATCGTCAGTTTGGATGCGAGACTCGGAATCATTTTTCCGGCCCATGGTCCGGCAGTGATCACCAACTTATTTGCCTGGTAAGTACCTCGATTTGTAACGACAGTAACTCTACCGTTTTCACACTTCCATTCAAGCACTTTTTCTTTCGTGCGAATCACGGCTCCTTTTAATATCGCCTGTTCAACAAATAAAAGTATGCTTCGCTCTGGTGTTATGAACCCGGCATCGGGCTCTTCCAATCGCTGGAAATTTTCGGGAAGTTTAAACTGTGGATATTTCCGATCGCATTCAGCTACAGAGAGATGATCAACGGGTATCTTATATTTCGCAGATGAATTTTTCACCGTCTTCAAAAATGGATCATCCTGAACCCCAAAATACATGAGCCCGGTCTTGTAGTAAACTTGTGAACCGGTTTCTGATTCCAATGTCTTCCAATTTTGATAGGCTCTTTCCAACAGCGGCACATAGTCCGAGCCTTCGCCATAGGCTTTACGGATGATGCGACTTTGACCAGCATGGGAGCCCAGTTCATGCGGAATGTCAAACTGCTCTAATCCCAACACTTTGAATCCTTTTTTAGCGAGCTGATAACATGTGGAAGAACCCATGCTGCCAACGCCCAGCACAATCACATCGTACTTAGTCTGATCATCAGTGGCTTCAATCTGCGTTTGTATGTGCGCGTATAGCTGCGAATACGATAAAGAGGCAACTGCCACTCCGGATGTTTTAAGAATAAAGTCTCTACGTTTCATAGTTGTTCGATGTTAGTCCCTTTTGCTGTTCATACCTGTGCATCCAGTGGTGTTTTTCCATGGGTGACTATAGGAGGAACAGGCGAATAAACTTCTGTTTTGGCAGCTTCTCTGATAATGCTATCCATGTTTATCTTCTTCTGTGCCATTGAGCAAATAGACACTATCATTAAAGGGAAGAAGAGGTAGGTCTTTTTATTCATTGCCTAGTTTAATGCTGTTCATCTTCTAAATTAATCTCTTGGGTGTGTCGTCATACACAGTTCCCATAATATTGGTGTAAATGCCGTAGTGGGTCTTTGAAAGATTAAACTGTCCCATACAACCAATCGTTGTTTGAAAGGTAAACCTTAAACCGAACCCACCAATGGCATATACATTGTTGTGTTAGCTGCGGGGCTTTTCATTGCCTTCCGGTTTTACATCGTCCAACTTATTTGCAATTCCCTTTTGAACAAATTCCGAATACTGCCTCAATTGGATTACCTCAATGCCCTGTTTCCATCTAAACTCGACCGAGATAATGATAGACAACAGAACTGATTTCTTTAATTCCTCGTCCGATTTGCCTTGTTTGTTTTCGTTGAATACTTCGTCTGATGTATTGTTTAAGTCAATGACTGATGAATATAAATTCATCGTCTGACTAATTTTCTTCAAAGAATATTTTGCTATACTCTCAGCATCAATTGGTCTTGTCGATATGTTTGGCAAATTGGTCTTCTTTAGAACAAACAATGAATTCCTAACTATTTGTGAGCCCTTGAAAGAGTAAATGTTGATATTACCATACTTGTCATTAGACAACCCAGCAATCTTTAATTGAGCGATAAAGTAATCTAAGTTTATTCCGAAGGTTACAATTACAAACTTTTCATCTAAAGAAAGTTTATCAATCGCCCTGAACAAATCTTCAGATTTTAGCAAATATGATTTAGACGTTTTGCGAAAAAATATTTCACTTAAGCCATCGTTCAAACTTCTTGAAACGACAGATGCCAAAAAGGAATCAAACTCCATGTGATGCACTTCTGGATTCTCAGAAAAGGCATCTTTATCTTGGAGCATTCTTTGCCCGTTTACATACCATTTGTCAGATTTATCATCTGGTATGGGTTCAGTATTGTTAATTGGCTGTAGTCTCTCAATTGCCGATTGAATAATTGTTTTCGTTGTGTTCTCAAACTCCAATACTTTTTCATTTGATATTTGTAGTGTCAAAGCATTGGTGTGATAAGCATTTTCAAGATTTGATTTTAAAGTTTCTATAAAAGTTATAGGATAGAGCTCTTGATTTTCTTCGCACCACTCAGGCGTAATAAAATCAAGATTCAAACTTTTTAGCAAATCTTTATTCTCTAAATGTTCGATTACCAACTTTTTGAAAAAATCGAGTCCGTCTATCCATTGCTTAATTTCCCCTTGCGTATCTGGAGTAGATGGGAAATCAAGTGGTTTCATTGTTATCAAATATGGAGTGATCGTATATTGTCTTAAAAACAAAATCGCCATATAGGACATTATCCATTTTTTAATTACATAATCTGCGTTCAACCCACTCAAATCGGGGAAAGGATATTGGTTTGAAATCCAAGAGTATTTTCTGTCATATGGATCTCTAACATCAAAATAGAATTTGAAAATCTCAAGCATCGATTCAGGTAGTAGTTCATACTTCGGTGGTTGACTTTGGGTGTGACTGAATAAACGCTTGATGCATGCATATCTCTCTTTATATGTGAGTAAGCCGCCCAATGCGTAATGGAATTCAATAAATCTTTGGCGTTCCGCATTGCTTTTATTTACTGCTTCTTGGTTGCTCACTTGAAAAGTGGTTGCTAAATGATCATACTCTGGATAAATATAACCTAAGCTGTAAACATAGTATTGATAACATGTCTCCCAATGATTAACAATCAAATCGTCTTGTTGATAACGAATTGCGAGACGTAGATTTCTCCACATCCATGTATATGTAGTTTCAGAAATTTCCTTTCCTTGCAGTTCACCAAGAAGCCATATTTCTCCTGATGTCCTATGCTCTAATAAATAATTTCTTTTCTCTTTGAGAATAGCCAGTTCTTCAATTGCTTTATAAACTAATTCGTAGTATGCCTCTGGATAAACAACTGGTTCATTGCTAAACTGATCTCTTACTTGTCTAAATGCAGTATAAAAAAAATCAGAAAGTGTTTTTGATACATTTGTCTGCTGATTTCTAATTGATTGCAATAATAAATCAGATAATGCAGAAAAATATTTTAAATCTGGACTATCTTTCATTATGCTTATTAATTAGATAAGAAATAAGTTTTGTCTGTGTATAATAAATCAAAATCTTCTTTACGAAGAAGAAAAAGAATATCACGAGCAAAATTGCATTTTGTCCAATTAGTAAAGCGGCTGAATTTTCTATGATAAAATCCAAAGCACCGTCTGTATGAATTAAGGGCGGAAGTTTTAAAGACCATATCACTATACAAATCAGAGACGAATACAACGAATATGGGAAAGCTTTGCTTTCCCATTCTTGATCAAAAAGTTCAACAATTCTTTCTGATGAATATTTTTCGTCAAGTCTGGCGACAACTTGTAGCAATACAGGATAAGCTACACCAAGTAGTCCAATGATAATGTAAATGTATGCGTCAACACTTGTCATTTATTTTTGTTTTACGTTCTATCTAGTCCTGCTGCCAACACCTAGGTATCAACGCTTGCTGATACTTCCGCTATTTCATTTTTTAAAAAAAGCTGAAAGAAGAGGTTATTTCAACTTCGCTTTGAAAAAATCTACCGTGCGCTGCCATGCCAGTTCAGCTGCCACTTTATCATAACGCGGGGTGCTGTCGTTATGAAAGCCATGATTCACTTCCGGATAAACATAAGTGGTATATTCCTTATTATTTTCCTTCAACAATTTTTCATAGGCAGGCCATCCTTCATTGACACGAGTATCCAGGCCGGCATAGTGAAGTAACAAGGGCGCCTTGATCTTTGGCACATCTTCAGCAGCAGGCTGACCGCCATAAAACGGAACAGCAGCCGCTAACTCAGGGACGCGCACGGCCATCATATTGGATACCCAGCCACCAAAGCAAAAGCCTACTACTCCTATTTTACCGTTGCACTCCGGGTGCGACTTTAGGTGATAAAACGCGGCAATAAAATCTTCCAGGATTTCATTTCGGTCCCGTTTGCTTTGCATCGTTCTGCCTTCGTCATCATTGCCGGGATATCCACCGAGTGGAGTAAGCGCATCCGGTGCCAAAGAAATAAAGCCAGCCATGGCAGTTCTTCTTCCTACGTCTTCAATATAGGGGTTCAATCCCCGGTTTTCATGAACCACAATAACACCGGGCAGTTTACCTTTGGCATCTACCGATCGCGAAAGCAACCCACGAATGGAGCCCCCACCCTTAGGCGAATCATAGTTGATGTAATCAGATTTCAATCTTGGATCATTGGCCTGAACCTGAATGATATGATAGTTCGGACTGATGAAACTGAGCAGCGATGCCACAGTAACACCACCCACAGCATACAGAGAAAGTTTGTCCAAAAACAATCGTCTTTCAATGCGATTGTGAGCATAGTCATCATAGAGGTCAAATACCTCCTGCTTGATGTCTTCTTTTTTGATTTCTTTCATACCGGTTGATTATGGGGATTTAAATTAACAAGTCATTCAAATTAAATATACATTTTTTGCCCATTCAAATCCATGAAAATTATGCGATAGAAATATTTAACAAGGCCATAACAATTTCTATTGAAACGTCAGCCCCTGGCCCGGGTAATTTACCGCAAATCAATAATCATCCAACTCTCCTTGAATTTTTTCAAGGTTAAAGAAACGGATCCCCAATAGTTATTTATCCCTTTCGGTGTTTTGTTATAGAACTTTATAGTTGCCTCTATGGTGTGTTTGTCAACTTTGTTAAGCGTTACTAATTCTGCTCCATCAAGGGAATCCATGGATTTAGTCCATTCATGAACATTTGCGAAAGCACAATTGATTTCTTCAAATTGATCGAGGTTCTCAAACTTCGCCACCCTATCGTAAGGTATGTGCTTCAAATTATCAAGGCAAGGTTTGAAGTTAGTAATCCGCTTATCAATAAAATCATCGCTGAAGTCATGTTTTCTTAGCCCGGCTTTATAATTGGTAAAGTCCAGGGCAGTCATTCCATCTTTAGTCATAATGAAGATGGGGTTAAACTCTTTATCCAGTCTGTTACGCTTAATCATGCTGGCATACCAGGAATAGAAGCGCTCAATATTGGTGTTGATCTTAACCGAATCCGTGGTACTGATTTTATCCTTGCCTTTTGATTGTGCCAGCAAGGCCGTAGTAGAACCAATGCCTATGAATATCAGGAATAATAGTTTCATCATTTAAATTTACAACAACACGGGACACAATAGCGGAATATCAGGATTTAACTTTTAGCCGATGTCCATTTTTTGGTCTCACACATGAGTTGAAGGCTTAGTTTAATGATGATACCGCCTTGCACGGCAGAACAACAATTATTGCTTATTTTTATAAAGGACTTAATCAGATTCTCATGCTTGCTTCGCCCCTTTTAAAAAAGAACCCTGACCTTTTTGTTTTTCTTCCTGTGCTATACACCGTCTGGTCAGATGCTGTGCTCACACCAAGCGAGATCGCTACACTTCAAGGCTTGATTGAGAGTCAAACCTGGCTGAAGAGTGAAGATCGCAATTTATTGTTGGAACAAATCAATCCATCCACACCTCCATCACCTGATGAATTCATCGCCTGGCGCGAAGAGATCATGAAGGTTACGAATGGAACTACGAGTAACAGTCTCGTGGAGCTCGGGATGAAACTGGCCGCCTTGCATGGTGATGGTACCATAAGCGCCACGTTGGAAAGAGAAAAATCTTCGCTCGTCAAAATAGAAAGTACGTTAGGGCTCATCAGTTATGAAGCAGCTCACAGTTTTCAGTCGGCACATGCTACCATAACGGCTGGTCAAACCACCAAACAGAATTTTGACAGTGCGGAAATGACGAAGTTATTGGATGGTAGCCAGGCCGACATCATCCGCAAAGTGAAGACATTACTTTCAGATCCGGAGTTTGAGTATGTCGGTCCCGGTGATCTGACGCTCTATCGCACCAAAGTGTTGCAATGGTGTAAGTTTCTGGCCGAGCAAGGCTATGGAGGCATTGCTTATCCAAAAGAATACGGTGGCAAGGACAATATGGCTGCCTACTTCGCCATCATGGAAACACTCAGCTATCATGACCTGAGCATGGTAATCAAATTTGGTGTGCAGTTTGGCTTGTGGGGAATGAGTGTATATTTCCTTGGCACAGAGAAGCATCATAAAAAATACCTGCACGACATTGGCACGCTTGAGTTGCCCGGCTGCTTTGCCATGACGGAAACCAATCATGGATCGAATGTAAAAGGGATTGAAACCACGGCCACCTATGATCACGCCACAAAAACATTTATCATTCACACACCAAATGAACTGGCACGCAAAGAATACATTGGCAACGCTGCCCTTCACGGACAAAAGGCAACGGTGTTTGCGAAATTAATATTGGATGGAAAAGATTATGGCGTAAGCGCCTTTGTAGTTTCCTTACGGGATAAGAATGGAAATCTCCACAGTGGAGTTACAATTAAAGACTGTGGAAGAAAGATGGGCCTCAATGGTGTAGACAACGGTGTGATTTATTTCAATCAGGTTGTGATCCCCATAGACGACATGCTCGATCGCTTTGCCGGTGTGAGTGATGAGGGGAAGTTTGTAAGCCCCATTGCCAGTGACAACCGCAGGTTCTTTACTATGCTCGGTACCCTGGTGGGCGGCAGAATCGGAATTCCACGATCTGGAAATGCTGCCTCTAAATCCGGATTAACAATTGCTATTCGTTATGGCGATCAGCGCAGGCAATTTGGTCCTGAAGGAGGAACCGAGGTTCCTATTCTCAATTACAGAACGCATCAAAAAAGATTGATGCCGCTGCTCGCGAATACGTACGCACTTCATTTTTCACTACAATACCTTACCAACCGTTTTCTCAACCGAAAGGAAGAAGACATGCAGGAGATTGAAGCACTCGCTGCGGGATTGAAATCATTTGCTACGTGGAACACGACTTCAACATTACAGGAATGTCGCGAAGCTTGTGGTGGCAAGGGGTATCTATCAGAGAATAGAATTGACGCCCTTAAAAATGATACGGATATCTATACTACGTTTGAAGGAGATAACACGGTGCTTATGCAATTGGTGGCGAAGAGCCGGCTCACCGAATTCAAGCAGGAGTTCGGTAACATGAATGTCTTTGGCATTCTCAACTATGTGGCCGACCAGGCGAAGACCAGCATCACGGAAATGAATCCGATCACCATACGAAACACGAGTGACGAACATCTTCTTGATCCAGGCTTTCAATTGCAAGCCTTTAAATATCGCGAGCGCGACATCTTAACCTCCGCAGCACGAAGGCTGAAGCGGCACATCGACAGCGGCATGGATTCATTTGATGCCTTTAATGTATGCCAGCATCATTTGGTGCAGGTAAGCTTTGCCTATATCGAGCGAATCATCCTGGAACAATTTATTTTACAAATTGAAAGCACAAAAGATACCGGATGCAAAACCGTGTTGAAGAAATTGTGCGACCTTTTTGCCTTATCGCAGATTGATAAAAACAAAGGCTGGTATCTCGAGCAAGGTTATATGGAAGGTGTGAAGACGAAAGCCATTCGTAAAATGGTCAATCAACTTTGCTGGGAGATCAGGCAGGATGCCGTGCCGTTAACGGATGCGTTTAATATTCCGGATCGGTGTTTGTCTGCACCCATAGCTCTTTAAAGGGCTAAAGCCCGGATAAATATCTTGATTGATTTTAATCCATGAGCTAAAGCTCATGGCTATTGATACGCTTTATACCCGAATGATTTTAATTGCCAATGGGTTTAGATGTTATGAGAATTAAAATGCTGTTTCTTTTATGCATGATGGGCTAAAGCCTTGATCACCTCTTATTTCTTTAACCTTTTAATCCATGAGCTAAAGCTCATGGCTATTGACAGTTATAATCGATATAAATTAAATGCTATTTTACTGATCCGGAATGTGGCTCTCCAAACCCGATCCATTATCAATTAACAATGGCTTTAGCCCTTGGTCTCAAATTCCAAATCGAAATCGGGCTTTAGCCAAATTCATAAAGACGCATCACTATCTCTAAACTTATTGAATCCGAATTTCTCAATAAATTGATCATACTCTTCTTGAAATGTTTTCTTCTTATGATGCATCTCCTGATTTTTGATATAATCTCTTACTTTATCAATCACTGATTCAGAAA
The DNA here is from genome assembly GCA_043774805.1 of Cyclobacteriaceae bacterium. Lineage (GTDB taxonomy): Bacteria > Bacteroidota > Bacteroidia > Cytophagales > Cyclobacteriaceae > ELB16-189. Next base: position 48,390 of record JAYVTB010000158.1, on the reverse strand, counting down.
CAGAAACGGCAAAATACTGATCCTGCCATTCAAATTTTTTCTTACACAAATTACTCTTATTGATCCAATAGGATGACTCTCCCTTTATAAGTTGCATAATCTTGCTTATGGATTGATCCTGACTAATAGAAATCAAGCAATGACAATGCTCCTGGTAACCATTTATCATATCAATAAATATTTCCTTCTCCTTTGCCTTTTCTTTTATGTGCTGCCAGACTTGCTTTCTCAATTCTGTTGAATCAAGAAATGGTTCTCTGTTTTTTGTAGACCACACAAAATGAATGTAAACCTTAACAAATGGCATAATGAGGAATTAAAATGCTATGTTCTTTACACATTATGGGCTAAGCCCTCGTAAATATCACAATTAATTTTAACCCATGAGCTGGAGCTCATGGCTATTGATAGTTCTAATCGATGTATAGATTATCCATCATCAATTGCCAATGGCTTTAGACATTACGAAGAATTAATTCCATGTTCTACTATAAATTATGGGCTAAAGCCCTGATTCCCTGTTATTACATTAACCATGAGCTAAAGCTCATGGCTATTGACAGCTATAATCGATATCTCCTAAATATTACTTTATTAGTCACAATTTGCTTCTTCAGATCGAATCGACTATCAATTACCAATGGCTTTAGCCATTGGCTTCAAATTCCAAATCGAAATCTGGCTTTAGCCAAATTCATAAAGATATAGCTTCGGCTTTTAACTCAATAATCAGTCTTCACCGACTTACTAAAGGGTAATTTTAATTGATAGCCAAGATCCTCATCTTTCTTAGCGTCCAGCACATCTAATCCATAATGGATTTTCTTAGGATCATCATACACAAAGGTGCCAAAGAGGCGATCCCAGATGGAAAAGATGTTTCCAAAGTTGGTGTCAGTCCATGGCCTTTCGAAATGGTGATGGAATTTATGCACGTTTGGAGTAATGAAAATGTAGCTGAGTGGTTTATCAATCCAGATAGGCAATGAAATATTGGCGTGCGTGAAGTAGGTAAAGAATATCGTGCAGAAGCGATAGAAGAAGTAATATCCAACCGGAGCACCTGTGATGACAACCGCTACCAACGCAAATGTTTCTCTCATGATAAAATCGCCCGGATGGTGGCGCGTTCCTGAGGTAGCATCCAGGTGTGTATCGCTGTGATGAATCATATGAAACTTCCACATCCATTTTACACGATGAAGCATGTAATGAATCAGATACTGAGCCATCAATTCAAAAATAAGAATACACATTAACAACTCAATCCAGACGGGAAATTCAATCATGTAGGTTATTCCAAATTCGTTTGCTTTAATCCATTGAAAGATACCCACGGTGGCGACTCCAAAAAATACGTTGATGACCACCGTCATGGTAAGAAACACAAAATTCACACTGGCATGCTTCCACTTCTTATAGTTGAATCGAAATAATGGAAAGTTGCCCTCCAGTATCCAACATACCATCAGACAGATTACTATCCACGCAGCTCGCTGCCAGGTGGGCATTACTTCGAAAAAATTCAAAAATGATTCCATAAATTAATTCAAAATTCAATGTTCAAAATTAACTTAGTAACCCTGTTATAAGTAGTAAAACCTGAATAATTCGTTCGAGGGGTCTTGTTAAACATGTTGGTCCTCCCCCGCCCTTCACACTGATCTCCTGGCCCTCGTATTCACGCACGATACAACCTTCGTCCATCAGTTTTTGTTTAGTGATCGGGTTGCCTTGCACGATGATTACTTCACGCGGGGCAATCGCCAACACATTGCACGCCATAGAATCCCATTCCGAATCCGGCACTTCTACCAAGGAAAATCCCCGGTCCAATAATGTATTACGAAATGAGATCGGCATGAGTGGTGAGTACACCACGGCCAGATTTTTATCTATCGGGCTGAAGACGGACATCAAATGGAACACATCCGATGGACCTTTGTAGTGCGGCATATCTGCTACCCACACGGTTATTCCATGTGGCTCCAGCATATGCTTGAGTTGACGTATTCCGTCCCAGTTGGTTCGATACGTGTGCCCGACAGCGAGCGTATGTGTATCTACCCAGGCAACATCACCACCTTCTACTGTGCCGGGTGCTTGTATCTCTCCCAAGACTTTTATTTGATGATAGTCAAATGCACGATGCTCTGCGGCCGGTTCAGGTTTTCTGGCTGGCTTGCCCATGTTACAGATAATCATTCCATAGTCTGTAGCAATCGCTGCATCACGGCAATAGATGGAATCCATAGTAACTGTTGAATCAAGGGGCAGGTGAAGCACTTCCACGTTGGTCTGGGCAATGAGCCTCTCAAATTTTTCATACTCGTCCTGAGCTTTACGAAAATCAGGTCTGGATAAAAAATTCAATTCCTTCCAATGAGCATCAATATGATTCTCATTTACAAAAGCATCTTTCGATCGCTTAATAAAAATAGATTTCAGCTTTCCGTATTCGGACTGGTATGTCGCCTTCATAGGTACTTTATTTTAAGCTACAAATAAAAGCCATCAACTGCTCATCGATTTGATTATCACCATCTATGGCAACCTCTTTCTTTTAATTTGAATATACGCATATAATGGCAACCCCGCCATCAACATGATAAAGCCCCAATAAACAATTTCCTGTCCTGAGCCAATAACGGCCCACATCGAATAAATGAAAGCCAGAAATGCAATGATCATCTTTCCCCATCGTATTCCAGGCTGTTTACTATCAATCAGGAAAAAAGCAATAATTGAAAACAAATATGCCACGAGGCAGGTGAGTGTACCTAATAAAATTGCAAACTTATACGTTTCACCAAGACTGTTGCTGAAGTTCATGGTGGTTAACACTGAAATAAGCACGCTGGAAATCACCATACCAAGGGCCGGAGTTCCATTTTTATTTTCCTTTGCAAATACATGGGGAAATAAATGATCACGTGCTGCCGCCATAGGCATTTGACCCTGCACTAATATCCAACCATTTAATGCACCAAATGTGGAGATCGCTGCACCTCCGGCTACCAGGTAGCGCGCGTTTTCACCCCAAATAGAAGCGGCTGCGTCTGCAAAAGGAGCTTGTGATTGAGTTAGGGCGGAAGGTGGTATCAAGCCCATCACAGCTACCGTACCCGCTATATAAATAAATGTCGTGAGCACGGTTCCAATGATGGTTGCTCTCGAGATCGTCTTCTCAGGATTCTTTACGTTGCCTGATGGAATAGTTGCACACTCCAAACCAAGAAAAGCAAACAAGGTAAGTGTAGTAGTGCTATTGATGGCAGAGATATTAGATTCCGTGCTGACATTGAAAGGGAAAAAGTGATCCGTATTCAAATAGAAAAGTCCACCGATGGTAATGATCAATAGCGGAGCAATTTTCAATATTGTAGTGATGACCTGAACGATACCTGCTTCCCTGATGCCCTTGGTGTTGATCCACGTTAAGAACCAGATGGCACCTAAACCAGTACACACTGCAAGAATCGGATTATTACCTAAGGCGGGGATGAATGCGGTTAAGTAACTTACGAAGGCAACCGAAATTGCTGCGTTGGTACACCACACAGAAATCCAGTAACCCCATGCTACCAGGAAAGCGGCAAAGTCACCCATGCCTTCGCGGGTATAAGCGTAAGGTCCACCGGTTGCCAACGGATGCAGTTTACTTAACCAACTGTAAACTAGAGCTAGACAAATAGCACCGGCACCCGAGATAATCCAACCGACTAAACTGATGCCACCATAAATACCAAGTGTTGCAGGGAGCATGAACAAACCGGAAGCAATCATATTTCCAACCACCAGTGAAGTGGTTGTCCACAGTCCTATTTGATTCAATTTTTCGCTCATCGGATTGTTAATTACAAATAATACCGGATTAGTACAATCTTCCTATAAAAAATGAGATTATATCATAGACATGATACCTTGAATCAATAGCTCCAATAAAAAAAATCCCGCGCTATTACAACGTGGGATTTTTTATCAACAAATAATTTCTATTACTTATGAAATACAATACTTGTTGGAGTAGGTCCCGCTATACCATTTTTCGCAAAACTATTTCTTACTTCTTCCTGCACGCTGAAAAATACATCCCAATAATGGGCTGGCGTAGCAAATGGACGGATGGCCAGGGTGATCATGCCATCACCCACCTTAAGTACATTAACAGATGGGGCAGGTTCCTTCAATACAAATTGATTGGTCATTATCGTATCCAAAACTACTTTCTTTGCCTTTTCAATATCACTATCCGGGGCTATGGCCATGGTGATGTCAACGCGAAGGTTACCATGTCTGCTATAGTTTATGATCGTCCCATTGGACACTGCGCCATTGGCAAGAATCACGGTCTTGTTTTCAGGTGTCAATAGTATCGTATTAAAAATCTGGACTTCTATCACGTGCCCGGTTTGACCGCATGTTTCAATAAGATCTCCCACTTTAAATGGTTTGAAAACCAACAGCAATACACCTCCTGCAAAATTGGCGAGTGAACCTTGCAAGGCAAGTCCGACTGCCAGACCCAACGCACCCACCACGGCAACAAAGGAAGTGGTTTGAATACCCAGCATTCCGGCAACAGAAATAAGTAGTAATACCTTCAGGCCACCGCTTATGAGGCTTCCTAAAAAAGATTGTAAGGAAACATCAATGCCTCTTTTATTAAGTCCTTTAGCCACCAGCCTTGAGATAACATTGGTTACATAAAGACCGATAACAAAGACTAAAAGGGCTCCTATTAATTTTGGACCAAACTCGCTGGCCCATTCTGTAAATTTTGATGTGTAATCTGTAACCTGATCCATAGACAATATTTTAGTTTAATGATTAATTGAATGACAAGCTAAGAAAATAACTTAAGCGTCTATCAAAAGAGGAAACAATTTACTCAGATTTTGGAATCACTGAATCGAGAGCGGTATTTGTATCTGTAATTTATCCCATGACATGTTGATGCTACCTGATTTGTCAGATCCTGAAGTAATCTCATATCGAAGTCGTTCTTGATTGTCGGCAAGTTGTATTGGAGTAATCTCCATGCGAACGATGTCATCGGCACTATCATATTCATCAGTAAGATGCTGTTGCCAGTTTTTATTGATGATCACCGTCCATTTATCCTTGCCGGGAATCGTAAACAACGCGTACTTGCCAGCGGTGATCATTTTATTATTTAGGTTGAAATCGGTGTTACTTTCAAGAGTGGTAGCCATATGTGCTCCCGTTACCCACACCTTATCAAACGGAACGAGGCCGCCCCATACAATTCTTCCTCTTACCGATGGAGAATGGTAAGTGATCTTTAGTTCTGCCGCTCCTATTGTTCCTTTTACATAAGATTTTAAACTGCCTTTCAAAGTATCTTCCATGGTTTGCTTGACGATTACCACGCCATCATCTTCTGCTTTAGCTTCAGCCTGAACTGGCGCAGTAGCTACTTCTTCATTCTTTACTTTCTTCTCTGAGCAACTGATCATAGTGATCACAAACAAGAAACACAGGAACTTGATATTTTTCATTTTATTTATTTATAGTTAACGTATCCGATTAGTGAATTGAGGACCAACAATGCTTACCGTGAGTCAACTGCTATGAATCTGCGAATAACGACTTACCATTAACGAACATCAACACTCGCTGTCTTAATAATTTTATCTTTATCATCTGTCCACGCAAAAATTAATTGATCGCCTGATTTTGTCAGTTGAGGAAAGCCGCTGGAGCGTGCATCCGAAGAAGAAGCGATAGTAAATGATTTTTCCTTAGCACCATCACGATTTACTTTCGCTGCTTTGATTGCAGCACCTTCCATCCAACTCACTGCCGCGTTATTGGCATCCAGCATAACCACATCCACCCTGCCGATAGCTTTGCCTTCATCGATTTTGATCGGCTCACCAAATGTGGCGCCACCATCCGAAGAAAAAATCACCCGTACATTGGCGTCTCCTTCCGGGGAGGAAAACCAGGCAATGGCCAAGTTGTTTCCTATCGCATCAGCACGAGGTCCGTTCACCGGGCAGCCCGCAATCTTCCAATTATCGTTGAACACAGCTTTTGGTTCTGTCCACCGACCATTCACAAAACGCACGATGGACATATCCCGAATTTCTTCATCCGAACGATCGCGATAAATCACAACAGGTCCGTTATCAGTAAGTGCTGCCACAGTCTGGCAACAATCACAGGTGCGATTATCCAGTTCCCATTCGTTGCTCTTCATCCCGTTCCTGTCGACAATCGCTGCACGAATTGACATTTGTCCATGATGACCTTCGTGATGTTCCATGCCTTCCATTACCGTGTTGCGTCCATCGAGCCACGCTATAAGGAAGTTGTCACCATAAGGCAATATGGAAACGAAACCATGCTCGGCTTGCTTGGCATCATCATGTACCGATTTAGGTTCGCTCCAGGTAGTGCCGCCATCTTGCGAAGCCGTAAGCATCACATCATAAGCATATGTGCCTTCACTACTTTTTCCAAGATAATGAGCCATCAATTGTTGCCCATTGCTGGCGAGCATCGGATAGTCCGCCCAATTGACAAACCAATTTTCTCCTGAACCGATCAGTTGTGGCTCTGACCATTTTCCGTTTACGAGTCTAGAGAATTTTAAATAGTTAACACCCTCCATTACTTCCATCCATGATAGATAAGTATTGCCTTTCGCATCGGTAAACAAATAAGGTTCACCGCTGGGCGTATTGCCGGGAGACGCTATGCTTTTGATAACCATCTCCTGACTCGTTTTCTTTTCATTTGTTGTGCAAGCGGACAGCACCGCTACAGCGAGTAATACAATAAACTTATTCATTGTCATTAATTAATTTCGTTACCATTTCCATGGTGGCAGGTTCATCCCACTTTTTAAAACCTATTTCTGAAAATACCAACTCACCATTACCATCAAAAATAAAAGTGGTTGGCAGCGCTTCGATGCCCAACGATTCCGGGTTCTCTACCCTTACAAAATTCAGGTTCATTGACCGGCTCTCTTTGAATTTCAGAATCTTGTCCACTTCTTCATCTGAAGCAAAAAAGAATTCAATATTCTTGTCCGCTAACTGGCTTTGCATGGCTACAATACTGGGCATCTCCTGAATGCAGGGCCGACACCACGTTGCCCAGAAGTTTATGAAGATCATCTTACCCTTCAGATCAGTTAATTCAATTTCCTTACCTTCTAAATCTGTTAGCTTGATCTTGGAAGTAACAATGGAAGATTGGTCTTCCGTTTTGTTGGAAGAACAACCCGCCAGTGCGATTAATAAAAGGATAATAAGGGTACGGCTCATCCTACTGTAATTTCTCTTCCACAGATCCGCAGCTCAACATCTTATCGCCAAAATATGGATTGCGAATTTCCGCGGCTTCACTTATCCAATGTGCACCCTGGTTATCGAATGCCATCGGGCAGAATTCATAAAAAGCAGTTGCTCCACCTAACCCATATGCTTTTATGCTTTTATAAAGATCATCAGAAAGTTTGCTGAAGGACGCACGTTGCACATCGATATCATTCGTAGATCGAATTTCTTTTAAGGCGGCTTCTAAACCACCTGAGAAAGTCATCCAATCATTATGAGCCACACCCGTCAATAACATCATATCCACTTTTGAAAGAGACTCTTGTGTTTTCGCGGCTGCAGCTTTCACAGCTGCTGGATCAGTGTCTACAAATGCATCTTTTAAGGAAATGTATGTTGCAAATACTCCACTTAACTGTTGCTGAAACGCAGCATCTACCTGAAACTGGGCGGCCTGTGCAAGAGCTTCTTCTTTGCCTGCATCCGTGGACTCATCATGTGCTTCTTCCGTAGCCGCTTCTTCTTTCTTTGTAGAACAATGGCTCAGTGAGAACATGGTAACTGCACTATACAGCGTTGCGATAAATAAGAATTTGATTTTCATAGTTGTTTGATTTGATTGTTAGAATTTATGTTTGATTTAATGATGGTGACTTAACATGGGGTCGACTCCTTGTTTTAAAATAATTTCGCTGTAGAGCAGATAGGCCCCCGTAACTACTACTACCTCCCCTTCCTTCAGTCCTTCGGTAATTTCAACGGCATCAAAATTTTCAATTCCCGTCTTCACCATGCGTGAGGCGAAAGAATTTGCTGCCGTTTGAATATAAACATGAGTGCCGCGCTGATCGTGAATAACAGCATCGGAAGGAATCGCCAGCGAAGTCTTCTCAGAGTGTTTAAGAAAAACCTGTGCCTGCATACCCGGTTTCCATTTCATTCCGGGATTATTCAATGTAGCCCTGAGAACAGTTACCTGCGTGTTCGACCGGTATTCCGGGCTTAAGAAAGTGACGGATGCTTCAACGGGATTTTCTTCGAACCCGGTCACCTGAACTAAAATACGATCTCCCCCTTTTACATACTGCAATTCAGACGGATAAAGCTCTGCTTCCACCCACAACGAGCCAATGTTCTCTAATTGATATAGCGCATCACCTTCATTGAGATATTGCCCTTCTGCTACTTTAATCTCTTTTACAACCCCGGAAGCCGTTGCCAAAAAAGTAATGCGTGGTTGAATGTCATTTGCTCCTTGCAAGCGATTAATTTGCTTTTCGGTAAGTCCGTAAAGCAAAAGCTTTTTCCTGGCCGACTTCAAATAATCTTCATAGCGACTATCCACCGCCTTCATCGTTTTATATTGCTCTAATGCCAACAGGTATTCTTTCTGAAAGGTTAACAATGATTCGCTATATAATTCATAGAGTGGCTCGCCACTATTTACCATACGACCTTCCTCTTTCACGAATAGCTTTTCAATTCTTCCTGTAGCGCGAGAACTGATTACTTCAGATAACTCTTCATTGGCAACCAATCGTGCATTCACTGGCAATGTTTGGCCTATGGATTTCATGCTGACAGTCTGTGTACTAATGTTCGCCAACCTGATCTGACTTTCAGAAAGTATCAATGCATTGCTCGTTTCCATTATATGGGAGGAGACAGCATGTTCAGATTGCTTAGTTTCTTTCGAGCAAGCGAGCAATCCTATTATTAATAGAGTACTGATTAAAACTCTCATATCAATTGGATGTTTTAATAAAATTCTCACTGTCCACCAGGTATTGCGCATTGACGGCCACTTCATCAGATGATGCCAATCCACTTTTGATTTCAATCCAATCACCAGAAGACAAACCGGCTTCCACTTTTCTGGGCTTCAACATTCCCCGCTCTTTAACAAACACGATTTGATCGAGTCCAAGATCAAGCAATGCATCTTTTGGTATCCATAGCGCCTGCGCTGAAGTTATCTTAATACTGGCCTCTACGAGCTGACCAATCGAAACATCCGAGCCATGGTAATAAGAACGCAACTTGATAAAGTCTTCACCTTCTGCAAAGAAAGGTTCAACAAAGTCGATCTTTAACGGCTTGCCAGCCCAATCCAGTTTATCACCTACTTTTATCTGGGAGGCTTGCGTCAATGGAACATTAAACTCGATCCAAAGCGAATGGGTACTTACAATTCTAAATAGCGTTTGTCCGGTGGCTACATAACTTCCTTCCCTTGCAAAAGACGAAGTGACAGGGGAGTTTATCGTTGATGAGGTAACTGCAGAATTACCACCACCCATCCCCATTCCTCCTGAAGTCCCTTTGGTTTCTCCTGTTTTATTGCCGGGTACCGATGGTGCCGACTGATTCTCTGAAATCACAAAGCCACCATACGGACTGTAAATCGAAAAGGTATAACTCACCTCCTGCTTCTCTGATAACTCATCAATTTGCTTTACAGAAGCGCCAAGCAGGGAGAGTTTACTTTTTGCGCCATCCAGTAATGGCTGATTTGTTGGATCGTTCTTGATCAAATATAAATACTCGCGCTGAGCATTGACCAACTCGGGACTATAGATGTCTGCTACTTTTTGTCCTTTGTGCACAGGTTGATAATTATACTTTAATAAGACTTTTTCAAGTCTTCCACCCACGCGTGCCGGTATTGTATAGATGTTACGAGTATCGTAGGTAACAACGCCCTGAACAGTAATAGAAACATGCCTCGATTTATACTCTGGCTTCATGGTCTTTACAGATGCCAGCACAACCTCATTGGGAGACTTGATTAACTTCGCAATATCTTCTGTGATTTTAACTTCTTCACCATGTCGGCCTTTCTTAACCAGATCCATTCCGCACACGGGACAAACTCCCGGCTTATCAGAAACCACGGTTGGGTGCATAGGGCAGGTATAGGTGTCTGTATGCTCATGAGAGGTGCTATTACCTGTACATGCGCTAAGTAAAAGGATTACTAGCAGAGCATTCACTAAGTTGAAAGTCGAAAGTCGAAAGTCGAAAGAAGGGCGCAAACTTTGAACTTTAAACTTTAAACTTTTGACTCCACAATTATTTTTCGGTTTCTTTCTCATAACGCACAATCATTAAATAGTACTCTTGCATCTTATTCAAATATTCTACCTGGGCCATGTTCATCGCTTCCCAACCATCAATAACGATCGGTAGCTGCTCACGATTTTCTTCATAGGACAACAACAGTGTTTCATAATTCTTCTTCAGGGCAGGAATGATCTTCTGGTCATAATTTTCCAGTTGCTGTTTCATGCGCATCAATTGAGATGCCATGCCAGCCAACATTCCCCTTGCCTCAATTAAAATTGCTTCTTTACCTTTCTGCATCGCCTCTATCTCGTGGCTCATTCCATTAACTTCTGACTTATACATCCGCGAAGCCCAGGGAACAATTGGTATGGAGACCATCGCCATCAATGAAAACTGTACCGCCATGTCGCCCCGCGGTTGCATGTGCTCATAACGAATTCTGAAATCTGGTTTTGACTGCGCCTTTTGCCATTGTTGATTTTGTCGCATGACTTCAATGGAACGATTGATCTGTTGCACATCACTTCGGGTCACACTGAGTTCAGCCGTATCATAGAGCACCTTGTTGACGTCAAAAGTAATTTGCGTTGACGTATCTGGTTGAATGGCCACTTCCTGAGGAAGCTTCATCAATGCTTTCAGGCGATAACTCTTCTCTTCCATTTCCCCCTGATTCATCTGAATCATGTTCTCCACTTCATGGAGGCGGGCTTCTGCTTTATAAATATTTCCAAGACTGCCTTGATTATAAGGATATCGGATACGAGCGAGTTTCAACATGAGCTCAACGATCCGTTTATTCTCTTCCAGCACCTTATCCTTCTTTTCCAAAATCAGCCATTGATAATAATTTTCTTTGGCTTCAGCGCGAAGCTGATTGAACTTGAAAGCACGACCCTTTTCTTCCACGGCTGCCTTCGAAGCAAAGTAATTTTTCTTTGCATTCAGCTTGAGCGGATTGGGGATATCCTGCTCTACATTCAGCACAAACATTCCCTTATCTCTTTCATCCATTAGTTTTTGTCCGGGATATGGATAAAAAAACGGTCCACCCCCTACCATGGGTGCCATCCAACTTTTAGCACCTTCCGTGTAGGCATTCATGGCTTTCACCTTGCTGTCATACTCCTGTAGCATAGGATTTTGTCTGTCGATGGCAGAAAGTACGCTATCAAGACTGATCACTTGAGCCGAGCCTGAAAGGCCAGACAAGAAAAGTAAAATGGCCAATGAACAACCGAGCTTCTTACTCCTTACTTCTTGCTTCTTACTTCTCATTTCAATGTTTCTTTTCATACACGTCAAGTTTTCCGAATTTCTTTAATTCATATTCCTTCATCATCAAAAAGATGAGTGGTGTTACTAATAAGATATGTGTCGATGAGGTGAGTACGCCTCCAATCATTGGCAATACAATGGGTTGCATTACATCACTTCCTACACCGCTTGCCCACAACACCGGCACTAAGCCAAACAAGGCAACTGATACCGTCATTAGTTTGGGTCTCAAGCGCTTTGTGGCACCGGCAATCACATACTCTTTCAACTCTTCACGAGAAATGGTTTCGCTTGAGTTTCCGCGCAGTTTCACCAATTGATTCATGGCATCGTTTAGATAAATCACCATCACTACACCGGTCTCTACAGCAATACCAAACAGTGCAATGAAACCAACGGCCACCGCGACAGACAAATTCACTCCATAGAAGTAAACCATGTAAGCGCCTCCAATCAATGCGAACGGTACTGTGATTAAACTAAAGAATGCTTCCCGCAACGAATTAAAAGCGAGGTAAAGGGAAATGAAGATGATCAACAACACGACTGGCAAAATAATGATGAGCGTTTGCTGGCCGCGGATGAGGTTTTCATATTGACCACTCCACTCAAAGAAGTAGCCACCGGGCAGCACACCCATTTCTTTATTCAATTTCTCTATTGCTTCTTTTACAGTGCTTCCTAGATCACGATCACGCACGTTGAAAAGAACAGCACCACGCAACAATGCATTTTCAGAAACAATCATGGGCGGTCCGTTTTCAAAACGAATAGTAGCTACAGCCGAAAGAGGAATCATTCCCATTGATGGCGTCTTGATGGGAATGCGTTGCAATTGTGATAAACTGTTGCGATAGTCTTGCGCCAACCGCACGCTGATGGAAAAGCGTTGCCTTCCTTCAATGGTTTGACCGATGGGTGTTCCGCCTATGGCAGATTCCACAATCAGGTTAACATCATCCACCGTTAATCCATATCGGCCCAATGCTTCACGATTCACATCAATCGTCAAATACTTTCCTCCTGTAATTGGATCCACATAGAGATCTTTAACTCCGGGCACACCTTGCAATGCAGCTTTTACTTTTTCTGAGAGCGTATAAATGCTATCCAGATTCTGGCCATATACTTTTACACCCACATCAGTGCGAATACCAGTAGACAGCATGTTGATGCGGTTAATGATCGGTTGGGTCCAGCCGTTAACTACACCGGGTATTTGAAGTTTGGCATCCAATTCATTGACAATATCCTTTTTGGTAATGCCTTCACGCCATTCTGATTTTGGTTTTAGGGTGATGATGGTTTCAATCATCGACAATGGAGCATTATCCGTTGCCGTGCTGGCGCGACCTGCTTTGCCTAACACCTTATCGACTTCAGGGACAGACTTTATAATCTTATCCTGCACCTGGAGAATCCTTTTTATTTCTTCATTCGAAACATCCGGCAACGTAACCGGCATAAACAATATGGACTGCTCATCCAATGGCGGCATGAACTCGCTACCCATGCTGAACAATAACGGAATACTAACCGCCAACGCCAGAATATTGACACCAATCGTAGTCTTACGCCAATTCATGCAGGCGCGCACAACCGGTTCATAAATTTTTTCAAGGATCCGGTTAAGCAGATTTGATTTTTCATCTTTGAACTTCCCCTTCATAAAAAATGAAATGAGCACTGGAGCCAATGTGATTACCAGAATGGCATCGACCAGCATAATGAAGGTTTTCGTATAGGCCAATGGATGAAATAATTTTCCTTCCTGGCCTGTGAGCATGAACACTGGCAAGAAAGAAGCGATAATGATAATGGTTGAATAAAATACACCACGTGACACTTGCGTGGATGATTTTTCAATGATGGAGAGTCGTTCGAGATCGGGAATCGGTCCACCCAACTCCGCATAGCGATGGGCTAAATTCTTATAGGAATTCTCTGCCATGATAATACCATTGTCGACAATCACACCAATGGCCAGTACAATTCCTGTTAAGGACATGATGTTGGAAGATATCCCGAACGCATTCAGTAAGATAAAACTAGTAGCAATCGTAACCGGGATCTGAATGATGATGCTCACCGCACTTCGCCAATGGAATAAGAAAATAATCACGACCAACGACACCACAATCATTTCTTCGATCAGTGTAGTCTTTATGGAAGAAATGGATTCTTCAATCAGTTCGCTGCGATCATAGACGACATTAAACTTCACTCCCTTTGGAAATCCCTTCGATACCTCCTCCATTTTCGCTTTCACACGATGAATAACTTCATCCGCATTTTCGCCATAGCGCATGACCACGATACCCCCAACCACTTCGCCTTCACCATCACGATCAATAATTCCAAGACGGGCTTCACCGGTCATTTGCACGGAGCCAAGATCCTTCACTTTTACAGGAATGGAGTTTACTGTTTTCACAGCAATATTTTCAATTTCCCCTACTGACTTGAGGTAGCCAGCGGTTTTGATGATATAACCGATGTCGCTCATTTCAAACTTGCGGCCCCCGGCTTCATTGTTATTGGAACGAACGGATTGAATTACTTCCGGAACTGAAAGATTATAGTAGGAGAGTCGGGTGGGATTCAATGCGATCTGATATTGCTTTTGAAATCCACCGAACGATGCAATTTCACTCACGCCTTGCACATTCTGCAAAGCAAATTTTACATACCAGTCTTGTACGGCACGCTGTTCACCCAAATCCATTCCCGGAGCATCTAGTGTGTACCAAAGAATATGACCCACCCCTGTTCCATCTGGTCCTAGTGTTGGTGTAACTCCTTGAGGTAATAATCGGGTGGCATAGTTAAGACGCTCAAGCACACGCTCACGCGCCCAATACACGTCCGTATCATCATTGAATATGATATAGACGAAACTCATTCCAAACATGGAAGCACCACGCACATATTTTACATGGGGAAGCCCTTGTAAGTTGGTGACGAGTGGGTACGTTACCTGATCTTCGATAATCTGCGGACTGCGACCCATCCATTCTGTAAATACGATCACCTGGTTCTCGGAAAGATCCGGAATGGCATCGATCTTATTGATGCGTACGGATTGCACGCCCCAGGCAAACAGACCGATGGCGATCATCAAAATCAGAAAGCGATTGCGAAGTGAATAAGAGATTAAATTTTCTATCATAGCAAATGAGTAAATTGTAAATAGTCATGAGTATTAAGTACATGACAATACGAACACATCGTTGCATTGCAACTATGGTTCAACTCAGCTATGAAAGATTAAATAAGGAAAGATTGTATGAGCACAGGAATATCGCGCTCAACAATAGGTGGTTTGTAGGGAGTGTGATTTGAAAATGCCAGTGCTTCATTCACCTGAATTACTTCCATGATCATCGGAAGTGCAGCAACCCAATTGATAGCCTGCCAGCTAAGCGTTGAAAAATCCTGAACTTGAGAGTTGAAATCTTTGCCTTCAAAAACAACGTGCTGGTCATCGCAGCATCCTGTTTTTTTCATCGCCATCTTTTTGTGGCAGGGAGGAAGCTGAACTTCCATGAGGCAAGGCGTAGCATCTTCAATCAATGAAACACTTTGCATGTGGCCTCCGCAGAAATGCATATTCACCACGAAGCTGCTTGAAGAAACAAGCACCATCAACGCGAGTGAAAAGGATATTATTGACTTTAGTTGTTTCATTGATTGAGCAAATGTAATAAAAATCCTGTTAACAAGTTGTTAATTAGATTTTTAAGCCTCCTCTGCCTTGTAGCCGGCCTTCTTCAGGGCCTCGATTACTTTGGTTTTGTCGCGTTCTGCAATGGTTAATGTACGTGAAGGATCTACCAGATCAACCTGCCAGTTGTTCTCACCAGCTACTTCATTCAGGAAAGGGGTCACCTTGGCCACACAGGCAGAACACTTAATATTCGTTTTAAACTTTAACGCTTCCATATCTAATTATTTTTAAAGGGCAAAATCAATTTTATAGATTTTAACTGAGTAGGGATTAGTAAGTTTATAGCTTCCGTTTTTGATTTCGTTAACTATACAAATTAACGACCTCCGTGGTTCCTTTGATTTACAGAATTCCTTCTATCCTTTATAGGATTTCATTTGTTCGGCTATCTGAATAGAATTCATGTCTCCACGCTTCTCCAGTTCATCAATAATTGCTTGCTTGTTTTTTGTGTCGCGGTTTTGTGAAATCTTATAGGAAGCCTGGATATCCGTTATATGGATTTCAAAGCCTACTATTCCCCTTAACTCACTTTCCAGAAATTTCTTTGACATACCCTCCACACTGACAGGATTAGCCGAATGGGTTTCATATTTGTTGACCAGTTTCTTTAGCGCATCCAGTAGTTCTTCACCTTCTATGATACGAATAGTCCCATAGACATGAACCGCGATGTAATTCCAGGTAGGTACGTTTTCATGATCATACCAGGACGAGGATATATAAGCATGCGGTCCATTAAAAATGGCCAACACTTCTTCATTCTTTTCAAAATCTTTCCACTGCTTGTTACCCCGCGAAATATGGCCAACCAAAACATCCTCACCCTGTGCATCTTTAACCAGCTCAAGTGGAATATGAGTAGCCCAGGGTTTACCATTCACCTGACTCACCAGAATGCCAAAACTGTTTTGTTGAAGAAATGATTTTACTTCTTCAAGATTCTCCTGTTTAAAGTAGTTAGGGATATACATGTTAAATTCAATTTTGGTTTAAAGGGTGTCTTGACCACCTCTTTATCAATCTATGTTAAGCTTGTGTAAGAAAAAAGACTATCCTTCATTAGTTGGGATGAGTGTTAACTGAAGTTGCGGCCGTTTAGTGAGTTCTTCTTGTCTCGGTGACTTGGAGGAAGAGTAACCTTTGAAAATTTAGCCACAAAAACACCATGACGCAAAGACTCACAAGAATAAACACATCGAAGTGTAACTCAAGTTATTTAGTCTGCATAAAAAAAACACTGCGATCATTCTATCGGCCGAAATCATCCTGAACCCTGACGATGTCGTTTTCATCAGATGGATGCGCAGCATCCGTATGTTGCCATATCTCAGCCACCATTCCCCATCCGCCAGATAAACCTACCAAACGATGACGTTGACCTTGTTTTAACCGGATGATCTCTCCTACTTTAAATTCATGCACTGATCCTTCCTGATCATTATCGCTGGTAACCACTCCTGCTACTCCCGCTACCAGCTTCCATATTTCCGCACGTCTGTGGTGATATTGCCATGACAATCTCTTATTGGCATCTACCATCAGAATTTTTGGACTCAACTTGCCGCTGATTTTCAGTGAAGTGAAATCTACATCCGGAAAATACTTCTTACCAAACAACTCGGCTTGTGATTCGTCAATGACAAAAAAACCGCCCCACGGGCGATCAAAATCATGCGACACTACCGTGAACCCTGCTTTAGTTAAATAAGATGAAACAGAAGCAAATGCGACATTCCTTTCACCAGAAAGAGACAACTGAGATTCCAATTCGTTCATAGAATACAATTGATAGTTATAGGATAAAAATAATGAGGAGTCTGACTCCAAAGGTGCGAAGATACACAAGCGAAAATAACATTACCATTGTTTTATAGACGGATTGCGATTGCTTTTTAAAAGATTTACTTTTCATTTTTCGTTCTATAATGAATCAAACTGAAAATAATCGAGGTAACGGAACTCATCTATCCAGGCAGATGGGTCTACTCGGGCTGGCGGCCACAGGGATATGTTCTATGATTGGGGCCTCTATTCATGTGGTTCCATTCATGATTCAGCGAAACGTACCTGGCATCGGTCCCTATGTGCTTCCTGCTTTCTTACTTGCGGCAGTGCCGGCCATGTTAGCTGCTTTTGCATATACTATTTTAGCGTCCGCCATGCCAAGAGCCGGTGGCAGTTACCTGTATGCCAGTCGCTCGTTAAGTCCATACCTCGGTTTTGTTGCCAGTTTTTCACAGTGGTTCGGACTTTCGATCGTGATCGGTGTAGTGTCTTATGTCATTATTCCTTTTCTGCGAGACATCGCAGTAGCAATGCAATGGATTGAACTCGCCCAACTTCTCGACACCGGGTCAGTTCGGGTTATGCTCGCACTGGCGTTTCTTTGGACATTTGTACTCATCAACATTCGCGGGGTGAAATCGTACGAGAAAACAGTGGTGCCTTTGATGATCCTGATGTTTCTCCTTGGAGGGATCGTTATTGTTGCCGGACTTATTTATAATCAGGATGATTTTGCTGCCGCCTTATTAGCTAAAGAAGGAAGAGACATATTCGCTTCACCAGCAGAATTCAACTGGCGAACATTTCTTTCTGCCTCTGCATTATTATTTGCCAGCTTCATTGGCTTCGATTCCATTGCACAAGCCGGTGGCGAAGCAAAAGATCCAGCTCGATCATTACCCCGTGCAATTGGTATTGCCATTTTTAGCGTCACCTTATTCTATATTCTATTTACCTATTCCGTATATCATACTGTACCCTGGAGTTTTGTTGCACAGGAAGCAATGACCAAAGATGTGACAGCACCCGGCCTACTGAGTTACTTGCTTCCATCCGGTTGGGCGATCGCCATCGTATTGGGCGCTGCCATCGCACTCACCAACGATTTACCTGCGATGATACTTTCCGTTTCAAGGCTAATGTTTTCATGGGCGGAAGATGGTATTTTTCCAAAACAAGTTGCTGCAGTGCACGCCAAACATCATACCCCATACATCGCCATTCTAATCAGCGGTGTGATGGCTACTGTTGGAGTATTGGGTAGTCATTTTGCAGGCGATTTCTTTTTGGGGATAGATATTATGGTCACTTCTATGCTGGTGAATTTTTTAATGATGTGCGTTTCGGTGATCGCATTACCAAAAACGAATCCGGCATTGGCCGCTGAAATAAAAGTGTTTAAGTCCCCAACGCTACAGCGCGTGTTAGCCACTATCGGCACGCTTGCATTATTTGGTTTTTTAGTGATTCATATTATAAAAGATATTAACACCGAGGTCGAAGCCTGGTACTTTCACTCCACACCAGTATGGATAATTGTTATGCTGGTTGCTAGTTCTATCTTCTACGTGCAATGGAATCGGTTGAAAAAATCAGGAATTGACACCAGGAAATTATTTTCGCAATTGCCACCCTAATAGTTATTGATCAACACACCTTGCAACTATGAACACCTCATCCAAATATATTGAACTCGCACCTGGCCTCACGATATGTAGAGCACTCACGGGGCTATGGCAAATTGCTGATTTAGAGCGTGACGGAAAAAATATAGATCTTGAACCAGCAGCGCTGGCGATGAACGCATATGCTACCGCTGGCTTCACCACGTTTGATATGGCTGATCACTATGGATCAGCCGAAGAGATTTCAGGAGTATTCAACACCAACTATTCAAAAGGTAAAGCACAGTTGTTTACCAAATGGGTACCTAAACCTGGAGCTACTACAAAAGAAGATGTAAAGAAAGCAGTATCTCTTGCACTCAGCAGATTGCAATCCGAACAAATCGATCTGATGCAATTTCATGCCTGGAATTACGCCCATCCTGCATGGCTCGATTGCCTTTTCTGGTTACAGGAATTGAAACAAGAAGGGCTGATCAAACATATTGGCCTCACCAACTTTGATACGGCTCATCTTCAAATTGTTGTCAACAGCGGAATAGAGGTCATCACCAACCAGGTATGTTACTCACTACTGGATCAACGTGCGGGAAGTAAAATGACCGCGTTATGTTTGAAACATAATGTAAAGTTGCTTGCTTTTGGTACCGTAGCCGGAGGCTTCCTTTCTGAAAAATGGCTGGGGAAATCAGAACCAAGTTTGAATGAATCATTGACCTGGTCTCAAATGAAATACAAGCGTTTCATCGATGCAGCCGGTGGATGGGGAAAATTCCAATCTCTTTTGAAATCGCTCGACAGTATTGCCAAAAAATATAACGTAAGCATTGCGAATATTGCCAGCAAATATATGCTGGATCAGCCTGCCGTTGCCGGGGTAATTATTGGCGCCAGACTCGGTAAGAGTGAACATATCATGGAAAATGAAAAATTATTTTCATTTCAGCTGGACAAAGAAAGTAATGATTTGATTGCCCGATCTATTTCAGGATTAACAATGATTCCCGGTGATTGTGGAGATGAGTACCGCAAGCCACCTTTTCTAACCGCATCCGGAGATTTAAGTCATCATGTAGAAAGTTTCCCGGCACCATACCCATCCTATGCCGGCAGCGATGGAAGAACAAAAGCGCTTAGTGGAACGGTATGGGAAGATCTCGCTGGATTTAGTCGTGCGGTAAAAAAAGGGAATCGGATTTTGGTATCAGGAACTACCGCCACCCACGGCCCCAAAGCAATTGGAGGAAACGATCCTGCTGCCCAGGCCCACTTTGTTATTGACAAAATTGAAGGCGCGATTCAATCATTAGGTGGCACCCTGGATCAAGTAGTTCGCACTCGAATATTCATTCGGAATATTAACGACTGGGAACCGATTGCCCGTGCTCATGGCGAAAGGTTTAAAGACATTCAACCAGTGAATACGATGGTGAAGGCAGAATTAATCGGTGAAGAATACCTGGTAGAAATGGAAGCAGAGGCGATTACTGATTAGCGCTTTATTTTTTCTCAGGCCTGGGAGGAAAGTTTTTCAACACCAGTTTTATTCCTTTGTGGATATTCTTTTCAGAGAAATCGGGATTCAGTTCCATATAGCTTTGAGCAACCGACTGCCACACCATTTTGCTTTCCTTTTTGTCTGCCATCCCGATGATTACCGTTCCTTTCAAGTAATTAATTACTTCACGATCAGTTTCAAGCGGCTGATAATATACGGGTGAACCTTCTGCTCGGTGATAAATGATGGCCTGTTCATCTTTGACCGTTATGGTGAATCCCACCAATAAGTCTGGATTATTGGTATCCTCTCTTAGCCCTTTACTTTCCAACTCTTCAATTAAAGCCGTTTTTAGACTTTCTCTCAGCAAGCTGTCATTTAAGTATTTTGGACCGTTAAATTTAAATTCACATCCTGTCATCCAGCAAAAAGTCTTGTATTTACTAAAGTCGACCGAATGATCATACGAATCTTTTATCTCGATTTTGCAACTCGTAAACATCAAAACAATCGAGAGAAACAGGACTGTTTTTATGATCTCTTTTTGTATTTTCATACTCAATGTTAGTAAAGAATATGGTATAAACCGATTATAAAAATCATGACATTTTATGTATTCACAACCTGATAGATTACATAGGAAGAAATTTTGCATAGTTCACAATCAGTAATGACATATTTCCATAAGAGTTAAAATAACTTTCTAATTATACAATTAGCAAATAATGTTAGCCGAAACAAAGTGAAAATACAATGAAAATCTTATTCGCATTAACAGTAGCGCTGGTGATCACATCAAGCGCTTCGGCACAATCCAATGAAAAAACAAAAACTGATTTTTATTCCCTTTCATGGTTGGAAGGAAAATGGGCTCGCCTTAATATTAAAAAACCAGGGCGAACCTCCGTAGAGTACTGGAGAAAAACCAATGACCATGAACTTTCAGGATTGGGCGTCACCCTGCAGGGAAATGATACCGTGTTCGTAGAGAAACTAAAAATTATTATACAGGGAGATGAAATCCATTACGTAGCAGATATTCCGGAAAATCCAAAGCCGGTGCATTTCCTATTCACAAAAGTTGCTACCAACGAATTCACCTGTGAAAATCCAGCACATGATTATCCAAAGAAAATTTCCTATCAGCGTGAAGGGAATACATTGAAAGCGACAACATCAGGAGATGGCAAAGTGCAGGAATTTGTTTTTGAGAAAATGAAACAATAAAAAAACCCGGTGATTGCCGGGTTTTCCTGTTTGCTGAAATTACGAATTAATCAACCCAAGGCACGCGAGAAGAGCGATAGAAATCAATTCCTTTCGCTTTCATCTTTGGACCATGATTGGCAAGTCTAACCTTGTACTCATCCCAGTTTCTTCCTTCAGATGGTGACCATCCTATTTCAGCCACTCCTATAATGCGAGGGAACAACATGTACTCAATGTCATTCATGGTAACCAGTGTCTCTGACCATAAGGGTGCTTCTACACCCAGAATTTGATTTCGCTCAATACCATCAACCTGTGAAGCCGGATCCCAATTATAAGATTCATCCACTTCGATATAAGCCGCCCAATGCAATCCTAATCGTGAGGTGGAATCATACTGCATATCCAGGTAAACACGTTTAGAGGGCGACATAATAACCCTTGCTCCCTTGCCGACACCTTCCTGAGCATATTTCACATTTGTCCAGTGTTGCAGAATAGCATTATCATCAAGATTTGCCTGGCCAATCTCCTCCCATCCAATCATTTGCTTTCCATTGGCTTTTACAATCTCCGTGAACCTGTTTATGAATTCAATATAATCCTCCTTCTTGGTTACATGTGCCTCATCTCCGCCAATGTGCAAATAAGGACCCGGTGTTATTTCAGCTAACTCACGCAATACATCGTTCACAAATTTAAACGTAGTTGGCTTTGTCAGGCTAAGGGTACTAAATCCTACCTCGATGCCAGTATAAAGCGCGGTAGGTTTTTGCTTGCCTCCAAGAATACCCTGGGTTTGTATAGGACCTTTAAACTGACCTTCCACTGGAACTTTTATTCCGGAATTCAATTCTCCATAAGAAGCCAATGCGGAGTTGATATGTCCAGGCAAGTCGATTTCAGGGATTACAGTAATATAACGACTTGCTGCGTAGGCGATAATATCCTTGTATTGTTCCTGCGTATAGTATCCACCTTTTCCACCTCCTACTTGTGTGCTGCCGCCATGTGCTGTTAAGTTAGGCCATGATTTTATTTCAATTCGCCAGCCTTGATCATCGCTTAAGTGAAGATGCAATACATTCATTTTATAATCACTAATCAAGTCAATGTAACGCTTCACATCATCCACACTAAAAAAATGACGTGCCACATCCAGCATAGAACCCCTCCATGCATAGGTCGGGTAGTCCCTGATGGTGCCAGTGGCCAATCGGAATTTGCTTTCGTGTGAAGAAGTGGATTTATCGCTGGAAGGTAATGGCACAATCTGTAGCAATGTCTGCACGCCCATATACACTCCAACAGGTTTGTTGGCGGTGATCGTAATTAAATCTTCTTCTATTACAAGATTATAGCCTTCGTCTCCTAATTGAGAATCGTTTCCATCTATGTTTAGATAAATACCTTCTACTGGGTTTTTATCAACTTCCTGAATGGAATTGGTAAAACCAGTTACCGAATTAAGTTGAGAAGCCAATCGTTGAGCTACCTGGGCCAATTCACCATTTCCGTTCGGCACATAAATAACAGACTTATTTGACAATGAAAATCCGTCTCCGGTAGCCGTCACGCTAACCGGTTTTGGGATGATACTTTCCTTGGCCAGGTCAGTAGGTGGTTCATTTTTGCAGGACTGGAGCACAGCCATCGTGGCGATTGCAATAAGAAAAGGAACGATTCTCAGGTAGAACTTCATAGATAATTATTAGAATTTTCGGGTGCGAATCTAACTAAAAATCGCATCCGAAATAATGGTAACTATCATGATTGGCTGCCTTTTTTTGCGATAGATTCAACACTCAAATTTTTAATCGCTTCATTTTTTCCTGCATTCTATTAACCAATCCCAGGGATAAGGATCTTGCAACCACTTGGGAGGAGATGAAATCTCTGTGTTCCAATCATATTCAAGTTTATCAATTTTGGTAATATGGAAACCCGCCTCTTTAAAAATTACTCGTATTTCCGGCTCAGAATAGTGCTTGGTAGCAACACCGTCTATAAAAACAATGCCCTGAAGGATGTTTCTCTTACTTCCTTTAAAGTAATGAAACTCATGAGAGGGTATATCGTCTGTCTTCACTCCTTCCCTGCGATACAAATCAATTAATCGCCAGGATGAAAACACGGCAGAGTCTAACGAGGGTAATACAATAAGAGCAGTTCCTCCTGGTTTCAAAGCACGATAGATGTTCTTGAGCATGATAAGATTCTTATCAATCACCGGAAACATGATCACATTACAACAAAAGGCAAAATCAACAGGAGTCAATCTGAGATTCTTTATGGTGAGATCCCGTTGCTTCAAGTCAATATTTAAAAACCCTCGTTGTGAGGCTTGCTTCAACAATACTTTTGAAATATCGAGACCGAGGATATGTTTGAATAGTGGAGCGATATAGGGAAACGATTTGCCATTGCCACATCCAAAGTCAATCACTGTTTTAGCTAAGTCAGCGTGTTTCTTAAAATAGGTAGGTAGTTTCTTTTTCCTGTCACTTTGAAAAACATCAAAGATTTCATCATCATAGCTGGGGGCAATTTTGTTCCAGTGATCTATCTCGTCTAACATCCCAGTCAATTTTGAATGTTGAATTTTGAATTCTGGATGGCTTCCTCATATTCCTTCGTAAGCGTCTTAATGATTTCCCCGAGCGGTTGTATGCTGTGGACGTGCTCAATAGCGGGCCCCGCGCACCAAACACTTTTATAGGTAGCTCCAAAGGCAGCTTTCTCTACTTGCTTCATACCCCGATAAGCAATCAACATTTTTATATACTTCTTTAGCGTTTTATTCTTATGCATCAAACGCTCTAAAAATGTAGCCTTGGTGCCCATCTGTTGAACATAGGGTGTGTTAATCACGGTCAGTGCAGATCCGGAAAGTTTGGTAGACATCACAATGTCTTTTTCCCCATAATCTACCATGGCCTGCTTATACTCAGGAGAAATATCAGCCTCATCACAAGCGATAAAGATGGTGCCCACCGAAACTCCAGCCGCTCCCCATTCCAGCACTTCCGTAATGTCCTTTCCATGCGCAATACCTCCTGCTGAAATAACAGGAATATTACAATTCTCCTTCAGCAATGTTATCAAGTCTTTCGGTGAAATCTTACCAGCATGACCTCCGGCACGACTATTCACTGCAATAAGTGCATCTGCACCCAGTGCTTCAACTTTCTTTGCATAAGCAAGATCAATCACGTCACAAAAAACCTTAATACCTAGTGGTTTACACTGGTCAATAACTTCTTTAGGATTTCCCAGTGAAGTGATAATAAAATCAACTCTCAGTTCAATTAACGTTTTTAGCTGATCCTTGTATTTTAGGTTTGATTTATTGACGATCAGATTTACACCGAATGGCTTTGATGAAAATGCCTTTATGTCCAGAATGGCGGCCCTCAACTCCTCATCAGTACGATAATTCAATGCAGGAAACGCAGCAGTAATTCCGTTGGCCAGAGCTGCCTTAATCATTTTTGTGTTAGAAATAAGGAACATGGGCGCAACGATGATCGGGTAATCAATATGCAAGAGTTTATCGAGCGTAATCGTATTCATGAATAGGTGAGAAGTAAATTTCAGGAAGATTGGAAAAAAGAACCAAAGTAAAAAGTTGTCACGTGTTTCACATCCATCTATGATCTCTAACAGCAGTTTAATTCAACAAGGAATAACTTTCTCTATTCATTTAGATTTCCTTTACCTATCGATTTGAACCAGTATCTCTTAATTCTTAAACTTACTCTGCCAACGGCTGGCTTCTCTTAATCTTTTAATGGTTCCATTTGTCAATTGCTCCGCCAGCCTAATATTCATGGGACCTCGTGAAGTGAGATGATAGTCACCACAGTCCTCACATCGATAAACCGCTACTGGCCCACCACCTGCTCTATAGTCAAAATGAATATGGGCTTCTATTAACGCATCTTCGGCCAATTGCTCACTATAATATAATCTTTTGCCGGTAGAACATTTTTTCATTTTGTATACGCCTCAGTTCAAGTAATATTACTTAATTCAAGCTATTAATCCATGAACGCCCTTCACAAAGAAATTCTTCAACAAATTCGTTTGCATTCAGGTAAACCTACCCAGCATACTTTCCTTAACTCATACCTGGGAAACAGTCATCCAAGATATCCTATTAGCATACCCATCTTGAGAAAAATTGCAAAGGAGTGGATGATCACCCATCGCAATTTGTCATCCTCTAACTTCTCAGCGCTTCTTACCAGTCTCATAAAAGGTAAATCCTCCACAGAGAAATGTATGGTCGGAATCCTGCTCGATTACTCCACGCTGGATCAACGAACGTTTCGTCCCGTGTTATTTAATTCCTGGTTGAATTATCTTGAAGGCTGGGCAGAGGTAGATTCTCTTTGCACCGGACGGTATTCTGATTCAGAAATAGTCTCGCAATGGCAAACATGGAAGCCGTTGCTGATACAATTTTCCAAAAGTAAAAATATTCAAAAACGGAGGGCCTCGCTGGTTCTGTTATGTTCACCCTTGCGCAAGATTGCTGATGAACGATTGGCAAGGGTAGCTGTCCAAAATGTGCTTACTCTGACTTCAGAAGAAGAAATTCTAATCACAAAAGCCATCTCATGGGTTTTGCGCAGTATGACAAAATTATATCGAACTCAGTTGGAAGAATTTATTAAAGCGCATCAGTCATCAATTCCAAAAATTGCCCTACGTGAAACACTTACCAAACTACAAACAGGTAAAAAAACAAAGTCGAAAAAGAAAGGCTGAAGCTCAGCGGTAGTTTAATTCTGTTTCCCAGCCGGTTTGAATTTCACCACCGTATTGTTAATAGGATTAACCGTACGAAGGTATGCGTAAATGGCCGCCAAATCCTCCTCGTTCATTTTTCCATACATCGTCCAGGGCATAATACTGTTATATTCTCCCGGTGCCACAGAAATTGGAGTATAGGTAGAATCGGCATATACCTTAAATCGTTTGATGAACATTTCTTCTGTCCACGATCCAATTCCGGTTTCTTTATCCGGAGTTATGTTGGAAGTGGTTACAACAGAACCATCAGGAAATTTGAACTCACGCCCTCCGCCATACATCAACTCAGGAATAATTTGCCCTTTATCAACTTGGGTATGACATTCTACACATGCTGAGGCATTGGTCATATAGGCACCATAGGCAAGTAAATCGGCTTTATCAGGTCTAGTCTGATGAACTGGCTTTTGTGGAATAGTATTGATAATAAAGTTCATTGGAAAATCTGGTTCCGAATCGGGGACATTATTTTCTATGGCAGGAATTGATCGAACGTAAGAGATGATGCTATAAATATCCTCTTTATCCATTCGTCCATAATAAGGATAGGGCATCAATGGAAACATGGCCCTGCCCTCTTTTGTCACACCGGAAGTAATCAGACGAAACAATTCACCATCGGTATAACGATTAATGCCGGTAGGTGTAATATTTCGTGCGTAGAATACACCAGGCAAGCCCATACTTTGATCAAACCGATCGCCTCCCATGCCTAGGGTACCTTCAGAAAGCGGTCCTGAGAATTTTGACCAGTCACGTTTGGAATGACAATCCATGCAAACAGTAACGTTGTTTGCCAGATAGCGACCACGTTCAATTCGTTCAACTGTGTAATCAATTTTTAAGTCTTCCGCTTCTCCAACGTTTGGCAAGGCAAGCTTTACATAAGAGAGTAGTCCGCCAATAACGACTACTCCTACGGCAAGTAAGTAGCCGAGATACTTGAGAAATCTTTTCATGTTAGGGGTTGATTAAGGTAATGAGGTACCTACAAAATACGAATTTTAAAAAATTATACAAAATTCGTAAGCCTAAATTACACTGATGAAACCCCGAGTGCGTTCATCGAATTAAGACTTGCCTACTGATTTGCCTTTCCCGGTGTTGGTGTACTAAAGGCTTTCCATGTTGAAGCGCCATCAGTCGTTCTGCCAAGGGAAATATTTTCACTTTGCGCTCCGAAGGAGTAAGAATCAATCGTTCTTCCGTCAATATAAAACAGGGCCACATCTTCACCGGCATTGGCTAACGCAAACTCCAAATGCAATGGACCTTGGCTTTGAGTGTTATCCGCCCATAAAATCAAATAGCCACCGGAAGGTATGATGGTTTTGGATAAATTATCAGATGGGATTTTATACTTGAACGGATTGCTCTTGTCATCAGATAAATACATGCCGGCCAGGTTCACTTCAATACTACCATTATTATAAATTTCAATCCAATCATCGAATTCTGGTGAACCACTATCGGTGTCAGCGCAACAGGATGTGTTATATGCCATAAATTCATTAATCACCAATTGGGGTAAAGGATCCGTGTTAAGCAAATAGCTATGTGTTTTTGTCGGAGCCTGTGATGGACTATAGCTTACTTTATCATTACTACCTTTTACCTCTACATAATATTCCATTTTGCCGGTGCTGTTGGCTGCAGGAATCACAGCTTGGTATACCGTACCAGTGAGCGCCATGGTCAAGGATATATATGATGCGCCATTGAATCGATAATACAGTTTCACCGAGGCGATATTATTATTGGAAACGAGTTCTGCCTCAATAGTTACAGCCTGATCAAGTGCAGGAACCAATGGGATTTGATTGACTTTGGCAATGGCTGGAGCCTGACTACTTCCATTGGATATACCCTTCGATGTATTTCCTGAAATCACAAGGTTAGGAGATCCATCTGGAAAACGTGCGTAGGATTGTCCGTTGTCCAATGCAGGGAACTCCACTTTATCAATCAGGGTAGCTGTAGCATTCTCAAAATAAACAGTCTCGCCTGATGAGGAAAGTTTGAAATTGGCATCTAAGCCAACGCCTAAATCATTGCAATTGATTATTAAAAATCCTTTAGATGGAATCGATGTACCGGAAGGTAGTTTGTACTTTCTGGTGGCATCATCATAAATAAAGAACCCGCTGATATCCTTAGCTGCGTCCAGATCATTATAAAGTTCTAACCAATCGTCACCTGCGGAGTAAATCTCATTGATATATACTCCTTCGCCTGTAACCGATGGATCTACTTCTTCCTTTTGGCATGATGCCAATAATACAATCATCCCGGTAATGATGAGGATGTATTGACCGCGTCTGAAATTTCCAATATCCATATTGAGCCTTAATGACTAAAGGTAAATAATCTTAGTCTACGATTTACCAATAATTAAACGAACCAAATGGGAATTTATTGAGGCTGACAGTTCTTGGGCATATAAAACATTAGCCCGATTCAATAGGTGAGGTGGTTGACCTTCTGTTTGTTTTCCTGGCTACTTTGTCTATCCAGGAAATAAATCTCAGCAGAGCAACAACATCTCGCGACTGTCGGCTTTATCCAAATTCAATCGCTCCTGCAAGAGGTCTAGCCTCGAAATCATTTCTTTGTATGGATGTGCTGCTTAATGGTTTTTTAGTGAATTTATAAAATTGTCCGTCCGATATCTGAATTCCCTCTTTATCTCTTCATACTTCCCCATTACTTCTGCCTTTCCCAGCGCAAGTTGCAGGGTAAGTTCATCGATTTCACCCTGTGCATCTATCGGCCTATCTGCCAAATTAAGCAGGGTGGCTTTTTTGGTTGTTTTTGCTTGTGTAGCCATGGTTTGAAATTTATTAGCCGCCACTTCAAGTATCCCGGACATACTTTACTATCTTAAATTGTCCAACGATGATCATCTTAACTATTCATGATCTTTGTCATGAATACACTTGTTAGCTAACTGTTGTTTCAGAGAACTTAATTAATAATGGATTCTATTACCCACATTGCACTAGGTGCCGCTGCAGGTGAAATCCTGCTAGGAAAGAAAATCGGTAAGCGCGCTTTGATACTAGGTGCAATTGCCAACAGTTTTCCGGACATTGATTTTATTGCTTCACTTTGGCTCTCTCCTGCAGATAATATTTTGGCACATCGGGGGTTTACCCATTCCATTATATTTATGTTCCTGATTACTCTTGTTGGCTACTGGGGTGCAGTTCGTTTGGATAAGAATCAATCTGTAAGCCGGGCGTCATGGTTTTTATTCTTTGTGATTCAACTGGGACTTCATTTGTTTGTAGATGCATTCAATGCTTATGGAGTGGGTTGGTTTATCCCATTTAACGATATCAGAATTTCGTTCCATACCATTTTTGTAGTTGATCCCTTTTATTCTTTGACATTAATCGTAGTGTTTGTATTACTGATCGTGTATCCGGTTAACAGTAAGTACCGCATCCGGACGGCTACCACCGGACTTATCATCAGTTCACTGTATCTGGGTTATGCCCTCGCCAACAAATACATAGTGAGCAGCGAAGTGAAAGATATGCTGAAGAAAGAAAACATAAGTTACCAGCGATTCTTTATCACACCAACTCCGCTGAACACCTGGCTTTGGTTTGTAGTTGCGGAAGTTGATTCAGGATATCAAATCGGATACCGTTCTGTGTTTGACAAGTCAGGTTCGATGTCCTTAACATACATTCCCAAAAATGATCATTTATTGCAGGGGTGGCAGAAAGATCATGCATTAAATCAATTGAAAAAATTTTCACAAGGATTCTATTCGATCGAAAATCGATCAGATACGCTTGTATTTAACGACCTTCGGTTTGGACAGGTAACAGGATGGCATACCCCAAATGCACGATTTGCATTTCATTACTATCTCAATTACCCAAAAGAAAATCTTCTGGTTATGCAGCGCGGACGATTTGCGAATTGGAATGAGCAAACCGTGACATCCCTGGTGACAAGAATCCGAGGTAGTCAATAGAGGTCAATTGTTCTTCTTTTGTTTGAAGTAGAAAGTAAAGAGAAACAGCATAATTCTAAAAATATCATAAGCACTTCGCTGTACAAACTGGTTAAAGAGTGTGTTATGGATCTTATATTCCTCCTTCGTTATTTTCTTGCAATCTTTTTGTATGATAGATTCAATCTTCTCTTCAACCTGACAGGTGAAATCAGGATTGTGTACATCCAGATTTAGCTCAATGCTGGCATATGCACTAATATTATTTACGTTGTACGAGCCCAATGTAAGTCACTGCCCATCGCAGACAGCCATTTTTCCATGGAGGACATTTTTTTGATATTCATAAATTTCAATCTCGTTTCTCAGCAACCACCGATACATATATCGCTCGGCTTGCTTGGCAATTGTTACATCCGACATACCTGCCATTACCAACCTGATCTTTATCCCTCTTTTAGTAGCTACCTTAAGATTCCTTCGCAATAATTTTCCGGGAAGCAAATAACTGGAGACAATGGTCACATGCGCGTTCGCATTTCGCAACATCTTCAGGTAAGTAGCGGTGATATCTTTCTTTCCCCTCACCCAATCATTGATTCGAATCTCAATAGATTGATCTGGTAGAATCAGCTTTTTTCGCTTAAAGCGCGTTCTTGTAATTTCCAGTATTTCAAATTTTCTCAACTCCTCGCAAACCACTTCCAGTCTTGTCGCTACTTCCCCCTCGACATATAATGCCCAATCAAGCCATGCCGTGCTTTCCACCGTATCATTGTAATTGTTGCTGATGTTTATCCCTCCTACCATTGCTTTGATTCCATCCACAACCACCACCTTGTGATGCATTCTTCGGCCAAAATAAAAATACCTACTCTTCAAAAGAGGATTAAAATACCTAAACTGAATGCCGTTCGATTTCATTCCATCAATGAAGGAATGAGAAAGATCCTGAGACGCATATCCATCGGCCACGAGAAAAATTTTGACACCTTTCTTAGCCGCAGCCACTAATGCCCTGACAATCTGTTTTCCTGTTTGATCATCTTCATAGATATAAACATGTAAATGAATGCGATCCTGAGCAGAAAGGATAAGTTGTTCCAGTAGATCAAAATATTCAAATCCACTACTCACGAGACGCAAGGAATTCTTTTCCACGATTGTTGGGTTCACTTCATTAGCATCCATCATCGGAATCGATTTCAAATGCCGACAGATAATTTAAACTCAATAAATATCCACATCCAATCAGTAATTTAACATGATAATTATCAAGGAAAATAATAAAGGGCATCCATATCACTATTCAGTCCATCAATTTTAGGCCAGTTAAGTTTAATTGTTACCTATTCCTTACCTTTGCGGCTTATTTTACTTTTCAATGATAGCAGCAAATAATCTCTCCCTTCAGTTCGGCAAACGCGTACTTTTTGACGAGGTAAATCTCAAATTCACGGCAGGCAATTGCTATGGGGTAATCGGAGCGAATGGTGCAGGGAAATCAACGTTTTTAAAGATCCTTTCTGGCGAAATTGACCCAACTCGTGGTTCCGTTACCATGGATCCAGGCAAAAGAATGGCCGTATTACGTCAGAATCACTACGAGTTTGATGAAATTCCGGTTCTTGACACCGTAATGATGGGACACACTGTTCTGTGGAAAATCATGAAGAATAAAGATGCCATTTATGAGAAGCCCGACTTTTCTGAAGAAGACGGCATTAAGGCGTCTGAGTTGGAGGCAGAGTTTGCGGAACTCAACGGTTGGAACGCCCAGTCGGACGCAGCATCGCTTCTTAGTGGTTTGGGAATTCCGGAAGAGGATCACTACAAATTAGTGAAGGAAATGAGTGGTGCCCAAAAAGTAAGGGTTTTGCTGGCACAATCGATCTTTGGAAATCCCGACATTCTTATTCTGGATGAACCCACCAACGATCTGGATATTCATACGGTGAGTTGGCTCGAAGATTTTTTACTGGAATTTAAAAATACCGTTATCGTTGTTTCTCACGATCGCCATTTTCTTGATACGGTATGTACCCATGTTGTAGATATTGACTTCAAAGTAATCCGATTGTTTACCGGTAACTATTCGTTCTGGTACCAATCCAGTCAGTTGGCGTCATCACAACGTTCTTCGGCTAATAAGAAGGCAGAGGAGAAAAAGAAAGAATTACAAGAATTCATTGCCCGATTCAGTGCTAACGCATCGAAATCCAGGCAAGCAACAAGCAGAAGAAAATTACTTGAGAAAATTAATCTGGATGATATTCAGCCGTCTACTAGAAAATATCCTGCCATTATTTTTCAACAAAAGCGCACGGCCGGAGATCAGATTCTTCATGTAGAACATCTGACTCATTCATTAAACGGAGAAACGCTATTCAAAAATCTTGATTTCTTTGTCAACAAAGGTGATAAGATCACTTTCCACGCCAAAGACAGTCTTACCATTACCACCCTGTTTCAATTGCTGGCAGGAGAATTGAAACCTGATGCAGGTGAATTTAAGTTCGGTCAGACCATTACTCCTGCCTATTTGCCTGTTAATAATGAACGCTACTTTCAGTCGGATGATAATCTCGTAGATTGGCTGCGCCAGTATGCTGATGATGAAAACAAAGATGAAGTATACATCCGGGGCTTCCTCGGTAAGATGCTTTTTTCCGGTGAAGAGGTATTCAAGAAATGTACTGTATTATCCGGTGGTGAAAAGGTCCGCTGCATGATCTCCCGTATGATGTTGGCAGGTGCTAACCTCTTGATTTTGGATGAACCGACTAACCATCTCGACCTCGAATCGATCACTGCATTTAACAACGCACTAAAAGATTTTCCGGGCACCGTATTGTTTACTTCGCATGATCATGAATTTACTCAAACCGTTGCCAATCGCATTATTGAAATTACTCCGAACGGTCATATTGATAAGTTGATGACTTATGACGAGTACATCTCCAGCGAAACCATCAGTGCTCAAAAAGAAGCATTGTATGCCTGAGGGCCGATCTTTAATGATACCTACTCTTTTTTAAAAGAGGTTGCTTTAAACATAAAACTGAAAATTAAATCGCGTAAAGCTATTTACCTGCGACTATTATTTTGAAGCACTACTTTAAAATAGTTCTGAAAATACTAACGTCCTCCTACCCATACGGAAAGGCTAGTCTTCTTTCTTGCTATTTCCGGTTGGTGTTTAGGTCATTCCTTTTTTACAGAAAAAATCAAGATGCGGGCAGATCAAATTCGACAGAGTTAGCAGAAATTATACTTGGCCGCACCATTCGCTTCTTCAATTATCCTGAATTAATTAATCTATTCGAAGAAATATTCATCTATCAGACCTATGCATTTGAAAGTGAAAAGAAAGACCCAGTCATTGTGGATGCCGGAAGCAATATCGGCTTGTCAGTATTGTATTTTAAAAAGATATATCCTGAAAGTCGAATTATAGCTGTTGAGCCCAATAAAGCCTCGTTCGAGTTATTAAGAAAAAATATTATGGTCAATCATCTTACGCTCGTTACCCTGTTAAATTATGCGCTAAGCGACACAGAAGGTACGGCAGTGCTCTATAAACATCCAAATCAGGGCTCACTGACCACGAGTTTGCTTCAATCAACAGTCAAGTATCCGTTGGAAATGGTAACTACAAAGAAGCTTTCAAGTTATATCGATAATGAAATTGACGTCATGAAAATGGATGTAGAGGGGTCTGAAATAAAAATCATAAATGATTTGATCCATCATCAAAAATTATCACTTGTAAAAAAGATGATCATCGAATTTCATCCCGTCATTACGGGAGTATCCATCGACCAATTCATTGAAAAGCTTAGTCAAAATCAGTATCAATGTACATTCGAAAAAGACACACTTCATCCCAAGGCAACGGAATTCATAGTCCATTACACCCGAGATATCCAGGACAGTTAATATTTTTTTTAAACCCAAATTATGCATTAGAAAAATAGCTCCGACACTTATGTCGGGGAACAAATGGAAACAAACCCAACGGACTTTAGCCCAAAAATAATTTTGGCTAAAGCCAATTATTTTTTTGTTTATTTCCCCCGACCTGAAGGTCGGGGCTATTGCATAATCCAGGTTAAAGCTTCACTCCTATCAGAATAAAAAAAGACCGTCCTTTCGAAACGGTCTTTCAGATAGAAGTAATGCTGCTTAGTCTAAAAGACCTAGTGTCTTCATTCTTTTCTCAATACGAGTAACCTGAGCAGTCATTTCAAGATCATTGTAGATCAGATAAAGTACATCAAGAACTTTTGGATCATCCGGGCTTATTTTTTCACATTTCTCCCAATAAGGAAGTGCTACTTTTAATTTCTCCTGATAAACTTTATCCAGATCAACTTTCTTTTTAAAATCTTCCTTTGAATTACCCAACTGATTCATTTGGGCCTTCACATCTTTGGCATCCAGGTAAATAAGTTCAGCCAGACCTATATGTGGCTCAAAATACTTATCATCAAGTTTAATGGATTCCTCATACCACTTGCGGGCCTCAGCATTATCTTTTAATTCGTAACTGATAACTCCTAAAAAGTAGCGCGATTCTTTATCGCTTGGATTTGCATTGGCCTCTCTTAACATGACCTGTTTTGCTTCAGGCAAACGACTCATCTTAATATACATATCAAGTTCATACTTTGGGTACTCCTTGTTATTCGGAAACTTCTTAACCATGTCTTGAGCTACTTTAAGAGCCTGATCATTATCCTTTTTCTTATCACGATAAATGCTGAATAACTGAATATATGAATCCGCGTTAGAACCGCCTTTTGAATGATAGTCATTGATATACGCAATGGACTTATCCCATTCTTCAGCGGCAGGGCCGAAAAACACACCCGCATTCATCAGGATGGAAGTATCTTTTGGAATAAAGTACAAGGTCTTTTCAGTAAATTCGAAAGCCTTCTTGTAGTTCTTTTCGTCCTGATAAGTTTTCACGGCAGTATTGAAATAGCTTTGTGCAAGGTGGGTATTCACCTGTTCATTCATCATCGGAAATCCTGTGGCATCATTAAAAAATGCAGGCGTTTTATCCTGATCAATTTGTTTTGCCTTCTCAAATGCTTCCTTGGCAACAGGGAAACCATCTGGAACCAACGACTTATATTTCTCAACGGTAGTAGTATCAATACCGGCATAAATAAGTCCTTTCAGGTACCATGCTTTGGCAGCATTCTTAGTGGGGTTACCCTTTTTGTCAACCATGAATTCCTGGCTGGAGGTGGTAACATCAATTATGGCTTTCGCTTCGTCAAATTTTCCGGCACGTAAAGCCTTTTCAGCGTTTACTATGTTAGGCTTAATCTCCTTTTGTGCCATTAAAGCAAAAGGTGTTAAAACCATAAGCATGATTGCTATTTTTTTCATTTTCAAGTTTAGGTTAAGGTTCAAATTGTTTATTCTGTTTTTTATTCTGGTTGTATTATAGTTTCTCCTTCGGCTAAATCACCTTCTATCTTTTGGATTTTCTCTACGGAAGAAATCGCATCATCTTCATTAAGCTTGATTAATCGTACTCCTTGCGTAGCTCGTCCCATGATGCGCAATTCTGCCACACTGATCCGAATACTAATACCTGACTTGTTAATAATCATTAAATCATCATTATCGACCACTTCCTTAATTGCAACAAGCTTGCCAGTTTTTTCCGTGATATTGATCGTCTTCACACCTTTCCCACCCCTTCGGGTAATGCGATAATCCTCAATTGAGGACCTTTTTCCAAATCCTTTTTCAGAAACTACCAGGAGATTTGCATCCTCTCTTGAAATGCAGACCATACCAATCACCTTGTCCGCCTCAGACTCTAAGGTAACTCCCCTGACGCCTGAAGCCGTGCGTCCCATTGGCCGAACATCACTCTCCTTAAATCGAACGGCTTTGCCTTCGCTTTTGGCGATGATGATATCATTCGTTCCGTTTGTTAAGGCAGCATTCAATAATCTATCTCCATCGTTAATGGTAATGGCTGTAATGCCATTAGCCCTCGGACGTGAATAGGCTTCAAGGGATGTTTTCTTAATGGTGCCCTTTTCCGTACAAAGTATAACAAATGTATTGTTGATGTAATCGATATCGTCAAGGCCCTTCACATTTAACACCGCTTTTACTCGGTCACCGGGTTGAATGTTAAGAAGATTCTGAATGGCTCTACCCTTGGATGTTTTAGTGCCTTCTGGAATTTCATACACCTTCTTCCAATAGACTTGCCCGAATTCGGTGAAGATGAGCAAATAATTGTGTGCCGAGCCAATAAACAAATGTTCGGTAAAATCATCCTCTTTCGTAGTAGCTGATTTTGATCCAATGCCTCCTCTTCCTTGAGTCCGATATTCTGACAACGAAGTGCGCTTTACATAACCCTGATTAGAAATAGTGATCACCATTTCTTCATTGGGAATCATGTCTTCAAGGGTAATATCATCATCACTATGGACCACCAGTGTTCTGCGGGCATCGCCATAACGTTCTTTAATTTCAGCAAGCTCATTTTTAATGATGCTCATTCGCACTGATTCATTGGCTAAAATTTCATTCAGCCGCTCAATGAGTGCCTTCACCTCTTTGTATTCGTTCAGGATCTTGTCTCGCTCAAGGCCGGTAAGGCGCTGCAACCTCATTTCCAAAATTGCTTTCGCCTGAATTTCGGAAAGATTAAATTGAGTTATCAGGCCTTCTTTAGCAACTTCGGGGTCTTTTGAATTACGAATCAAGGTTATCACTTCATCCAGGTGATCCAATGCAATCAGGTATCCTTCCAGAATGTGTGCTCTCTTTTCTGCCTCGTTTAATTCATACTTCGTTCTGCGCACCACCACCTCATGACGGTGATCCACAAAATGTACGATTAAATCTTTAAGGTTCAGCGTCAGTGGTCTTCCCTTTACAAGGGCCACGTTATTCACTCCGAATGAAGACTGAAGTTGGGTGTATTTGAAAAGATTATTTAAAACAACGTTCGGAATGGCATCCCTTTTAAGATCATAAACAACACGATATCCATCACGATCAGACTCATCACGGATGTCACTGATTCCTTCAATTCTCTTGTCGTTAATCAGCGCTGCGGTTTTCTCAATCATCATCGCCTTGTTCACCATATAGGGAACCTCTGTAACAATGATCTGATCTTTCCCCGAAGTAGAGGTGACGATCTCAGCTTTCGCTCTTACTACAATTCTTCCTCTTCCCGTAAGAAAGGCTTCCTGCACGCCCTGATAGCCATAGATGAGGCCTCCCGTTGGAAAATCGGGGGCAGTGATATGCTTCATCAATTCAGTAATTGTAATTTCTCTATTATCGATATAAGCGATAATTCCATCAACTACTTCGGATAAGTTGTGAGGAGCCATGTTGGTGGCCATCCCCACAGCAATACCGGATGATCCATTAATCAACAAGTTGGGAGCCTTCCCTGGTAACACCGTTGGCTCGGTAAGAGAATCATCGAAGTTGGACTGGAAATCTACTGTGTCTTTATTGATGTCGGAAAGTAATTCCTCTGCTAATCTGCGTAATCGGGCTTCCGTATAACGCATTGCGGCAGGAGAGTCTCCATCGATGGATCCAAAGTTACCTTGTCCATCCACCAGTGTATAACGCAATGACCAATCCTGTGCCATACGCACCATAGTATCATATACTGACGCATCTCCATGTGGGTGATACTTACCCAACACTTCACCGACAATCCTGGCGGATTTTTTATAGGGCTTGTTATAGTTTACACCCAAATCGAGCATTCCGTACAATACTCTTCGATGCACTGGCTTCAAACCATCTCTTACATCGGGCAATGCCCTGGAAACGATTACCGACATCGAATAATCGATGTAGGCTCCCCTCATCTCATCTTCAATATTGATGGGTATTATGTTCTGTCTTGCCGGGGGTAAATTACTTTCTTCTGCCACGAAAATTAAAGGGTTAGTAGTTCGCTTTAAAAACCCTTATAAAGGCCTTAAAAACGAAGGTGCAAGGTAATTAAATAAAGGGAAACTGAGATTAAAATAACGCTAGAAAATGAAGGATTTTAAATAAAAAAAGGCAGCTCATCAGGTTACAAAATCGTGTCTAATACGGGTTAAGTTTTCTCTTGTTTTTACCCTTATACTTGATCAATGTCGGGTAGTTCTCTCCGTAATTTGGATTCTGTTTTTTATAGAACGGATGCACCCTGCTTCTGTATTCCATGTTGCCATGGGCGTGGTGCATTTGAATCTTGCACTCCTTGTGAAAACACTTGGGCCGGTCGGGAATAGAATAGGTTAATCCTAACTGTAGATAAGCTGCATTGAGATTATGTTTGATCGATTTGGTATCCACAGTAAGGGTATAACTTTTGAAATCAAGCGATGGTTTGGCAAATAATCTCCAGTATTCAGAAAGCTCCCGCTCGATAGTGACACCCAGGTTTACATTCACTCCCTTTTTAATCAGCGCTTTGTCGAAGTTATTGCCTGGCTTATAGCCTCCTATTTGAAGATTGCCGGTAAAGAGATAATTCTGGATGCGATAGAACGAATAGCCAATCATCCCGTAATATTTCTTCATGATGCCCGATGGATCGGACGGTTTAAAGGTTCCGATCTTATCAGCATAGGTTATTGATTTGAAGTTACCCATGAACATGGGCTCAAGTCCGTAACCTCCACCGATTCTAAACTTATTAAATTCATAATGGATAGACACATGAAAAGGAATATTAAGTCCATTGCCTTTAAATCCCAGTTTGGCGGTATCAGAGCTTACGAGATAACTGTCCGGCAAAACGGTAAGGTTATCTTCCACAACTGCATTTACCCAATTTGAATACTGAGGCGGTGCGCCTACACCCACCGGAAAAATTCTTGGTGCATAACCGGTTCGTTGAAAGACACCAAATCCATCGAGCTTATGCCTGAAAAAAGTATTCCCTACACCTATGCTTGCACTGAACTTAACATTCTTTAAAATGGTACGCATGGGGTAACTCTTGCGCTTGGCATAAATGGTCTCCAACGGAAAGGTGGGATTCTCATCATCCTGAGCATAGACTGTCTCAGCTACAAAAAGAAACAGTAAGACCAATAGCGATATAAAATGCCGGCTATTCAGGATTATAGGAATTTAAACGCTAAAGATAATCAGGTAAAGATGGATGGCAAAACGGTATATTTCAGTAGCCAGATTGAGGGTAACCGCTTTCCAACGAACTGAATGTATGAAAAAGTATCTGGCCCTTCTTTACCTCATAGGTAAACTGATGGTCGGTTAACTCTTGGTGAGATTGCAAATGAAGACTCACCGTATTCTTACCTTCCGCCAGGGGCATTCGTGCATAAAAGATACTATGAGGCAAGGTTTGCCAATTTCGGGTGTCTGCCTTTTCCGTAATCGCATTGATCATTCCCAACACGGATCCAAGAGTCTTGTCTTCTTTCTTTACCTGGTATTCCGTTGCCTTCTTTAGCGCCACCCGAATCAACGCTTTACCTAGTTCAAGATTCATTCTCTGCTCAAGACTTTTAAAAGCAATTTTATTAACATCTTCGAGAAGCTGAAGGGAGCGCGTTTCGCCTTGAAGTTCAAGCGATGCATCCGTAAAATAGGTTGGACGCTGGAGGTACCTGGGAAAAGCTACCCTGAAAAATTCAAGACTATTCAATCCCTTGCGATCGCTTTCATTGTAATGATCTGTTCTGAAAGGAAAGGTTAGTCCTAGCTCTGCATTTGAAAAATAAATCCAATTATCCCTACGGCTCACCACGAAGGTAATGCCCCACTCGGCCTTCACCGGACTTAATCCATTATGCCAAAAGAACACCAACTCCCCACCTTCCGGTGCTTGATATTTAAAATCAGGCATCCCGAATTCCGATTTATACTTTTCAAATTCTTCTGTAAATCCGCTGAGATATGAAGTTCGCAACAAGTCCACCTTCAACTGTTCTGGAGCACTAAACTGAAACAATTTGTAATAGTCATCATTATATATTTCCAGGGCATTGCGGTAGGCAATGAATGCATTATTGTAATCCTTGTCTGTTTCATAAATAATACCCATCAGGGTATGTACAAAGGCATCCCGCTGAAATTTGGTATCTGATTGGTAGCGATCACTTAGTTGTTGTAGTCGAATATTTAAACGCCTGCATTCCACCAACGCATCTGCCGTTTTGCCCAACTTCAGAAAGTTGAGGGCTTTGTAATACAATACCATCAGATGCTCGTGATCTTCTCCCTTATAGCTGGTGACCATTGGATTGGTGAGGTAAGAAGCGGCTTCATACAGGTAGTTATTGCGATAATCTTCCCCAAACAAAAACGCTTTTTCAAAATAGTCATTGCTTTCTTCATAACGTCCCATCATGGACAGTACCAGGCCATTGTTCACATAAAAAAGAAACTCCTTCCTTCCATTGGCTTCTGAAGACTTTGCTTGAAGATTCGCCAACGCATTCGACAGATTGCCTTGCTCAAACTCCTGATTGAACGTATAATTGGATTGATAGTAGGTGGCGCAAGAACCCGACACGAAAACGAGAATGAGAATCTTAAATCGGAATTGGAAAAATTTAGATATTCTCATGGCTGCTTAAAGTCAGCGGTGAAGGAGCATCGGAATTAATTCTTAATATATTTTTTGATCTCTTTCTGACCGTACCAGATGCGCTTATTCGTTTCTACTTCTGTGAGAAAAAGTGTAGTGACATAATTAACCACTCTTTTACTGCTGTATACATCGGTTTCAGAAGTCATTTCTCCAAACAGCATGAGATTCGCTCCTACTTCCTTGCCCCATTTGGCCACCGTTGCCGGATCAGCAAAATCCTGTTGTTGAGCTCGTTCATCCCGAAGTTTATCGCGAAAGGCATCCGACTCTACAAGGTCTGCAATGCCAGAATTGAAAATAGCCAGTTCAAACTTCTTGACATAATTTCCTGCCTCAATATGTTCACTGGTTTTGTTACTGATTTGACCTACCAGAATGGCTGGCTTTCGGCCCAACGCTTGAGCATACTGCGTAAATCTTGGATTGCTTAGCAATTCACCAATCATTTTATCGGCTACCTGGCGTGAGTCTGAATCATTCCACCGGCCGCTTAAATCAATTTGCTGATTCGGATCAATTCTGGAAACAGACCGGGCACAGGAAAATAGGGAGGTTAGAAGCACGAAAAGTATCAGGGTTCTCATATCGAGCGTTGAATGGGTTAATTCAAAATTCAGGCCACGTTACTATCACATATTCTTTAAACGCTGCATTACCTCTTTGGGATCAGGTGATGAAAACACAAAGTTACCGGCCACCAATACATGGGCTCCGGCATCGATCAAAAGTTTTGAATTCTGCTGATTCACTCCACCATCAATTTCGATAAGGGCCTTTGATTGCTGGCTTTCGATCAGGTCTTTTAACTCTGCTACTTTTCGATATGTATTTTTAATAAATTTTTGCCCTCCAAACCCTGGGTTTACCGACATCATGCATACCAGATCAATATCTGCGATGGTATCCTTCAAAATCGAAACGCCTGTGTGAGGATTGATAGCAACACCTGCTTTCATTCCCAACGATTTGATATGCTGAATGGTGCGATGCAAATGAGTGCTTGCCTCCAAATGCACTGTAAGGGTATCCGCACCCGCTTTATGAAATGTTTCTACATAACGTTCCGGCTGAACGATCATCAGGTGTACATCCAATGGCTTTTTCGCATGCCTCTTGATGGCTTCGATGACGGGAATACCAAATGAAATGTTGGGCACGAATACGCCATCCATCACATCGACATGAATCCAGTCAGCAGAACTTTCATTGATCATCAGAACTTCTCGTTCAAGA
Source organism: Cyclobacteriaceae bacterium (assembly GCA_043774805.1). GTDB lineage: Bacteria > Bacteroidota > Bacteroidia > Cytophagales > Cyclobacteriaceae > ELB16-189. The sequence continues at coordinate 6,238 of JAYVTB010000158.1, read as the reverse complement.
TTAGCAAAATCAGCTGCGAGAATGGAGGGTGCTATTATGGGCATGTGAGCAGAAAATAATTTCCTCAAAGATAGAGGTTCATTTTAAATGAAAACTACTTCCGGCTACAGCTTCACAAATTTTAACGTAGTGGTTCGATCGCCCACAGTAATCCTAATTAAATAAAGTCCGGCTTGAAGCTTGGAAAGATCGTATTCAAGCGGGTTATTAAGCCAGTCGATTGGATGACTAAATTCTTCCGTGCGCTTTCCCTGCGAATCAATAATTACAATTTGTAATGGCGCATCCGGCAACGACTTCAATTTTATTTGAATGCTGTTACCCGTAACAGGATTAGGATAAATGCTTACTACCTCTTCAGATTGTTCACTTTCAATATAGTTCTTCACTGCCCTGAAATGGGGTAGCCCATAGCCCATCAGATTATCCGGTTTATTAGCCTGATCGGCAGAATTCACAATCGCATTATACACCTCTTCAACACTCAACATGGGATACGCCTGCAATACTCCCACAGCCAGGCTTGCAATCAAGGGGCTTGCCAATGATGTGCCGCTTGCCGTACCGAGCAATCCATTAGACCGGATCACACTTGTGCCTGACCCCATAGCCACTACATCCGGTTTTATTCGATTGTCAGCCGTTGGCCCCTGAGAACTAAACCCACTTAGTGCTGCTAGCGAAGTTACAGAACCCACTGCCAATACTTCTTTCGCATCGGCTGGAGGGGTCACTAATTTCCAGGAATTTCCACCTTCATTTCCAGCACTACACACCACCATCATTCCTTTTTCAATTGCTGTTCTGGCAGCATGAGAAATCACTGGCGTTTCTCCATTGAGATCTGATTTGGCATAATTCATAGCAGGATCATCAAAGTCATAATACCCCAGTGATGAATTGATAACATCCACACCCGCGCTATCAGCTCGTTCGGCTGCGATGGTCCAGTTAAATTCTTCAACCCGATATTCACTACTAACATCTTCGGTGATATATAATAGGTATTCTGCCTTATGAGCGCCACCGGTATAGACTCCCGTTGTATTGGCCGCCATCACAGAAAGTACTTCGGTACCATGATCATCATTTTGATAAACTCCGTTGATGTTATTCACAAAATTAAAAGTCTGTTTCACACGGCTTTCGCTAAACAAGAGTGAAAAAGGTTCTGTCTGATTTACCCCTTTGAATCCACTGTCGAAAATTGCTACGCGAACTCCTTCTCCCAAAAAACCCATCGCATGCATTTCATCCAATCCTATTTGCTCCAATTGCGTTTGATTGACAGGTTCTTCCGCTCCAGTGTTTTTCTTCTGTTTGGTAGTTCGTATCCTTCCTCCTATCAACTTCTTACCTGGAGCCACCAACAGTGAATGATCGACAAAAGGCAATGAATTAACACTGCTAATCATAGTGTTGCTTCCTTCAATCAACACACCATTCCACCATCGCGAAGTGAAGAAAATGGTTGCACCTGTGGATTTAACCTGACTTACATAGGCAGGGTTCACAGGAAGGTCTTCTTGTATAACCGATATGTCTTGCTTTTGTCTTCTTGCTATACTTCGGGAAGATAGAAATTGAGATGGATCTCCGATGGAGTAGGGTGTCCCCATTTTATCCTTAAAAAAAACGAAATATTGATTGATTTGCGCCTCGGCAGCAAAAGCGCTTAAAACAATAACAAATAAAACAACCTTACTTCTTGCCATACTCTTTCAAACGTTGAGTGAGAATAACTCCCTGATCAATCTTTTGTTGTCCGTAACAAGACGGAGCAGTGCAATATCTTATCTGATTGAATTCTTTATAGACCAAACCAATGTCTTTGGCATAGATTTCCTTACGCTCGTCAATACCGGTAAAATTGTCGGTAAGATCATTTTGGATTACCGTCAGGGAATTATCGGATTCAATGCCGGTACTTAAGGATACGGGTTTTTTGATCTCAGAAATAAAATAAGGCGCATCATCTCCGTCATAAAAAAGTTCACCATTGCCCGGCAGATTATTGTACTGGTTTCCATCCCACTTCAAATTCAATGATGGTGGAAAGATGAGTTTTATATACGACACATTGGCTTCATTCTGTATTACTTGATTATTGATCACCCGCGTTGACCAGGTATCAACACCTTCCCATACATCGGTGGATTCTACTCGCTTCTCCCTCAACAAAAAATAGGTGACTTCACCCCTTTCATCGACTGCGGAATCGGATACAGTCACCTTAAGTTCGTAAGAAGATTCTGTCTTTACGGATTGTAAAATAGTGGCCTCATAGACCTCGTAAATAGAATAGTTGCCTACGTGTAATGGAAAATAATCCAGACCTAAATCGGGCACTACCTGATCAGTTTCAGTGCAAGAAAATATAACAAGGATCGACACCAGAAAAACATCTAAACCTATCTTCATTATGGGCAATTTCATTTCAAAGTTATTTTTTCTTTTTGATATTTGAGCCATGTCATTAAAAACCAAAGTCAAAGCGGGAAATATCACCAATCTGGGCGATGCACGCTATTGTGCGGGAATGGGGGTTGATTGGTTGAGCTTTCCTGCCAATGTTGTTAATCCCACCACCTTTAAAGAGATAACCGATTGGGTAACAGGTCCGGAATTCGTGTTAGACGTGACCGAAATGATGCCTTTGCAATCCCTTGATCAATACCCAGTCACTACTCTGGAAATAACCTATCATCAATTAACGCTGATTGATCAGTTGCCCACTATGCAATGGATGGTTACTCTTCCAATTTCCGCGTGGGGCGCTGTTAAAAATGAGCTCATAAAGTACAAGGATAAAATCAGTGAGTTGATATTAGATTTGGACAGATTGGATCATCATGAATTGAATGACATAACCACTTTCTTTAGAGTGCTGGTTAATCAATCAGAAAAATATCCCATCGTTGAGTTATTGAATCTTCACATTGAAGGCATTAACGTGACGGGAGAAAATGAACTCAAGCCAGGACTAAAAGATTTCGATAAACTTGCTTCTATTTTGGAGGAATTGGAAGTACTTGATTGACGTTGGCGTAGTTGAAGGCAATTTTAGAGCCTCAAAACGGACGTGATACTTGATTATATTTTTAGGCGAATCGAAAGCGTACGTACTTGATCTTCTCCCCTTGTGCCGCAAACATCTCTTCATATTTTGTTTTGATGTCATAGCACTCCGGTCTTAATTCCGATTCATAGAGATCGTGGGAATAGGTAAAGTCGACCAGGTCATTTCTCATCGACAACTCTTCCAACGTAAAATTGAAAAGGTCAGTGTTGTCAGTTTTAAACCGAAAATAGCCACCGGGTTTCAGTAGCTTTTTATACATATCAATATAACGGGAACTCGACAATCTTCTCTTGATATCCCTCTTTCTTGGGCGAGGATCTGGAAACGTAAGCCAGATTTCCTCTACTTCTCCTGATTCAAAAAAACTTTCTATAAATAATATGTCGGTGCGCAAAAAGGCAACGTTGGCAAGTTGCTCCTCCACTGCCCACGTACTTCCCTTCCATAACCGATCGCCTTTTTTATCAACGCCAATAAAATTTCTATCCGTCATAGCACGTGCCATTCCCACTGAATATTCCCCCCGACCACAGGCGAGTTCTATCGTGATCGGATGTTCATTTTTAAAGTAAACGCTATTCCACCTACCTTTTATCGTTTCGAATATTTCCTTACCGGGCTCAATTACATTTTCCCTTGCTGAAATTATTTCAAAGCGTTTGAGTTTACTTTTCATCACACATCAATCATTACAAATCTTCAACTTCAGCAACGATAAAGGTGCTGCCTCCCACAAAAATCAAATCATCCATAGCACTATTCTCCTTCGCTGCTTGAATAGCTTCCTTCACATTTCCGTAAGCATTTCCGTTCAATCCGAATCCTTCTGCCTTCTGCTTTAATTCTTCAGAAGGCATAGCGCGGGGTATGGAGGCCGCGCAGAAATAATAGGTGGCGCTTGCCGGTAATAAAGATAGAACTTTGGAAATATCTTTATCTCTCACGAAACCGAGCACCATATGAAGGTGATGATGCTTTGTTTCATTAATCTGCTTAATGATCTCCCGGATGCCTGCTTCATTGTGGCCAGTATCACAAATAATCAATGGATTTCTTCCCAGTATTTGCCAACGGCCTCGCAACCCGGTGCGCTGCATGACATTTTTTAAACCAGCGGCTACATGTTGATCAGAAATGGTGAATCCAATTTTTCTCAATTCTCTGATGCAGGATAATACCCCAGCTATATTTCGGGTTTGATATCCGCCCTTCAAATCCACGGCCAATGAATACTGATGATCATCATTATAAATGGAATAACTACCTTCAGATTCCTGCGTAACTTTAAATAAATCCGAAGCAAAAGTAATATTGCTATTACATTCCTGGGCCTTTAATCTGAACACATCTTCTACTTCCGCCTGACGCTCACTAATAACCACCGGCACCTTGGTTTTAATGATGCCTGCCTTTTCAAGTGCAATTTTATTCAGGGTGTCACCCAGTAAATCCATATGGTCCCAACTAATATTCGTGATTAATGAAAGTGCAGGTGTAATTACATTTGTTGAATCAAGTCTTCCACCAAGCCCCACTTCAATAACAGCCACATCTACTTCCTGATGGACAAAGTAATCAAACGCCATCGCTACCGTAATTTCAAAAAAGGAAGGTTGAATTTCTTCAATCGATGGTTTTATTCGCTCAACAAAATCAACTACGAAGTCCTGATCTACTTCAATGCCATTGATCCGGATGCGTTCGGTAAATTCTTTCAAATGAGGGGAGGTATATAAACCCGTTCTGTATCCTGCGGCCTGCAATACCGAAGCAAGCATGTGAGAGGAACTCCCCTTTCCATTAGTGCCCGCAATGTGTATCGATTTGAATTTATTTTGTGGATTGCCTAATGCTTCGCACAAGGCAATGGTATTTGTCAAATCGCTTTTATATGCCACCGCTCCTATGCGCTGAAACATGGGAAGGTTTTGATACAGGTACGTCAGCGTCTCAGCGTAATTCATGGATGAAATCGCTGCGAAATTAGGTGATCTTACAGAAAATAAAAAAGCCATCGCAAAGATGGCTTCTTCTCCTAAGTCTGTAAGGATCTATTTACCAAATTTAAATAGCTTATAGCCCACAGAAATCTGAATGACCTGATTTTTGGTTTGTGGTGTCGATGAACTACTGATGTCTTTTATACCTAAGTTATACCTGGCATCCAGGGTGATACCAAGTGGCAAGTCCCAACCAACACCCATCGCGATACTCGTATCAGAGTTTTTGTATAAGCTCTTCACATCCGTAGTGGTTACTGCACCATTAATCACTTGTTGCGCCTGGGCTTTGGACAAAAAACCGAATTGTGGGCCGATCTGTAAATTAATACCTGCTACCGTATATAATTTAAAGAGGATTGGGATATTGATATAATCAAAGTTTGCCTCCAGATTTTGTGAATTAAGTTGGTATTTAGAGCCTTGTCTTGAAAAGATGACTTCAGGTTGAATACCAATCTTGGTCAACTTGAAGAGCATAAAGGCACCTGCATGATATCCGGTTCTATTTTCATAGTTGTTGGCTAGGCTTTGATTTACGTCAAGTTTGGCAAAGTTAAGTCCACCCTTGATACCCAACGAGACCTGTGCCTGTGCATGCGCTTGGTTCATAAATGCTACTGAAGCCAGCAGCGCAATAATAAATTTAATTGTCTTCATAATGGAGTTTATTGATGATTTAACCCACGAAACAAAATACTTGCCATAAAAGTAAGAAGGCCTGCATTAAGCAACGAACTTATCGAATACTTTCTATTTTGACAGATAAACAAAGATTCCTAATCGGATAAACAAGCCAGAAGTAATGTCCTTGTTATCCGAATCCTTGTCCTTGTAACCGATAGACTGGTATCCAATCTGAGGTTCCAGGGCAACCGACTCATTTAACATAATCGCATATCCTCCGGCCAATGACCAACCTGAAATGCCCTCTTTAGTTGTCTGCGTAGAATTTCCGAATGTATATTCTGATTTCTGCGTTCCGAATTGATATGCACCTTGCACGTAAATTTTACCAAAATAATAACGGGCAAATGGGGACAATGTTATAGTCGATGACATACTCATCCGAACCTTTCGTATGAGTTGAACAATAACGCATTATTCTTGATTGCTTGTGGTATTTTGCTTTGAAAGTAAGGAATATAAGTAGGCC
>JAYVTB010000157.1:0-13523 GCA_043774805.1 Cyclobacteriaceae bacterium | reverse complement strand
CATTTGCTCATTAGGCCAGACCGTATTGATCTCCAATTATTTTGAATATTTCCGCCTTGTTGAATACCTGTCTAAAATCACCAAAGGAAAAAAGATCGGCTTGGTATTGGGAATATATGCTCTGCAAAAAATATTCGAAGAAAAGACCTATGATAACCTGCGAGGTGGCATATTGGAAAGCTTTTCCTCTTTGTTTGGAACCAACGTAAAACTCTACATCTACCCGGCCTTACGTAGCCTGGATGGAGAAGAATTATTTACCCTCAATGATTTTGAAAATGAGCTGCCGGATAATCTAAAGCCATTGTTCCGTTATTTGATGGCCAATAATAAACTAGAAGACGTACGCAAAGCCAACGTGAACAACCTGCACATTATTTCAGATAATGTATTGGCAATGATCAAGCGTGGAGAAGCAGGATGGGAAAAATTTGTTCCATCCAAAGTGGAGGAGGCAATTAAAGAACATGGCTTGTTCGACTATCCGCTCTCAGACTCGAATCCTCAAAAGATAGAAGCCAGGGCTTAGAGATTTCCTTGTGATTTCATTCGACTGAAGTAAGACTTTGCTTCCTTCATTACTTTTGGAGCCAGAAAAAATCCAGACACCATGGTTGGGATTGCCATTAAGGCATAGGCTACATCAATGATGTTAATCACCAGGTCCATAGAAACCACCGCTCCAAAAATAATGGTGAGGAGATAAAAATAGTTATACCATTTACTGGCGGGAACTCCGATCAGGAATGACAATGCTTTACTTCCGTAATAGCTGTAGGAGAAAAGTGAAGTAATGGCAAAAAAGAAGGCGCACAGAAGCAGCAGATATTTCCCAATACCCGGCATAGAGGTATTGAATGCCGAGGCAGTCAGGGTTACCCCATTGGAATCAGAACTTTGCCAGACTCCCGTCACTAAAATCGCCAATGCAGTAAGAGAACAAACCAACAGGGTATCAATGGCTGGGCTTATCATGGAGACTAATCCTTCACGTATGGGCTCCGTACTTTGAGAGGCACCTAATGCCATAGGCGCTGTGCCAATGCCCGCTTCATTGGAAAACGAAGCTCTTCGAACACCCATCACAATAAGGCCACCGACTACGCCACCCAGCGCTTGCTGACCATGATAATTTTCTGCCGTGAATGCTTCCGTGATAATCAACATGAAGTAGTGAGGTACCTGGTCGAAATGGATAATTAAAATTGCCAGGACGGAAAAGAAGTAAATAATAATCATGAGTGGAACCATCTTTCCGGCCCAGGTGCCAATGCGTTGAATGCCGCCAATGATGACAATTCCGGAAATAATCATCAGTACAAATCCAATCACAAATTTCATAGTGGTGACCTCCATTCCCATGAATTGAAACGACATGGATTTTATTTCTTCGGAATCAATACCAATATCCATGATTGCCTGCGTGAGTTGATTGGCCTGAAAGATCGGAAGGCAACCCACCATAGCGCAAATACAAAACAGGACAGCCAGTGGATACCATCTTTTTCCCATAGCCTCGCGAATCACATACATCGGGCCTCCCTGAATTTCACCTTCGGAATCTTTTCCTCTATACATCACCGATAGTGTGCTGGTGAAGAAGTTGGTGGACATGCCAACAAAGGCTGTTACCCACATCCAGAATAATGCTCCTGGTCCGCCTACATGGATAGCAAAAGCAACGCCTGCAATATTTCCCATGCCAACGGTAGAGGCCAACGCAGTAGACAAGGCTTCATAAGGACTGATTTGGCCGGGATCATTAGGGTTGTGAAACTTGCCTTTTAAGATGGCAATGGAGTGACCAAAATATCTGTAATGAATGAATCCGGAATAAAGAAAAAAGAATACGCCTCCTAAAATCAACAAGAACAGAATGGGAGTCCAGACTCCGGTGGCAATAGCGCTGATAAACTCACTCATTAGGGCGTATTATTAAAATTGTAAAGCGGAAAAGTAGGAAATAAAATCAGTTCAAACCAAGCAGCTTATTTGAAACACCCATCCAGTTACATAATTCCCAGAGTGTTCGTGCACCTACGTTGGCATCCCACTCATCTGCACTGGGTGCTACTTCACATAAATCAAAACCGATTATTTTTTTTCCTGACTTTACGAGTTGCTTAATCAGGAAGGTAATCTGTTCCAGTTCAAATCCTCCAGGCACAGGCGTTCCTGTATGCGGACATAATTTTGGATTCAATCCATCGATATCGAAACTGATGTAGACCAACTCAGGAAGCTCTTTGATGATTTCATCACATTGGATGGCCCAACTTTTTCCATGATAGGAGGCTTCATTAATATCGGAATCAAAAAACGTTTTTACGCGAGCCCCTGCGCGTTGCATCATCTCCATTTCTTCCTCACAGAAATCGCGGATACCTACCTGAACTATTTTTCCAACGGCAGGAAGTTTTAAGGCATTGTACATGATCGATCCATGTGAGTATTGAAAGCCCTCATAGGCTTTGCGCAGATCGGCATGTGCATCGATCTGAAGTATTCCAAAGCGATCATATTTATCTGATAACGCACGGAGAAACCCAAGCGGGGTGCTGTGATCTCCACCCAGGATGCCTACTAATTTTCCTTCGCGTAGCAATCGTGCACAAGTAGTCTTTACATATATATTAAGATTTTCGCATGACTCATTGATCTTATCAACGATGATGCGATTGGCTTCTGTATTCGTCCGGTTTTCAAGCGCTTGAATATGACTCGCTGCCAGGTCTCTTAACACTTTATTCTCATCGTATAATTTATTTTGAATGGGAAGCATAGCAACCCCCAACTTCCAGATATCTGTTATCTCACGATGGAATAAATCAATTTGCGAAGACGCATCAAGAATCGCCTGTGGTCCTGAAGCGGTGCCTTCCTTATATGAAACGGTTACTTCCCAGGGTACTGGAACAACCACGATGCTGGCCTCTTCTGGGGTGAAGGGAAGCCCGAATAGGTTTCCCTTTATTCCAGGTCCGTTAGGATCAACATTTTTTAAGTTATCCATACTTTATATTAATAGTTGGGCTGGTAACGTAACACTTGCTGACCACATCCTTCCACTAGTTCTGCCCACACTGTATTGATCTGAATCAGGTTTAATTCACACGTGGACATACTTAACACCTGAGCACCGGACAGATAGATTGCCAATTCAGAAATAGTTGGGTTATGACCGACCAGTAAAAGGTGTTGTGTATCGTCAGGGATTTCTTTAAGGATTGCTAACAACTCTCTCAGTCCTCCCGAATAAATTTTTTCGTCCCATTTAATTTGATGTGTTGGATACTTTATGGTATTGGCAATTAACGTAGCCGTTGTTTTTGCGCGCACCGCATCACTGGCAATCATTAGATCGACATTATAATTTGAATCGTTCAGGTATTTTCCAAGTTGGGTGGCCTGAATGATGCCTTCTGGTTTTAACTCACGCTCTTTATCTGAGTTATATGGTTGACTGTGATGAGGTTGTGCGTGGCGTACAATAAATAGATTTCGGTTCATCTCTATTAAAATTCAAAATAAAGAAAAAAAATGTTTGTGATCGTTATTCCTCCTGTTATTCAGACAACAAATAGATCACAAAATCGTGGTTATCAAGTTAATTACGTAGGTTTTTCATTTCTGTAAAAAGCAAATTTGAATTTCAAATCGGGGCATCCAATGAATAGTTGAGTTTGTGTTTTTAAAAAAATACTGATATTTGAAGCCCTTGAAAGGAAATTGACATGTCGAAAAACTTAGTGATTGTTGAGTCTCCCGCGAAAGCGAAAACGATTGAAGGCTATCTTGGAAAAGATTATCACGTGACCTCCAGTATGGGTCACATACGTGATCTGGCGAAAGGAAATGGCGCCATCGACATCGAAAATAACTTTGAGCCTACGTATGAAGTTTCTCCGGATAAAAAGGAAATCATTAAGAAATTAAAGCAACTTTCTGAAGATGCCGAAATGGTTTATCTGGCAAGTGACGAGGACCGTGAAGGGGAAGCGATATCATGGCACTTGAAAGAAGTACTTAACTTAAGTGATAAGAAGTCACGAAGAATTGTATTCACGGAAATTACCAAGAATGCAATTCTCAATGCGATCAAAAATCCACGCGGCATTGACATTGATTTAGTGAATGCACAACAGGCGAGGCGATTGCTTGATCGCCTGGTAGGGTTTCAATTATCCCCTATTCTCTGGAAAAAAATCAAGACAGGACTTTCTGCAGGCCGCGTTCAGTCGGTGGCCGTGCGGTTAGTAGTTGAACGCGAACGTGAAATCGATAAGTTTGAATCAAAATCTTCATATAAGGTTTCTGCTATTTTCGATTTAGGAAAGGGTAAGCAACTAATGGCTGACCTTGCTGAGAAATTTAGTGATGAAAAAGAGGCGCTTGCATTTTTAGAATCGTGCAAAGGAGCAAAATTCTCTATTGGTGATCTGGTAAAACGGCCAGGTAAAAAATCACCTTCGCCACCATTCACCACATCAACCCTGCAACAGGAAGCGGGCCGGAAATTAAGTTTCTCGGTTTCACAGACGATGATGGTAGCACAAAAGCTTTACGAAGCTGGTAAGATATCCTACATGCGTACTGACTCTCTGAATTTATCGGATGAAGCGGTGCAGGGTGCAGTGAACCAGATTCAATCCGCGTATGGAAAAGAGTTTGTGCAAACAAGAAGGTTCAAAACAAAAACTTCCGGTGCACAAGAAGCACACGAGGCGATCAGACCAACAGATTTTTCTGTTATGAATCCTGCTATGGATCGAAACGCAGAGAGATTGTATGAGTTAATCTGGAAACGCGCTATTGCATCGCAGATGGCCGATGCAGAACTGGAGCGCACGACAGCTACTATTACTATTTCGGGTAACCCAAGAACCCTTACGGCTTCCGGTGAAGTGGTGAAGTTTGAAGGGTTCTTAAAAGTTTACCTCGAATCAAAAGACGATGATGATGAAGATGGTGAAAGCAGTAAGGTGCTGCCGCCACTTTCGGTTGGTCAAATGTTGGAGTTGATTCAATTATCGGCCACTCAAACCTTTTCGCGTCATGCTGCCAGATACACCGAGGCAAGTCTGGTGAAGAAGCTGGAAGAGTTAGGCATTGGCCGTCCTTCCACTTATGCACCGACCATTTCTACCGTTCAGAAGCGCGGTTATGTGGTGAAGGAAACCAGGGAAGGAGTTGAGCGTAAGTACAACGTTCATGTACTTAAGTCAAATCAAATCGAATCACAGACTGAAACAGAAATCACCGGTGCGGAGAGCAATAAGTTGTTTCCCACTAATATCGCGATGATCGTGAATGATTTTCTGGTGGAGCATTTTCCTGACATCACGAACTATTCCTTTACCGCTGAAATAGAACAGGAGTTTGATGAGATTGCCAGTGGAAAATTGAAATGGCAAACGATGCTCGATCAGTTTTATACTCCCTTCTCAAAGACGGTGACTAAAACAGAGTTGATTGAGCGTTCATCGGTTCAGAATAAAAGCAAGGAACTTGGTGTTGATCCCAAGACAGGCAAGAATATGTATGTCAAGCTCGGCAAGTTCGGTGCCTATGTGCAGCTTGGCGAGAACCCGGATGATAATGGCGGTGAAAAACCAAAGTTTGCCAGCCTGCGTCAAGGTCAGTTTATAGAAAATATTACGCTCGCAGATGCGCTTGAGCTTATGAAGATGCCTCGCGATATGGGTCAGTTTGAAGATAAACAGGTAGCCGTGAATATCGGACGATTCGGTCCTTATGTATTACACGATAAAAAGTTTGTCTCCATACCCAAAGGTGAGGATCCTTATACGATTATTCCTGAGCGTGCTGTGGAGTTGATTAAATTGAAGCGCGAAGCGGACGCCAATCGTTTGATCAAAGGCTTTGCCGAGAATCCGGATATCCAGGTACTCAATGGTCGTTTTGGTCCGTACATCAAGGCAGGTAAGAAGAATGTCAAGATTCCGAAGGGAAAATTGCCGGAAGAGTTAACGTTGGAGGAATGCGTAACGCTGGCAGAGAATGCACCGGAACCACGCGGCCGTTTTGGTCGATTTGCGAAGAAGAAAGCAACTCCCGAAGTTGCGGCTCCGACTAAAGCAGTAAAGAAGACAGCAGCAAAGAAAGTTGCAGCTAAAAAACCTGAACCAAAGAAAGTAATCGCGGTAAAGAAAGCGGTAGCAAAAAAAGCCATAGCTAAAAAGGCACCGGTAAAGAAGGTAGCCGCTAAGAAAGTGAAAAAGAAATAAACTGAATTAAACAGACTAACGATTTAATTCGCCCTGGCAACCGGGCGATTTTTTTTGATCGTTGACCAATAGTGCAACACAGAAAATATCATAAGACAACTTACCCATTTATCATCCTCTTTGGACTTTCCATATTAAATCTGAAACTTTAGCATCATTTAATACCAGGCAATTTGTACGCAAGCATCATAAAACCGGCCCTTGATAAAGTTAGTGCACTAATTATTTTGTTTACGCTGAGTCCACTATTCTTAGTTGCAATGATATTATTGTTGGTTTCGAACCAGGGCAAAATTTGGTTTATTCAAGCCAGACCTGGTAAATATGAAAAGATATTTAATGTGATTAAGTTCAGAACCATGAATGATGCAAGCAACGCCAACGGAGAATTATTACCGGATGATCGTAGACTCACCTGGGTGGGTAAGATCATTCGTAGTACAAGTCTGGATGAATTGCCGCAACTGATTAATGTGTTAAAAGGAGATATGTCCATCGTGGGGCCGAGGCCATTACTTAAGGAATACATTCCACTCTATAATAATGAACAGCGGAAAAGGCATGATGTGACACCCGGTATCACCGGTTGGGCACAAGTGAATGGTCGTAATACGATCAGCTGGTCCCAGAAGTTTGCCTATGATGTTTGGTATGTAGAACATCAGTCCTTTGGGTTGGATTTTAAAATCTTATTTTTGACTATTGCTAAAGTGTTCAAGGCTGAAGGAATCAGCAGCGCAACGTCCGTGACGATGGAGAAGTTTAAAGGGAATAAATAATAAACAGTACCATTCACTCCTGAACTACTAAGAGCAATTGCTTTCATTTTGATTCTTGAATTATGAAAAGATTAATCGTCTTCTTATTGCTGAGTTCCCCAACAGTAGGATTCTCCCAATACAGTCTTGAACAATTTCTCAGTCACCCGATTGAATCAGGGTTTGCGTCTTCACCCGATGGGAAGACCATTGCCTGGGTGGTGAACGATCATGGCAAACGCAATATCCTGGTGAAGACGGGAAATGATGTGCCGCGGTTTATCACCGACTATCCGCAGGATGATGGTCAGGAAATTTCACAACTGGTATTTTCTCCCAATGGCACGAAACTGTTATATGTAAGAGGCAGTGCGGCCAATCATGCAGGTCAATACCCGAACCCAGCCAGCTTGGCCGATGGCACAGAGATGGCGATCTATTATAAAGAGATCTCTTCAAAAAATCCGCCTGTAAAAATCACGCAGGGTAGCAATCCCGTTTTCTTCAAAGACGGAATCAAATTTCTGTTTAGTAAAGGCGGCCAGATTTATGAATCTCCAATGGACATCAATGCCACACCGAAGTTATTATTCTCGGCACGTGGCGTAAATGTAAGCCCCAAGTTTTCTCCTGACGGATTTGAAGTATTGTTCACCAGCCAGCGTGGCGACCATAGTTTTGTTGGCATCTTTAACACGTTTAAAAGATCCATTCGCTGGATGGCACCGGATGTAACACACGATGAATTTCCGGTGTGGTCACCCGATGGAAAAAGGGTTGCATTCATTCGCTCGGCAGGAACGAAGATGGGAGAGTTGGGAGATATTACCAGTGGTATCAGGTTTTCTATCTGGACGGCCGATGCAGAAACCGGTCGCGCCACGATGTTATGGAAGTCACCTTCCGATGACGGTGGCTTTGCCCAAGAGACTAACACACCACTCGAGTGGACCAGTACAGGACGAATATTATTTTTCTCAGAACATGGTGGATGGAATCATGTTTACTCCATGAATGAAAGTGGCAATGACCTGAAGGATATCACACCAGGAGACGGTGAGGTAGAAAGCTATAAGCTCGATGCCGCAGCTAAATTTATTTATTTCGATGGCAATCGGGAGGACATCGATCGCAGGCATATCTGGAAATCGGATGTGGTCAATGGAAATCCTGTTGCAATTACGTCAGGTGAGAATATTGAAATGTATCCCGCCCTGGCGAGCAACCAATTGTATGCATTTCGTACGACAATTAGCTCTGCAAAACTATTGATGAGAATTGATGAACTGACGAAGGCAGTCGTTCCCGTTTCTAATCAGAAGAGCACCACGTTTAATGCTGCCGGGTTTGTTAAACCTGAGCCCGTGCTGTTGAAGGCAGCAGATGGCACTACCATACATGCACAACTTTTTATTGACCGCGCGAAGGCTGGTAAGAAACCGGGTGTCGTGTTCATGCATGGCGGATCGCATCGCCAGATGTTACTGGGCTTTCATTACATGGATTATTATAGTAACAGTTATGCCTTCAATCAATATCTCGCCAACAGTGGTTATGCCGTGATCTCCGTAAACTTTCGCACCGGTATTGGCTATGGACGTGATTTCCGCAGGGCAAAAAATCAAGGGCCGCGTGGCGCAAGTGAATATCAGGATGTAGTGGCAGCTGCCAGTTATCTTCAAACGCTTACCGAGGTTGATGCAGCAAGGATTGGTTTGTGGGGAGGATCGTATGGTGGCTACCTTACTGCCATGGGGTTGTCTCGCAATCCTGAAATCTTTAAAGCAGGTGTGGATGTTCATGGCGTGCACGATTGGTCGTTCAACGGACAAGATGCTACCGACTATTGGGGGATCAGGAAAAACGAAGCTGAACTCGCTTTAAAGTCTTCTCCTGCCGGAGACATTAGCAAATGGACAGCGCCAACATTATTTGTACATGGTGACGATGACCGCAATGTAAATTTCCAGCAAACTACCGACCTGGTGGAAAAGCTTCGCGATAAAAATGTTCCCGTTGAAGTCCTGGTGCTTCCCGATGAAGTGCATGGTTTTTTGAGATATGAGAGCTGGAAGAAAGTGTTTGATAGTGCAAAAGAGTTTTTTGATAAGAAATTGAAATAAATAACTGGTCGTTCTTAGTCAAATCATCCAATCAATAAATCAGCAACTCATACAATGAAGTTAGTTGTGTTAACCGGAGCGGGCATCAGTGCGGAAAGTGGCATTGCGACCTTCCGCGATTCGGGAGGATTGTGGGAAGGCCATAGCGTGGAGGATGTGGCCACACCTGAGGGGTGGAGAAAGAATCAAGCATTAGTGTTGGACTTTTATAATCAGCGGAGAGAGCAAGCAGTGGGAGCTAAGCCTAACCGAGGGCACGAGATATTGGCAGAACTGGATCAGCATTTTGATGTTACCGTCATCACACAGAATGTAGATAATCTTCATGAGCGTGCCGGATCATCGCATGTGTTGCATTTGCATGGAAGTCTCTTTGAATCACGTAGCACAAAAAATCCTGCACTGGTTTACCCTATTGAAGGATGGGAGTTGAAACTTGGTGATGTATGTGAGATGGGTTCACAACTGAGACCTAACATTGTCTGGTTCGGTGAGGCGGTGCCTATGATTGAAGTGGCGGCTGACGTTGCCAGCAGAGCCGATATTTTTCTCGTGGTGGGAACATCGATGGTAGTTTATCCAGCAGCGGGTTTGATTGATTATGTTCCGGATCGCGTGAAGAAGTATGTAGTGGATCCAAAGAAGCCGGAGTTGTTGCATGTGCCCAACCTGGAATTTATTACAGAGATAGCGAGTGTGGGGATGGAAAAAGTGAAGAAGTTGTTAGTAGGATAAATTAAGATTCGAAGTCACATAGATAATGATACAATTTGACGAAGCCTCCATACAACACATCATCTTTCATAAGATCAATACAGAAGATAAAAGTCCCACCTTCAGTAATACATTATCTGACTTTACTAGTCCAGAAGAAGAAGAGGTGTTGAAGAAAGTGTTTCTAAAGCCTTTCTTGTCGGCCACCTCAACGGGAGAATTTAGTCACGAGATAGAAGTGAGTCTCAATCCTCTTTATAAACTTTCAAAGGCAATAATGGACGGGGAGGATTTTATTGAGCACTCCAAAAGCATTTGTAAATATTTGAAGTCTGTTTCCAAGCATCCTAATATTAAAGAAGGTGAGTTATTTGTTTTGAAGTTTGAGAACATCAAAATGAATGATCGGTTTTATAAAGCACTGGGTGTGTATAAGATTGAAACCAAAGAGAATTTTATTGAGCCTTCCTTTTCGGAAGGGAAGAAAAGGGAAGCCAACATCATTTTCAGAAAAGGGATTGGTAGCCGAAGGCTGGATAAGGCTTGCCTGATTGTGTTTACCGAAGATCCGTTTACTTTGTTTGTGATTGATAATGCTAAAACAGAAACAGACTATTGGCAACATGAGTTTATCAACATGTCATTGAAGGATGACGCTATGAATAACACCAATGAATTTCTTGCACTCACCAAGTCATTTGTCACCAAGGTGCTGCCTGCGGATATACAAATAAACAAAGCTGATCAGATCGATTTATTGAATAAGTCTGTCGAATATTTTAAGTCGCACGATAGTTTTGATAAGCAGGAATTTGAAAACGAAGTGTTGCAGGATAAGGGCGTGATCAAATCATTTCGAAAATATGATGCCGATAACCGCGCGGACAATCACGATACAAACTACAGTTTTGCTATCTCTCAACAAGCCGTAAAAAGGCAGGCCCGGATTTTCAAGAGCGTGTTGAAACTGGATAAGAACTTTCACATCTACATTCATGGTGACCGCGAGTTAATTGAGCAAGGTGTGGAAAGGGATGGACGAAAGTTCTATAAAATTTATTACCAATCGGAGAGCTGATTTGTGATCATTCGGAATCTTTCTTCACTTATTTTGCTACTTTGTATCCTGGTAAAAAATTATAGAACAAATGAAAATTGGAGTTGACCTTGGTGGTACCAATATACGGGCGGGATTGATTGACGGAAAAACGATCGTTAATTCAACGGCTACACCACTCAGCGACAAGGATGATCTAACCAGCACTTTAGACCAATTAAAATCCATCATCCATACCGTGTTTCAAAACGGTGTTCAAGGCATTGGACTCGGTGTTCCTTCCATTGTTGACCTGGAGAAAGGCATTGTCTATGATGTGGTGAATATCCCTTCGTGGAAGGAAGTTCACCTCCGGGATATTCTGGAAAAGGAATTTGGTGTTCCCGTGTTCATTAACAACGACTCCAATTGCTTTGCCCTGGGTGAAAAGTATTATGGCTTTGGTCAGCAACACAAAACATTTGTAGGCATCACACTAGGTACAGGCATTGGTTCCGGCATTATCATCGGTGATAAATTATACAGTGGAACTAATTGTGGCGCTGGGGAGATCGGTTACTTGCCTTACAAGGATTACGATTTTGAATATTATTGCGGTGCGAATTTTTTTGCTACGATTCATCATACTACTGGTAAACAAACATTTCTGGATGCCCAGAAAAATGATCCATGGGCATTGAAGCGTTGGGCGGAATTTGGTGGTCACTTAGGGATTGCGCTGCGCTCTGTCGTATATGCCTACGATCCTGAGGCGATCATCCTGGGAGGAGCCATCTCCAAAGCATTCCCTTACTTCGAAAGTCAAATGCATGTATCATTAAACAACATCCATTTTCCTAACTCGGTAAAACGCCTTAAAATTTATATTTCTGAAGTTGAACATATAGCGATGTTAGGCGCAGCGGCTCAGGTTGATCAATACCTAAAATTTCAAATTAAATAAAGCGAACTAAATAATATTCAACGCATGAAGCGCAATGTCCTGATCGTCATTTTAATACTCCTCGTATTTTTTGTTATTTCCTATTTGACGAATATTCTGGGAGCACTCAATCCCAAAGTTTCGGAGAGCTATAAGTTGTCTGAAACGATGGCTGGCTTTCTGCCCTTTGCTTTTTTTATTGCCTATGGTGTGATGTCAATCCCTGCTGGTTTTCTGGTGGAGCGATGGGGCGAGAAGCGCATGATGATGCTGGCATTTGTCTTTGCGTTTGCGGGCGCTTTGATGTTTGCTATTTCTCCGCAGTTCAATGTTTTTGTGATTTCTTTATTTACCATTGGCGCGGGCATGGCCGCTCTTCAGGTGGTGATCAATCCGTTGTTGCGGGTAGCCGGAGGCGAGGAACACTACACCTTTAATTCGGTTTTGGCACAGCTTATTTTTGGTCTTGCATCCTTTATCAGTCCGCAGATGTATTCGTACCTCGTATCGAATATTGATAAGGGTAATTTTCAGAAGCCGTTCATCGGATTGATGACGAAGCTGGTCCCGATACAGATGTCATGGGTTTCGGTGTATTGGGTGTTTGCCCTATTGAGTTTGATTATGGTTGTAGTCATCCTGTTAGTGAAATTCCCCAAAGTAGTTTTACATGATGATGAAAAAGTAGGTTCCAGGTCAAGCTTTATTGAACTTATTCAAAACAGGTATGTGATTCTCTATTTTATTGGAATGTTTTCTTATGTGGGAACAGAACAGGGAATTTCCTACTGGATGTCCAAATTCTTAAATCAATATCATGGCTATGATCCCAATACAGTGGGAGCGGATGCGGTATCTTATTTCTGGGGACTGATGACCATCGGAGGCATCTTAGGCTTAGTGCTACTAAAGCTTTTCGACAGTCAACTGGTGCTTCGATGGTTTACTCTACTGGCGATGGTTAGTGTAGCCATCGGGTTGTTTGGGAGTAGTCAATGGTCGCTATGGGCATTTCCTATTGCTGGCTTTTTTCTTTCGGTAATGTACCCGGTGATTGTCTCATTGGGATTAAACTCTGTATCTAAACACCATGGCTCGTTTGCCGGAATTCTGATGACAGGCATTGCTGGTGGTGCAGTTGTTCAACTTCTGATTGGTGGAATCAGTGATTTAATATCATTAAAGGCCGGTATGCTCTTCCTCTTTGTCACGATGAGTTATATCCTGAGCATCAGTTTTTGGGCCAAGCCCATCATTACCAATGCCACGGTGAGCCTGACGTATATTTTTAAAAAGAAGAGTTAAGCATTTCATTGCCTTTTGACTGATGGCAATCAGGACGAATGCGTTCAGTCGCTACTACAATTTCAACTCACCCCAACTTTTTCGGTATGTTCTTTTTATAAACTCGTTGGCCGCCTCGAAGTTCGTTACTTTCATATTTGCGGCATCCGAGTTATGTGTGATGTATCGGCCAGGATAGGTGAATCCAGTCATATCGCCATACACAGAATCTTTGCGGGTAACTTTTTCGTGTAAGCTGAATACTATCATCAAACTGTTTTCAAGAAGGGAAAATCTGTAGAAGAAGATGTATTCGAGGACATACTCATCCGAACCTTTCGTATGAGTTGAACAATAACGCATTATTCTTGATTGCTTGTGGTATTTTGCTTTGAAAGTAAGGAATATAAGTAGGCC
>JAYVTB010000156.1:0-2014 GCA_043774805.1 Cyclobacteriaceae bacterium | reverse complement strand
TCACCATGACCGTACGGGATACCGTCTCGCGCCAGTTCTTGTTTTAAAATACTTAAATATTTATGAATCACTGCCTCATACAGAAATTGTCTTGCTTGGACGGTATGACAATTTCATAGGATGTTTGTTGGCACCTTCAAAGACCTACACACTCTCCTACAGCGTGTCATACCTGCCTGCCGGAGTACACGCAGGCAAGGCCGGACGAGTGACTTAATTAATTCCCGTGACTAACTTCACACTCGATCCGGTATCCCGTGGAAGTTGCAGTGTAACAGCTATGAAAAGCATCACCAATTCCGAACCAGATACCGGCTAGCGCGAGCCCATTGAATTAAATCCAATCAATATTTATGCGTTACAATTTCACCCAAACATTTTCCTGCTTGGCCGGTATGACAATTTCATTGTATAGTGAGTTGCAAACTTTTGAGACCTTCACACGCTATTAAAGGGTGTCATGCCGGACAAGTAATGATATTGGATTCAATTTGTTCATGCTGATCGATTAGGACTGGTGGCAAAGGCATAACCTAATTCTTTCGCCATGTCGAGTGCACCTGAACCACAGCAAAAAAATTACCGGTTGCTGAATTTACTTCAATGCCTCCCATTCTTCCTGCGTAGCTTTTGACTTCTGGTATTCCATCATAGCCAGCCATTTACCATTGCGTTTCACCAGTAGTGATTCGAAATGCACGCCACCTCCTGAAAGTACTTTTCCATACTTATCCACGGAGGTAAAATAAAATATTCCGGTTTCATGTGCGGTGGTGGGGTCGCCCACGCGTTGTGTAAAACGGAATGCAACATTATTCTTCGTCTTTCCAGCATTTGTATCAACAAAGTCCTTCTTCCATAGGGCCAGTTGTACATCAATAGGAGAGGTGCGCTTGTTTTCCCCGGTAGTAAAAACACAGACTGCATCTTGATGATAAGTGGCCTTATAGCCTTCGAAGTCACCCTCGCGAACGGTGCGTGATACTTCAGTCCAGTATTGATTGAGTTCGGCTGTCCGGATCGATTCGGCTGTAGTTGCTTTACTTGTTTGACCGATAGTCAGGGTTGTTACCAGGCACGCGAACAGCAACAGGGATATATAATAGTTGTGTTTCATGTTTTTTAAAAATTTAATAATCAACGGATTCCGTTAACAAGTATACTATTAAAAGTTAAGAATCAGTAGCGGTCTTGTGTGTCATTCCATGCCTATGTTGGTCATCCCTCCATTTTATTGCAGCAGATAAATGTCCTTCACTAACAAACATGATGCTGATAAGGAGGGAGAGTGGTTTGACTAAGTATGCTATAATCAAGATTGATTGAGTCATTGAAATGTTATCCGATCTGTGCGGGATTTCGGGTCTCACTATGGTTCTATTCATAGTTCTGTAAATTACTTAGATGGGCTCCCTACCGTTACTAAATACTGTTCGCCTCACCTGACATTTCCATTCATAGGTTGCCCGATTTTAATAATAATACTGTAATTATATTCTTGACACGGCATAAATAACCTGAGCACTTTAGCGAGAAATGCGTACTCTATTTTAGCGTGTCATACCTGCCTGCCGGAGTACACGCAGCCAAGGCCGGACGAGTAACTTAATTAAATTCTTAGTCTACACTTCACGCTCGATCAGGTATCCCGTGGAAAGTTGCAGTACAGATGCTATGAAAAGCATTTCATAGTTTAGTCACCATGACCGAACGGGATACCGTCTCGCACCAGTCCTATGAATACAGTTCAATCAATATTTATGCATTTACAGTTTCATCCAACCATTATCCTGCTTGGCCGGTATGACATTTCATATTATGATGCGCACTTCACCGCAGCGTGTCATACCGGACGAGTAACTTTATTAAGTCTTGAGTCTACACTTCACACTCGATCCGGTATCCCGCGGAACCAGCAGAGAAGAAGCTATGAAAAGCATTTCATAGGTCTATCACCATGACCGTACGGGATACCGTCTCGCGCCAGTTCTTGTTTTAAAATACTTAAATATTT